>MTOP01000056.1 GCA_002010725.1 Candidatus Aminicenantes bacterium JdFR-80
GCTGCTATCTGGCGAAGGGAGGTGATCGCTCGTCATCGTTTTGATGAATACTTTTCGGGCTATGGCTATTTAGAGGATTTGGATTTTAGTTATTCAATAGGGAAAAAATATAAATTATTAATAATTGCCCAGGCAAGATATTACCATCTCCCTGGCCAGTCAGGTCGAGGCAGCCCTTTTGTTTTCGGGGTCCGGGAAGTTATCAACCGCCTTTATTTCGTCAGAAAACATAAAGAATTATCTTTACTCAGTTGTTATTTAGCTCTTATTCTGCGGTGCCAGATGAGCCTGTTTCTTGCTCTGAAAACCGCTCAGAGAGAATTTATTGCCCGGGCTACTGGGAACATTTGGGGTATGTTAAAATCAGCAAAACTTTTTTTAGTGAAACGGTAAATGATGCGCGTTCTCATCTCAGCTTATGCTTTTAATCCTTCTTCCTCACGGAAATTACACCCGGGCGAGGATTTGTTCGGCTGGAAAATGGTAGAACAGATAAGCCGGCATCATCGGNTTTGGGTGCTGACAGAATCTTATAATCAGGAATCTGTTCTGGAAGCTCTGGAACAGAGGGCAAGCAGAAATATTAACCATATTAATATAATTTTTATTCAACTTCCTTTTAATTTAAGGAAAATATTTTATAAAGTTGAATTTGCCCAGCGGATTTATTATTATCTCTGGCAATTTTTAGCCTGGTTGAAAGCCCGGGAGCTTCATCGGAAGTATCAATTTGACCTGGCTCATCATTTAACTTTTGGAAACTACTGGATTCCCAGTTTCATTGGAGCGTTTCTTCCAGTTAGATTTATCTGGGGCCCAGTAGGAGGTGGTCAACAAACGCCCAAACCTTTGTTGCGGGAATTTAGTTTCTGGGGAAGATTGGCGGAGAAGTTTCGGCGGGGAGCCCAGTGGCTCAGTCGACAACAATTTATCTGGCATCGGTGTTTGAGAAAGGCTTGTCTTATCCTGGTTTGTAATCAAGAGACTAAGGAAAAGATCCCCCGAAAATTTCAGTCAAAGGTACGCTTATTTCCCGTCAATGGAATTGATCGACGGGACATCAGAAGAGGGCGATTGGGGCGATGCCGACAAAAGGATTTTTTGGTGATGATGGCCGGGCGATTACACCGATTAAAGGGATTTTCCTTAGGACTCCGGGCCTTCTCTCATTTTATTCAATTTCATCCCGAGGCCAGATTGTTAATCGTGGGCACGGGTCCCGAAGAAAAGGGATTGATTCGGCTGGCTGAAGAACTGGGAGTTAGAGACAGAGTGGTGTTTTTTCCCTGGCTTCCTCGGGAAAAGTTGCTGGCAGAGATGAAAAAAATTGATGTTTTTTTATTTCCCAGTTTTCGCGACGGAGGAGGAGCTGTGGTGATTGAAGCCATGGCCTGTGGAAAACCCGTTGTCTGTCTCGACGCTGGCGGGCCGGGAGTACACGTTAAGGAAGAATGGGGAATAAAGATACCTCCTGCATCTCCAAAGATCATTATTCAGCAAATAGTGGCTGCTCTGGAGAGATTGTATAGGGATCCTCAGCTCTGTCTGGAGATGGGAGAGGCAGCTAGGAAAAGAGTAAATGAGGTCTATACCTGGGAAAAGCTGGGCCTGAAAATGGCCGAGTTCTATCAGGAATGTGTTAGGCTTAAAAATGAATTAAGCAGACCGAGAAGAAAGGTGAGTCCCTGATGAGTCTATATCTATTTCTTTGGATATTGATCTGGGGCGGGATGTATTCTGGACTTTATAATGTTAGCTCAGCTATGTTTTCCTCCCCCTTAACTTTGTTTCAGGGAATTAGGGCTTTTTTTCCTCTTATTTCATTATATTTAAGTATCTTATGGTTTGTTCTCAAGAGAGAAAAACTTCCTTCTTTTTCCTCTCCCCTGGGTCTTTTCCTGGCTTATGGGTTAACTGGAGTTCTTGCTTCTCTGGCCTCACCCAATAAAGAGATATCCTTATATTGGGGAGGAATGTATTTAGCCCCGATTTTTGGATTGGCCTTGGTGGCCAATCATGAAGAGGCCTTGAGGATATTGAAGAGGATAATCTGGATTAATTATGTGGTGGCTATTGGATTGACTGTAATGTTCTTCCCTGAAATGTGGCGAATTGGTTTTATGGGCCAGATGAGGCAGATGTTTTATTCGCTGCCCTTTGGTTTGGGAGTGATCAGGGCAAATGGCGTAGGACGGCTGGCTTTGATTACCCTGACAGTCTCTTCAGTTCGTTTTTTATATAAAAGGGGAGCCAAGCATTATTTCTGGCTTGGTTTAATAATTCCGGGTTTATACCTCCTGGCCCAGAGTCAATCCCGTACAGCTTTGCTGGGTTTAGCTGTCAGTTCACTTTTGTTTGCTTTAATCTGGCAACTGCGGTGGCAATTTTTCCTGATTGGACCGGGAGTGGCCTATCTTCTTTATGTTGTCGGATATAAATGGCGAGCCCAGGAAAAATTGGCCATGTTATTTACTCTTACTGGACGTGAATTTACCTGGAAGCAGGCCCTGGAATATATCAAACAATCTCCCTTATTGGGCTGGGGATTTCACACAGATCGACTCTTATTGAATTCTCAACATATCCACAATTCGTATATACATGCCATGATCCACGGCGGCCTGGTGGCCACTTTATTTTTTGTGGCCGCTATCATTAAGACCTGGACGATAATATTTCGGGAAAAATTGATTTGGCGGTTGAATGATTTTACTTTTCAAGATCAACCTTATTTAATCGAATCTATTTGCCTCCTGGGCTTTTTAACTTCCCGCAGTTTATTCGAATCAACTGCTGCTTTCTACGGAGTGGATTTATTATTTTTTCTTCCGGCCGCCTTATTTATCGAGCTGGTTTCCCAGCAAAATCGTGCCCTAGGAGAAGATGCCGGATGAAAATCTGGATTTATACTATGTATTATCTGCCGGAATTTGGGAGCGCTCCTATTTTAATGGATGAGCTGGCTTCCTACTTGGCTGATCGGGGATATCCGACTGAAATTGTGACGACCATCCCTCGTCCTCCCCACCATCGGAAGTACCGTTTTAAAATCTGGCAGAAGGAGACAAGAGGAAAATTAACCATTAGACGGTACCGAACTAATTATACCCGCCATTACCTGGGCCGTCTTCTGGCCTGGACAATTTATACTCTCTGGTCTGGCTGGACATTGCAGCAAGTAAAGGCAGGAGATGTGCTTTTACTTCGCCTGCCGCCTCTTTTATTAGGGTTGATTTCCAGGAGGGCTAGAAAGAAAAAGGCTAAGGTTGTGCTTTCAGTACAGGACATTCATCCCGATCTTTCCGTAGAATCTGGCTTGCTTCGGAATAAGAAGCTCATTCGAGCAGCCCAGAAAATGGAAGAGTGGATTTATGATCAGGCGGATAGGATTGTGGTCATCAGTCAGGGTTTTTTTGACAACCTTAAACGGAAAGGAGTTCCTCCGGAGAAAATGACTATTATTCCTAATTGGGTTAATACCGAATTTATGAAGCCTTTCCCCAAAAAAAACCGGGTAGCTGAGAAATTAGACCTGATGAAGAAATTTGTCATTATGTATTCCGGGACAATTACCCTGAGTAGTTATCTCACTTTGGAGAGAATTCTGGAAGTAGCAGTTAATTTTCAGGAAGACCCTGATTTATTATTCTTAATAGTTGGAGAAGGATTGAAAAAGCCGGATCTGGTGAAAAAAGCAGAAGATCTTAAACTTAAGAATGTTCTTTTCTTACCTTTTCAGCCTTATGAGACATTACCGCAACTTCTTTCCTCAAGCAATGTGTTATTGGTCCCCTTGGACCAAGAAAAAAGCGAACTTTCAGTTCCTTCGAAATTATATAATTATATGGCTGTTGGTCGGCCTATTTTGGGTTTAACCGAGACTCATTCCGAAGTAGCTCAGATTCTGCGCCGCTCAGAAGGAGGAATGACTGTTTTACCTGAAGAACAGGCTGAACTCAGAAGGATTATCATGGCTTTACGATCAAGCCCGGCTTTATGTCGGGAAATGGGGAATAAAGCCCGGCTTTTTGTGGAAAAATATTATTCCCATCGGGTAGTTCTGCCACAATATGAGGAAATCCTCCTTCAAAATTGAAGTGTCACCTGTATTTTTTGGAGAATTATCAGTTAATCTTGAGAAATTTTAAGGAAATTTAGATAAATGAGCGCCAAAAAAGACGACATTAATAAGAAGATAGAGTCAATAATTTCATCCATTATCATTTCGCCTTGGAGTCGTGTGGTTAGATTCTGGCTGCCACCGTTACTTTGGATGGCTTTTATTTTCCCTATTGGCAATCGATTGGGCAGTAGTCCTCTATTTTATCGACTGGTGGAATCGGTTATCGCTTGGATTGATCCTGAAGCCTCCCTCCGGACTGTGGAAATAGTTTATATTTTCTTTCGTAAATCATTTCATTTTATTGAGTATGGTTTTCTGGCTGTTTTATTTTTTCGAGCTTTTCGTCAGGATAGAAAGGACCAATGGCTCAAGAAGTGGTTGATCTGGAGTGGGAGTGGTGCTGGTTTGTATGCCTGCCTGGATGAGTTTCTGCAATCCCTGGTTCCGACTCGTAATGGTTCCTTGATTGATGTTCTTATTGATTGGCTGGGTATCGTTTTCTTCCTGGGAATCTTTTTCTTCCGTTACTCCCAAAAGTTTTCAGCTAATTCTCAAGTGAAAAAAGAAATTGGCGATGAATGAAAGACAACTCCCCGGGGGTAAACTGGTTTATTAAATGATTTCGTGATAATTTAGAAGAGAAAATGAAAGAAAACTCCATCTGGCGCCTGAATTTTTTAAAAAGGNCTTTTGATGTATTTTTATCTCTCCTGGGAATTATTCTTTCTTTACCTTTATGGGTGATTATTGCTCTTTTTATTTTGTTTGATGACGGCTGGCCCATTTTTTATTTGCAGGAAAGAGTGGGAAAAAATGGTCAGCACTTTAAAGTTATTAAGTTTNGGACGATGATCAGAGATGCCGAACGACCTGAAGAGCCGGTTCAAGCGACAGAGAATGATCCCCGGGTTACCCGGGTAGGCCGCTTTCTTCGCCAGACAGCTCTGGATGAGTTGCCTCAGCTGTTGAATATTTTTATGGGCAAAATGAGTTTTGTTGGTCCCCGAGCTTTACGACCTCAGGAAAAAGAAGTGATGGGAGACAAGGTTGTCTCTTTAAGCCAGATTTCGGGATATCATCAGAGACATCAGGTTTTGCCCGGATTAACGGGTTTAGCCCAGGTTTATCTTCCCGCCGACGCACCCAGAAGGAAAAAATTTCGGTATGACTTATTGTATGTCCAAAAGCGGAGTTTCTGGCTGGATATCAAACTGATTATTTTATCCTTTTGGATTACTTTTCGAGCCCGCTGGGAGTCGAGGGAAAAGAAAATTTAATATTGGTGGTGGCTCCATTTTTTTTATTTCTCTTTTTCAATCGAGGAGAGAAAGTCCCTGGTAAAAGAATTTAAGATTGACAATTTTGATGGTTTTATTAAATAATACACCAAAATTTTGATAGAAAGGTGGTTAAACTCGTGAATGATGTAGTCATCGTTGGTGGCGGACCAGTAGGATTGTATCTAGCGGGCTCCCTGGCTGAATCTGGAGTGAAAGTTGTTGTTTTAGAAAGAAAAAAAGAAATTGGAAAAGAGGTTATTTGTACAGGAATTATTGGTCGTGAGGCTTTTGAAAAATTTCAATTGCCTAGTCAGGCGATTGACAGTTCAATCCAAAAGGTTGAATTGGTTTCACCCGGGGGAGACAGGATCTTTTATACTCATCCCCATCCCTTTGCCTATGTTGTTGATAGAGTAGCTTTTGATCAATTGCTGGCTGCCAGAGCTCAAGCACGCGGAGTTGAGATAATTTCCGGAATTGAGGTTGTTGACATCCGCCGATCTGCCCACATTATTGAAGTTACGGGAAGGGAGAATGATCACCTGAACCGTTTTTATAAAGCTAAAATTTGTGTTCTAGCAACAGGGAACTCTTTTCGCTTCCATCATCAGTTGGGGTTAGGATTGCCTCAAGAGTTTGTCTTTGGAGGCCAGGTGGAACTTCATGATGATGAAAAGCACCTCCATCGATTATGGTTCGGTAAGGCGCATGCTCCCGGAGGTTTTGCCTGGCAGATCCCCTTGAAGAGGAAGAAATTAAAAGTTGGCCTCCTCTCTTCAACAGATACGAGGCCATATTTAGTAAGAATATTAAAGAAATATTATCCTTTGGGCAAACAGCTCCCCCTTGTTCATGAGATATCTCAAAAAGCAATTACTCAGGGGATTGTTTCCCCTTCTTTTAGTGATCGAGTTCTGGCTGTGGGTGAGGCTGCGGGTCAGGTTAAAACTACCACCGGTGGGGGAATTTTTTATGGACTACTAGGGGCAAGAATAGCTGAAAAGATCATCAAGCAGGCATTAATTACAAACTCTTTCCAGGAATCGCATTTTTCCATATATGAATATGAATGGCGGAGGAGATTAGAAAAGGAAATTAGATTAGGTCTTACTATGAGGAAGTTTTATTCTCTTTTAGATGATGAAGACGTCAGCCGCTTATTTGAGATAGCTCGTGATAATGGTGTTTTTCCTTTAGTCCAACAGAAGGGTAATTTTGATTGGCATAGTCAGCTTATTTTGAATTTAATCCGACATCTTTCTCATCATCCTCGCCATCTGCCGCCTATTTTTCAAATTAGTTGGGAAGTTTGGAAAAAAGCTAAGAAGGAGTTCCAGAAAAAACCGGATGTAACTGAAATACCTTTCACTAAAGTTGACTAATTTTTGGGAGAAGGANTAAGCAATCAACGGATGATTTAATTCCTTGAAAAAAAGTTATTGCAGATTATCTTGGGGAAGAAAAAACAGGGAATGTGAGAAGCAGGAAAAGAGAAGGAGATAAATTTAAGGACAATTTTTGCGCTATCCAGGAAGACCTGGATTTGACGAATGTTAAGAAAAGAATATATAATCTGATAAAAGAAAATCGTTTGGAAAAGGAAGTGGAATTAAAATCCTAGCGCCTTTATCCAGAGTTAAGGTAGTTAAATGAGAAAAGAAAAAAAAGAAATTGATCTTCTGGAAATCTGGCGGATCGCCCTTAAGAGAAAATGGTTAATTACGAGCATCATAATTGTCTTTATTATTGGAGCAGGAATATATTCTTTTACCCGGACTCCAATCTACCAGGCGTCGGCCACTATTTTGATTGAGGAACCGGGCTCCAGTATGCTCAATATAGAGGAAATGTTTAATTACACGCCCTACTATCGCTATGATTTTTTGGGCGTCTATTTTAATACCCAGTTAAGATTATTAACCAGCCGCTCTTTAGCCGAACGGGTGGCTCGACGAATGAATTTAGCCGATCGATTGGAATTACAGGCAGATGCAGACTCATCTAGAATAAGTTTTTTAAGTCGGATAAAGAATGTTTTTTCCTTAAGTCACTGGCTCTCCAGGGGGAAAAGACCAGAACAAACAAATCCCCCGGAATTTGTGCCCCCAATTGATATTAATACCAATTTTGCCTTTATCGTCCTGGCAGGTTTGAAAATTCAGCCTGTTGAAGAGACACGTTTGGTAGAAGTTAGTTATCGTTCCCCTTTTCCAGTTTTAGCTGCTGATATTGTTAATACTTTAATTGAAGAATTTATTAATTACTCAGTGGAAATGCGCTATGAGGCTACCCGACAGGCCTCTGAATTTTTGAATAAGCAGATTGCTCGATTAAGAGATGAGCTGGCTGCTAAGGAGAAAGAACTCCAGAAATATGGAGAGGAGAAAAAACTTCTCTTTTTAAATGAAAAAGAAAGTTCAGTGGTCAGTAAGTTTGCTGAATTGAACTCTGCTTTTACTGAAGCCCAGATTGAAAGAATTAAAAAAGAAGCTGCTTACCGGGAGTTGGCCAGTCTTAAGGTAGACTCGTTACCTCCTTATATTAGTAACCCGGTTATTCAGAATTTAAAAGCTGAATATACCCGCCTCAAAAACGAGTATGATGAGAAAATAAAAATTTTCAAGCCTGAATATCCGGACATGGTTAGATTAAGGGCCCGCCTAGACTCGGTTCGCCAGGAATTGGAGAAAGAAATTAACCAAGCAGTGGATGCAGCTCGTTCAGAATACCGAGCGGCCCTGGCCAGGGAGAATTCCTTAAAAAAGCTGCTGGAAAGGCAAAGAGAAGACGTAGTTAAAATGAATAATAACGCCATCCTTTATAATAGTCTAAAAATTGAAGTAGAAAACAAGAGAAATCTGCTGAATTCACTTATTGCCAAACAAAATGAAGCCCTTGTCTCGGCCAGGTTGAAAGGACTAAGGACAAGTAATATCAAAATTGTTGATCGGGCCTTAATCCCTCAATCTCCCATCTACCCTAATCCTGTGCGGAATGTTATGTTGGCTTTTCTCTTGAGTCTTTTTGTTGGAGTTGGCCTGGCCTTTTTCCTTGAATTTCTGGATAATACAGTCAAGAGTCCAGAGGATGTCGAGCAACTTGTTGACCTACCTTCCTTGGGATTGATACCTCATGTTTCGGCCACTAATGGAATCAAAAAAAGTGCTTATGCCCATCAATATTCATATGGAGAACGAGAGGGAGAAGAGCTGGAGGAGGATGGGACTCTCAGGAATATAGAATTAATCAATTATTATTATCCTAATATTGCTGTTGCTGAAGATTATCGAACGATTAGAACTTCTATCCTTTTTTCTACTTTGGAAGAAGCCCCCCAAGCCGTTGCTTTTACCTCGGCCTTGCCGCAAGAGGGGAAATCGACCACGGCCGTCAATACAGCTGTTGCTTTTGCTCAAATGGACAGGCGAGTAATTCTCTTAGACGCTGATTTACGAAAGCCCAGGCTCCATAAAGTTTTTGAAAATTCAAATCGAATCGGGCTGAGTAGCTATCTGGCAGGGAAATCATCCTTGGAAAATATTATTCAGCCAACAAAAATTCCGGGAATGGATCTAATCCCTTGTGGTCTCCATCCACCTAACCCTGCTGAACTATTAGAATCACGCCGATTCCAGCAATTGATCGGATTATTAAAAGAAGATTATGACTTTGTTTTTGTCGATTCTCCACCAGTGCTGGCTGTGGTGGATGCCAGTGTTGTCAGTGCCCGGGTAGATGGGGTTGTTCTGGTCATCCGGGCTAATAAAACAACCAAAAAAGCCCTGTGGCAGTCAGTGGAGACGCTCAAGAAAGCTAAAGCCCATATTTTGGGTGTTGTCTTTAATGAGGTCCGTATAAGTCGGGATGGTTATTATTCTCCCGATTACCATGGGTATTTAAAAGGTTATTATTCGTCAACCAAATGAATCGGGACGAGCTGAGTAATCATGATTGATCTTCATACCCATATTCTTCCGGGAGTGGATGATGGTGCTCAGAATCTGTCTGAAGCTTTGGAAATGTTGCAAATTGCTCAAAGAGATGGGATTACTCATCTGGTAGCTACTCCCCATATTTATCGCGGTAAATATCAAGCACTTAATGAAGAAAGAATTGCCGAAGAATTATCCAGGTTGAAATCGGCCGCTCACCAGGCAGGTATTAAAATCAATCTTTTCAGTGGGGCTGAGGTTCATATTACNCACAATCTGATTGAAGAGGTTCGTCGGCATCGTCCTTTTCTGGTCATTAATCAGAGTGATTACCTGTTTATTGAGTTTCCGACCGATCATGTTTTTCCTGGGGTCAAAGAATTGTTCTTTGAGCTACTGTCTCTGGGATTAACTCCGGTTATTGCCCATCCTGAAAGAAACGCCGTCTTCCTCCGTCAACCCCAACTTCTCTATGAATTAGTTCAAATGGGAGCCCTCTGTCAGGTTAACAGTGGGAGTTTTTTAGGCTATTACGGGGAACATGTCCGTCAGGGGGTTTTTAATTTGCTAAGATTTAATTTAGTTCATTTTATGGCCAGTGACTGTCATAATCCATCAACAATCCCCCCTCTTCTTTCGGCGGCGGTCAACTTAGCTCAGGAAGTTATAGGTTCTTCCGCTGCCCGGGCTCTTGTTGTGGATAATCCTCAAGCTGTCCTGGAAAATAAAGTTATTCCTTATGTTCCCTCGCCTATCAATCCTCAGGAGAGGAGGAANTCATTTAAGGTGCGATTTCCATTTTTCGATATCTTTTCAAGAAAGAGTTAATTTTAATTTTCTAAGCTTACCACAGTGAAACATAATATAATTAGCTTAAAAATATTTTCCAGGATGAAGCGGACAAATCCGTTTGAATTAGGGATATTTTTCTTAATTTTTTTCCCGGCTTTAATTCTGGGTGGGGTTGATGATTGGCTTATTTTGATTATTGAATTAAGCGTAATTTTAATGTGGTCAATTTATCTTTTATCCACTGAGAAACCTCATCCCTCTCCCCGAGTAGAGAGAATTATTGCTGTCCTCAATAAAATAATCGTGGGATTGGTTGTTTTCTTGGTCTGGCAAATTACACCTTTACCCACAGCCATAATAAAAATTATTAGTCCCCATTCTTATTCTTTTCGGGCCATGTTTTCCTTAGAGGCCGCTAAGACAGGGTGGATGACCATTTCCCTGGCTCCCTATCGGACCATAAAGGAGTCCTTGGAGATTCTCACTTATGCTTTTTTGGTTCTGCTTATTTTGAAAACTATCGTTTCCTATCGTCCGATTAAGAGATTCTTTTTTGCTCTGGCCTGTTTGGGAGCTTTTGAGGCTTTATATGGGATGATTGAATTGGTCAATCCTCATCCTCGATTACTATTTTTTACTAAAGATATAAATCTTGAAGTAGCCACAGGGACCTATGTTAATCAGAATCATTTTTCAGGATTATTAGAAATGACTCTGCCCTTAACAATTGGCTTATTTCTAGCTCAATTGGAAGGAATGTTTACTCCGGGTCTTACCTGGAAAGAAAGACTTTTGCATTTATCAGAAAAGCGAATGGCGATTAATATAATTCTCGGGATTTTCATAATTCTTCAGGTTTTAGGTGTCTGGTTCTCTCGATCTCGCTCTGGAGTAATTGTCATTTTTCTTGAATTTATTTTCTTTTTTGGAATGATGGCTCTTTTTTCCCGTACCGAGACACTTCGGTCTCACCAAACCCTTCGGGTGTTACAGATTATTTTTATTATTGCTCTCATCATCATCGTTTATACAGGAGCTTCTTCCACCATTGACCGCTTTACAACCGAAAAACTTAATCAGGAAGGCCGTTTTCAATACTGGACAACTCTAACCCGGATGGTCCAGGATTTTCCTTTATGGGGATCCGGGTTAGGGACTTTTGCTGTTGTTTATCCTGCTTATGAATCAGGCAAGACTTATGGATTATTACTCCATGCTCATAATGATTATCTTGAGTTCCTTTTGGAAATAGGGATTGGCGGAATGTTGCTGCTCTTTGGGGGAATAATTTATATTCTGATTAATACTTATTTAGGCTGGACTAAAAGGAGAAATTATAAAGTAAAGACGATGGTTCTGGGGGGGATGACCAGTATTTTAGGATTGGCTATCCATAGTCTAACAGATTTTAATCTTCATATTCCGGCTAACACCGTGATTTTTTCGATGATTATATCTTTTACCTTGATTCTGGTCTACTGGAGGCCCAGGGAGAAGAGAAGATTTGTTCCAGGGGAAAAAGATGGCCGGACATAGATTCAATAGGAAAGCCGTTATTATTTTTCTCTTGGCGGGAGCAGCTTTATTAGAAATACTTATTTATATCAATGTAAGGTGCTTATCTTTAGCCCGAGAAAGAGTAGCTAATGATCAGAAGAGGTTGAGCATTCTGAAGACGGCTCAAAAATCATTTCCTTTAAATGAGGGTGTTTTTCTTGAACTCGGGCGATGGTGGATGGATCACGCGCAGGTTCCCCGCTTGTCTGCTGGTGAGAAAACAGCCAGAATGCGGCGGGCCATGGATTATTTCATCCAGGCCTTAAAATTAAACCCTGGTTCCTATCAAGCTCACTTTTATCTGGCTCAGGTTGGACAATTCCTTCGTTTCTGGGAAGATATCCCTTTTGATCCGGTCGATGAGCTAAAAAAGGCTGCGGCGTTAACCACCTTTGATGAAGAAGCCTATTACCAGGCTGGACGAAGTTTGTTTGGACTCTGGGGAGAACTTTCGACTGAGGATAGAGAATTGACCTTAAAATTGCTAGCCAATGTTATTACTCCGGCCACTCCAGAGAGATTGACTGAAATTCTTCCACTGTGGGAATACAATGGGGCTGTTGATGAAGTAATCGAACGGTTATTGCCTCAAGATGCCCGGATGTATCGGTTATTGGCTGATTATTTGGCCCGCCGGGGGATTAAACATAAATTACGCTTGGTGAAATTGGCTCAAGCGGAAAAGATGGAATTTGACCGGGCTAGACGTTTTTATTCTCGCGGGATTGAACGGACCAAAATAGGCCAGTTCAGACGGGGAGAACAATATTTTCAAGAAGCCCAGGGCCTGCTACGGGGTATAAAGTTCTATCAATCTTTAATCGGCGAGCAATTAATTGAGGAAGAAGAATACTTAACTTTAAGAAAAGAGTTGAGTAAGAATCTAGCTCTCCTTAAGTTAAGTAAAGGAGAAGAATTGGCCTCGGTGCGATTTTACCTAGAGGAGTATTTGATCCTGGAAGATAATCTTTCCTCACTGAAAAAGTTTATTGATCTCATTCATCAACGAATTAAGAATCAAGGAATTGATGAGACAAAAACAGAAGATGAGTTTCTGGTATTTTTTTTAGAAACTCTGGTTGATTACAAAAAAGGAGCTTATCGAGAAATAATTGATAAAATAACAACCAGAGCCGGAAGTATCTTGGATAATTTGGTAAGATTCCCAACAGAAGTAGCTGAGATGTGGCGGATTATGGCTGAATCATATCTCAAGCTGGATTATCTCTATGATTCACTGGAGTATTTTGAGAGAGCCAGAGAGATCAAACCTGAAGATTTGGGCATTTTGTTAGGTTTAAAGAAGGCATATGAGAGATTGAATCGGGAAGATAAATGGACAGAAATAAATTTACTTATTACTCAAATAATTCAAAAGAAAAATGAGGCTTTTAAACCAGTAATTCTTTCCCCAGGTAAACCCAGAAGATTCAGCGTATTAGCAGACAACCCAACTACTCGCTTAAAGTTCGTTTTTGAATTTCAAAATTCTATCAGACCTCTTCTGGCGATTAGTGTAAATGGGAGAGTCATTAAAGAACTATTTTTAACCAACCAGGAGTTGGAAGTGGCGCCTGGTTTTCAAATGGGAGAAAATCTGGTTGAAATTATTTCTTTCAATACAGAAATTAAATGTTCAAGGATAATTGTTCAGGTAAAAAATTAACTTGACATACAAGAGGAAGAGGAGTAAGGTATCTCTTACAAAGGAGGATTCCATGATTACCGGCGCCAAATCGAAGAAAATAAGTGTCTTTCTCGCTGTTTCGCTGATATTTTTCCTTACACCAGGCCTGACATGGGCTGAACTTAACCAATCTCAGGGGACGGGGGCTCTTCAGGGAAAAATCTTAGCGTTAGATGGCAGCACTCCATTTCCAGGAGCACTGGTTAAGCTAAAACATTTAAGTACTGGAAAAATATTTGAGAGTAATCTGACTAATAATCAAGGATATTTTAAAGTTGAAGGTCTGACCAAAGGGCTTTATCTGGTAGGAGTATCAACTCCGCAGGGAGATTTTAATGCCAATGCTCTGGTTGGTGTTGAACCGAACAAGACAGAAGAGATTGTCGTAGTTCTTAAGCCTTATGATCAGCAAACAGCCCAAGCAGCCAGGGAAGTATATCGTGAGCAAAAAAAGGCTGGTGAATCATTAGTTGGTCGGGTGGTTGCCTATTATCCGCCTCAGACGGCAGCNGATGTATTTATCATCAAGGGATATCTTCAGTTAAGAGATCGGGTCCACGTCAAGGGTGCGGAGACGGATTTTTATCAGAATGTAGAATCTTTGGCTCTTGAAGGCAAGGCGATTAAAAGAGCCTATGCCAGTCAAACAGTTTTAATGAAGCTAAAGTACCCCGCCCAGGTTGGAGATCTGGTTTATCTCGTTTGCAAGGAAGGTATCTTACCTATTTTTCTTACCCCACTGGGGATTGCTGCTATTGTCGCGGGTAGTGCCGCTGTTATTTATGGTACGGTTACTTTAACTGATGAGCCAGTTGTCAGTTCAAAATTTAAAAAGTAAGACGGCTCTTTTCTTGTTACAAAAATAGTTATTAACAAATAATAATTATTAATAATAAATTCCGAGTTCTAGTTAAGTATGGCAGGTCCACCCATATCTCAATTTTTAATTTATTGTGCTTCTCCTCATCTCCCTGAAGCCTCCCAAAAAGAGTTATTGTCCCTTCTCCATCAACTTCAGGATTATCAGGCCTTACTGGATAGGATGGAGGAAGAAGGGATTGTTGGACTGGCCTATTATCATCTCCATAAGTTTTCATCTGAAGTTTCCCCAGTTCTGCTCCAAAAACTAAAGAGAANGACTTTCATTCAGGTTGCTCGTCAAGAGAAAATAATGAATCAGATGAGTAACCTGGCCAAGGAATTAGCCAGGGAGAATTTACGGTGGGTTATCATTAAGGGACTATCTTTGGCATTAACAATTTACCCGGAGCCTTACTGGCGTCCCTTTTTTGATGTTGATATTATAGTTCATCCCGAGGATGGTCAGAGACTGGATCGGTTGTTAATAAGTCATAACTTGTTCTGTGAGCCTGATCTTTCTCCAGGACCAATACTGCCAAGAGAATTAACCAAGAGAGAATTNTGGCTTTATCGACCTTTATATCGCCAGGAAGAGTTGATCNTGGAGGTTCATCTGGGGTTTCCTCTTCTCCACTCTTCCCGCCAAGGTGAAGAAGACTTCTGGAACTCAAGAGAAGGATTTTTTATTCGTGATCAGCGTTTACCGCGACTCTCACCCGAGTATGAACTGGCTCTTCTTTCTCTTCATCTTCAGCAACATTCTTATTCCCGCCTTATTTGGATGACAGATATTGTCCAGTTTATCCAAAGCAATCGCCTTAATTGGACCAAACTGGAGGAAATTGCCGTCNGGGAGAATATAAAGGCTTCTTTAGGTTATACTTTTTTGGTCATTAATCAATTATGGCCGGAGAGCGTCCCGGCTGAGATTGTACAGCGCTTTTCCCTGAATAGAAGGGAATGCTTCTGGTTTCGGTTCTTTTTCCCTTTGGAGCCAATTATCACTAGGGAGCGTATTCAAGAAAGCCCGGCCCATACTCCGACGTTCCTGAAACTCATCGGTCAGCTTAAATTAAAGACTTGGATAAAAGCTCTTAAAGACTTCTTTTTCCCCCCTCCTCTCTGGGTAACCCACTATTATGGTTTGAAGCCCTGGAGTCTTAAATTCTTTCGGCATTATCTCTGGCGATTATCTCGCCCTTTTAGTTTAATTATAAAAAGATTATTTTGAATAGAAATTAAGCAGGATAATTGATGAGTAAGGATAAAGTAATCTGGACGGAAAATTTACAGAAGTCTTATCCTCTGATCAAAACATACCGGGATTTAATTCGCCATCCTTTCCAGCGAAAATTTGTCCATGCTCTTAGGGGGATAAACATTGCTGTCAGTCCCCAGACCTGTTTTTGTCTGGTAGGTCCCAATGGAGCAGGAAAGACGACTTTAATAAAAATATTAACTACCTTGGTTCTTCCCGATGCCGGGTCGGCTTTTATCCTGAGCCATGATGTTGTCCGGGAAGACGCCCGGGTTAAACACCTTGTTGGCTTGGCCATCGCCGAAGAGAGAAGTTTTTATTGGCGATTGACCGGCCGACAAAACCTGGAATTTTTTGCCTCGCTTTATGGCTTTTCACGACGTGAAGCCAAGAAAAGAATTGACGAGATTCTGGAACTGGTTGGTTTGACCCGCGAGGCAGATAAACGTTTTAATACTTATTCATCCGGGATGAGACAGCTATTAGGGCTGGCTCGAGCTCTTCTGCCGGATGTTGAGATTGTTTTTGTAGATGAACCAACGCGAAGCCTAGACCCGCAGATGGCGGAAAGGATTAGAAGATTTCTGCGCCATGAGTTGGTGGATCGCCAGGGAAAGACTGTTTTTTGGGCCAGCCATAATTTATCCGAAGTAGAAGCTTATGGCCAGGAAGTGGCTATTATTTCTCAGGGGAAAATCAAAATCCAAGGCCGAATTAGCGAATTAGCCGGCGAAGGTAAGCAGTCGCTATTTGAAGTTTATAAACAATATGTTGGCTCTGAGGAAAATGAATTATCAACCCTGTCCGGAAGGTATTGATGTCTCAAGTAAGAGTTCTCTGGCTTTTTTTTAAGAGAGATTTGTGGGAGGCATTAAGTTATAAATTAAATTTTTTATTTTCTCTCTTTGGTATCTTATTCTCTTCGGCAACTTTTTACTTTATTTCTCAGCTTATTTCCGGTCAGAGTCAGGCCCTGAATAAATATGGGGGGAATTATTTCTCCTTTGTNATCATCGGCTTGGCTTTTTCTGGTGTCTTGAATATTTTTCAAGAAGGATTGCCCGGCATTATTCGTAATGCTCAACTTCTGGGAACTTTAGAAGCTCTGCTGATCACTCCCACTCCAATATCAATGATCCTTATTGGCTCCTCACTGTACCCTTTAATTTATTCTATCCTGCAGAGCATAGTTCAGATTGGCTTGGCCCTTGTTCTTTTCGGCCTGGAGCTGGGCCAAGTCAATTGGGTAGGGGCCGGGCTGCTTTTTGGCTTGACCATCCTTACCTACATGAGTATTGGTGTTCTCTCAGCCAGTTTTATTTTGGTTTATAAACTGGGCAATCCTTTTAGCTGGGCTTTCGGTAGTCTTTCAGCACTTTTTGGTGGGGTGTTTTTTCCAGTGGCTGTTCTTCCGGATTGGTTGAGATGGATATCCAGTTGGCTACCAATCACATATTCCTTGGAAGGATTGCGAAAGTCTTTACTTTTATCCCTTCCGTTGGGGGCGTTATGGCCGGAAATAAGAGCTCTCTTAATTTTTTCTCTTTTTCTTGTTCCCCTGAGTTTGCTTGTTTTTCGAATCGCTTTGAAAAAAGCCAAAAAGGATGGAACACTGACTCATTATTAATCATCCAACGATTGAACGGTCGAATTATCATTAATTTTTCCCGGGAGTTATGTTATTTTTATATGGATACGTGAAAAAAATCAGGTTAAAAGAGGCCCATGATCCGGATTATTGGTGGTGAGTTCAAGGGACGTAAAATAAAGAAAGTTCCCAGTTCTCGGGTGCGACCGATGCCTCATCGTTTAAAAGAAACTCTTTTTAATATTCTTCATCCTCTTCTTCAGGATAAAGTCATCCTGGATGGATTTGCTGGCACCGGTTCCCTTGGTCTGGAGGCTCTGAGTCGGGGAGCGGCTGAAGTTGTCTTTGTCGATGAATATCCTCTGGCGACAAAAATTATCAAAGAGAATATTATTAAATGTAAAGTAGAAGACCGCACCAGAGTGTTAACTAAGGAGTTTAATCGGGCGGTGATTCAACTTGCTCGAGAGAAAAAGAGGTTTGACCTCGTCTTTTTAGATCCTCCATATGCTCTGCTTGAGGAACGAAATCCCTTAAAAGTTCTGAAAAAAAGGAAGGTTGTTAATCCCGGGGGAATAATCCTTCTTCGACAGCACCGGCGAGTAGATTTTAACCCCAAGTATTATTCGGCGGAAAGAGAAATCGTAAGTGGTGATGACAAATTGCTTTTTTATCGCGAAGAGGAAACTGAGGAATGATAATCTTTCCAAAGAAGAGGGCATTTTTACACCAAAGGTTGAAGGAACTCTTGTCAGGAAAGGTTAAATATGGTAATAAGAAAAAGCTTTAATAGTGGACCTCAAGATTATTTAAAGAGGGGGCTGTCATGTATGAAGAAAAGAAAAAATTATTTATTCTAGGGAAAAGATCATTCATTTTAGGCGTAATTATAGTGATTACTCTGACTGGAATTCTTTTTGGTTTTAACCAAGAAAAGGTTTCTCTTGAATATAAGATAGGACCCAAAGATTTATTGGAAATAAGCGTTTTTGGATTGGATGAATTGAATACCACAGTTCGGGTCTCGGAGGAAGGCAAGATTACACTTCCTCTTCTGGGAGAAGTGCAAGTCCAGGGATTGACTAAGACTCAGGTGGAAAGGAAGCTGGCTAAGTTACTGGAAGAAAGGTATCTCCAAAATCCTCAAGTAACAGTATTTATTAAAGAATATCAAAGTAAAAGGGTTTCGGTATTGGGGGCAGTGAGGAATCCTGGACCTTATGAACTTCTGGGCCGACAAACTATTCTCCAGATCATTTCAGAAGCCGGGGGAATGACCGAAGATGCCGGTGAAACGATTATTATTATCCGCCAGTTAGCAGATGGTTCCAGCACCACCTTACGAATTCCGGTAGAGGACTTGGTGGTCAAAGGAGATGCCAGCTTGAATATAGTTTTAAGGCCAGGAGATATAGTCAATATCCCTATCGATAAGATTGTGCATGTCTATGTTTTTGGTCAGGTCAGGAATCCCGGGGCACTAGCAGTGAAAAGATCGCATATTCCTACTCTTCTTCAGGCCATAGCGCAAGCTGGGGGGTTTGCCGAGCGGGCGAATAAAGGAGGAGTTCTAATTAAAAGAAAAGGTAAGGATGGAAAAGAGATTCAAATAAAGGTTAATGTTAAGGATATAATCAAGGGCAAGAAAAAGGATATTCAACTTCAAGAAAATGATGTTGTCTTTGTACCTGAAACTATCTTTTGATGAAGCATTATTTTGATATCCCTAAAACTCCAAAACACAAAAAATAATCTATCAATTCAGGCTGCTTAGTTATTCTTTGAGATGCAAAATGATTAATAGCACAAAATGAAAGTCAAGAGCCGAGAATTCATCCTGGGAGCAATTCTGATTGTAGTTCTTTCAGTAGGACAGATAACCGCTTGGCATGAAGAGAAGGCCCAGAGAGTTTTAAATCTGATTGCTCTCCTGGAAAGAGAAATGCTCTCTCCGAAAAAACCCGATCATCTCCGGAAAATAACCATTACCGAAGAAGAGTTCAATGCTTATATCGATTATCGTCTTCAGCAAGAAGAGGAGGAATTAATCAAAAGTTTACAATTGAAATTTTTCAATAAGAATCGAATTGAGGGTAAGCTCGTTTTGGATTTTTCCCAGGAAAAAGTTAAGCCCGGCTTGTCTTCTCTGATGGTTTTTTATTTTGGCGGGCGACTCCTGATTAAGGATGGAAGGGGGAGGTTTGATCTGCAAAAGCTTTTCTTGAATAACCAGTCTTTAAATCCAGGTTTTCTGGATGCCCTGCTGGCTTTGGCGGCCAAAATTAGAGGTGAAGAATATAATAGCTTAATTGCCTGGTATGACCTTCCACTGGGTATTAAAGATATCCAATTAACCAGAGGAAGAGCGATTATTTATTATTGAGAAGGGATGGTTCTTTATTCCCAGAGGTTTTTCAGTCCAAATTTTTCCTGGACTAAGAATGAAGTGTAAAGATAGAATTCTTCAATCCAGTATTCAGGTCCGGGGTAATATTTGCTTTCCAGAGAGAAAGTCAGTTCAANTCGGTGATCAATTAACCGGACCTGATAGCAATGAATTTCTCCGTTTTGTTCTCTTCGCTGGATTTCGTTCTTAATAAGATGGTGAATAATTGGCAGGATAAGGGGGCTGACTAGAGCACTGATTTTCCTTTGGGATAAGAAACGAGGAGAATATTCAGGTATTTTTTCTTTTTTAATCTTAAAATTATTCAACTCGATTATTTTAATTTAAAAAAAATTTTGACGCGGCCCTACTCCCCTGGAGAAAGATAAGGATGACTACCAGGCTGTCCTCCTTATCAGGAGAGGGCCGCGCCAGCGCACCCAATATATATGACGGATAAAGATTCCAATTTTTCTCACTTGGGAGAAATTTTTTTTATTTTTTTTGGGGCGCTGTGCTTGAGACTTTACTCAGAAAGTAGTGGTTAATGTGTGCCTGATTTGAATTTGACCGNGTTTTAACCTAGAATGAATGTCCAAAAGGAGAAGAGGTTGTTTAGGAAAAAAAAGACCAGAATTGCTGAGACAATTCTTAGAGAAGAGGATATTTCTCTGGAGTTGTCTCACCCGAGAGGGAGTATTCTTTTTCTGGGGAGGTACTCTCTTCATGAAGTCCTCCAGGTTTTAAGGAAAAGAAATTTCATTAAGGAAGCCCATAAAAGAAATCTCTGGCCACTGGTTTTCCAGGTTGACTCTTCTGAATTCCCTCTGCAGCGGTTTCAGATATTTTATCGATCAAAAGAGCCGGAAAATTTAGTTGTGGATCTGAAAATAAGAGAAGGTTTCTTCTCTTTTTCTCCTCCGTTGTCCAATTGGTTCAGAANGAGCCGTTATCGATTCTTATTCCTGGAGTGGCTTACTCTCCAGAATCCAAGACTAAATTTTTCAGATAAGGACTTACCTCTTCCCGGGCAAAAACGTCCGGGCTTAAAACTCAGTCGGAAGGTCATGGATTTATTTGTTTATGTCGCTAGATTGATCCAGGCGGATGGTATTATTGCTTTTCCCGCTTACTTTCATAATGCTGTTCTTTTTTCTCGATATTTTAAATTCATCAACCCGGCTAAGGAGGCGGAGGTGAGAACTATTCGCAAAACGGCTATTTCAGTTCCAATCAAACATTTAGCCTGGATAGTCCACTGGGGATGTCTCCTTAAAGATGATGGTCAACCCTATGAGTGGATCTCGGCGGAACAGCTATATCCTTTAAATAAAGAACTAAAGAAATATTTCCAGAGCCATGAATATACGCAAAGAGTCAAGGAAGTGGAGAATCTTTATTCTTTTTCCATTGATTGGGAGTGTTTTGGACAGAAAATGAAGAAGGGTGAATGGAAGGAGAGTTGAGATTGTTTGCCAGGAAGAAATCTGATATAATTTGCCCTTACCGGAAAGGAGAAATAAGATGAAAAAAGGAATTCATCCTGATTATGTTGAATGCACAGTAGTTTGTGCCTGTGGAAATACTTTTAAAACCAGATCAACTAAAAAAGAAATAAGAGTAGAAATCTGTTCTCAATGTCATCCGTTTTTTACCGGAAAACAGAAGTTCGTCGATAGTGCTGGCCGAGTGGAGAAATTCCGGAAAAAGTATGGAGATTTCACAGGCGAGGTCTGATGCTCCAGGAGTTAGAAAGTATAAGAGAAAAATATGAGAAATTAACTCAGTGTCTGGCCGATAGCCGTTTTCTGGCCGATCCCCAAAAGCTTAAAGAAATATCCAAAGAAAGAGCGGAACTTGAGCCGGTTGTCGAAAAATATGAGCAATTGAAGAAAGTTCAGAAGGATATCGAAGGTTCCCGAGAGATCTTGAATGATCCTGAGGCTGATGAGGAATTAAGACATCTGGCCGAAACTGAATTGAAAAAGCTTGAGAAGGAAGAAAAGAAACTTATTGAAGAATTAAAACTTCTGCTTTTGCCCAAAGACCCCCATGATGAAAAGAATGTTTTTCTAGAAATTCGAGCAGGAGCAGGCGGGGATGAAGCTTCNCTTTTTGCCCAGGATCTTTTTCGGATGTATACTCGTTTTGCTGAAAAGAAGGGCTGGAAATATGAAGTAATGCAGACAAGTTATTCACCGATTGGGGGGTTTAAAGAGGTTATTCTCAACATCCGAGGAGATAAAGTTTATTCTCTCCTTAAATATGAGAGTGGAGTTCATCGAGTTCAGCGAGTTCCTCAAACTGAAGCCAGTGGGCGGATTCATACCTCCACAGTTACTGTAGCTGTTCTACCTGAAGCTGAAGAAATAGATGTCCAAATTGATCCTAAAGATCTACGCATCGAGGCTTTTGGTGCCTCTGGACCAGGAGGGCAGAATGTTAACCGAAATTATACCGCCATTCGGATTACTCATAAGCCCACTGGAATAGTAGTTTCCTGTCAGGATGAGAAGTCACAGCATCGAAACAAAGAAAAGGCCTTGCGAATATTAAGATCCCGACTTCTGGACCTTGTTCAAAGAGAACAGAAGGAAAAAATTGACCAACATCGGCGAGCTCAGGTTGGTACTGGGGAAAGAAGTGAAAAGATAAGAACTTATAATTTCCCCCAATCTCGGGTGACTGATCACCGGATTAATTTAACTTTACATAAATTAGAAAATATTCTCGATGGCGAGCTGGATGAGATTATCGAAGCTTTAACTCTTCATTATCAAACCCAAATGCTTGCTTCTTTTGAAGAAGTTCAGAGCAAAGCTTCTTAAGTAGACTGGGAAGAATGCCAAACCTATCCAGACTTTTCATTTTTGGTCGCGATAACCTAGCTCATTTGGAAAACCCCGAATTGGAATCCAAAATCCTTTTGTTAGCGGCCACTGGACTGAGCGAAGAACAATTTTATACATCCCCCAAATGGATTCCCCCTTTATCTTCCCGCCGGAAATTTTATCGTCTGATCGCTCTCCGCTGCTCGGGAATTCCAACAGCTTACCTGGTGGGACAGCAGGAATTTTGGTCGCTGCCATTCTTGGTGGGAGAAGGGGTATTGATACCTCGTCCGGAGACAGAATTGCTGGTTGAAGAAGCCCTGAAGTTGATCTTTCCGGACAAGAAAGCTCTGGTTATCGATGTTGGAACCGGGTGCGGGAATATTGCCATCTCTTTAGCTAAAGAGAGGCCCAAGGCTTTAATTCTAGCCACTGATATTTCAGCTGAGGCTATTTTATGGGCCAAGCGTAATCTGGAATTTCACCAGGTTAATAATGTCGAACTGGTTCAAGGGGATGGGCTAAGTCCATTGAAAGATTCTCTTCCTGAGAAGGGAATTGATCTTATCATCTCTAATCCTCCTTATGTTTCTCTCCAGGAATGGGAGGAACTTTCTCCTTCAATTAAAGACTATGAACCTCGGTTGGCCTTGTTGGCTGGCGAACATGGACTTGAGGTGATTGAAAAATTAATCAGAGAGGCTCCTTTACTCTTGAAGCCTGGGGGAATCTTATTATTTGAAATTGGCTGGAATCAGGCGGATAAGGTAAGAGATCTGTTTGGCCCNCAGTGGGATTTGGTCAATTTCCGCAGTGATTATCAGGGAATTCCTCGAGTTTGTCGGGCAGTTCTTAAATTGGAAAATTAGGGAGTTAGTAAATTTCCAGGGAGAAGAAGAGGAGTTCTTCTGCTGGAAAATTTCTTGAATAGCTGATGCAAATAGGGTATAAGTAGGCTAAGTGGTAACTGAGTGGAAAAGGAGGCATATCCATGAGCAAACGGCGTATCCTGGTAGTTGATGCTCAAGAACGGAGACGAAGAAAATTAGTTAGATTTCTTCGAGAATTCGCTTATGAAATAGATGAGGTTAATGATATTAAACAGGCAACTGATAGATTATTGGGAGTGAATAGCTTTTTCTGTCTGGTTTTGGCCTGCGATCGCTTAGATGGTTACAAAGCTGGCCTTTTAAAGTCGATTCATTCTTTCAATCCTCAGTTAAGTATTCTTCTTTTGACCAGGTTGGAGCAGCCTTTCATTGGAGTAGAGCTTCTTCAAAAGGGATTGGTAAATCACATTTCCGAGCCGGATAATCTTTCAGGGGTATATGCGGCCATCATCAATGAAGAAAAGAAGAGAGAGTTAGTGCAGAAGAATGATTTGTATTTGAGTGAGTTAAAGAAATTAAAGTTAGAACAGGAGAAAAATCTGAAAAGAGCTGTTGTTCTGGAGGAAATTTACGACACCACCATTGAGAATTTGATGACGGCTCTTGATTTAAGAGATGTGGAAACCTTTGGCCATTCTCGGACCGTGGCTAAATACTCTCAAGTTTTAGCTCAGTTGCTGGGTATAAATGATAAAGAAAGATTAGACAACATTCGCAAAGGTGCTCTCCTTCATGATGTTGGGAAGATTGCTATTCCGGATGCCATCCTCAAAAAACCGGGCTCTCTCTCGCCGGAAGAGTGGGAGAAGATCAGACTTCACCCATCTCTGGGATTTGGGTTGATTAAGGAGATAAAACTCGTTCCGGAAGTGGGGAATATCATTCTCTACCATCATGAGCGTTATGATGGCACTGGCTATCCAAAGAAACTCAAAGGGGATGACATTCCTCTGGAAGCCAGGATATTTGCGCTAGCTGATGCCCTTGATGCTATCACCTCCTACCGCCCTTATCGGAAAGAAAGAGATTTTAAAGTAGCTCAAGAGGAAATCCTGAGGAATAGAGCCACCCAGTTTGATCCCGAAGTAGTGGATGCTTTCTGTTCTCTAGAGCTGGACAAATGGGAGAAGATAAGGTTCAAGACAACTCGTCTTTTACCTGATTACGAAACTTTATTGAAATCTCCAAAGTCGAGTTGAAATCTCACCTATTCTCACCCTTTGGGGTGAGGAAAGGAAAAGAAAAATCCCCCCTTTATTTCCTCGGAAGAGGCGATTGTCGAGTTGCTTATTTTCTGTAAATATATTGCCGGATTCCATGGATGAAATTAAAATAATAAGGAGAAACTAGGTTAACCCAAAAGGGGGAAGGAGAATTAAATCATGAAAAAAGAAAAAGGAATGACTTTCGAATCTGTATCCATCATCGAAGAAATAGAAAATCAGTTAGAAGAAATCTTATCCCGTAAGAAGGAATCGATCGAAAAAGAATTGGAGGAGAAGATCAGGCGGGAAAAGGAAGAGGCTCAGAAAAGGATCCAGGCGATTGAAGCAGAATTGAGTGAGGAAAAGCAAACATTAAGTACTTATCGGACTTTATTTGCTGAGTTTGAAGAGAAAAAGCAGGAGATAAAAAGTCAAATAAAAGATCATTTAGCCCGGGCTATCGAACTACAGAGTCAGATTGAGAACATGACTGCCCAGACGATGAATGAGCTAAAAGTAGTCAGCGAATTGAATCAAGAGCTAGAAAAGCTTCATCATGAAGCTTTAGAAAAGGCTACCTCATTGAAGAAGACACTTGAAGAGAAATATGGAATTGTCGCCGAATTGCCAGAGAGCAATGGTGATACTGAAGTGGGCGTTGACTTAAAGAGAGAATTGCTGAAACTAAAGAAGATAAAAGAGCTGTTAGAATCAACGGATGTTTATCTGGAAGTGGAAGGGAAGGAAGTCGACCAACCTTCTCCTGGAGCCGAAAAAGGTGAAAACGAGGTTCAACTGGAAGAAGAAGTAAAAAAAGAGGGAGAGGTTAAAGCTGAAGCAGTTGAAAAAGTAGAGAAAGTGGAGCAAAAAGAGGCAGCCGAGGAAGAGGAGGAAGAGGTAGTTTCTGAACCTTTTATCGAAATGGAGGAGAAAGAGGAAGTTCGGGAGGCCGCGCCGGAGGAAGTCAAGGAGGATGAGAAACCGGCTGAGGGCAGCGGGCTGGAGGATATTTATAATCTGCTGGAAAAGTATCGAAAAGAAGAAAAGATTGAAGGCAATGGAATGATCAGTTTCTATGAATATGGAGGAAAGATAATCATTGACAGTGAGTATCTTGTTTCCAAAATGAGCGAGTACGTGGAAGAAGCCAAAAAGTTGTATATTAAATTATCTCAAACAGAATCTCCCCGGGAGCAATTTTTCGTTAAACAGGACATAATCCGTTTTCAGGAAGAATTAAGAAAGATGATGCTGGGAGTAGTCGAATTGTGCGAAAAAGAATCTTGCGCTTTACCTGAGTTCACGAACAAAATTATTAATAAAGAGGTAATTAAAGATATACTGGAGAGAGTTACTTTGGGTAATTGGAGCAATCAGGAAGATTTTGCTGCCTTTGATATGTATGCCCGAGAAATAAAGAATGCCTTCAACAGTGTTCTTACACCGCCAGAAAAATATTTAGAAGCCATTCACCAGGAATTAACTAGTTGAATAAATTGGGTTAAAAGTAAGTTTGGAGAGAAAGCAAGTAGTCAGGAAAAGCGCGAGGGAGTAAGATTTAAAGATTGAAAATATTCTTCGAGAGCTTGTCTGTCCCGTAAAGACATATCGATAAATTCAATTCCTGTCTGATAATTATGAGTGAAATTTTGGTTGCCAGGCTGACAATAAACAACCTTCCCCCCACATTGGAAGGCCTTGTTCCCCAAGACAAGAATAATGTTAATTTCCTTATTCTCCGGGAGGGGAATGTCGGTTAGGATTTTGGCGCCACCAAGGCTGAGGTTGACTGTTTTTGAAATTCTTTGAAAGCCATCCATTTTGAAAATCATTAAGGTGGAAGTATAATACCGGGGAAAACGACGTCTTTCCCGGTCAATAGTGGAGTCAATCGGCTGAATATGAAAAGATTCGGTTGAAGAATGAGCTGGCTGATAAACACAGATTTTATTTTTTGGTGACTCCCCAGTTTTACCTGAAAGTTGAGACGAGAGAGCGGTCCTTTTTCCTTTAGCCTGAGATAAGGCTACATCCGCTTCATTCGCCAGTTTAATAAGATCTTGCTTGGAGATTAACTGGGGGTTAGAGAATCTATCTTTAGTAAAAAAGGTAATTCCGAAGCTCATGGTGAGGTTGTGGTTGGGTTGGAATTCTTGATTTTCGAAATAGTATTCTTCGACGTTCTTCTTGATTCGCTCGGTAAAGCCAAAAGCTTCCTCAGGTGTCTTAATTCCAGTCAGAAAGAATAAAAATTCTTCGCCTCCATAGCGACAGAGGAGATCTTTGTCTCTCGTTGAAGTTTTTAAGACCCGCGAGAGTTCTCTTAATAAACGATTGCCAGCTTCATGGCCATTGCGGTCGTTATAATGTTTAAACCAGTCCACATCGCCCATCACCAATGCATAAGCGGAGTTTTCCTGCCGTCTTTTACTTTCTGTTTTGATTTTTTGAATCACCTTATCGAAGAAGGGCTCTGGTCGCAACAAGCCGGTCAGGGCGTCATACTGGATAAGGTTGAGTTTAGCAATAGCAATACCGATGTGTTCGCTTAACCGAGAGAGAATTTCCTCGTCTTCTCGCGAGAAGTATTTATTCTTCGCTCCGGGAGAGGAAATCTTGTTGTAAACTTCCAATACTCCAATGATCTCTTCATCATGTCGAATGGGCACACTCAGAAGATTTTTCAGTTCGTAACCCAATTGATTCAAATACCGAGAGGATAATCTTTTATCAAATTCAGAAAAATGGGAATTGACTTCAGTTCCTGTTTTCGCTGTAAAGGCAGCATAATCCATGGTTTCTAAGAGGACAATGTGAGAAGAAATATCAGGATAAGAGAGGATTTTGTTATTCCAGACAAGAGGTTTAAGGAATTTACCATAGGAGTCATTTTCTTCCACCAGATAGAGGGATATTCCCTGGGAGCCAATTATTTCTTTGATATCGTAAACAATATCAAGCAAATCAGTAACATCGTGAGCTTTATGTAGTTTTTTTAAGATCTCTTCTATTTTTTGTTTTTCTTTCCGAAACCAGATAAATTGCGATTCCAGAGCAACCCTTTTTTCAATTTCTTTGACGATATAATCATTGATTGTTTTCTTTATTTCTCTAATTTGATGGTATGTTTCCTGAATTTCAACTTCCTGGCGTTCCACTAGCCGGCGGAGATGATTTATTTCTTCTAAAAGGAGAGAGTGATCAATGGCTCGCTGGAGAGCTCTTTTGAAAGCAATAGTTGATCTTTGAGAATAAGGGAAAGGTTGGGCATCCACATAACGTTGAGCTGGCCAATCCTGGAGACAGAGTTTGACTCCTTGATCAGAAGCCCCAGTAATGATGACGCTAGTCTCCCGTGGAATTATTCCTTTGAGCTGGGCATAACGACCAAGAGTATAATCTACCACCATCACCTGAAAATTTTGTTGTTTAATGAATTGAATAGCTTTTTCCAGAGATAAGGCAGCATANATATGGCCTAAGGGACGGATTATCGGGTGTAATAACTCCAAATCTTCGTTATTCATAAGGATGAGGAGGATCTTTATGTCCGTAGCAGAGGTATAATCCACTTTGAAATTACCGAATTTATTATTGTTGGGGAGGCTCAACCTTAGCCTGCTCCTTAGCCACAGTTATTTTAATCGTAATTGACGATGTTTTTCAACTTCTCTTTTCTATTATCTACTTTCACCTCGATAAGTCAACTTTTAAAGTTGTCTTTTTTCTTCGATATGATAAGATTTTATCGATGAGTGAGGTCAGAGTTCGTTTCGCCCCTAGTCCCACCGGTCATCTTCACTTGGGAGCAGCCCGTACAGCCCTGTTTAATTGGTTGTTTGCCCGACATTATCAGGGGAAATTTATTTTGAGAATTGAGGATACAGATCTGGAAAGGTCCAGTCGCGAAATGACTAGAGGAATTATTGAGGGCTTGAAGTGGTTAGGCTTAAATTGGGATGAAGGCCCGTATTTCCAATCAGAACGTTTAAGTCTATACCGGGAAAGAGCGCAGGATTTGGTGGATAAAGGAAGGGCTTATTATTGTTACTGTCTGCCGGAAGAGATTAAAGCCAGGAAGGAAAAGGTTGTTTCTCAGGGTGGGTTCTGGAGGTACGATCGTCATTGTTATTATCTTTCAGAGGAAGATAAAAACCGTTTTGAAGTGGAAGGCCGACCGAAAGCTATCAGATTTTTAGTTCCGGAGGAGGAAGAAATTGAGTTTGAAGATTTAATTCATGGGAGGATAAAGGTCAACAGTAAGAATATTGAAGATTTTGTCCTTTTACGCAGTGATGGTCAGCCAACTTATCATCTTTCAGTGGTGGTTGATGATATAGAGATGGTGATTTCGCATGTGATTAGAGGCGATGATCACATCTCTAATACTCCCAAACAAATTCTCCTCTATGAGGCTTTTGGAGTGCCCTGTCCGCAATTTGGTCATTTGCCTTTAATCTTGGGGCCTGACAGAAAAAAGTTAAGTAAACGCCATGGGGTAACCTCGATTCTGGATTATCGTGATCAAGGGTTTCTTCCCCTGGCCGTAGTGAATTTTTTAGCCCAAATGAGTTGGTCACCGGGAGAAGAAGAGAAGGTTTATTCTCTTGGTGAGATGATTGACAAATTTTCCTTGGAAAGAGTGAGCAAAGGTAGCCCCATCTATAATCCCTCTAAACTGGAATGGTTAAACAGCCAGTTAATCAGTCAGACGCCAGCAGCTGAACTTCTAGCCGAAGTTAAAGAAAGATTAAACCAGCTGTCNCTTTGGCAAGATGATTTGGAGAGAGAAAAGAAAGAGTGGTTTCTGGGACTGATTGATCTTCTCAAGGAGAGATCCAGGACAATTTCTGAGTTGGTCAAAAACTGTCGACCATTTATTAGTGAGGATTTCCCCTTTGACCCCGAGGCGGTGGCCAAGCACTTAACCCACCCCCAATTGCCAGGATTGTTAAAAAAACTATATCATGATTTTAAACAACTAAAAGATTTTAAAGCAGCTACTGTGGAGAAAGCTTTACGTCAGAGAGCCGAGCATGAAGGCGTGAAAGCAGCTCTTCTAATTCATGCCCTCCGGGTTCTTCTTCTGGGCATGAAAGTCAGCCCGGGCATCTTTGATGTCCTGGAATATATGGGTCGGGAAAGAACCCTCCACCGTATGACCCGATTATCGGAAGTTCTTTCTCAGAGAGGGCTGGAGGGAAAAAAGCCATAATATTATAAAAGGAGGGAAGTCAGTGAAAGATAATATACCTCCTCAGGTTATTCAGGCCCCCCGGGGCAGTGCTCTGAACACCAAAGGTTGGTCGCAAGAAGGAGCCTTGCGAATGTTAATGAATAATCTTGATCCAGCAGTAGCGGAAAAGCCGGAAGAGCTAATTGTTTATGGTGGAACAGGTAAGGCGGCCCGTAATTGGGATTGTTTCTGGGCAATTGTCAATAGCTTGAAAAACCTGGAAAACGATGAAACCCTTCTCATTCAATCCGGCAAGCCGGTCGGTGTTTTTAAAACCCATCCTGAAGCTCCTCGGGTTCTGATTGCCAATGCTCTTATTGTTCCAAAATGGGCCACCTGGGATGAATTCCGGNGATTGGAGGCTCTCGGGTTAACTATGTATGGCCAAATGACGGCAGGAAGCTGGATTTATATTGGAACCCAAGGAATTCTCCAAGGAACATATGAAACTTTGGCCGCAGTAGCCAGAAAGCATTTTGGCGGTTCTTTAAAAGGCAAACTTGTTTTGACCGCTGGTCTGGGAGGAATGGGTGGCGCCCAGCCTCTGGCGGTTACCATGAATGAAGGAGTGGCCATTATCGCCGAAGTGGATGAAGAGAGAATTGAGCGCCGTTTAAAGACAAGGTATGTAGATACTGTAGTCACTGACCTGGATGAGGCTCTTCGTCTGGCCTTTAAGGCTAAANATAGGGGAGAAGCCCTGTCAATTGCCNTAGTAGGGAACGCAGCTGATGTAGTGCCTGAATTTGTCCGGCGGGGGATTATTCCGGATGTCTTAACCGATCAGACTTCTGCCCATGATGAGCTTAACGGTTATATTCCTCGAGGCATTCCTTATCATGAAGCCCTGAAGCTGCGCCGGGAAAACCCAGCAGAATACATAAAGAGAGCTTATGAATCCATGGCCATTCAAATGGAAGCCATGCTGGAATTACAGAAAAAGGGAGCTATTGCTTTTGATTACGGCAACAATCTTCGGGGTCAGGCACAGAAGGCAGGGGTGGCCAATGCCTTTGATATTCCCGGATTTGTCCCTGAATACATCCGCCCCTTATTCTGCCATGGACGGGGACCTTTTCGGTGGGCAGCCCTTTCCGGAAAGGAAGAAGATATTTTTATTACTGATGAAGCAGTCCTGCAGGAATTTCCCGAGGATGAAATCCTCCATCGCTGGATTCGGAAGGCTCAAAAACAGGTTAAATTTCAAGGGCTCCCAGCCAGAATATGTTGGCTGGGCTATGGTGAGCGAGCCCGATTTGGAGCTTTNATTAATCACCTGGTTAAAAAGGGGAAGATAAGCGCCCCGATTGTTATAGGTCGGGATCACCTGGATACTGGTTCAGTGGCTTCGCCCAATCGGGAGACAGAAGGGATGAAGGATGGTTCTGATGCCATTGCTGATTGGCCTATTTTAAATGCTTTACTCAATGCTGTTTGTGGGGCCTCCTGGGTTTCGGTTCATCATGGTGGTGGGGTTGGTATCGGACTTTCGATCCACGCCGGGATGGTTATTGTGGCGGACGGATCTGATTCAGCGGCAAAGCGGCTGGAAAGAGTACTGACGGTTGACCCCGGAATTGGTGTGGCCCGCCACGCGGATGCCGGTTATGAAGAGGCTATCAAGTTTGCCAGAGAAAAAGGTATTAAAGTGCCAATGTTGAAGTAATTTTAGAGANTTATTGAGACAAAACTCAATCCCTTTTTAGAACCAGCCAAGTCATATATGGTCGAGGGGCATAATCCCTCGTGATGGAGTGGTCTGACGCTGGAGCCATCTTTTCTGCCCAAAGAAAAGAGACACTCCAACTTTTTTGGCCAAATTTAATAATTACATCAACTTATTCTTCTCATTATTCTAACCAGGACTTAATTTTCCCTCTTTCCAAGTGGGCGGCNGGTCATGATGAATTATCCAGATTTTTATTTATCCCAGTAAAAATAGTTGAAAGAAGTTAATTTGAGTTAACTAAATTAGCAGATCAAGCAACCGGAGTTGTCAGTTCNAAAAGCCTCAATTGAATCTCTTGCTAATAATTTATTTAATATTAATAACTTAAATAGAAACAGTCTTTGTTTTTTTTGGTGTGTTTTTTGCAATGAGAAACGGGGTGAAAGGAGGTTTTAATATGAAATTTTTTAAGCAACAACGTTTCTGGGCTATTGGTTTATTGCTTGGNCTCATGCTCCTGTTGACGGTCTATCCTGGGGAAGGCAGAGAGTTGACCAAGCAGGATTGTCTGGCTGCTTTTAATCGCTGCGGTATTGATGCAGTCATTGTTTTGGTAAGCGGGGGATTTGTCGCCGGGTTGCTTTACATGGGAGGCTGTCTGGCCGGATACGATTTTTGTGTGCGGTATGTAATTACCGGATAAGGGGGGAAAAATGATGAAAAAGAGCTTTATTCGCCGCTGGAAAAAAGGTTTAGTTTTCTGTCTAATTATGAGCCTTTTCTTAGGAGGAATTAATCTTAATCTTTGGGCTGAGGATGAAGAAGACATCTGTCGGGAGGCCCTGGCCAAATGTATGATTGATTTCCAGTACTCAATGCATGTTTCCTCTGTGTATTGCGTTATTGGCTATGCTTTTTGTGTTAAGTATATNAAGAAAAATTGATCTCCTGAGATGAAAGAGGGGTGAGCCGCGTCTCTTTTCAGTGGAGGAAAAGATGAAAAAAGATCTTTCGTTGAGTCTTCTCTGCATCTTCTTTCTATTGGTTGCCTTATCTCCAGCGAAGTCGTTACGAATCACCTTAAAAGAAGAAATGACCCTGGGTCGTCTGGATGATGATTTAATTTACATGTGGGTCGGTATTGCGGTTGATGAGACTGGACATATTTACCTCACTGACACTCTGGATTATTCATTGAAGAAGTTTAGTCCTTCTGGTCAGCTGGTGAAGAAGGCCGGCGGGCGAGGTCAGGGGCCGGGTGAATTTATGGCTCCCCGGGAAATTCAATTATTTCAGGATTATGTTTTAGTCACTGATCAGAATATCCGTGGTATTCAGGTCTTTGATCGAGATTTGAATTTCGTTAAGAGAATTCCTTTCTCCAACTTGATTCTTGATATGAGAGTTTGTGGAGCGCAGACAATTGCCTTGATTCCAATTGTCGGGGTCGGGGCTGGTCGGTTAAGGATGATAAATTTCGAGGGGAAAGAAATCAGTGAGTTCTTCTACGAGAAGACAAAAAAAATGATGCTTGATTTTGCCTCCATTGCCAGTGATGAAAAAGGATATATTTATCTGGTGTTTACCTTTCAGGATAGGATAGAAAAGTATAACCTTCAGGGAGAGAGATTGTGGACATGTCGGCTGTTGAAAGTTAAATCTGTTTCCCGGGAAAAGATCAATCGTTTTGAAGTACCCACTCGGGTAGTTTATAAAGATATCACTGTTGACCCAGCCGGTCGAGTCTTTGTCCTAGGAGGACATTATTCGCGCCATCAAAGTCGGGATGTTTATGTTCTTGATTCTCAGGGACATCATCTAGCAACCTTCACTCTGCCAGAGGAGAGTCATGCTATTTACATTGATCATCAAGGATATCTTTACAGTCGGGGAAATGATGGAGTTTCTTTACGAAAGTTTAAAATCCTTTATCAATTTGACAGTCCCTAGTTAGGCGAAGGAGACTTGTTAGAGTTGTTCTAAGAATATTTGGCCCGAAAGCGGCAACCAATTCTCTAAGCTNTTTGGTTGCCGCTTTCTTTTCTAGGAGAAGAAAAATGGGTTTAAATGGAAATTCTATCCAGAGAAAGGTGGTTGTTTGTCTTTTGGTTAATCTATTGTTTTTGGGGAGCTGCCGGCTGTTGATAGCCGGTTCCCCGAAGATGATAAAATATCAACCGAGATTGGTGCTATTCATTGATTTTAATGATCTGATGTGTTTCAACTGTCTGAGTGCTTTTTTCCGTTTCTGTCAGAGTTTGCCTTCTTATTTTCTCCAGGAAAAGACTATAGGTGTCCTGGTAGTGGATCAAGATAACCTCAACTCTCGTGGATTGCTGGTGATCAAGAAGAAACTAAGAGGATTTACCTACGCTAATAAAATAGAATTTCCGGTGTGGATTGATACCCAGGGAATTTTCGAACATTTCTCTGGGCGAGGGACGAGTCTACTGTTGATGGGGGAGTCAATGGATCTTTTGCAGTTTTATTCTTTCCCTCTATTACCTCATCAAGAGAATGAGATTCTTAATGAGATTCTAGCTTCAGAGGAGTGGGATGGAGTGGCAAAGAAAAAGTTGCTTTTTTCAATAAAGGCTTTTTCAGAGATGAATTGTCATTAGGGTAAATTTTGATTGGATTGATTAAATCGAGCTAACCACTCCCGGGCTAAGCGACGGAAAACCGAATCAGCATGACTAAGAAATTGTTGATAGGAACTGCAGAAAAAACTTTTTTCCGGTGAAGGGAGAAAACCTCGTTCTTTAGGGCAGCCACCCCGACAGTGAATGAGCCAGGGACAATGACGACATTCGGGAGGAAGAATGGCTTTGCGTCGACCGAATTTTCTTTGTCGGGCAGAATTCAGCATGTCAACCACTTTTTGGTCTCTAATATTGCCCAACTTCCATTCCGGTTCAACAAAGAAATCACAAGAAAAAACATCGCCATTGTGTTCAATAACTACATAGACGCCACATTCTTTAAGCAGAGTACATTCCGGAGGGGTTAACCCGACATAGGTATAAAAAAGTGATTCAAAATAACGGATAGAAGTTGTGGGTTGGCTGTTCTTAAAGTCTGCTATCCAGAGGTCGAACAAACGAATAAGGAATTGAGCATAGTCAGCTGGAGAAACAGAAAAAGAAGTAGGATTTTGAGGGTTTTTAGGGTCTTGTTCAAGACAGGGAATAAACTGCATATAGGTTAATCCGATTGACTTCAGAAAATCATAGATTTCATCTGGAAATTGGGAAGAATAGTCATTAATCACCACCAAGGCATTGGTGGCCACCCCTGTATCAAGCAGGAGTTTAGCTCGATCAACCACTGTGTTCCAGGAATTCTGACCACCTTTAAGGTGGCGATAGCGGTTATGAATGTGCTCAGGACCGTCGAGGCTTAAACCCACCAGGAAATCATACTTGCGGAGAAATTTGGCCCAGTCTTTATTCAGAAGAAGGCCATTGGTTTGTAAACCATTACCAACGATTTGTTGACGGCCATATTGCTGCTGGAAAGCAATCGCCTGGCGAAAAAAGTCCAGGCCCATTAGGGTGGGTTCTCCCCCTTGCCAGCCGAAGGAAACTTCTTTTTTTCCCTGAGAAAGGACCTGTTGGATGGTTGTCTCTAAAAGGTCAATGGTCATTCGATGCGAGGAATTCTGGGAAAAGAGTTGACTTTTTTCCAGATAGAAACAGTAAGTACAGGCCATATTGCAGTCGGGACCTGCTGGCTTAATCAGCACTGAGGTTACTGGCTGGCGTCTTAGTCTTTTTTTTGGTCTCATTAAGTATTAACATCCTGATAGATAATTACTTAACTAAGATTGTTTTTTTTTTGGAGGATCTGGATTTTTTTCGCACTAGAGGGAAAAGGGCTGATTCAGTGCGAGCGGTGNCCATAATCTTCTTTATTTTTTCTACAATTTCAGGATGTTCAGTGGCTAGATTATGAGATTCGCTGAGATCTGTGCGGAGATTATAGAGTTCAATGTCTTTTTCCGGAGAAAACCGGATTCCTTTCCAATCACCCAGGCGGACCGCCTGTTGGCCATGAAGTTCCCAATAGAGGTACTCATGCTGGTGTTGTTTCTCCGGATGTCCCAACCAGGTGGGGAGCATGGAGAGACCATCGGTATTGTCAGGGATGGGTAAGCCCACCACTTCCATAAAAGTGGGCAGGAAATCCCAGAAGGCTGAAATATGGTCGGCAACAGTGCCTGGTTTTATTTTAGCCGGCCATTTGACAATAAGAGGAACTCTGATACCTCCTTCGTAAAGAGACCCCTTGAGTCCCCGCAGGGGACCGGCGCTATCAAAAAATTCATAATCAACTCCTCCAGCGTAAGTAGGCCCATTATCCGAAGTAAAGACAATCAGTGTTTTTTCCTCCAGCCCCAGTTTTTTTAACAGTTCCATGAGACGGCCGACCTCTCTATCCAGACGGGTAATCATAGCCGCATAGGCTGCTCGAGGTGTGGGATGAGGCAAATAGCCTTTGGCGCCCAGGTAGGGAGTTTCAGGGAACTGGTCTTGATATTCCTGGAGAGAATCATCCGGTACCTGGAGGGCCACGTGGGGAAGTGGTAAGGCGAGATAGAGAAAAAATGGCTTGTTTTTATTTTGTTTAATAAAACGATGAGCTTCTTCAACCATGACATCAACTGAGTAAATCTCACCCCGATAAGCTTGATAAGCTTCCGGGTCATTAGGGTCACGATCAGGAGGGAATTTTTGATGAGGAAAGAAATATTTATTACCTTCAAGAATATATTTTTGATTATTCTTCCAGAGATGGGTAGGATAGTAATTATGGGCGACTCGCTGGCAAAGATAACCGAAGAATAGATCAAAGCCGTGCTTATTGGGATGCCCGGGACTGTCGGGTCCTCCTAATCCCCACTTCCCGATGGCAGCTGTGCGATAGCCGGCTTTTTTAAGGAGCGAAGCCAGGGTGATCGTGTTTTCCGGGATAGGGCGCTGTCCTTCCAGGTTGGGGTCATGCCAGACATCGCCTCGTTCGGGCATTTCATCATTGTTCCGGATATAAGCATGTCCGGTATGAAGACCGGTGAGGAGGGTACACCGAGAGGGAGCGCAAACGGCACTGCCGGCATAATGTTGAGTAAACTTCATTCCTTCTCTCGCCATTTGGTCGAGATGGGGGGTTCTTATTTTTTTCTGACCATAACAACCAAGTTCGCCATAACCCAGGTCATCAGCCAGGATAAAGATGATGTTGGGAAGTTCTTTAGACGAACGGCAGTTGAGGCTGGTTAAAAGATAACTAAGGGTCAAGAGTCCTGAACCAGTAGTTATTAAAAAATCACGACGATTAATGGTTTTTTTCATTGAAGCAACCTTTCTTTTCTCATATGAAACTCACCTGTTATAATTGATTTTTCTTTAACAAAGGAAAGGGGAAATGTCAAACTTGATTGATTTAATGAATTATCCTGAGAGAATGAATTATCCTGAGAGATAGTTTTATTAAACTTAGTTTTTCCAGGAAGAGAAGAAAGATAAAATTGATATTATTTTTATTTTCGAATGGAGTATAAGCACATTGAGAAACTAGAGAACAAGAGTTGTCTGGCTTTATTTTAGCTAGATTTTTATTGTCATGGTGGCTAATGCAGGTTGAATAGGGAATAAACTAAGAACTGGAGATTCAAAAACTTTCTTTTATGGCCAAGGGTTGGGTGGTAAGGAAGTCTGAGGGATATCGATTATCGTCTTGAGCGCCTCAGTCTTTCGGACTCATTCTTGTGGTTAGGGTGGATGTTTCGTTTNCAAAGGTGATTGTTGTTAATCGGAGGAGAAGATCCGCCCGACATGATGGGCCCATTCCCGAATTTTACCCCAATCTCGATTGTCCTTAAAAGTATGGTCAGGCAAGGGTTTCCGCCCACCAAAAGCTTCATAAGCCACGGGTTTGGTTGTTTTTAGGCATCTAAGGATAACCTGTCTGACATAGCGCTCGATGGCAAAATCATATTGATCCGGTTCACCAGCCCGGCCGGAACAGACGAAAACAGCCAACTTTTTTCCTTGAGGGCATTTTTTGTGAAATTGTTGAAGCAGTCTTCTGGCTTTCCCGGTCCAACGACCCATCTTGATTCCACTCCCCACAATGATATTGTTGTAAAGTTGAAGATTTTTGATATCCCGGGAAGACAGATCAACCAAGTCAACCTCGAGATGGTAGATTTCCTGGAGGATACCAGCAATTTCCTGGGCAACTTCAGCGGTAGCCCCGTATCTTGTTCCAAAAGCGATAAGAGTTCTGGACATAAAAATCTCCTTAGGAAGCACTTTCTTTCGGGGAAATACGACTTCAGAAATAAGTGGGCAATTTCCCGTTCAGTCTTTTATTATAGACTAGATATCTCTGTGGCACAAACACCTGCTTCTTCTCCAGCCATAGGTCAGAAATCAAATGGAGCGTACTCAAGAATTTTCTTCATGGAATAATTAAAATTATTCTCAGTGGGGAAGAACTAANTTTTTTTTACCGGAATCTTTCTCAGGGAAAAATTTGCTAATCTGGGAGATGATGCTTAAAATAGAATATGCCTTCTTAGTTTGATAAAGGAGAAAAGTCGATGAAAGAAGATGGAGTAGCTAATCTCGAGCAAATTCCCTCTCAAGAACTCCAGGAATTTTCTCGGGATGATTTTATTCGGTTAATCAACAATTTAAATTTAAAGAGAATTTCTTTTCGATATTTAGGTTTAGATGGGCGATTGAAACATTTGATTATCCCAGTGGAGAGGCTAAGCCGGAAGGAAATAGAAACAGTTCTTATAGAGGGAGAAAGAGTCGATGGCTCATCGTTATATCCGGGAATTGTCAATGCGTATGATTCTGATATTTATATTGTTCCGGATTTTTCTACCGCCTTTATTGATCCTTTTGATCGCGAAAATCTTTCTTTTATCTGTCGTTATCGGGATAAAGATGGCCAGCCCGCCTCGTTTGCTCTGGATACAATTTTGGCTAAAGCCGATTCTTTATTTCAGAAAACCGCAAACCTGGAATTATGGGCCGGCGGAGAACTTGAATTTTACCTGATTTATAAGGCCGAGGATCTTAATTATTCACTTGATCAGCAAAAAGGTTATCATGAGTCTTCTCCTTTTGTCATTGGACTGGATCTTCTTAAAGAGGCCGCAGAGATCCTTCAGCGGATAACTGGAGCTGTCAAGTATATTCATAGCGAAGTTGGCTTTTCTNCCATTCTGGAAAGTGAAAACCCCTTGTTGGCGGGTAAGCGATTAGAGCAACTGGAGATTGAATTCAAAACCGATCGGTTACTCAGGACGGCAGACTATCTTGTTTTGGCCCGCTGGATTCTTCGTCATCTCGGGGCCCGTCGGGGCATGTTGGTTACCTTTGCTCCCAAGCTTGATGAAGGAATCGCCGGAAACGGGCTCCATATTCATCTGGAATTAAAAAAGAATAGTCAGAATATTATGATGAATCCTAGTGGAAAACTGGCCGAAGAAGCGCTCAAACTTATTGGGGGCTTATGTGAATTTGCTGATTGTTTTCTTCCTTTCGGGAACACCGTGGCTGCTTCTTATTACCGTTTGGTCCCCAATCATGAAGCCCCAACCCGCGTCTTTTGGAGTGACAATAATCGCTCGGCTTTAATCAGGGTACCTCTTTGTTTTTCTCCAGAGAAGAAAGAAGCTGGTGCAAAGGGGAAGATGGGACAAACGGTGGAATTAAGAAGTCCAGATGGCAGTGCTTTAATTCATCCCCTTCTAGCTGCGATCGCTATGGCGGCTAATTGGGCCTTTGAAAACGAAAAGGCTCTGGAAGTAGCGACGAAATATTATTTTCCGAATCACGCTTCTTCAGATCTGGAAATGGAAAAATTTCCTCCTTTGCCCACTAGTTGTAGCGAGGCCGTCCGCCTGCTAGAGGAGAAACGTTCTTATCTGGAAAGAGAAAATGTTTTCCCCCCGGTGATCATTGATTATCTGGTAAAGTTACTGCAAAGGGAAGATTTAACCGTGGTCACTGGCGAAAGAGGGGGAGATGTGCGGAAGATTCTTCATCGGGATCTTCATCGCCATTAAAAAAGCTTAAAAATGTAATTAGAGGCTTGAAAATTTAGAGCATTTGTGTATAATAAAACCAAACCTTGCTGTGCTGGCTGGGCAAGGTTTTGATCATAACCCTCCTTCATATCCCCTTTTTGCTTATTTCCCCATACCCAAAACAGCCAGCACCCTTTTGTCTTCTTAACGGCGGATACGCCGGAAGCCAGAAACTTCTACAAAATTAAACTTTTCTGTTTTCTCCAGTTCATCGAAGAGGAGATTTAACCCCAGAACATCACTGGCGATGTGGCCGGCGATAATTACGTTAAGATTGGCTTTCTTGGCTTGTTCCAGATGTTCTTCACTGTAATGCATGCCGACCAGGGTGCTGATGCCGCTGGAGGCAAGATTAGTGAAAATTTCTTTGGAGCCTTCAGTGCCGCCAGTCATGTCGATATATATTTTTCCGCATTTATTGTTTTCCGAACCGTTGACTATTTTCGGGGGGACCTGGAGTTTTTGGGAGAGACGATATTCAGGAATTTGTTTCAATATTTCCAGCAGGTCCTTGAGACGAGAGGGTTTTTTTTCGGCGAAGAGTTTATGGAGATAATTAGTCACGCAATTGTCAGCCGGGGTATGAATGCACATCATCGGCAGGTCAAGGGCCCGGGCAATGTCGGTGTGCCGGGTATGATTAATGGGGAGTAATCGCCGTTGTACTTCAGAGATTCTTTTGTCCATTAGTTGTTCAGCCACACTTGTGGTTACCCCGAAGCGGGCCAGTATATCCGCTTGGAGTTTCATGACATCATAAAGCTGAGCCAGAGCCATTCCTTCGGGATGATGAGCAATAATTAGATCGATCTTCTGGTCATTCTTCTGGTTAAGGAGATAAGTCAGCAGGATTTCACCAATTTCCATATCTATGCCCACGATGACTTTTTTGACTTCTGTCTCCGGATCGCCGTAAAGGATTCTGGTATCAGCGTACGGATTAAAGAGCCGATCCAGGTCATAATATTCTTTTTCTTCTGGAGAAAGTTTAGCCAACTTTTTCTTTTCTTCCTCCAGAAGGTTGTCAATTTCTTCTTGGGAGCGGAGATCATTTTTTATGCCGATCTCAACTACTTTTTGATATAAATCTTTAAGTTTCATTGGCGACCTCCTCCGGGCCAAGGTTTTTCTTCTCTTGTAGAGATGTTTATATCTTATTCAATAGAACGAGAAAGTAAACCATTTTATTTCCATATTTTTGCGGTTGGAGATGGCGGAGGTAGTTCCAGCAATAGGCGCAGAAGAAACGACAAACAATAGCGTCAGTTGTGCTGATGCCCCCGTAGTAGGGGGAGCACACCGAAAACGGTAATAGCTGTGGGTATTCTCCTGGCAGACTGATTTTTCTACTTTCTTGGCGCGGCGAAGAANGTTAAAAGGAAAAGAGGGTTCGGAATTAACTGTCATTTTAGGGCAATAACTTGCTTTGATATCCTTAGGAAAAATCAAGGGGAAGGCATAAAAAAAGAGTGCCGAAGAGGGGACTCGAACCCCTATGAATATTTACGGATTGTGCCTAAATATCTAGAAATACTACTGGGTAGATTTTTGGGTGTGGCTGTTTTTGTGGCTGTTTAGTAGGTTTTCAAGGACTGAAATTCCGGTTTTCAGATGATCAATGAAGGGGTGGGTATATTTTATTGTTGTCTGGATGTCCGAATGTCCTAACATTGCTTGAGCCATAGCTATGTTTTGACTAGCTAGGACCGTAGCGACTGTATGCCGGATCACGTGAAAGCTAAAGTCTTTTATTCCTGTCAGCCTTCTTATCTTTTTAACGGTATAAAATACAGTGTTAGGATTTCTCCATTTTAGAGAAAACACGTATTTATCTCTGCTTTTTCTAATGTGCTTTTCCAGTATTTGCCGAGATTGTAGAGAAAGCGGGATAATCTTGTATTCTCCCTGGGTCTTCCGGGGGGACCTTTTCTTTGATTTAGTCTTGTGGTGCGGAAGGATTATTACTGATTCCTGGAGATTTATGTTTTTCTTTTCCAGGAATAATATTTCACTTAGCCTCATTCCGGTTAAAAAAGCAAATAGTGTTACATCATGAACAATTTTCTGAAAGTCAGACCTGGGTTTCTGCTGGATTTGTTTTGTGGCGTCAAGGACCAGATTAATTTCTTCTAGATTAAGGGCCCTTCTTTTTTGCTCTTCTACGTATGGAACGTAATATAAACTAACAGGGTTTTCTGAAATATATTTATCCCGGATAGCACAATTGAGTAAATGCCGGAGGAGTTCCATGTATCGATTTACGGTAGTGGTAGAAACATTTAGCTCTTTAAGTAGGTAATTCTCAAGTTTAAGAATGTTTTGTTTGTTTATCTGCTGAAGGTAGATGTTTCCAAATACAGAAAGAATTTTTTTGAGTCTCTGATCATCCCGGTCTATTGTCTTTTTGTGTTGGTGCTCTTGTAGGTAGATTTTGATATAGTCTTTGAGCCTGATTCTTTTAATGCCGGGTGCTGATAGGCCATAATGAGTGGCGATAATCTCTTTTTCAACCTGTTTGATCCTCTCGGATAAAAGATATTCTTCTCCCCGTTTTAGACCTAAACTTCTTCTGTATCGGATTCCGTCAATCTGTTTAAAGAAATAATATCTGCCGTTACGTTGGTATAGTCCCACGTTTTTTTATCCTCTTAAAAGCACTGTCATTTATTTTTCTGCTCATTTTCTTTGCTAAATTAATCAAGTCACAAATATCTACCTCGAGAGCCTCAGCGATTAACATGATTGTATTGATCCCCGGATTTTTTATAGCTCCCTTCTCTAGTCTGCTGTAATACCCATTATCCATCCCCGTTAGCCTGGTAATATCATATAGTTTTAATCCCTTTTCTTCCCGGGTTTTCCTGATGGCTTGGCCTATTTCTAGGAGGGGAGCTTCCACAATTTCAATAGTAATTTTTTTCTTCATCATTTTTCCTCCTTAGCCCTTCTGGCAAAACCGGAAGGGCCAGTTTCCCTGACCCCCCTCATTTGCCTATTTTCAATATATGTTTTTGTTTTATTTTTGTCAAGTTATTTTTAAATGTTCTTATTGTTATTAATTGTTAATAAAAAATATCAAAAAAGGACTTGACAAATAAACAGTTGTTTTTTAAATTATAAACGAAAGGAGGTAAAAAGGATGGAAGAAATCAGGTTTGATGGGATAAGGGAGGTTTTTTTAAGTGTAGAAGAAGTCTCAAATATGCTTAATGTCAGTAAGTCCACAATCAGAAATTGGTGTTCCTTCCGTGGTTTACCACATATCAAAATAGCCCGGAAAATACTTATTCGCAAAGTCGATTTAATGGAGTGGCTCGAGAGATACAAGAGGGGGGATATAAATGACTGAAGAAAAAGAAAGAGAAATTATCGAGTCCCATGTAGAACAGGAAGAGAAAGCTATCGTTTTGAAGAAAGAAGATGCAATTGACTTGGATAGTGACCTTTTCCAGAAGCGGTTAGATGAGATAAAAACATTTCAAAAGCTGGTTAGAAGCCAGCTAAAGAAAGATCATGATTTCGGGGTAATTCCCGGAACATCAAAGCCAACTCTTTTAAAACCCGGAGCCGAGAAAGTAGCAAAGCTCTTAGGTCTTACTGATCACTTTGAGATTATTTCTGAAATAAAAGATTGGGAAAACGGATTTTTTCATTTCCAGGTTAAGGTCTATCTGAAAAGCATAAAAACAGGACAAATAATCTCAGAGGGAGTAGGTGAGGCCAATTCTAAAGAAAGTAAATTTGCATACCGTTGGGTCCGGGCCAATAAACTTCCTGGGGGCCTAGATAAAGACAGCCTTCCATATAGATACATAAAAACCCGAGGTGGTTCAGTTAAGTTATATCGGATTAATAATGATGAGATCTATTCCCAAGTTAACACAATCTTAAAAATAGCCAAAAAGAGAGCAATGGTTGATGCAGTTTTAAGTGCCGGCAGACTTTCAGAATTGTTCACCCAGGACCTAGAAGACATGGTTGAAGATCAGATTATTGATGTTGAACCAATCGAGAACGAGCCGGAAAAAGAAAGACAAAGTAGTGGGGGGCTTGAAGATCTAACAGAGACCCAAGAAGACAATGAAGAGTTTAAGAGTGCAAAAGAGAAAATAGACGAGGCTATTAAAAGAGCAAAGTTAAATAGACAGGAATTTCTTGGTTTTCTAGACAAGGTTGGAAAGAAAAAAGGGAAAAAATATGTTGGGAAAATCTTTAACAACTATAGCCTGACAGAAGGAAACCACCAGGACGTCATCCAACTTGCAGAAAAAATTGAAGAGGCCATTCAATATTACATCGAACACAAAATAAGAAAGGACAATAAAAATGAAGGAAAGACTGAAAGCGGTGAGCAAGACTCACCAGAGGTATCGACTAGCTGATGGAACTATTGTTCCTTCAGTAACATCAATATTGGGAATTCTGGCTAAACCGGCCCTGGTTCATTGGGCTTGGAAACTAGGGACAGAAGGAATAGATTATCGAACTTACACCAATGAAGCAAAAGCAGTTGGGGCCTTGGTTCATGAAATGATCCTGGCACATTTCAAGGAGGTAGAGGTTGATTATTCTAACTATACCAAGAACCAGATAGAGATGGCAGAGAACAGTTTTCTAAGTTTTTTGGAGTGGGCTAAAAAGCATAAATTCGAACCAATATTAATCGAAATGCCTCTTGTCTCAGAAAAATACAGATTCGGAGGAACCCCAGACTTTTATGGCAGAGTCGATGGTGTTCCTGGTATTCTCGATTTTAAATCTGGAAGCGGTATATATGAAGAATATTGTTATCAAGTAGGGGGATATAAAATCCTTCTAAATGAGGTTGGATATGAGGTCCGGTTTGCAAAGCTTATCCGGATTACCAGAGAAGAAGACGAACAATTTGAGGTCAAAAACATCGATTACGATCCTCTTATTCATTACGAAACAATCTTTCTATCAATCAGAAGTCTTTATGGTCTCATCAAAAATAAGTAGGGGGGACACATGATAAACAAGGTCTTCTTGGTTGGCCGTGTAGGAAGAAAAGACGTAAGGATTACAGAAAACACAACCGTTGCAGTAATTAGATTGGCAACTGACAGATGGAATAAGAAAAGCCAAGAGGTTGAAACAGATTGGCACCGCGTAGTTATGTTTGGAAAGCTAGCAGAAAATGCTGACAAAATTCTCGAGAAGGGCGATGCAATAGCTATAGTTGGCTCCCTAAGATATAGCATCTATAACGAAAACAAGAGAGCTAGCGTAATGGCTGAAACCTTTAAACTTGTGAGCAAGAAGAAGAAACAAGAAGACCAACCGCCTGAAGAAACTGATTTTCAAGATAATGAACAATTTGATTTTGAGGAAAAAAGCGACCAGGAGGAGGATTATGACGACATCCCCTTCTGAAAAAGAGCTCCTCATTGCTAGGGGTGATCACTTTAAGGTTATTGCTAATAAGAAAGGGATATTTTGTGTCATTGATAGAGACGATGCTGAGTTATTTAAATATGTTGATTCAGTATTAGAGGCTATTTACGGAAAAAGGCTCCTATACACAATTGATAGAACCGACAGAAAGAAAAACAGAAAAGATCGTAGGGTAATATGGGAACTTATTATTAGAAGTGATGCATAAAGGGGGGATAGATGCTTCTAACAGAAGCATTTCAAAAAATTAACAATATTCTTGATAACCGCGAAATACCTTTGAAAGATAAGTGTTACTATCTTTACCTGGTTTCCAGAGCAAATATTGTTGGTGTTGTTTATCCTTGGTGCTTCCAAAAGGATGGCTCTCTTTCTGTTTTAGAGGATGAAGGGTTAATCTCATTGATAGAATCTCCTGTTGGTTATTACGTTTTTATTCCTCAGTATCTTGCTTATACCTTTTCAACTGAATCGGATCATTTAAACCGAATTTGGTCCAACTGTGTTCTTCTCCCTGATGAGGTTTTTAAGGTGGTCCGGCCCTGCGTTGAAAGGCTTTATCCAATGCTTTCTTTCCCTGTTAAGAAAAGCAAATCTTCTCCCCAGGTAAGTGTTGAATTCGATTTTGAGAATAAAACATGGATTGGAATAACGGACGAACTGATTGAATACTGGAAAAAAACATTTCCAGCCGTAAATATCCAGTCTGAATTAAAGAAAATGGGGGCTTGGCTTGTAGCTAATCCAACAAGAAAGAAGAAAAACTATAAACGATTTATCTATAACTGGCTGGCTAGGGCTCAAGATAAAAGCCGGGTTGAGGCAAAGAGCTGGGCTGAAAGGATGGGCGGATGAGAGAAAAGGAAACTCTTACACCCACAAAATTTGAAAGACTTATGAAACAACTTTCAGCCGTGTTTAGAAAAAAATTGGATGATGAGGTTATGGGAACATATTACTCGGCATTTCGAGAAGAAGATGCCCGTATTTTTAGTAAGGCTGTTGCTAATATAATAAACCATCGGGAAGACGGTTCATTTCCTACTATTGCAGAGATTCATAAAGAAATAAGAGAGATCAAAGAAAATCTAACCCAAAGAAAAAAAGTCTATCCGTGCTTCTATTGCGGTGGAACGGGGGTTGTGATCGTCAAGGCCGGACCACCAAATGAAAAATATGAGGTGGCCCTGCGATGTGTTTGTAAGAATGCCAGAAGATTTTCACCATCCATAAGGCAGGCCACCAAAGAAGAGATATTAAAACACCTAAATTCGCTTCCCGTGATTGAAAAAGTAGTTATGGAGTGCAGAAACTGCGGAAAAATGTATGAAGTAAAGATACATAGTAAATTTGATGTTTCCAAGATAGCTTCCAGGATGAGTCTTTGTTGGGAGTGTTATGTAGAAGAGGGGGTAAAGAGAGGGATCTTTGCTGAAAGGGGTTAAGGCTATGAGGACTGTTTTTGGAAGCAAAATAGAAGAGCTAATTGATGTGAACTACATAAGAAGGCTTAATGGAAACATCGAGCCCTGTATGGTCCTCGCTTGGTTTAAAGGTGGGAAAATTGGCTGTGTGCTGGTTTCCGATATAGTCGAGGATAGAGAGGGAGAGCTAGAGGAAGCAATAAAAAAGCTAGAAAACAAGAAGGAAAGGAAGGCTGAAGATGTTTTTGAAAAAACTGCTTAGCAAACCTAGCGACCTTTATTGTGAAGAAAGAATTATTAAGCTTTGCGTGGTTGATGATGACTATATTTGGAGAAAATCTGTTGAGCTTGAAGATATGCTAGACAAACTGATTCCTGGCATGGAGGGTGTTGGCATTACCGCTGTTCTTCATCACTTTCTAGTGGGCCTACTGGAGAATTGCGGGGTTTTTATACAAAGAACGGAGGGATAAAAATGGAATTAATAAAGGGAATTTTACTACAGCTTTCAATGATGTTCTTTTTTGGTGGGGTGGTGTGTCTCTATCTCGGTTGGGGGGCTATATCTGAGCCTAAAGAAAAAGAGATGTCACCATATATCCGACTAGCAAAAATCTTTTTAATTCTTGCTTTTGTTTTGTTGGCGAGCATCATCACTTGTCATTACTTGGGAGGGTAAAAATGATAATTGAGATATTTTTATTCTTTTTGGCCATATTTGTGCTGATCCTTACATGGAAAATATATGGGTGCTTGTGTGAGCTGGGGGATGGATTCAGAGAATTGTTAGCACTAGATAAAGAGTTTAGAAGAAAAAGAAGAGAAATAATTGGAGGGGGTAAAAATGGATAGCAAATACACCATTAAAGCCGAGATAATACCCGGCCTACAAATAGAATCGGACGGGACACGTTTGATAGACGCCATCGAGGATATTGAGATATTGGTCTCGATAATTCAAGAGTTTAGAAATCGCTTGGCTGTAGATGAGTCTGAGTTGATAAAAAAGAAGAATGAAATTCTCGACATGATAAAAGAGGCTATTGAATTAAAAGAAGAAATGAGGGGAAAAAATGAATAACAAATACATTATTAGGGCTAAGCATCCTCTTTTAAGGCCGGGCTTATCAATAGAGACGGAAGCTTCCGAGGGATATGTGGTGTGGGTCCTTAATAAATTATTGGCATTAATCCGGGAATTCAATGAACAAGAAGAAGAGGCTAAAAAAACAGAAGAATTTCATAAAGCATTAGTGAACTCGCTTGTCGAAAGACAGACACCGATTGATGAAAAAGAGGGAGATGAAAATTGAGTAAAACCAAGAGGCAAAGAGGCCTGGACTTTCAAAGGTGGATAAAGAATTGGTTAGAAGAACGAGGTTGGATTGTCCACAACGAAACCCCGAGCGCAAAAAAAACCAAAACCAAAGAGGGCAAAAAAATCTGGGTCAGCGGGAAAACCGATATTTTCAATTGTATTGACCTCATAGCAAAGAAAGATTACCGCACCCTTTGGATTCAGGCGACTTTAGATAGCAGTGTTGGGCGGAAGATAGAGAAATTAAAAACCGTTCCCTGGGCGCCGAATGATGAGGTGTTTATTTTTCGGAAAGTTAACAAGGAAGAAGTAGTGATAAAGCGTTTCTCCCCCATCCGGCAGGAACTTGATGAGGTGGGGAGAATCCGGAGGCGGGTGTTTTACCCGAAAGAGGGGAGGTTTGAGATATGAAAAATAGCGACAGGCTAATCTTTTGGGCATCGGTGGCCTGTTTGGTCTTTTTGATTTTGGGAATAATCATAGGCTATTCCGTGAGTCAGAAGCAAATCTGGTTTTGGGGGATAAGTGAGAAGCAGAGAGAAATAGAGCTTACGATCCGGCGGATAGAGCTAAAAGAAGCGAAGCTGGATGCACTACTCCGGGCGATGAAAGCCTACGACCGGGAGGTATGCCGGCTGATTGAAGATTTACAAATGAGGCCAAGTGAGGAGGATTAATGCCTTGGGACAAAAGAAGATACCCTGAAAATTGGGAAGAAATTGCAGAGGAAGTGAAAAAAAGAGCTGGATATCGATGTGAAAATTGTGGATCCCCTTCAATTCCGGGCAGAATTTTGACGGTTCATCATCTTGATATGAATCCCCAAAATAACTCTTTTGAAAATCTAGTTGCACTTTGTCAGGCCTGTCATCTTCATATTCAAGCGAAATATCGTCCCGGGCAAGGATTTTTATTTAAAAAACCCAAATGGGTAAAAACAAGAAATCTTTAGGGGGGATTAACATGGCTTTACCAAGCAAGATAATCTTAAAACACCCAAGTGGTCAAGGGTGGCCTTCATTTGATTGGCTGATTAAAAAGGGGACAAGGCTAAAGAAGGATTTAAAGGAAGAGATTAGGTGGTTGTATCAGGTTGGTTGTTCTCATGTAAAGAAGTTTTTAGAGAGCCACCCTGAATATAAATACTTGGGTTCTGAGGATTTAGGGCATATTCCCGAAGTAAATGAAGGTGTTCGAGAGTTTATAGAGAGATGTAAAAAAGATGGGTTTGAGATTATAGAAGAGAAAATGTTATGAAAATAGCAAGGGTTTTTCCCACGCAAACCTCAATGAGCCCTGTTGATCCAGATTCTTATTTTGGTCCTCCAGATTTATTTACACCCCCATATGATGAAATTCATATAAGCGTTGTTTTTACTTGGGATTTACCAAGAGCACAACAGCTTAAAGCCCAATGGGAACATATTGCACCAGTCAAAATTGGTGGGCCTGCTATTCATGGTGAACCAAAAGATGGATTTAAGGCTGGTATGTATTTATGCAAGGGGGTTACCATAACCTCAAGGGGTTGTCCAAACAAATGCCCGTGGTGTTTTGTAAATTGTGATCTTATCGAATTGGATGATTTCCCCGAGGGCAATATTATTCAAGATAATAATATTCTGGCCTGTTCAAAGCCACACCTGGAAAAAGTTTTTCAGATGCTTTCTAAACAGAGGGGTATTGATTTTAGGGGGGGATTAGATTCAAGGCTTCTCAAAGATTGGCATATTGAGAAACTAAGAGGATTAAGAATTAAGGCGCTTTGGCTTGCTTACGATCACCCAGCAACTAGAACTTATTTTATCAAGGCGATTACAAAGTTAAAAAAATATTTCAGGCGTGATCAATTGCGTTGTTATGTCTTAATTGGATTCGGGAAAGATACGATAGAAGAGGCCGAAGCAAGATTAAAATTTGTTTGGGATGTGGGAGCTCTTCCTTTTGCTATGCTTTATCGTAACGGGCGGGGGGATTACCCATCTCCAACTTCAGAATGGAAAAGATTACAACGAAAATGGGCAAGACCTGCTATTTACAAATCTTTTTTCAAAGAGGACTAACATGACCTGCCAAATAAGTTTTGTTGACGAGGAAAGACAATTCTTTAAAAAGAGATGAAAAATGGAGTGGTTATTAAAACTAGGTTGGGATTTTTGGGGCGGGGTAATTGGGTTTTTATTTGTGTTTGGATGGTTCTTTGGGTGGATTATTTACTTGGTTATAACTGAGGAGTCTGATTAAGGGCTGTAAAATGAGTAAGAAGGTATCAATGTTATTTGCCTGGGTCAAAAAATCCATCCCTCGCCTTCTCCGGTGGGAGAAGAAGCTGGGGGAGATTATTGAGAAGGGGGAGTAACATGGAAAAATTATCATTTCTAAACCCGGTTTTTAAGAAGGGATTGAATTTCACGGTCAGACTAGGGACAAAATGGGTAAATAAGTTATCTATTGGTGATTTTATTGAAATTGCAGGCTGGGATGGATTTGGCCAAATTAAAAAAATTTATATTTGTCGTTTGGCTGAAACTCCAGAAGAAGTCCTGAAAAATGAGCATGATATGGGTTGTAGAACTTTGGATGGTTTAATGAGTGCATTAAAGTTTGTGTATTCAGAATTGTCTAGCTTATCAGACGAAGAGATAGAGAACCAAGTTGTTACCTGCATAGGGTTCTATCTCTACAAAAGATACTAGGAGAAACAATGAGTAATCCCACAGTAAAAGAAATCCTTAAATCTTGGCTAAAAGAACATGGGTATGATGGTCTTTTTAATGAATGGGGAGAGTGTGGCTGTGAGCTAAATGATTTAGCTCCATGTGGAGAAATCGACCCGGAATGCAAAGCAGGATATAAGGCTGTCTGTGAAGGTGAAGAGAGGTGTGAAGCATGCGAATTGGGGGTCTGGCATATTCAGGCTGATAAGCCAAGGGGGAAGGAATGATTAGATTTGAAACTGATATTAATAGTTGGGTTATCTACTGTGATTTTTGCTCAAATTATGAAGAATTTCCAGAAGAAAAAAAGTTTAAAGCAGTAGTAAAAAGGGCAAAAGAAATGGGTTGGAGAACATTTTTAACGAATACTGGTTGGGCAAATAAGTGTCCAGTTTGTTGTGATGATTTAAAAAGATTCCAAAAGGGGGAACAATGACTAGTGAAGAAAAGATTAAGACTGCTATTAAATTTCTGGAAGATACCGTGGGTGGGATGATGTTTGCTTTTAGCCACCATAAACCAGGCAGTAAAAAAGTTGAGAAAAATCGCAAAGAGTTGGTTGATTCATTATTAGAAAGTTTAAAAATTCTTAGAGCTGCTAGAGATTTAAAAATCAAAGCGTTTCCAGAAAGAGAAGAAATTGAAATTGAGGGAATAAGATATAGTTATGTGGTTTTTAGAGATTGGGGTAAAAATGGATTTCCGGTTGGAACGGTTTTTAAGATTCTAAAAAGAGGAGACACCCTTTGGGTAGAAAAATTAAAAGAAACTGACAGAGAGGGGGAATAATGAATAACAAGATAAAAAGAGTGTATATTGCCGGCCCTCTTGGGCCCACCGGATTGAAAAGCCAATATCCAGCTATCGACTTTCTATATAACGCCTCGGATATGATAAGGATTTCTCTTGAGGTTTTCTTTGCTGGTTTTGTTCCCTTCTGCCCAGCTCTAGATATGTTGTTCTTCTTGTTGCTCAGGCGTGATCTTGGAGAGCAAATTACAGACCCCATGATTAAAAGATATAGCATAGATTGGCTAGAGGTGTGTGATGCTATGCTTTTGTGTCCGGGTTGGGAAAAATCAAGGGGGGCCCTCGCAGAAATTGAGTTTGCTAAAGAAAGGGGGATTCCAATTTTTGAAGATTTGGTTGATTTAAAAAAATCCCAGAAGGGGGTAAACCATGAATACTTCAGTAAAACTCAAAGCTAAATTCTGGCCCACATTTATCAAAGCCTGTGAATCTCAATGGAAGTGTGGTGGACAAAGATATGCCTTAACAGAAGACAAGGAATTTACGGACCTAATCTGTGAGGCCGTGGGTGAAGACTGGATTGGTGGAAACATCATGAAATACACCGGGGAGATTATAAACGCAAAAAAGGCCGGTGAGAAACCTCAAGAAGTCAACTTCTTCAAAATAGCTGTTTACGCCTTTATCTGGTGGCTTAAGCATATGGATATAGGGTTTACCCAAAGGGATAAAGGGGAAGAATTTGAAATTACAGGGGGGAAAAATGATTAATTACCTAATTGGTTTTTCTGTGGTTTTTCTGTTACTTATATTGATTTTGGCGATTGTTGTGGGAAGGCTCTATATTAAAGTAAAGTGTTTTCTGGTAACCGACCTAAAAACTGAGATCGAGAAGATCAAGAGGGATATTAATGATAGCAGGTGTTTCTATATTTATCCTGGTCGAGAAGTCTCTATTAAACACGTAATTAACCTTTTACTTGATCATTTTGGTTTAGAAGTAAAGTATTTTCCGGAACGAGTAGAGATTATTAAAAAGGAGAAGCAAACATGAGTGGCCTAATCCTCATCAGGTGTGTGGAGAATGGGTATTTGGTTGAATTTCCCCAGCCAACAAGAAGAACTGTTTGGAGGAGAAAGGTTATTTGTAGGAATGATGATGAGGTGAAAGAGCTTATAAACGAAGCCCTTGCTAATGTTAAGGCTCTAGAAAGGACTATCAGACAAATGGAGGGAACACAATGGGTAAAATAATTCGATATAAACATCATGGAAGGATGGTTTATGTAGATGAAGATTTAAAAGGCAAACATAGGGAATATTGTCTATGTTTCCGTTGTGCGAAATTTCACCCCGAAGATGGGGTGAAGAATTGTTCAATTGCTAACCTGAATTATGCAATGGACGTTTTACTAAACGTGGTAACTCCAGTGTGGGAATGTCCCAGGTTTGAAGAAAAACCTCCGCTTAAGGTAAAAAGAGGGCATCCGTGACTGAACAACGGGGTTCTGGCGGTTTCCCCGTAAGGTGCGGGGGACGTGTATTTTGGTCCCCGGCTGGGGGTTATATCGACAAAAACCGCTACCCCCTTGCAGGTAACCAATCCTGCCGGGTGCCCTTCATAAAGATCTAAAAATTAGGGGGAACAATGCAATCGGGGTTTGAGTTGATAAAACCAGGAAAGGGAAAAAGGGTCAAATTTAATATGGTAACAATATCTCCTGTCTTGCTTACGTTCAATAGACACGTGGTAGAAAAAATGAATCTTTCACGCCAGAGAAATGTAATGCTGTTCTATAATCCCAAGCTAAAGATAATAGCAATAAAACCATCTCCGGTTGAAACAGAAAATACATATAGGGTTTTTGTTAATAAGAATAGAAATGCATCTCTAACAGTAAGGGGGTTTTTAAAAACCACTGGCTTGATTGTCACGTTGGGGTTCCTCAAAAACAAAGAGTCTAAACGTTTCAGAGCTGTTTGGAGTTACAAGGAAAAGGTTCTTTATGTTCCTTTAACATCAGAAGCCTTTAAAAAACTTTCTGTATTAGAGGAGGAAGAAAAGACAGATGAGTGAAAGAGTTATTCGAAACTGCAACGAATGCCCGGGATCTAGTGTAACCACTTTCTACGAGTCTGATAAAACAAAAAAAGTAAAGGTATATCTCTACTGCTCAGTGCTAAAGCAATACCTGGGAGATCTTAAAGAGAATATGTCACCACCTTCTTTTTGTCCTCTATATCCCATTGAAGACTTTCTCGCTGAATTAAAGTGGGCTGAGGAAAAATGAAGGGAACTCCCTGTGCCGATCTAATAAGGAAGGTCTTGGAAGAGTCAATAGAGGAAAATTTTAAAGAATTTGGCTTACTTAAGCAGTGTAAAAAATGCTTACAACTAAAAAACGGTTGCCGGGGTCAATATAATGCTCCCGGTTTAACTTATTTTTGGTGTGCTCATTATGATAACGGGAGGAAGAAACAATGTTAAATACAGAAAAATTTGTTGTTGAATTAACATCCTCTCTTTTGAGACTAACAAATGAGTTAAATGATATTAAAAACCAAGTTGAGATGAATACGGCAGAAATCAACAAGTTAAAAGAGGTTTCTGGGGAGATCAACACCAAGATTGATAATCTCAAAATAACTGAAGATGTATGTTTCTTGGGACGATTGGCAAATTTTAATAAAATTCTTCTGAGGGTTAATAATGGAGTGATTTCTTTGGGGGAGCTTTTGTGGTTACTGCTAGATTTCCTTGGTTTAAGAGTGGATTTCGAAACGCGTGAAGGAAAAGAATTCCGGGAACCGAATTACTATGTCATACCAAAGTTAGTGAAAAAGAAAAAATAATGAAAAGGAATAAATTATAGGGTGTTCAGTTTTTGAACACTCTACTGATTATATTTAATCACGTTTCCAGTCGCCTGGATGTAAACCATAAATAACCCGTTAAAACCCTCTCTCTTCAGCTTTTTATACATCAGCCGATCTGAATAAGAAAAATATGGTTTCGCATAATGGTTGTGAATAATCAAAATTATGTCTTTAATTGTGCTTCCCTTCTTGGCTAACTTGCTTCTTAAATATTCAACGGGAACCAAAATGCGGTGCTCTATCCGATTGGTGATTACGAAAAAATCACCATTCCAAAGCTGGATGTAAACTGACTCAAACGGTTCTTTGAAAACCGACTTGTAAATATTACCTTCTGAAATATATATTTGAATCTGTGAATTAAGGTTAAGGTGGGCCGGTAAAAGCACAATAACAATGGCTATTCCCACCAAAACCTTTTTCAATCCATCTTATCTCCTCTTTTTTCTTTCACGGCGAGGCTTCCAGCCTGTTTTCCTGAGGGTGCCGTAAACATACCTGTCTTGTCTTTCCTTGTCTCCCGGAAATTTTTTTCTTGCCATCCTTTTTAGTTTTCTTTCTAGTGCCTTTGGCATATTTACCCCCTTTGTATAAACTTAACCAAAAATCCCAATCTGTGCCGTCATGAAAAAGATATATAAAGCCATTCTTTAAAACACCAAAACCAGATTTCCAGAAGGGATAACTGGTTGTTCTGAGATTAATATATTCAATCTTACTAATATCAAATAATCCCCCCAAGTCAATGCAGAGAAACTTCCCGGAAACATCATAAGTCATTCCAAAGAAATGCCCATGAGCGTTGATTAAATTCCGGTGATATTTAGAGGCTAATCGAGTGGCCATCCTGGTCGGTATTCGGCTATAGTCTTTCGCGTGTGTAAGAAGCCAATCTTCTCCAATTTCTAAACTGTCATAATTCGTGAATTTAAATTTATTCTTCATAACCAAGTTGCCAAATATCCGGAGAAAAAACCGGGCCTGAATTCTGCCATCTGAGAATATTCCGGCTCTCCTCTCATGGTTTCCCTGAATAAGGAAGATAAAATCAAACTGATCCAGCCAATCCATAAATGGCTCTGTCCATTCTATTTCTTCTCCCATTTCTGGTCTGTATTCTGAGTAATACTTGCTAATAAAGTGCATATCAAATAAGTCCCCGACGATAATTATCTTGTTAACATCTAAAAGGTGTGAAATTATTCCTGCCCTGTTTACCCATTTTTCAGAATAGTAAGGAGCATGGACATCACATATAATCAGATAATCATCCATAGGAAGTCGGGGAGGGTGGAAGTATTTCATCTCACTGTCTTTATCTTCTTTTTTTATTATCCTTCTTAGGCCTTTCCTATATACTAACCTCTCTACCATGTTTGTTGTCACTTGTGTCTTAAGCTCTTTAGATAAGATTTCGGCTATTTTGGAATAGGTGAATCCGCTCATTATAAGTTCTATAACCCTTTCCACCTTCTCTGGGGTCCAATTTACTTTTGTCATTGTTATCACTCCTCATCAGGAATTTTAGAGGCTTGATCTGCTATCTTACATAGTTGTTCTATCCACTTAAGAAACCTGTAAAAAACCTCAATCTCGGCTGCCTTCTTGGCAAAATTTTCCTCTTTCTTGTTGATCAGATTAAACAGAATCGCCGGATTTCCTTTCTGTCTAAGAAAGGGCTCTACTACATCTTTCCAGCCCTTTGTCTTTGTCATCTCTCTTACAGCTAGGGCCACCGGTTTAAATCTCTTTAGGTTTATCTTTACCTCTTCCCGTCTTATGAACTCGTTGTAACCTTCAGTAAAAATATCTTCTTCTTTGCTTGTTATATGACCTCTGAACATGGCTTACTCTCCTAACTTTTCAAAGAATTCCTGGGGAACGGGTATTCCCATCCCCTCAGCTACTGCCCTGGATTGAGGGCCCTCTAAAGCCTCTTTTGCTCCAGCCCTTGTGGCTTCCTGGGCAGGAGGAGAGAGCTGTTGGACTATTTCCTCGGGATTCTTATTCCCTAGCTTCAGCCAAAGTTGTTTTATTAAGGCCACCCGGTTAACTTCGGGAAACCGAATCAGCCTATCAAAGGCCTGGATAAAGATATTAGTGTCTATTTCTTTAACCTGTGACAGACTCTCTGTGATGGGGACCACACCGATGCCACGCTTTAACTGTTCCGTGTCGAGATCAAAGAATTGGTCAGCATGATTTGGCTCTCCGACAATTTCTTTGTAGGTCTCTCTATCAATTGTCTCTCTTATATAAACCAGTGCTCTCTTGGCAAGGGGGGTTAGGATATAAAAGTCCAGCTTCTTTAAGTAAAACTCGGGTCTTCCCTGGCTGGCCTGTTGGAGCCGGATAATTCCAGTAGCCGTCTCTCTCCTTCTCGGTGTTGCACCTCTTGTGTAGTCCCAGAAACTAGAAACATTCTGGAAGTCATAATAAAGCGATTGCTCTTCTTTATAGGATGAAGATGTAACATCTGCTATCGGTAGTTCTTCAATAGCATCTCTATTTGTGGTCACAATTACATTTCCGGGAGCCGAGAATAAGGTCGCTAGATCCACCTCTCCAGCGGTCATGTCATAGATAAATAGTTTGTTCAAAACAAGCGACACGTTTTCCCTTCTTTGCGATCTCAGAAGATTTAACTCCTTTTGGATAGGCTTCAGCGACTCTACCAGCCCTATTCCGAAAAACTCACCAGGAGCACCGCCGGTTCTGGCGTCTAAAACCGGAAGGGGAAATGGATAAGGCTTGATTGCATATCTCGTTGTATTTCTAATAATAAACTGCTTGTTGGCAATGGTTACAACATCACCATCCTCAAAGCAATCCAGAATCTCAATCTTGTTCTTCTCGTGGGGGGTATCTATGGAAATTCCAATCTCTGAAAGGAGCTTCTTAACCGGGTCCTCATCTGTCCCATATCCGCCGGTTCCAATTCTTTCTACCCCTTCATATATGCCTTTTTCCTGGGCCTCAAGTAGCTCTTCTATTGTTGAATACCCCCTTCTGATTATCCAGTTGGCTCTTGACAGTCTCTTTCTGCCGGGTTCTGGAAACATGGAAAATGTATGAGGGGACTCTAGATAAATATAATCAAAGGCATCACTTTTCGTTGTCTCTCCAGTGGATAGAATCCTTTGGATTTCCTTTGTAACGGGGAAATTGATTAGATACGCAACATTATAAAGATTTATGTTTCTCAAGAGGTCCTCTATTTCTAAAATAAATTCAGTTCTTTCGTCTTTCATGACCCAGTTAAGGATGATTTCCAGCTCTGAACACAATTCCTTTGAAATCGAGCTCAGCCTAGGGTGGATTGAATATATCGATGGTTGGGAGAAGATTGATAGCATGATGTAGGCTATATAGTCTTCCATGTAGGCAAATGTATAGGGCACAAATATACTGTGCTTATAGACCTTCTCTTCTCCCTTCATATAGCTCTTGTAGAGGTAATAATTCTCCTTTCCCTTGTCCATATACTGCCTATAGGCATCCTCAGAGTGCTTAAACCTTGTTAGCCATTTCTTTAACAAATCAAGTTCTTCCTGGGTTCTTGTTACGGCTCTTTCTTCGAGATACATAGCCACACCCCCTTATAGGAATTGTCCTGTTGCCCAGCGTCTTTCTAACTGGGCCCTATATGCTTTTATGTCCTCTAACTCAACGTGCTTCACGTTGGCGTTTATTATGTATTTAGCACAGTCAATAAAATCATCATTTACCTTCTTCGGTCTGTCTTTTCTTCCTTTTTCTTCTCTTGCCCTCAGACTAGCCCAGCTATCCCAGGTATAAGTCTTTAGCTGGAAAATGAATTCCGGACACGATTGGAAGATATGAACCATGGGTTCTGGAACCTCAGCAAGCATATCGCTGAAACGATGGAAGAAGGTATTAAAGTCTCTATTAGCCGTTTTAAAGAACAATCCTTGTCTTCTATAAAGCTCATGAATAGACTTGATTCCTAGTGTCTTTTGCTCTACCTTGGCATGAGTTGGGTCAATAAATCTGGCTTTAACCTTTTCTTTTGCCTGTCCTTCAATCCTGATAATTTCCATTGCTGATTCCGGCACGGTCATCGGTCTTCCGTCATCCATTTCAAACTTAACCTCTCTATAAAACCAGTGATGACCTCGCGGATCTATTGCACACCACAATCCATAAATCGGCTTCTGGGGATGAGGGTCAATAGCCATAACCCTTGTCCAGGTATTGGGAATTTCAAAGGGCTGAACAACGTGTTGCCTATGGGAAAACAACGGGAAAACCAGCCCATATTCCCTAGTGTATTTCCCAAAGTAAAGCCTGTGGGCATCAGCTTCTCTTCCTTTCCTCTTTAATTCCTCAATGTCTTTTTTAAGCTTCTCGTGGCTTATATAAGGGTTATCAAACGAGGAAAAGTTAAAGGCTCTCGGCTCTTCCGTGTTTCCTGTTGTGGCAAAAATCTCGTCATACATATCAAGAAATTCAAGCGTGATGTTGTGAATCTTTGGATCCGGAACGGTCCCAATAAATAATGCATCCCCGTTGTGGTCAGCTAACATTGGCTTAACTGTATCAAACCAGACAGAGTAGGGGATGGTGGGAAACTCATCGAAAACCACAAAGTGAAGCCCAGCACCGAGCAAGAAGATCTCTTCCTGTGTTCCAAGAAACTCTATGAGGCTGTCGTTGTAAAGCTCAATATAGTGTTTATCTTCTCTCTTTTTTCTCATGAGCTCAGCCGGTAAATATTTCAGCATCACTCGCCAGGCAATTCTGTAGGCCTGGTCCTTGGTTGGGGCTAAATACCAAATTCTGGCGTGGGGTGTTTCTATTGCCCTCTTAATAATCTCGTTGACTGCTAAAACCGTCTTTCCGAACCGCCGTCCAGCTATAACCATAACAACTACACCTCGATAGGGCGGACTAAGAGCTTTGTGAACCATCAACTGCTTCTCGTGAGGAACGTATTTAAGCCTCATTTATTCTCCCTCTGTGTCTTGCTTCTCCTTTTTAGGTTTCGGTATATCTGCCACGGGCATTGGTTTTCCCCATTCAACTACTCCAGATGAATTCCCTATACTGTCTTCAATTGACTTGACCACTCTCATAAACTTTTCGTCTCCCATTAGTCCGACAACAAATTTTGCAGCCTCAAACTGGGACTTGCTTTTTTTGTCCCTCAAAAACTTATTCAGCAAAAGAGAGACAGCACAATACATGGTCTCGTAAACTTTTCTCGGAAGCCTTTGCTTTAAATCCTCATCAGAAAGGTCCACAATCTCATTGAAGGGACTTTTGGGCCTTCCCGGGCTTCTCCTCTTCATGTTTTGAAGGTGTTTAGCTCCAGCCATTATTCACCTTCCTTCTTTAATTCGTTAACCCATTCAAGAAGGGTCTCTACTAATTCTTGATAATGCCTATTAGCCCGCTCAAGCTTTTCCCAGTCCTCTGAGCTTAGGGTGGCTAAAAATACAGCCTTCTCTCTTTTGTTTAACCTTGATAGGGGGGCTAGGTTCTTAATTGATTGAGTAATCCCTTTCTTGATAGAGTCTCTAACCTCTTTTTCTGTCTTTAGCAGTGAGGAATTAATTACTTCCTCGATATATTGAGACAGCAGGATCTTAAATGATTCTTTATCACCAAATCTCAAGGACTGGGCCATGTGGTAGAGAATTGGGGTCTTATTAGTTATAATGCCACCCGTGTAATCTTTCCCTAGCTTCTTAAGGAACATAGTCTCCTTGTCAAAAATATCGTAGTAAGCAGAGGCATCACCATCAGCAACATAAAACAAGTAATTAAGGATTGTCTCACCAATTGGCTTATCAGGAACATCTTTTTTCAGGGCTCTGTAAAGCTCTTCTAAGCCGACCGATCTAGCCAAATAGAGGGTCTTATCTTTTATTAACCTGGGTTCATCGAATTCAGGGAAAATAGACATTCCTGTAGCAAGCTCAAGTGGAATCTTCATCGCAGGATGAAGGAGCTGGTAAGCCTTGTCAATTGGTGCTTCAGCCATTTCTTTTAAAATCTCTTTTAGAGACATCTCCCCCGTCTTATACCTGTGGATAAAAATCGGGAGAGAATCTAAAGCAAACCAAGACATCAAATCGTCAAGAGAACCCAAACGGTTGAAGTAAATAACTTTTCCCTCGGGGATATTAAAAGCCTTTCTTAGCTCTTTTTGGATAAACGGAGGAAGAAACAGGTGGGTTCTTGCCCTCTGCTCTTCGCTTAAAGATTGTTCTGCTTCACCATAGAAAATATTATTCAGAACATTATAAATTGCATACAAGAGATATCCCTTTAATGCTATTCTTCCTAATAGATATGTATAATAAGGTGCTTTAAACATCGCCGTGCCAGCTATTGTTCTGGCTAAGGCCGGGATAATTTTAGCCTCAGCTATGGCATTTCTATACAGCCTGTAATATCTTCTAGTGTTGACTTCCTGCCAGCTCCAGAAGGGAAATATTGAACCTCTTAATGCCTCTCCTATAGTTGATAACTCCTCATAATTACCCAGAAGCTCATTTGCTAATCTGTAGGCCTTTTCTTCAATTGAGGGGAGGGCGTCAATTTCTCCCTTAATTGAAGCGTAGTAACTCTTCGGCTTTCCACCATTCCTGATTATTTCGTCCTTAATGCTTAAGTAATTGGCATATCTAAGAAGTGCTTCTCTAACCTCAGAAACCGCTCCCATCTTCTTAAAGTAACCACCAACTATTTTCTTGAAAGCACTTTCATTCTTAGCAATTGAGCCTTGGGTTATTTGCTCATATAGCCTTCCTAAATCCCCTAGCTCCTGGATATGGAATGAACTCCTAACACCACCCAGTCTAAAGAATTCCCTCAGCTCGGGTGACATTCCTGTTTTTCTAACAAATGCTTCGTATAAGTCCTTTATTGACTTCGGTAAATACTTAAAAGCCCGGGGGTTTCCGATAAATACAGCCTGGGCGTCACCTGTAAAGTTTCTTATGTTGTATTTTGTTACATATCTCGGGCTAAGCAAAAACCATCGCTTCACATTGGTGTGGAACTTTCTCCAGACTTCTTTAATTAGGGTATCATCGCTTCTCTTAAAGAACTGGTTTAATGCTCTCTCTGTCCCTTCCCGGATTAGGAAATACGGCTTATCCTGTCCTATAATGAGTGCATCCCTTGCTTTGTCTATGATTCTCTCAACGGTCTCTTCCTTCCCAACTAAAGTAGGATCCCTTAAGACCTGCTCTACAATTCTATCTGTTATAACCTTTCCGCTATACAGATACTTTCCGGGGTCAAACTGATACAGCTTAAAGTCTTTGGGAATTAAAAAGTGCCAATTCTTAACCCCCATCTCTTTAGCTTTTTGCTTTATGTTCGCTAACAGGTCATCGTATTCGTGAGCAATGCGGTTAAGCTCTCGAAGGACCTTCAGGTCCATTAATAACCTGGTTAATACATCATGCTCGGCCACCGCATATTCTGTAATATAGGCATGATGTTTTGGCTCTAATCCCAGCTTCTGAAGATCTTCTAGCTCTCCCTTGGTATAACCACCCTTTCTCTGTCTCATATAACTCCGGCCTCTAGGGACTTTAAGCCTTCCCGTCCCTTTTCCTTTTATGTTCTCCTCAATTACATAATCAATAACCAGGTGTCTGAAATAATCAGGACGATTGAATATATGAGAAAAATCGGCTCCCAAGCTTCTTCCCAGGTTAATAAAATCTCGTTGAATAGCCCTATAAAGCTCAGCCCTTCTCCTGACTGCCTCTAAAACCTTTTTCTGGGATTTGATTTTATTAAAGAATTCTTTATATTCTCTCTCTACCTCTTCTCTGGTAAACCCATAATCTAAAAGCTTTAAATCTTTGTTGATTCTTGCTGTTTGATAAAGGTCTGCGAGCCACACATATTTCCTGAAATTACTGATTTCAGCATCACTAAGACCAGCGATAATTCCATTTATTGCCTCATAAGCCTCTTGTGGAACCACGCCTCGATAAGCCTTTATTTGTCTAAAGGCCTCCTTTGGGACAATGTATTCTGCTTTATTTGGCATGGTGGGGTAGGCCCTGAAGCCACTAAAGATCTTGCTTACTGCCTTCTTCATCTGAGTTAAAATGCCCTCGTGAGGGACTTTTCTATAAGTCTGGAAAACTTTTTCAAACCTATCAGAAAGCTTTATCTCTCCTGTTTTCTCTTCTCCCTTTAATGCTCGTTTTAGTTTCTGAATGCCTAATCCAATTATCGGCTCTTTAGGTTCTGTCTCTTCGTAATATCTATTAGCTAAACTCTTTATAATATCCTCGGTAGAAACACGCTCCACTAGCTTCTCGGCTGTCTCTATTAATTCCTTGGAAACCTTTCCAGGCTGTCCCACCCCTAATATTGCATCTGGGTATTTCTCTTTTAGTAACTGGATAGCTCTCTCCCCTTCGCCTGGCCGGACAAGACCAACGGTTAGACCTTCCATCATAACCGGCTCAGCCTCTTCTAGCTCTTTGAGCATTTCCTCGACAGTCTTTTCTCTTGTGGGTTTTTCTTCCCGGGCTATCTCAATTCCGTGTCTTTCAAGAAAGTCTTCCAGCGTTTCTCTCTCCCCGGCAAACTCTTTCTCTGCTAATCTTTTTATCGTTTCTAGCTCTTCCTTGAATTCTGGCGATACCTCGGTTTTAACCGGGGGCTTCTCTTCCTCGCTCAGTAACTTACTGAATTTTTCTTTTCTTCTTTTTATGTTCTCTAAGGCCACATCTAAGGGCTGGAGATCCGTCTCTTCAGTTTTTCTAAAACCAGCCTCTTCAGCTCTCTTCTGTAGCTTTTCAATAATTTTTTCTCTATTAAGTAACCGCCCAGTTGAGACTTTTTTAGCAATGTTTAAAATAACCTTGTCATTAAAATCCAAGTAATAACCACTGGCCTTATCAAATGCTTCTCCAAGTTCATCTTCTAAAAGTGTTATTTCTTCATCTCGGGCTCTTTCTCTTTCCATTCTTCTTAACTCGTGAGGGGTATAACTATCCGGGGGTAATCCTCGCCTGAATCTTGATGCTCTCTTTGCTAAAAATTCAAAAACATCTGAAGAATAACCGCTGTCGGGAATTTTTGTAACAATATCTCCCAGCATCGAAATAAATGTCTGGTTTCTTTCTCTAACGCCAGTTGCTAACTCCGAGGCTAGCTCATCCATAGTGACACCAATATAGGGGTTCTTCTTGGCCTCTTCTGGACGAACCAGCATATCTTCGGGAAATATCTTTTTGAGTTCTTTATACGAATAAATAGAATTTGGCCTAATTCTTCCGTATTGAAACTTGATAAAGCTCATTAACGGATCGCTAGAGCTATACTCCTGCCACGTTCTATGTCTTTTTTTGTATTCGTGTTTTTCTCCTAGTTCTTTCCATTGCTCCATTAAGTCAGGAAGTTTATTTATATCTTCTGCCTGTCTAAGCCACTCATAAGGAACCCTAATGTTCTCTGGGGTAACCAAATAGTGCTTTAAGGCTCTCCAGTGCTTCAGTTCTTTAAGTGCAGCTCCTGCCTTTCTGAGTTCTGCCACCTCATTATCTAACTGTCTGAAGATCTCTCTTAACGGTTTATTCCGGATATAATCTGGAAGTTTATGAGAAGAGAAGACAGTTAAAAGAAGCTCGTCAAAAAAGGCCTGCGAAGTCTCAGGTGTTATCTTTCCTCTCGCTATGTCATTAGCAATCTTGCGAATTGTCTGTGGATCATACTGATTGAGTAAATTAAGCAATGCCCGGGATGAAAACTGCCTTATAAACTTGGAGAGTAATGGTGTTTTATTAAAATCAATAAACTTATTTCCACCTAGAACTGCACCAAACAAAAATGCGTGTAAAGCACGTTGGGGAGCGTGTTCGATCCCTTCTTTTGAAAGGTCAGAAAATAAGGAAGCAAATCCCAGTGGAACACTTTCCCTGAGCATCTGTGCAAAAACTGGCATTCCAGCCTTCTCAAGGGCCCTTACTCCACCTTTTACTGCCATACTCCCCAAGCTACCGCCATACATCATCGGTGTCCCAAAGAAACCGGTAAACCGCCCTATTACATTTCCTAATGCTTCAATGGGTGTCCTGGGCTCGTATTTATAGGGCTTCTTGGTCATCCCCAGGGTCATTTCATCTGCCAAACCTTCAAGAAACCCTGTGCTAAACTCAGAAAGCTTCTCTCCGGCTTCTTTAATCTTCTTGGGTGAAATATAATCCTTTAGTCCTAATTGGGTGACTAAGAAGTCTATCCCGGGGGAAAATAAGTCAAGTGTTGGTGGTGCTTTATCTATGTGTGGAGGTTGCGTTTTCTGGGGCTCTTCTGGGGGCTCTACATAAATTTTAGATGCTGTTTCTTCTAAAACCGGCATCTTTATTTCGGCTTCCTTATGTGCTTCCTCTGGGGGTCTTAGCCTAATCTCTGGTGGAACAAAAACTCTCTCTATTGATTCTGGACTCGGTTGCACCTGGAGAAGCCGGCCTTTTAATTTATCAAAAATAGCAGGCTCGGGCTCTGTCTGTGGTTGTGTATTTAATAACGATTCTTTTAGTCTCTCGAATATACTCATTTTTAAGGCGTCTTAGAGAGGTATTCCCTAACTTTCTCTAAGAGATGATTTATCTCCGCATCCGTCAGGCCTTCTGCTTTTAAGTCGGGAATAATTGCATATACCTCTCTCATTACGTCTGCTGGAAGTAATTTCTTTCCTTCAGACTTAACTTCCTCAATTGCCGAAATAATCTCTGTATAAGCCCTGTTTACTCTCTCAAATATCTTCTTGTTTCCCTCTTCTATCTTTTTATCAACTTTTGCTGTGGGAACTACCGGTGTAATTGGTTTATCCCTCTTAACAGATTCTTTTGATTCCTTGGAAATGTCTTCCACCTTAATCTCATCAATAAGTATATCTTCTGGGATTGGCTCAATCTCAAAGTCTTCACTCCACTCAATACCCAAATCCTTCGCTCTCAGCTTGTTAGCTATGTTTATCTTCTTAATAAGTTGATTGTTTATCGTTTTCACCAATAGCCTTGCCCTGTTTTTCCTAACTTTGTAATTATCCGTCTCGCCACCCAAAATACGCTGAACCAAAGACTGGCTGATGGGAGATTTACCGTTTATGTTTATTCCTTTGAGGCTTTCGATAATCGCTTCGCTACCGGCCGGTTCTTTAACATATTTCAGAATGTTCATCTGAATGTTTGTAACTTTCTGTTGTAGCTCATTCAGGCCGGTATAAAATTTGAACCGTCTATCCTGCTCCTCAATTGTCCTTTCTCTCATCTTTTCTGCTTTTTCTTCTGCTGTCTCTCTCGCTTCAATGGGTGTTCTTATGTCAACTGAAATCCCGCCGGGGCCAATTGATGCCTGTTCTATTGTTTCTGGTCCGGTCTTTAATCCTAAATCCCTCAGCTTCTTCATATACTCCTCTGTCTTAATAACCCCCTTGGTTGCTTCCTCTTTTCCAGCTTCTTCCCATCCCTCTCTCTTTATCTGCTGAAGTGTCATAGCAAGAGGCCGTCTAGTTACATCTTCTCCCGTATAAGGCTGAACATTGCTTCCGGGTAGGGGGCCTCTCCACCGCTGTGCATCCGTAAGGATCGCCTGAATCATGGGGTGTTTATCAAGCTGATAATATCTCACCGTTGCAAGAAACGGCTCAGAAAGAACTACTCTTGCATCCAGCTTTCCAGTGATGTAATCGTTGTAAATGTCTTTAGCAAGTTTCTCCCTCTGCTGTATCGCCTCTTCCTCTGCTCTGGCTTTCATAAGTCCTGTTTGGTAATTCTGAAGCATTTTATATGTCAATGCCTGGTTTAAGGCTCGGTTTATACCACTGCTAAGACCACTCAAAAGCATTGTTAGTGGTGATGGGGTTGGTTTAACTATTGTTGCCATTGCTATTTCTCCTCATCCAAGGAATTTTAAGAGTTTTGCCCCCGTAAAATAGCCCAGCAAGTTTCCAAGTCCGCTTCCTAATCCACCCAATAGGTAACTCCACGCACTCGGTTGTGGCGGTTGGGCAATATTTTCAATGGGATTCATACCCATCAATGCCAATGCCATCTGGAAAGGCACCATCTCTTCTTGTCTTGCCCTGAGCCAATCCTCATAAGCTCGCTGTAAAGCATTCTGATATTCGGCCCTATTAAGTGCCTCTCTCTGTGTTAACAGGCTTCCACCGGTTAACAAGTTCTGCAGGATTTGATTCTGTAACCCCTGTTTGGTAGTCGCTAATCCTGTAAGGCCACCAGCACCCTGAAACATCGAGGCGACATTCTGATTCCAGCCTGCAAGATTTATATCAGCTAAGGTCTTCTGAAGATTAGACAGAACCTCATCTGCAAGTAATGCCTGGGCAAGGGCGTGTCTGCCACCAAAATAACCACCTAAATTACTAAACCTGCTGGCTAACATCTTTTGGGCTCTTCGTAAATCCCGGAAAGCCTGATTTGCAATTGCGTTGTAAACTGCATTCCGGAACATCGCTCCAGTGGGGGACAATCCACCAGCTAAAGCAAAGTTATAAAAGCTCTCGGCCGGAGCTAATGTCTGAAGTGGTTGCTGGTCAAGATACATCTGGCCTATATAATCAAGGGCAGATTGCTCATAAGGATTAATGGGGATTGGCCCAGTATAGCCAAAAATATCTAGCATTGAGGTGGCCTCTCCCGGTTTAAATAACTGAATATCCACACCGGGTGGGGGTTCATAAGGACCATAAACGAGCGTCTGTCCACTGCCATCACCATTCCGTCCACTGCCATCACCATTCCCACTCTCGGGATTAGTGTATTGAAGGTTATCAAAGTATTGATCCCAAAGACCGACCACATTTTGACTTAATGGCCAGCTAATAAAATCTTGCCAGCTTACCGGACCCCCTGCTTTTTTATATAACTCGGCCACCTTATTAAAATTCTGCCATCCCCAGTAAGGGTGCCAAATGATATAATCAGGCCAATCAGGGGAACGCCACCATCCCTGTTTAACCCATGAAGGATCTACACCTCTCCCTTCCCATTCCTGCGAACCAGCTAAATTCCGGTAATTTCTAAAGCTAGTCCACCAGGATGGTCTTTTCCATTTCTCCAGGTCCCATTTTTCCTTGGTTGTGTCTTCGGTTGTGTCTTCCTCGCTTTCCTTATCTTCTACATGCTCAAACGGGGGTTCATCGGGTATCTTAATAATCTTCCCGCTGCCTTCTGTCTGGGTCTGTCTTCTAGACTGCTCTCTAGGTAACCGATTGATTGTATCTCTTCTAGATTGGGGAAGAGGTAACCGATTAGTTGTATCTCTGCCGGGAAGCCGAAGGAGGGCTTTTCGTAAGGGTGAAAAGGATAATTCTTTACCTTCCGTAGGAAATGAAAAACTGGGGGTCTTGGTTGGAATCGTCTCTGAGCGATAGCTAATACCCAAATCAGGCGTTCTGTCTAAAAGCTGTTGTCCAGCGGGGGAAAATGCCGGCAACGGCTTTGGGGTCGGTCGGTAGTTTTGTAACAATTCCCGGTTTCCGGCAGGTGATATAGATTGTGGTTTTCTTTTATATATATCATCCATTGCTCTCGTTAATGGGTTCATTATCCACCTCCCCTAGTGAGAAAGAGTCTGGATCTAGGTTCATTCCCTAACTGGGGATAATTGCCCGATAAAGGATAATAGAAGGGCATCACAAAGGGAGCTGTAAACAATCTACTTACCGGACTAGCATAGAAATTTATTAAACTACTCGCCACGGGGGAAATACTTCTGGGGGTTCCCAGACTGCCCATTGTTGGGGTAAACTGCCCCACCATTGAAAGCCCGCTTCTTCCACCCCTCTCGGTATCTTCCTCTCTTCTAAAGGGTGGCCTTCTGTTCCACGGATTCTTTTTCTCGTTGTGTGGGTCTGTTATGTCAACTTCTTCTGTTGTTTTGTTGTTTGCCCAAGGGTCCCATGCTTTAGTCCTTCCACCGCTTAAAGTAAAATGATACGGTGCATAAGACTCTAAATAAGGTCCTAACCAGGGCATTCCCAGCGGGTAGCCCTGAATTGACCTCAAGGCAGCCCTGAGCATTTGGTCAAGACCAGCCATCTGAAGCTGGGTCTTAACCGGTGTTGCTTGAACTCTGATGTCTCCGCTTTCTCCGCCCATTATTCCCCTCCTAAAACAAGATAAAACTCAAGTAAATCTACATATTTGCCTTTTACAAACATATACTCTTCTTTCTTTCCAACGAACTTAAATCCTAATGACTTAAGAAACTTTATTGAGGCTTCGTTACCGTCAATAACCCGACTTACTACCGAGTGAAGTTTATAGGTGTTAACCATATCCGCTTTAATTAAATCCACTAATGGCTTAATCTTGCCTTTTCCTCGGTCTTCTTTATTGAAAATACAAGCCCATAAACAACAACTGCGATAGGGGTTAACATCTGTAAAAAAGACCACACCAAACGGTGTGGGTCTTCCTTTTTCAAAAAGACCATAAACAACGGTCCCGGGAGAATAAAGAAGAGCCACCAGATCATTCCATCCGACCATATCATCGAACATGGAATATCGACAATCAGGTTTTAAAAGATTGTGTATTACATAAGTGAGATGTTCAGGTTTTTTCTCTAATTTCTTAATACCGGCCATTTCCTTATCTCCCCGTAATTAGGTTTTTTATGTAAAAAATGACCATAAATAAGGCTCCACCGATGGTTCCCCACATTCCTGACTTTACCTCTACCGCTGTTATGCGTTTATCCAACTTACCAAACCTTTCTTCGATTTTTAGTCTTTCTTTCTGGTATGTCTCCTTAAACTCCTCAAATCCTTTAGCAAGGTTTTCGGTGGCTTTACAGTTTTGGTCAAGTTTATACAAGACCATTTCCTTCCACTTGTCCCATCCGTTATTTTGATTAACTATCTTGCTCTCAATCTCCTTCCTTAATGCCTTTATTTCTTCTTGAACATCTTTAACAGTAACCCTTCTAGCCATGACCCTATCTCCTTAATATAAGAGTGACTACAATCCCGGCAGAGACGCCATATAAAAAATATCTTATGGTTTTTCTGCTCGATTCTTCCTTCTGAATCTTTAGCTCGTTTCTGAGCCTCTCTATTGTTATGGAAAGGGCCTGTTCTCTCAGAATAATCTCAGACTCTCTTCCGGCTAACGCATTTTTGCACGCTTCTAATGATTCTTTCAGGGCAATATTCTCTTGCTTTAAGGCTTTATTCTCAGCAACTAAAAAGGCAATCTCTCTAAAAGTATCTACACCCAAAGATATCCTGTTTCCAGAATATTCAATATCCGTGAAACCAATCTCCTCAATTAACTCCTGTGGTGTGGCTTCTTCCAGTCGTTTCTTGGTTTCTAAAAGCTCTTTTCTTATCTTTTTAGCTTCTTCTTCCTTTTGGATGGCATAAATCTTAAAAGCCTCAATAATTCTCTCCCATTTCTTAATATCTTCTTTCTTCTGCTTTTCCATCGCCTCAACTTTTGCTTTATACACTTCGAGGGTCTCCTTTACGGGGGCCGTATAGCACGCATCATAAAACTTAACCGTCACCCCAATCAGCAAGACAATCACAACCCCATAAAGTAAATTTTTCATTTTTTCTTCCCCGCTATGGATATTTGAACAATAGGCTCCAAAACCCTTGTGGCCATATAGGCTATAGCTATATCCCTTATGGCATTTACGGCCACCTGGGGTTCAAGCATAAATAAGGGAATTGCTAAATAAATCAACGTGAACGACAATATCGCCACCTGAAACTTAGTGGACACCATCCACTTTATAAACCCATCTCTGACCCTCACCATTCCGCTCCCTCATGTAATTTTGGGCTGTATCTTGGGATAATCAAAAAGCCTAAATCGAAATGAACAAATGTTTTTCCTTTGTCTAAATATCTCTTCCATCCTATTCTCGGTCGGATATCTACTTTCCTCAAAATCTCAACCGCCCTTTTAACTTCAGAGACAGAATTAAAGTCAACATCCAAAGCAAGTCCAAAAACGTGGACCGACCAATAGGTGGAAGAGATCTTGTTCATCACCAATTCTTTTTGGTGATCTAAACACCTGTAACCACTGGTAATAATCGGCCAATAACCCAGCTCATCTGCCAATCTTTCATAAACCCTAAAAAGAACTGAGAACTCATAGTTGATAATTGTTTCGCCGTCATCTCCAATATCATAGAGATCAGGTGGCAATTTCCCACAATGCGGGCACTTATATCGCCTTAAAATATCCTTCATCCTCTTTTCGTCAATCATGTCTGCCTCTCCCTGATTATTTCTCTGACGGCTCTTTCAATCGCTCTTAACTCCGGCTCCTTGTTTAGCTCAAAGCTGACACCATATTTACGACACTCTTCTCTTGTGAGTCCCTCAAGGGCTGATTTTCTCCATGTTGCAATATTGGGAATGGTTGTGCTCCTTACCCAGGCAGCAGCGGACATGATTATCCAGCCACCACCACCATTCCGATAGTCATAAACAAGGCCGTGATACATATCAAAGGAAGAGGGGCGCCTGAATTCCGGGTTCCAATTTTTTCCAATTAAACCGGTTCCTATAAGGCCGGCTTCATAAGTCTGGGCCCCATCTGAATCACAAACAATCCTGCGTCCAAAGGGCTTATAAAAGTATTTATAAAAATCACGGTCATGACGGTGATAGCGGATAAATGCCCAGGCGGTATTAATTCCATGATGCGAATAAAGAATCTTCTTGTATTTCTTCAGCCATTTATAACCAGCGGGATCATCGCCATCTAGCGATCTGTCTATATGCTGAACCATGATTCTCTTCTGTGGGACCTTAAGTTTCTTGGTTAAATAATCAATCATGTGATAAGTCCACTGGGTTAGCGGTTTGGGCTCAAATTCGTGTGGCTCATTAATCAGCTCCCAGATAACCAAGGGATTATCAAAGTGTTCTACCATTGCTTGGCAATAGTCCTTGAACATCGCTATAACCAGCTCATCTTCAATAAAAGCTCTTGGTCTCGAGGGGGATTTTATATTGGAGTTTCTTCCGTTCCACATTGAGAAGTGATATCGAAAGCCCTTAATACCCGATGCAAGGCAGATAATTGTCACAATTCCCCTTTCGTGGAAGACCCGTAATCTTCGGGACATTTCGTTAACATAGGCGGGAGAAAGAATAAGTCTTCCATTTCTGAATCTATAGATATATCTATCGTTGCGAATCTCTAGTGGCTGAATGTATCTATAAATAGAATCTGGTCTCTCCTGACAGTAAGCAAATAAACGGATTACATTTACGCCACGTTTCGCAGATTCTTCTCCTACAAACTCAAATCTGTTCATATTCCAATTCGTTCCATCCTGGAAGGGAATGACAAAGCCATCTAAATCCCAGGGGACATAACCAACCATAAAGTTATAAACCGAATAAGGAAATATAGTTCTGGTAACTGATTTTTTCTTGGGTTTTTTCTTGTTTTCTTTCTTCTCTTCTTTCTGTTTATCTTCTTTCTTTTTTTCTTCTCGCTTAACTATTTCTCTCTCATCACCGGCTTTAGAAAATGCTGTTTCTTTCTTATTGAATAATCTTTTACAGATGCCTACAAACCTATTCCAAAGCCAAAGAATAATCTTTTTTATGCTCATCTTGCTTACACCTTCTTAAAAATTGAAGCATTAGCATCTATGGTATAGCCATCTAAGGTTTCTTGATTCTGGATAGAATACAGTTTAATCTTCGATACGTGAGGAGTAATTGAAACTGTCTTCTGAACTGCATTTAGCCCATTAGGAGTCACATTAATGGTAAGATATGGTTCGGTATCCCATGAACCTCTTGCTGGATCATAAGCCACAAAGGCAAAAGTAACATCCAGACTAACACCAGCATTATTCCCCTTGACGTAAACAGAAATAGAAGCAAACTTGGCATCACTCAGGTCAATTTCATTCGAGCTAACCACCTGGGTAGTATTAATAGGAATAGTTACATCTGAATCTAAAAATTTTCTAAAATAAGGAATCAACATCGTCTTACCTCCTTAAATAATTTTTTCAATTAACCCTCCTCTAAAGTCTCTCCGCAGATTCCAGGAATATTCATTTCTTCTCCAGCGGGTTTGAAGTAACATTTTTCTATAAATTTCCACCCCTCGTCTGGAAGCCAAATAAGGAAAAAGAGCATATCGAAGAAGTCTTCTTCTTTCCGAATATACGCTCCAACTAAATCAACTTCCCAGTGAAATCCATAGCAGGTGAAAACATCTCCTTTTTTGAATCTTCCCTTGGGGTCATCTTTTATTGCCTCTACTTTAAACACTGTCTAACTCCTTCAAGATTTGTTGCAGTTCCTCTATATTTGCAATTAAATGATTCTTCACAGCAACTTTCAGTGTGCCTGGAGATACAGAGTTTAAAAAGCCAACAATATCTTCCCAAGTCCCTAATGTCCCAATGTAGGAATAGAGAGCATTCACAACTAATGCTCTTTTCCTTTTCTTTTGATTGAGAATTTTTATTTCGTCCATTTTTACACCTCAAACTAATCTTTCTTACAGAAAACAACGTCTATATAAGGGGGGAGATGACTTGCACTTCCCGAACTGAAGGCAGCAATATCTACTGTATGATGGTGTCTCCAAGAAATATCTTGGTCGCCAGACGTAGCATCCTGATAATACCAATCATCACTAACAATTCCGCTTGTATTTGTGCTTGGTGGGTCAATTGTATGAGTATGCGTAGAACTTCCTCCGGTTCCTCCATAAGTAGCAGCACCACGGAGAAATTTCCCATCAAAATCTGCAACTCTTGTCCAGCCTGAGGGGCAAGAGCCTTGGAAGATTGCTATCATTCCAGATGGAATAGCCTGTGATGCAAGGGCAAAATCAGAAGCGTGATATCCGTCTAGTTTATCTGAATCCGGAACTTTATTATTTCCAATAAGACTATCAAGATAATAAGAACCAAAATAAATCTTTTTCCCTGACGCCATTGTCAGGTCACCATACATCGTATCGCCTTCTTTAGAGAGCAACCAACCATAATCACGTCTATATCGATAACGAGCTGCAAAACCTATTTGTCCTATCTGTATTGCACCATATGTAGAATTTCCGGATTTGATAGTAATCCTTAACTTTGTTATATAGCTATCGCTATAAAAGTGTACATTGGTTTGAAAGGCAGAGGTTGTGTCTGCTACTGTATGCCAAGATGCATCATTTGAAGTATAAACTTCAATTTTATAACCTGAATCTGGTTTTCTATTCCAAGCAAAATGAATCCAAAAATATGTAGAATAATGTATGGTTCCAAAATCCTCAATCGTTATTGTCAAAGGATATGTGGTTAAACTATCATCCCACTTTGCATAATTAGGGAAACTACTAGTAAACATATATTTTAAAAAACCTGCATCTGGAGATTTACTTGCTGTAACTGTATATCCTTTTTCAACAGCAAGGGCGAGTACATTGTCCTCAAGAGAAAGTCCATAGTTGTAATAGTCTCGTGAATCTAAAAGAATCCCTCTCTTTACAAAGTTATCCCCCATCTCTAAAGCACCCTGAAGTGACAATCCTGCAAAACTTGGGCTTGCTGATGTCCTAACATCCTGGTCAAGGTCATAGCCATCTACCTTATCAGCATCCGATACCTGAGAAGTTATCTCACTCCCTGGGTGAGTATGACTCTCTGGGGGAAATGTTGACGGTTTATCAGGTATATTATTCCAAAAAGGGCTACCCCAAAAATCAGATATATCCCCTCTTGTGTGTTGATGGCTATCCGGCGGGAAAGTAGAAGGTCTATCAGGAATGTTGCTCCAAAACGGAGAATCAAAGAAATCAGGAATCTCCCCCCTCGGATGGGTATGACTTTCCAAAATATTAAAAGCATCTTGAATTCTCGTTAATTCGTCGTCTATCCCCTGCACAAGTCGGTCAATCTCAGACTTCCCCGTCCGACTTTTTCTAAACGACTTCCTGTACAAACTCATTTACCCCTCTTTACTTAATCGTTGTGATATAACCCTTAAGAATTAAGCCGTGCAGATTAAAACCATAAATATTACTGGAATCTCTTATTCTTAACTTAAATTCTTTTCCCAAAACATCGGTGTAAACCGTGTATCTTCGAACCCCGCTGTTACCCGAACCGGTAACATTGTAGTTATAAGAAAAGTTCTCATTCGCCTCATTTGCTATATCAAGAACAAGGTTGATGTCGTTGTCAGTAAGTTTCTCAATAAGAAGATCTACCTGTAATATCCTTTTATTCCTTGTCCTGTCCTTTAAACCAATCTCGGGTAAAACTGCCGAGCTGGTATAAGGATTAGCTCCCAGGTCAACATATTCAGACCACATCTCTTGATATACATAACCATTGACATCACCAATTAATGGGATATAGCTAAGACCAGCAATTCTTTGCTCTGGACTTAAAGTTACATTATCAGTATCTTTTTCTAAAGCACCTATACAAGTAATATCGAAAGGAAGAGTCCGTTTCCCGACCAGCTCTCCGGTCCTGACATCCAAAATAGCAAGTTGGTCATTACGGGAGTTTCCAACAGCCGGGTAAATAAGATAGATATATTCAAGATTGGGAAAGTAAAAAGCTATCGCCCTTTCGTAATAAACAGGATCAATCCCGTCTAAAACTAGTTTATTAAACTTGTTTTTAGATATTGTCTCAGGGGGTTGCCCGGGAATAAGCCGAACCATCCCAGACTGGGAAAGGAAGTAGTGAATATTTTCTCCGCATAAAGTATTGGGTGCTAAAAGACCTATCCTCTCAGAAAGAGGAGAGGAACCAAACCCTGTCTGTTCTCCAGACCAAAAAACACGGTAAATAGAATCAGAGAAATAGACTATAATTGAATCTTCCATCTTCTTGGCGTTGACAATCTTTCCCTCTGAGGCAATATCTAAAGAATCTTCTGGATCAAAGATTGTAATAGCTCCCGGATTAGACCATTTAAGCCTTGTGTAATGCTCTGTCCCGCTCTCAATTGTCCTGAAAAGCATAAGGTAAGTCTTATGCTCCAACAAAAACCTTGCTTTTAAGGTTGTGGGGTCAAGTAAATTTCCTGAATTGATGCCATCGTAATATTTGATTATTCCAGAATAAGAATCAGTAATTACTATCTTGTCATCTATATTGGCCGAGCTAACAACTATACACCTTTCATCTAACGACAAAGCATTGGTGTAAATGCTTGACCAAGGGGTGTCTCCACCAACATATTTGTAAGCTCCTGTTGTTGTAACTAGAATCAAAAACTTTTCGTTGGTTGTATATTTCCTGTAAGTTGGTAATCCTAATGCTTTTTCCTTGGGAGTTGCAGTAAAATAATTAAGTCCCCTCTGTTTCATAATTTTTCCTTCTTTAATTAAAACCCCATCAGCATCAGATAAATAGAGAGGCTTATCGGGTTGTGGGATAATCTTCTCAAGTATATCTGTGTTTATCCCTACAAACCCCACAATCTCGGCTAATGGTGTAAGATAATCCATCATTAAACCTCTATATCATGGGCAATTCTGGCTTCTCTCCTTACCCATTCATTATCTACAGGGGAAATATCTGAATACCTTGTTCCCCCGGGGGTGTATATAATCATCCAATTCCCGGAAGTCTTTATTATGGATACAATCTTCTCAGAAAGACTTATTTGTTCTCCAATACTTCTTGGTTTAATATGTGTTGGTGTGATATCCTCATCCAGACTAATCGACTCTTCAATGTTTTTAAAATAACCAACATAAACATCTGTTAATTCATTCAATATAATTGACTCAGACAATCCTTTAGAAACATCTCTGTCAGATAATTTTTCTAAAATGTTAATCGACTCTGATGGGCTTTCTTTTTTTACGTTTATAACGTCAAAGTAAGTAGAAGATAATTGCTCTGTATTTGCCACCCCCTCGGAAAAACTTTTAAAGCTGCTCTTTTTTAATATCTCAGATAAATTGATGCCCTCACTTATTCTCCTAAAAAACCAAACTTTCTGACTGATCGATTCGGATGGCTTAACCAGCTCGGACATAGCTTTACTAAAGTCCTTCTCTGGTGCTGGAGAGAAATTAAGGCTTTCAATTATTGACTTCTTGTGTCTAAATGTAACAACAAGGCTTGCCCAGTCGTAATATCCAAAACTTTGAATATAAGCACTTCCTGTCTTTGCTGAGGCCGGAGAGGCAATAAGCAAAAGCTTATATGTTCCTATGCCACCAGCCTGAAAAGTGGGAAGGACATTGACATTGCTTAATATCTTTGCTTCAGAACTGCCGGTATAAGTGACTTGGTAATACTTATCATAAACCCCATCAGGCCTTATAATGTAAATCTCAAATTCAACTGACCCATCTACTATATCCCCACCATAGGTCTCCCACCTGGCAAAAACCTCAAGTGTTGCACTAATTACTTCAGCCTCAATGCTTAGCAACTGCCATATTTTATGTGGTTTTTTGGATGTGGAATCGCTGTAACTTATTGCCTCAGCCTGTCCATCTACCCACCCAAACGCATAACCACCATCTACACCATTAACCCACCCGTTTAAATTATTACTGAAATTATTATTGATAAGAATTTCACCCATAATTAACCTCTATGGTCTTCTCAATGATGTAACGACTTTGTGTTAAGTCTGAATAACGAAAAGCAGAACTTTTGGGTAGATAGACTAGAATATTCCTATCATCAGTAGCAATGTGATCGATATACATCTCCATCCATAGCTGTTTCAGCTTTATTGTTTCTTCTATTACAATTTGAACCATCTTCCATTGAAATTACCTACTAACTATAACTTTGTAAGTGATCTCAATCTGGTCATTCTCAGCAAGATTTACGTCGGAAAATGTAACCCTATTTAAAAGAAGCCCACTAGCGGTTTTTAAACCATATTCCCTGACCGTCCAGCCACCAACTGGTGCAGTATGAACCGAAGTAAACTGAGCGGTATCATTGGTAACATTGGTGGTGACCCTAGAGAAGGAAACAGTTTGCTCGTCAAGCTGGTTACCTAAAGCAGTATCAGCAGTAGTTGGGGTCGTCCCATCATCGCCAATAGCACCCTTAGTAAACGCCTCGGCTGTTGCCTCACCTAAAAGGTAAGCAATCTGAGCTAGTCCATTGTTAACAATGGTGTTTTTCTTTCTTAAGAGAAAAATCTTTTCCTTGGTTTTTCCGTCTATCTTATGAAGCTCAATAACTCCTATAAGTTTCATCCCTCTGCCTCCTATAAGCCTTCGTAATTAAACTGGGGGAATACAATCCTCTTTTTATCCTTAAACTCATCCCAGCTTTGAAATCTCATCTTGGCATTCTTGAGATAGTGCCTTCTGTTTTGGAGAATAAGAGACTGCTTCTCTTCCTCGAAAAGGGCTTTAAACGCCTGGGCTGAAGCCATATCCTTCATATACAAAGCCATCTTGAACGCCATCCCGTAGATATGAAGATCAGGAAAATGGGTTAAGAAATAATCACTGAAGCTGGTGTCCTTTATCTCTTCCGGAAGGCCATTGTAGAAAAGCCTAATCTCTTTACCGCTCTCAGTGGGGATCGGCCTGATCTCAAACTCTCTTCCTCGCATGGTAACCCATTTGGGTGTAACGTTTAACCCTGAATCATTGCTCGGTAATCCCAGGCCTATATCAATGACTCCGGGCGGTGATTTGACAAGAAGTGTTCCGTCATACCAAACATTCAGGTCGTCAATAAAGTCATCGGGAAGCCCATACCTGGATTGTCCAGCCACCGAACCACCATCGACAGTCGCTTCTTTGTAAAGAAAATAAAGCCCGTGGAAACCCCCAGCCAATGCGTCTAAAGCCACCCGTCTTCTGACCTCATTAGCCCAGCGATAGTGCCAGCTAGTGGAAAAAGAACGGCCGTCTCCTTTTTCTTCCACCGAGCTAATGATGTCAGAAAAGGTTATACCCATTTACTTGCCTCTCCTGTGGGAAATCTTGTGTCCCCGAAGAGCCATCTCGGAGCTAAACTCCTTTTTGCAAACATCACAAACAAACGGCCCGGCCTTTTTCTCCTCTAACTTGACTTTGGGATTGCGTAACTTTTCAGCCCTAACCGTCTCTTCAGGAACCTCGGCTTCTTGGGCTATGGTTTGAGTGTTAATTGACCCCCTAATAGTCTTCTGCTTCTTGGCATTAATTGAAGCCTCAACAATCTTTCTGTCCACCTCGCTGATCTCAAAAATGACACCCTCTTTATAAGCAATGGAGTTCCTGATGGCCTTAATTTCTTCCGGGTTGCTCGTCACATAAACCCCGTTCTCGAACTTAGCGATCTTTGCGGGAACCTGGATAATTCTCCCGTCCGGAGAAAGAGAAAGAGACTCTGGTCGGATAACAATCATATACCTCAGGGCATTTACTCTAAACTCAACTTTTTCGGCATTAGCCATAATTACCCCCTAAAAAGAATTTGGGGGTCTCGCTTCGTGGGGCCGAGGTATGACCGGGTTCATGCGAGACCCCCATCATTTTGGACTAACCCCTGACTGGATTAGGCGACGTTGTAGATAATGCCGTGTCGCTCGGCGTTGTGAATTTCGAGACCACAGTGAACCTGGTATTCATCCAGGAGGTAGTGAACATTCTTGGGCTGGATATCTACCAGAAGTTTGAAATCTAAGCCATCGAGATACCGATAAACCAGCTCCTTGACATCGAGAATAAAGGCCATCCCAGCATAAGGACCAGTAAAGTTTTTATCCAGAACCAGATTAACTACCCCAAAAGGAGAGAGGTATTCTCGAACCGAAATTCCATATTTCTTCTGAAGACCAGGCGTAAGTCTCTGTTTGTCGGAAGCAAATGCTGAAATATCACCAATGATTCTCGGCCCGGCGAACAGGAACCGCTCATCAGAACCATGGGCAAAAACATCCTCAAGATGCCCTAAGAAGGCAGATTCCGTAAGCGATGAACCACTAGCATCCAATTCTGGAGCGGTGCCTTTCAGGAAGTAATAAACTCCACCAGTCTGATAACGGGGACCGGAAGAATCGAGCTTGGGCTCACCGAAGAGGAACTGGACCTCGATATCCCGCTTCAGCTCGTTGGCTTTCTTTCTCCGCTCATAATTCCGCCGGTTTCCACCATAAGTAGCAATGGCATTAGCAGTCTCGGTGATCTTTACGGTTTTGGAGAAGATCTGAATGTAATTGCTCTTCCGGCTCTTGGCGGTGACCATCGCATCGGGAGCAGTATATCCCTCAGCCATGGCTGAACCCAGACGGAAGAGATAATCGTTGTCATTAATAGCAGCAGCAGAAGTCGAACCCCATCCTCTGGTAACAGTAATTGTATTGGTGGAAGTGTTGACGGCAGTGATGAGCATTACCTCATTGGTCCGGGTGTTTTTCACAATGTCATAAGGCTGGAAAATATCAGCATCATCCACCACCAGGTCAGTAGCAGCATTGTCGTAACCAGTAGCATTGTTGATCTGAGTGTAACGGCCGATGTAGTCATCCTCGAACCAATGAAACTCCACATCCTGAGCTTTTAATTTGCTCAGTTTACCCAGAAGAGAAAGAAAGGGATTGATGTCCGGGTCGAGCTGAAAAATCATATCCCGAACATCATACTTTTTGATGTATTGTTCAAAGTTCGAAGTGGTGAAAGCACCACGAATATTGGCCATCTCTGTCCTCCTTATTCGCTGTAGAATTCAGCGTCCATGATGGCCTTCTGTAATTCTCTGGACTCCCTCTCTATGTCTCTCTCCTGCATATTTACCTCGGTGGCGGAGGACGTTACAGGTGCTTGGCGAATCCTGGAGACAAGCCCCTTCAGCTTCTCAGTGTCAACAGCATCTAATCCCAGCTTTTTCTTGAGAACATTAGCCCAGACTTCCATCTGCTGATCATAAGCTTTCTTCGCCATGTCGTATAAAGTCTCTACATCCTGAATACCGGTCTGATTGTGAATCTGAAGCATTAACGGCCTCAAATTATCAAACTCAGCCGGGTTCCTGCTTCTAACCCGATGAAGCTCCGCTAAATACCGGTTGTATTCTCGCATCTCAAATTCTTTGCGAACCTCATTCAAAACAGCCGACTTAAACTTTTTCACAAACCGCTTCAAATTCTCTTTGTCAGAAACAATATCCACAGGGTTCTCAGGTAAATCCAACTCCTCTTCCTGCTGAGGCGGAATAAACTGAGGAACATAGCCAGGTGCAGGAGCCGGAGACACAGGAGGAACACCAGGAGGAACCACAGAAGCCAACCTCTGGACGTCCTGAGATAACTCAGTGTTCTTCTTCTCTAAGTTTTCCGCCCACTCAACCAGCTCGGAAACGCTCTTGAACCCCTTCTTCTTCATGAGGCTCGAGAGCCTTTCCACAACCTCATCATCCTTGTCCGTAACAGGGGGACTCTGAGGGCTGGTCTCCTGAGCTTTATCCTGAGATCCACCAGACCCAACCTTAGAACCCTCTCCTTCTAAACTGAAGACAGAAGGGTCCTGAAGCCCGTCCTCTTGTCCAGTAATAGGGGAGGACTTTTTCTTCTCACTCATAACTAAACTCCAAACACACTACTGGGCGTCATAATAGACACCTCACTAATAATATAATCTGCCACTGCTTTTTTGTCAAGTCTTATTTAAAACCCAAAGGCGAGGCCTATGTGAAAGGAGGTTTTAAGGGGGGATATACGAGGAGGTCGGCCTCGCCTTCCCCGTAGGCCTTACGAGGCTGATATTATGCTAAAACATCAATGGCTTTTTGTCAATGCTAGATAGTAATATTTCGGCAGAAGGAATCTCTTATGGAAGAGAAAAATAGGGAAGTTGTGTGTTTTCTCGTGTAATAAGTATATCGACCGGTCGATGGCCCGGGAGTCCCGGGATCCCTATGGGACCCCCCATCTCCCGGAAAAATTGTTCAATTTCTGGACATTTTGTGACTATTCTAGCATGATTTTTCATGGAAAAATCATAATAAAATGCTTATAAAGATAAAAGTTAACATAAGATTAGTTATACGAACCATGTATTTTTATCTTCTTTATCTAGAACCACATAGAAAATCCTAGTATTACGATAGTGATTAATAGTAAAAGGTGCCATGTTCTATTTTTTTAACCATTTATAGTGAATAAGAATGTTAAGAAACTGAACACTATTTACTAACATAGTTATCACTCTAGTAATTATAATATATATACTAGCAATAATCAATAAAACTAAAACACTACTCCAGTATATTCTCTAGATCATAGATAACACCATAAAGATACATACACCATGAATAGGGATTTATTCATTAATTGAGTAGAAAATGAATAAAAGCAAATAAAAAAAAGAATTGACAAAAAAGACAATTTGTGCTAAATAGATAAGCGAAAGGAGGTTAAAAATGACGGGTAAAACATTAATAAAGGGGGTTAAAATACAAGGCTTAAAAGAAATAAGGCAAAAAGAAAACGAGATTTTCGTAAACGCTTGGAGAGAGGGGGAGTTTTTCCCAACTGAATTTGATACCGAGCTCAATGAGATCCAGCGTCAAAAGATCAGAATATTAAAAGAAAAGTGGGGAAAGATATATGGCGTTCGGATCAATGAAGGCGTGCCGGTTGAAAGGTTGAAAGGAAAAGTCTTAAATTTCAGTTGTGACGCTGTGATCCCTTGCTATTCCGAGGAACTGGTCCGCTTAATAGAAAGATACAGAAAGGCTGATTTTCCACGCGCTCAAAAAATGATTACTGAAATTCACGATCACATCGACAAATTGGGTGGCGAACTGCTATATTGGGTGTAAAATGGGCGACTTAAGTTTATTTGGTTTTCTCGGTTTCTGGCTTGTCTTGCTAGTCCGGGTCCTCTCAGCCCGGGCTAGCATTTCTGGAACAAAAAAAATAAAATACTAATATGGAGGGATAAAATGAAAGCGTATCTTCTCTCACGAGAAAATGGAGTCATTCAGATTGGAAGAACTGTTTACACTCTTCCTCTTAGGACAAAATTTGAGGGAACCAGGAAGGGCCTAAAAAAATATCCTTCTTGTGATGTAAAAGAAAATAGTTGGGAAGAGGCAGAAAAAGCATATAAAGAACTGGCCCAATCATAACACATCCGAAACCAGGGACTAAAGGAATAACGCAATGGCAAAAACAAGTTGGCGTGAATTGATAACTGAGGCCCTGGTGAAAAATAATGAAAGCTGGAAAGACATGGAATACATAACATTGTCAGAAAGAGAATTAGATGAGACGTTCAGTGAGATATATCATCCGGAATATGGGCCAGAAGGAAGGCCATTTACTGCTTGGACAAAGAAAAGGGTATATTTTCCTGTAATTAAAAACTGCGGTGAGCTTAAATTTTATGGGGTTGCATCGGTTTCACGAGATCCTGACGGAAAACCAACGGAACATATTGGAAAGGAAACATAATAACAGAAGGGGGGTGATATAGCTTTTCAGCCGGGGACCGCTAGGATCCCCGGCTTTTTTGTTGACTAATTTATATTAATAATTTATTTTTTTATTTGGGGGTAAAGATGAGAAACAAGTTATTGTTTTTAATTATCGTGTTTTTCTTATTATGGAGTTGTGTAAAAGTTAAGTCAGTAGTGACTATTCCTGAATATTCGGGTGTAAAATTTAAGAAGATCATGGTTGTGGCTATTATTGATGATATGGATTTCATTAAGAGGGTAGAGACTCAAGGCGTGGTGGAGATCCGGAAGCGGGGCGGTGAAGCGATTCAAGGGTTTAAGCTTTTCTCTCCATTCAAAAAGTATAGCCAAGATGAGTTTGTGGGGATCCTAGATGAGAACAATATTGACGGTATTCTTGTTTTTTATCTGAAGGGGACAAGAGAAAACACCTTCTACCTTCCCGGCAGTGTTTTTACAATTGGTCAAATGACGGCAAGTGGGAATAGTGCGACTTACTCGGCAATGTCAGTGGGTGGCGGGCTATACCCGCTCAGAGATGTTGATTATTCCTTCTCCATCGGCTTAATGGATAGAAATAATACTTTAATATGCTATGCAGAGTCTATTATAGAGTCTAGAAATAATACTTGTATAAATATTATGATGAAAAAAATTATCTCTGTAATTGATAAATATCTCATTTTATCTCGTTGATTATAGATAAATTTATTTACTGATACGGGCTATTTCTTTTTTTCTTTTCTTTTTTCTTTAAAGGGGGGTGCAGGGGGGATTTTTTCTTTTTTCTTTTCTTTTTTTCTTTTATCGTAAAGTGTGGCAGTTTTTGTGGCGGTGTGGTCGTTTTTGTGGCAGTTTTTTTGTTTTTTGTTTTGTCTTAATGTTTCTAATTGTTTCTATAACCATTTTGTTTTCAGTCGGTTACGGGGGAATAAAGTATAAAAAAAGAGTGCCGAAGAGGGGACTCGAACCCCTACGAGCGAAATGTGCTCACTAGCCCCTCAAGCTAGCGTGTCTACCAATTCCACCACTTCGGCACAATTTATTTTCGCCTTTTCCAGGCAAGGAAAAGGCTTCATCTTTATCTATTTTTTTTCGGCCGGTTTATTCTGACTGGTGTTTTTTTCTTTTGTCTGTTTCGTTTCAGTTTTAGTGGGCGCCGGTGCTTCTTTCTTTTGGGTTTCAGTGACTGCTGGTNGCCCCTTTATTCCTTCTTCACCTTTGAGGACCGATTTTGTTCCCTTGGCTGAGAGGATCCACAATCCCATTGAGGTGACCATAAATAAGATAGCGCAGATAGTAGTTACTTTCGTCAAGAAGGAAGAGGCACCGCGTGGGCCAAAGACTGTTTGGCTACCGATTCCACCAAAAGCTCCAGCCAAATCAGCTGACTTGCCCGATTGCAGCAGAACTGCGATAATCAGAACNAGACAGACAATAATGTGAATTGCCGTTAATATTCCGCTCACTTTTTCTCCTCGNAAGCCTTTACTGCTTCCTGAGCGATTTCCAGGAAGCTCTCGGCTTTTAATGAAGCACCACCAACCAGTGCTCCGTCAATATCCTTTTCCCTTATCAAGGAAAAAGCATTGTTCGGTTTCACCGAACCTCCGTAAAGAATTATAACATATTCAGCGGTTGAATTTCCATAATTTTGGGCGATGAATTGACGAATAAAAGCGTGAACTTCCTGAGCCTGATCGGGGGTNGCCGTGAGGCCTGTGCCGATGGCCCAGACAGGTTCATAGGCAATAATTAAGCGACGGATTTCTTCAGATTGCAGCCCTGATAATCCTTTATCCAGTTGCTGACGGATGATTTCCAGGGTTTTTCCGGCCTGGCGTTGTTCCAGAACTTCTCCCAGGCAGAAGATTGGATTTAACCCGGCTCGCAGAACTGCTTTTATTTTTTTATTTACTTTAGTGTCTGTTTCACCAAAATACTGTCTTCTTTCTGAGTGACCGAGAATCACGTATTGACAACCAGCGGCTAGCAGCATTTTAGGAGAAACTTCGCCGGTATAAGCTCCTTCTTCTTCCCAGAAGACATTCTGGGCTCCCAATTTAATGGGACTTTTCCTGATGATCCTATAAACAGGGTAAAGAGCGGTAAAAGGAGGAATGACCACCAGCGTTCCTTGGATCAGGTTATGACTTTTTTCTTTTATTTCCTCAGCCAGCTGGATGGCTTCAGGAATGGTCTTATGCATTTTCCAGTTGCCGGCAATAAAAGGCAGGCTTGTTCTCATTTGTTTTTCTCCTTTAGGGCCTCTATCCCGGGCAATGTTTCATTGGCGATATATTCGAGAGATGCTCCCCCGCCGGTGGAGATATGGGAGATTTTCGAGGCCACTCCAGCCTGGGTGACAGCAGCCACGGAATCACCACCACCAATGACAGAGAATGCCCGGGAATTAGCTACTGCCTGGGCTACGGCTAGTGTTCCTTGGGCGAAGGCAGGGATTTCAAACACCCCCATTGGTCCATTCCAGAAAATTGTTTTGGCCTGTTTGATTCTTTCGGCATAAAATTCTCTGGTTTTAGGCCCGATATCCAATCCCATCAGGTTAGCCGGAAAAGGAGAGTCGCTGATAAGATGTTGGTTAACCGGTTCTTCAGGAGAGGGAGCAGCCACGTGGTCGCTTGGTAAGTGAAGAGCCACATTATTTTTTTTGGCTAATTCCAATAATTCCCGACAAGTGGAGACATTGTTTTCGTCCACCAGAGAGCGACCGACTTCCTGGGATAAAGCTAGAAGGAAGGTGTAAGCCATGGCCCCGCCTATAAGCATTTCTGAAGCTTTGGTCAAAAGGTTTTTAATCACCGGGATTTTGTCCGCTACCTTGGCTCCTCCAAGAATAGCAATAAAAGGACGGGCTGGCTGATGAATTATTTTTTCCAGGTTTTTAATTTCTTTCTCCAGGAGAAAACCCACCCCGGCGAGGGGGACTAATCGAGGCAGAGCGACAATAGAAGCATGAGCCCGATGACAGGCTCCAAAAGCATCATTGACATAAACTTCAATTCCTGAAGCCAGCGCTTGAGCAAATGAAGTGTCATTTTCTTTTTCTCCGGGATAGAAACGGATGTTTTCCAGAAGGAGAACTTCTCCAGGTTGGAGAGTCTGCTTGANTTTTTCTACCTTTTCCCCGATGACATCGGGAGCAAGGGTAACCCGGGTGGGGAGAATCTCCTGAAGTCGTTGGGCTACTGGTTTCAGGCTGAGTTGGGGGTTATATTTACCCTTAGGCCGACCGAGATGCGAAGCGGCCACAATTTTAGCCTGGTGTTCAATTAGATATTTGAGGGTCGGGAGAGCTGCTTGAATACGAGTGTCGTCTCTTATCTGTCCCGTTTCTTTGTCCAGGGGAACATTGAAATCAACCCGGAGAAAGACAGTCCTGTTTTTGAGCTCAAGGTCTTTAAGATAAAGCATGGTTTTACTTCATAATGAACTTAACCAGATCTCGCAGACGACAGGAATAGCCCCATTCATTATCGTACCAGGCCAATACCTTGACCAGGTTTTTATCAGTTACGCGGGTGAAGAGGCCGTCAACTATGGCTGAGTGGGGATTAGCTACAAAGTCCACTGAGACTAAAGGTTCTTCGGTGTAAGCGAGAATGTCCTGGAGTTGGCCGGTGGCTGCTTCCTTAAAAGCCTGATTTACTTCATCGACAGTCACTTCTTTTTTCAAGAGAGCCACTAGATCGACCAGAGAAACATTAGGAGTGGGAATCCGTATGGCGATTCCATCAATTTTTCCCTGTAATTCAGGAATCACCAGCCCGACGGCTTTNGCTGCTCCGGTGGTTGTGGGTATTTGGGAAACAGCGGCCGCTCTAGCCCGGCGTAAATCTTTATGGGGTAAATCGAGAATTCGCTGGTCATTGGTATAGGCATGGACAGTGGTCATAAAGGCCTTTTCAATACCAAAAGTTTGATGGAGTACCTTGGCTGTGGGGGCCAGACAATTAGTGGTGCAGGAGGCATTGGAGATGATATGATGCTGGTTCTTATTGTAAGTGTCTTCGTTGACCCCTAAGACAATGGTGATGTCAGGGTCAGTGGCGGGAGCAGAAATGATGACTTTTCTGGCTTGGCCATGGAGAATATGTTTTTCAGCGTCAGGGCGCTTACGGAAAAGCCCGGTTGATTCAATGACCACCTCCACTCCTAAGTCTTGCCAGGGTAATTGAGCCGGGTCTTTGATGCTTAAGACCTTTATTTCCTGACCGTCAACCTGGATACATCCCTCACCAGCTTCTATCTCTGCTTCAAAGATGCCCATCACTGAGTCATATTTGAGGAGATGAGCTAGAGTTTTGGCATCAGTAATATCATTGACGGCCACGATCTCAATTTCAGGGTCTTGAAAAGCAGCGCGGAAAAAATTTCGGCCTATTCGACCAAAGCCATTAATGCCGACTTTAATACTCATGAGTTCAACCTCCAAGGAGTTTTGGTGAAGAGTTATATTTAAATATCATAAATTACTGATATTATCAACCGGAGAAGTAAAGGAAGAAATGTTTATTAGGGGTTCAGCGCACTTTTGGAAACCCCAGGTCTTCAAAATTGCCATAAGGCTTATCAGAAAACCCGGAAGACGGTCATAACGGCGGCACTAAGCAGGGGGACACTAAAATTATCATTGACCCGCAAGGGAAGCAGTTCAACGGCGGTGGCTACCAAAGCTCCCAGGATAGCTATCGGCCGGGAGAAATCGTCCAGATAATGGGTGGCCAAAAAAGCGACGCTTAGACAGGCTGTAAAATGGGCCAAACTACCTTCCAATGTTTTGTCAAAAATTTTGGTTTTGCCGAAGTGGATTCCATAGAATTTAGAGAAGAAGTCGCCGAAGATGAGATAAGATACAGCTATCAGGGCAATATCCTTTTCAAAAAAGAGAAAGGAGAGAAAAATCCCAAAAAGAAAAAGAGTAATGGAAGAAAAAGTTTTATACTCTTTGGCCTTATACAATTCTTTGATTTTCTTAAAGAGGAAAATGTTGATATTTTTAGAAATTAAACGGGAAAGGTCAAGTAAAAGGAAAAAGAGAGTGATACTGCCAACGAGAACCAGGGAAGAAGGTCGGGTTGAGTGGTAGTAATGAATAACCAGGGCNAGAGCAGCTGGACGGAGAAACAATCGCCAGTTTATTTCTTGTTGTTTTTTTCTTTCACGGGGGCGGGGAAGGAGATTCTGGCTGGAAATGTTAAGCAGGTCAATGAAAGTGATATAGAGGATGAGGGAGAGGAGATAGAATTTGTATTCAGAGGTGGGGGAGAGGACCAGGAGGAAAACGGCCAGGAGGGGCAATATAGAGCTGCCGACAAGCTCTCCTGTGCGAGTAATATAGGCCAGGAAAATGACGGCTACTCCCAAATAAAGGAGGGATTCCCAGGGTAACCATCCCCTGGAGAGAAATAAGCCAAGGTAGTAAAGCATCATAGCCGTAGCAGTGGCGACTCCCTGTCCTCCTCTAAAGTTAAGGTAGAAGGGAAATACATGACCGAGAACAGCTGCACATCCGGTCAGATGGATGACCAGGGGAGAGGCCCCCAGTTGACTGGCGAGGTGCATTACGATAAGACCTTTGGCCAGGTCAAAGAGAGCTGTCCCGACTGCCGGGGCTAATCCCAAAACTCTGAAAGTGTTGATAGTCCCGGCGTTACCCGTGCCTTTTTCCCGAATATCAATGTTATAAATTAGTTTTCCCAGGAGATAAGCCGGCGAAATAGAACCTACGGCGTAGCCGATGATAAGGAGAAAGAAAGTTTGAGACATGATTGAGTATTATCCCTTTTTATCCCCGAGAGACCTAATTTATTCATAGAGTCAAAAAAGTCAAATGATTGTTCCCTAATAATTTGGTTGGCGCCATATATTCAGTCAGGGAATGGTGCCAGAAAACGGGGTTGATCACTTGTCTTAATTTGAGAGTAACTAAAGTGACTCTTGCTGTTTAGAGAGTGGTTGGTTAGAAACTCTGATCAAGAATATGAGCAGATAGTCTTGATACAACCGCCCATCTGAAGTCTATCACCGAGTCCGAAACGTTAACTTGGGAATATTTAAGTTAAGACGGATATGTACTTTTGATATAATAAAACTCCAGAGGAAACTTAATGAATAAAAAAGCAGCCCAACTAATTCAAATTCCGGGTATATATCAAACCCATTCGGAAAAAGAAACTATCCAGCTGGCCCGAAAATTAGCACGGACTTTCAAAGGTCAGGAAATAGTTTATTTGATTGGTGAATTAGGGGCTGGCAAAACAGTCTTTGCCAAAGGTCTGGCCGCTGGCTTGGGGCTTAAAGATATCAACCAGGTATGTAGTCCTTCCTTTACCCTGGTCAACATTTATCCGGGACGATGGCCGATTTTTCATCTGGATCTCTATCGAATTAATACCGCCGATGATTTAGCTTCCATTGGGTGGGAAGATTTCCTGGGACAGGGAGTCATTATTATTGAATGGGGTGAAAAGTTGGGAGTTGACCTNGGAGGGATAGAAGTAAAATTAATCATCTTAGATGAACATCTCCGGCGGATTGAATTAAAGAAGAAAAAGGGGAATTAATCAGCCTGCCAGTTTTTAGATTTCCTCCAGAGCTTGGAGAAGCTTATTGACCTGGANTTTAATATCAGACTTTCCCAGAACAGCCGAAATAACAGCCACTCCGTCGGCTCCCGCCTGATGAACACTGGCGGCATTTTCAGGCTTAATTCCACCAATCGCTAAAATGGGCAATTTAGTTGCTTGGCGGATTTCTCGCAGTCCTGGCAGCCCTAGAATTTTCCGGAGCTCTTTTTTGGAAGTGGTGGGAAAGATAGGTCCCACCCCAATATAATCTGCTCCTCCTTCTTCAGCTGCCCGGGCTTCTTCTACAGTATTGACCGAAATACCAATGATCCTCCTTGGCCCNAGAATTTCGCGAGCCGCTGCCAGAGGAAGATCCTCCTGACCAAGGTGGACCCCGTCAGCTCTGCAGGCTAGCGCAATATCAACCCGGTCATTAATGATGAAGGGCGTGTTGGAAGCGCGGAGAAGGGAGGCCAGTTGAGTGGCCAGCTCAAAGAAGTGTCGGGTTGATGAGCTTTTTACCCGGAGTTGGATAGAAGAGATGCCGGCGGCGACAGCCTCAGTGACAGCCTTTAATAAATTAACGTGAGGAAAAAGTTCAGGGTCAACAACCAGGCAAACCCGCCAATCTTTAACCGAGGTTAGAGGCATGTTTAATAATATAGAATCTTACCGGAAAAAAGCCAAGTCCTCCCTTTCGGGGAAATGGCCACAGGGATCAAAGTTACTTGTTAAAGGGAAATTATGTCCTGGTGATTGAAATTTCAGCCAAGTTACGTTATAAATGGAGATAATTTTCAAGGAGGGAAAAAATGGACTTGGTGAAAAAAGTACTGGATTATATTTTCGGTAATCCCTATCTGCGGTTTTTATTTATTGCCNTGATAAGTCTTGTGGTGGCCTGGATAGTAAGATTAATTATGCACCGGGTCCTGAAACCCCTGGCTCAGAAAACCAAGACTCATCTTGATGATATCCTCATCCGGAGCATCGCCTCCGCCAGTTTTTATTTCGTCTTTTTCTTAGGGTTGAAAGTAGGGCTGGACTATTTACAACCGCCCTCGGCTTTTTATCAGAATTTGATTGAATCCGCTCTGGTGGTGGTCGTCACGATAATGGTTCTAAAAACAATCGATAGNTTTACCGGTTACTGGATGAATGAGTGGAAAGACAAGACTAGAAGTTCAGTGGATGAACGCCTTCTCCCCTTGGTCAGGAAGATCCTGAAAGTCGTAACCATTCTTCTTGGGGTTTTCTTTGTTTTAAATGCCTGGAACGTAAATATAAGTCCTTTATTGACCACCGCCGGAATTGCCGGAATTGCCATCAGTTTGGCGGTTAAAGATTCGTTGACTAATGTCCTGGGGGGGATTCAGCTGGTTCTGGACAAGACTTTTAAAGTTGGGGATAAAGTTCAACTGGAGTCAGGGGAAATGGGTGTTATCCTGGATATAGGTCTTCGCAGCACCAAACTCAAGACCTTCGATAATGAAGTGATTTACATTCCCAACGGGAGTTTGGCTAACGCCAAGATCAAGAATTTCACTCAGCCTGATCTTTCGGTGAGGGTTAATGTTAATTTCGGAGTTGAGTATGGTACTGATCCGGAAAAGGTTCGTCAGGTCATCTTCGACGCTATCCGGAAGATGGATGGTATCCTGGAAGACCCTCCTCCTGATGTTCAATTTTTGCAGATGTCCGACTTTTCTCTTGATTTTGTCGCCCGCGTCTGGGTGGCCAGTTACACTGAGGCCTATAAGACTAAACTTAAGTTGACGGAAGAAGTATATCGAGCTCTGAATGGGGCCGGAATCGGCATCCCCTTTCCCACCCGCACGATTTATACCAAGGCTCTTGATTAAGATACGGCTTTTAGATCAGATGGGAGTTTATCCTATCTTTTTGAGATAAAATCTGGCCAAATTTAAAAATTATAGTCATTATGAGCCGTTAACCACTGAGAAAAGACGAAAATATCTAGTTTTGACCAGGAAGATTATTGATTGAAATCTTGCTATACTCATCTAGGAAAGAAAAGGCGGGTGCTCTCTTTCCGCACATCGGAAAGAAGCCTCCCAGCTCAAAAATTGGTAATAATTTATTATTACTTAAGAAATTGGAAAAGATCAGAAAGCGAGTCGTCATTCCGGGTATAGAAGACGCAGTTTTTATTTCACGGCTATGGCGGCTATTTCAATTTTTGCTCCTCGAGCCAGACGAACAACTTGGACAGTAGCTCTGGTAGGGGCTGGTTGAGGGAACCTTTTTTTGAAGACTTGATTAAATTCTCCAAATTCGTTGAAATCTGTAATAAACACAGTTGTCTGGACAACGTGGGAAAGATCCATCCCGGCNTTTTTTAATAATAATTCTATATTTTTAATTATTCTTTCAGCTTGTTCAGCCATGGTGCCATCGATAAATTTTCCGGTTTCAGGATCTATTGCCAGCTGTCCAGAAATGTAAAGGGTATTCCCGACCAGAAGAGCCGGGCTAAAGGGGGTTGTGACTGGTCCTTCCCGGAGACTGATGACTTTTTTGGTGGTTTCTTTTCCGGCAGACAGGCCGACCAATCCGGTGATTAAAAACATAATTAGAGCAAGAATAAGTAAGCCTTTGATTTTGGGTAACATAGTACCTCCTTCACATTGAGTTTGCCTTAAGTTTAACAAAAAGAAACCCAGGAAGGGAAGGGGGATAAACTGTCACCTGCTGAATCAGATTGACAAAGGGTAACTAGATATTTTTAAATGATTAAGAAAATAGCCAAGGAGGAGAATTAATATGCTTGACCAGCTCAAAAACAAAATTAAGGAAAAGATAGCTGAAGTTCCTGATTTTCCAAAACCAGGGATAAACTTTAAAGATATTACTCCTTTACTCCAATCAGCAGAAATATATAACCAGGTCATTGATTATCTCGCTGGCTGGGCCAAGGAAAAAAATCCTCACTTGATTGTCGGGATTGAATCACGGGGATTTCTTTTTGCCGCTCCTCTAGCCCGGGATTTAAAATTGGGTTTAGCCATCATCAGGAAAAAGGGGAAGCTTCCCCGGGAAACAGTGTTGGTCCGGGCTCCTAATGAATATGCTCTTGAGTATTTTGAGATGCATACTGATGCAGTTAAACCGGGAGAGAGAATAATCATTATCGATGATTTGATTGCTACCGGCTCTTCTTCGATCAGTGCGATTGATCTGGTGAAAAAGCTGGGAGGAGAAGTAGTTGGTTTTGGGGCTGTGGTTGAGCTCTCTTTCCTCAAAGGTCGAGAAGCCATTGTCAAAGCCCACCCTGGTGTAGAGATTCTGACTTTAGTTACTTATGAGGCCTAAAATGGGTGAGGTCCTAGCCCGTTTTTTTCGCCTGAAAGAAGCCGGGACTTCCTGGTCGCAGGAGTTGCTGGGGGGAACAACAACCTTCATGACCATGAGCTATATCATTTTTGTCCAGCCGGTGATCCTGGCTTCAGTCGGCATGGATAAAGGGGCGGTGATGGTCGCTACCTGTCTTTCCAGTGCTCTGGCCACATTATTGATGGGACTTCTGGCCCGGTATCCAATAGCCCTGGCTCCGGCGATGGGCCACAATATATTTTTTGCGGTTATTGTTTGCGGCACAATGGGTTATTCCTGGCAGGTGGCTCTGGGAGCGGTCTTTATCTCAGGAATGATTTTCCTCGTTCTTTCTTTTCTCGGCCTGTGGGAGGGACTGGTCGCCGCTGTGCCGGATTCTTTGAAAAACGCCATTGCGGTGGGGATTGGCCTGCTGATCACTCTTATTGGTCTGGAATATGGTGGGTTAGTAGTTGATAACCCGGGAGTGCTGGTGGGGCTGGGAGATTTGAGCAGTCGGCCTGTGCTCTGTGTTCTCGGTGGGTTGATTATTACTGCTGTCTTAATGGCTCTCCGGGTGCCGGGCAGTATCCTTCTCGGAATCGTGGGGACGGCCTTGATTGGACTCCCTTTAGGTGTGGTTAAATACCATGGTCTTTTCAGCTCTCCCCCCTCCTTAAAACCCACTCTCTTCCAGCTGGATATTGGGGGAGCTCTTCAAACCGGCTTGATTACGGTTATTTTTGTTTTCTTTTTTCTGGATTTATTCGATACAGTCGGGACTCTGATTGGAGTCAGTGAACCGGCCGGTTTCATCAAAAAAGGTCGTTTGCCCCGGGCTAACCAGGCCATGTTGGCCGATGCTGTCGGCACAGTGAGCGGAGCGCTGATGGGAACCTCGACCGTCACCAGTTATATTGAAAGTGCCACCGGGATTGCCCAGGGGGCTCGTACCGGACTGGCCAATATTTTCACTTCTTTTTTCTTCCTGGTGGCCCTCTTTTTCAGTCCGCTGGCGGAGATGTTTGGGGGAGAGTATATCCAGGGAAAGCAGATTCTTCACCCGGTGATCGCTCCTCCTTTGATTATAGTGGGTTATTTAATGATGAAAGGAGTGACCCGCATTCCCTGGGATGATATAACCGAAGCCATTCCGGCCTTTTTAACCTTGGTAATCATGCCGATGACGGTCAGTATTACGGAGGGGATTGCTTTTGGCTTTATCTCTTATTCTTTGCTTAAACTAATTACCGGGCGCAGGAAAGAAGTCCACTGGGTTATCTATTTATTTTCAGTCCTGTTTATTATTCGTTATCTGGTTAAGTAACAGGGGGAAAATTTTTTATTAAGAAAACTCAGGAAAGGATGGCGAGAGAATGATTAAATCAGGGGGAAAAATAATAGTATTTCTGGCCATAATATTTTACTTCGCTCATTGTGCTCCCTCACCACCCCGAGTTGGTCTGGAGCCACCAGATACTAAATGGATCAAGAAAACACTCCAGCGACTCTCCCTCGAAGAAAAAGTAGCCCAGATGATTTGTTGTCGTTTTCGAGGCCAGTATCTTCATCGGGGAAGTGATGAGGAAGCTCGGCTGGTGAAGCTGGTGCGGGAGCAGAAAATAGGCGGCTTAATTCTTTTTGGTGGCCAGGTTTATGAAACAGCTATTCTGAATAATAAACTCCAGGAAGCAGCCAGTATTCCGCTGTTGATTGCCTCTGACCTGGAAAGAGGATTGGGCAATCAACTTGATGGAGCCACTCTTTTTCCTCCTCTCATGTCTCTGGGAGCCATTAACTCCGAGGAGCTCGCCTATGAGATGGGTCGGGTGACGGCCATTGAAGCCCGGGCCGTGGGGATTCATATGACTTATGCGCCGGTGGTCGATGTTAATATCAATCCAGAGAATCCGATCATCAACACCCGCTCTTTCGGAGAGGATCCTCAACTGGTCGGACGTCTGGCTCAGGCTTTCATACGAGGCTGTCAGGAACATGGCTTGATCGCTACAGCCAAGCATTTTCCGGGGCATGGAGATACCGCTGAGGATTCCCACAGCGTGCTTCCTCGGGTGGAGGGTGATCTGGCCCGACTCGAGCAGGTGGAACTTTATCCCTTTCGTCAGGCTATCGCAGCCGGGGTTAAAGCCATCATGACGGCCCATATTTATCTGCCGGCTCTGGAACCCACCCCCAACCTGCCGGCCACCCTTTCACCGCGTATTCTAACCGATCTTCTCCGCCAAAAACTCGGGTTTAGAGGCCTTATTGTCACTGATGCCATGGGCATGGGGGGGATTACTCGCCAATACGACACAGCCGAAGCGGCTGTGCGAGCAGTCAAAGCAGGCGTGGATATGCTCCTCCTTCCTCCCGAACCTGAAGTGGCGTTAAAGGCTGTGGTGGNGGCTGTGGAGCGGGGTGAGATTTCCGAGACAAGGATTAATTCAGCTGTCCGGCGAATTCTGGCAGCCAAGGCCAGTTTAGGTCTTCATCGACAGAAGTTGGTTGAGCTGAGTGATATTGACCGAATAATTGCCTCCCCTGAGCATCTGGACATTGCCCGACAGACTTTTGAAAAATCAATTACCTGTGTGAAGAATGAGGGAAAGGTTCTTCCCCTCGATAAAGAGACAGCCAAAATTGGGATATGGACTCTAAGTAGTGATCCAGGAGGATATTTTGCCGGGGAAACTTTTATCCGGGCTATTAAAAAAATAACCCAACCGGTCAAAGTTTTCCGGGCTGATGCCTTTACCGGTCAGGAATTTATCGATCAGGCTCTGGCTGAACTTGGTGAAACTCAGGTTGTAGTGATTGGAGTTTTCTCTCGTTTAAGGGCGGGGAAGGGAAATGTGGATCTTCAGCCACGCTTTGTTGAATTAATAAAAAAATTAGCAGCTCAGGCCAAGCCGGTGGTGATTATTTCTTTTGGCAGTCCCTATTTTCTCCGTCACTTTCCTGAAGTTGATGTCTATCTCTGTGCTTACCGCTATGCCAATGAAGCTCAACAGGCAGCCGCTCGAGCCCTGTTTGGAGAGATCCCTCTTGTAGGCCGTCTTCCAGTGAGTATTCCCGGCTGTTTCCCTCGAGGACATGGTTTGATTGTTCCCCAAAGGGACTGAAATTATCTGGTTATAACTCTATCTCTGTTTGACAGGGGGGTGAAAATCGGGTAATTTTTACTCCGAAGAAGATAAGGGGTTCTTTATTAAAAAGGAGTGAGAAATGTCGGATTTTTTTCAAAATGGAGTCATTGCCACCTTCCATAAATTAGGTGAGCCGAGTCTTAAATATTTAGAGACCGAACTAAAGGAATTTTCCCAAATCCGGCCAATTGCCCTGGTGTTACCTTCTTTGTACCGGGAATACGCCAGTGGAGCCTTGCCCAATATCATGAAGGTCATAAGTAAAGTGAAGTATCTGAATGAAGTCATCCTCTGTTTGGATAAAGCCAGAGAGGAGCAATTTAAAGAAGTTAAAGAGACCTTTGCCTCATTTAGAAAACTGATGATTATTTGGAATGATGGTCCAGGGATGAAGAAGTTGTATGAGTTACTGGAAGAGCATAATCTTTCCCCGGGAAAAGAAGGTAAAGGTCGAGCCGTCTGGATTGCCTTGGGCTATGTTTTAGCCAGGCGGAAAAGCCGGGTTATTGTCGTTCATGATTGTGATATTGTGAATTACAATCGACTGATGTTGGCCCGACTCTGCTACCCAGTTACTTCTCCNCATTCCGAATATGAGTTTTGTAAGGGTTATTATAGTCGGGTGACTAATCGTCTTTACGGTCGAGCTACCCGCTTGTTTTTTACTCCTTTTATCCGCTCTTTACAGCGGATTCTAGGCTACCTTCCTTTTCTCGTTTATATGGATAGTTTTCGCTATCCTCTGGCTGGAGAAATTGCCCTTCGTCGAGATCTGGCGATGGCCATTCGGGTTCCCAGCGATTGGGGGTTGGAAGTTGGGACTCTGGCTGAGGTTTATCGCAATATGGCTTTAAATCGTATATGTCAGGTGGATATTGCTGACTTTTATGAACATAAACATCANCCTCTTTCTCCGGATAATCCACAGCGAGGAGTACTAAAGATGACCATAGATATTGCCAAATCCATCTTCCGGAACCTAGCTCTGGAGGGCGTCCAATTTTCAGAGGGATTTTTCAAGACCCTGGGTAATATTTATCTTAAAGAAGCTCAAGAAGCGGTCATCCGTTATGAGAATGATGCGGCGATCAATGGCTTGAATTTTGATCGTCATTCGGAAATGTTATGCGTTGAAGCTTTCGCTGAAGGAATTCAGATAGCCGGAGAAGTTTTCTGGAAAGACCCTTCCGCCTCACCTCTTATTCCTAATTGGCATCGGGTGACAGCAGCGATTCCTGATTTTTTTGAACGGCTTATCAAGGTCGTTTATGATGATAATCCCCCGCGAAAAAAAATTTTGATACAGATGAAATGAGACCAGCGTCTAGGGTAATAAAAACTTTTCTTATGAGGAAGAACAATGATTCTGCCTAAAAAATTGATTTTGGGAGGATTATTCCTGGTTGTTCTNGGGGTGGTGATTGTCCTGGTTATTCTACCTTTGGTTTCTCCACCAAAGGCCGAGGATCAAGAAGAAAATGTTTCTTCGACAGAGAAAACCACACCACCCAATATTCCTGTACCAGTCAAGGTGGTTAAGGCTCACCGGGGGATACTAGTTATNAGTTTGAAAACTCCCGGGGAAGCTTACACGGAGAAGAATATAAAAATTAAGGCTGAAGTTGAAGGAAAAATCAAGGCTATTTATGTCCGAGAAGGCCAGGCGGTCAAGCAGGGGCAGCTCTTATTGGAACTGGATGACCGACCTTACCAGTTAGATCTTGAGGCCCAGGAGGCAGATCGTTTACGTTATCTCTCGGAACTTCTGTTGGAGAAGCAGTTTTCTTCCCCCCGCATAGCCACTCCTTCCGACAAAGAAAAGCTAAGCAGGATTGAAAAAGAATATAATCGACTGCGGGATCTTTATCAAAGAGGCCTGGTCTCCCGAGAAGAATTGGAGAAAGTGAGCCGTCAGTATGAAATGGCTTTGATTGAAGCTGGCGAAAAGAAGGAAGAAATCCGGGCGGCGGTAACCGGATTGACCCAGGCTGAAATAAGGGTCCGAAAGGCCAAGTTGTCTCTGGAGAAGACCAAAGTCAGGGCCCCTTTCAGCGGGATTATCTGGGGAATAAAAGTGGCTCCAGGGCAGAATGTTAGTGGAGGTACGGAATTATTTTCGCTGGTAGATCTCCGCAATATAAAAATTATGGCCAAGGTCTTGGAAAGTGAGATTAATAAGATCAAAGTCGGTCGGGAGGCAACTCTGGTTTTTAGTTCCTATCCTCAAAAAAAATTCAAAGGAAAAGTTTTAGCTGTTAGTCCAATCATTGACCCTGAGGAGAGAACATGTCCGGTGGTGATTTCAGTGGCCAACCCCCAGGGGGAAATAAAACCTGGTATGCATGCTGAGGTCGAGATAGCGGCTGAAATATATGAAGATTGCCTCCTTATTCCTCAAGAGGCCGTGTTGGTCAGAGGCGGCCGGAAAATGGCTTTTGTCGTCGAAGATGGTCTGGCTAAGTGGCGCTATATTCAGGTAGGTAACGAGAATGAAGATTATGCAGAAGTATTGGATGGCATCAAAGAAGGGGAGCTGGTTATTGTTGAAGGCCATATTACTCTTGCCCATGATGCACCGGTGCGGATAGTCGAGTAAGAGATTAGTCCAGCTATAAAGCTCTAAAGAAATATCTTAGTTGGGCTCAAATAGTGTCGGCCCATCTGAAGGAGGAGAGATTTA
>MTOP01000048.1 GCA_002010725.1 Candidatus Aminicenantes bacterium JdFR-80
AAGTTAAACCAAAAATAATTAAAATAATCGCTATTTTTCTCATTTGGCTATCTCCTTATACCACAAATATGACGAAATTTCCAGAAGATCGGCCTAAACAAAATGATTCTTAAGGAGATAGATGACCAGAGCATTTCCCTTTCCCCTGCCAGCGAAAATCCAGCTCTTCTCTCATTTCTTTTCATCAATATCATAACTCGCTTGAACCGTGATTAGTTTCATTTGGCCGTCTTCGAGAAGATATATTTTTTGACAGAACCGGGCCACCTTCTCATCATGAGTGACAATAATCGAAGAAAGCCCCTTTTCCTGATGTAAACTTTGAATAAGGGACAAAATTCTCTGCCCGGTTGACCAATCCAGATTGCCGGTGGGTTCATCAGCCAGAAGAAGAAGTGGGTCTGCAACCAGCGCCCGGGCAATGGCTACTCGTTGCTGTTCTCCCCCCGAGAGTTGAGCTGGTCGCTGGGATAATTTATCAGCCAGAGCCACTTTTTCCANAATTCTTCTCGCCTTCTCCCTGGCTTCTATCACCTTTTCGCCCTGAATTAGGAGAGGAAACATAACATTTTCCAAGGTGGTAAATTCAGGTAGAAGGTGATAAAACTGAAAAATGAAGCCAATTTTTCTGTTGCGGAGCAAGGCCCTTTCCCGCTCAGTCAAAGACGAGACATCTTCTCCCTCAATCAGAACTTTCCCCCGCGTTGGTCGATCCAGTAAACCCAGAAGGTTAAGAAAGGTTGTTTTGCCTACTCCGGAAGAACCCATAATAGCCACAAGTTCTCCCTGCGTGAGAGTGAAAGAAAGTTGATCAAACACACAAAGTGACCCCTGGGGAAGAGGATAATCCTTTCCCAGAGAAATGGTCCGGACGATCTCTTTCTTACTCATATTTAAGGGCTATCACTGGATCAATTTTAGCGGCCCGGTAAGAAGGAAACAACGTTGAGAGGAGACTGATCATCAGACTGATCATAATAATTGCCGCCAAATCTGTGATTTGTAACCGAAAGGGGACATAGGCAATCTGGTAAATTTCCACCGGGACACGGATTAATTGGAAAGTATTCGCCACCCAACACCAGATAATACCCAGGAAAACTCCCAGGAAAGTTCCGATAAAGCCAATCATTGAGCCTTGATAAAAGAAAATGCGCCGAATATCAGCCGCTGTGGCGCCCATAGCCATTAAAATGCCAATATCCCGGGTCTTCTCCATAACCATAAGAATAAGAGTGGCGATGATGTTCAACGCAGCCACCAGAACAATTAAGGCAATGGTAAAGAACATTAATTTCTTCTCCAGTTTAAGAGCAGAAAAAAGAGATTTATTCAGTTCCATCCAGGTGGTTATATAGGTGTCGACAGGGAGAATCCTCTGTAACCTTTGGGCGACTTCTTCTGCCTGAAAAATCCTTTTTATTTTAACCTGGATAAGATTAACCCGATTTTCCAGACGGAATAAATCTTGAGCTACGGCTAAAGGAACNATAACTGAAGATGAATCATATTCATACAGGCCAGTATGGAATATCCCCGCCACCCGGAATTTCTTCATTCGAGGCAAAGGTCCCACTGGTGACAACCTGGCAGCCGCTGTAATAACGGTGACCATATCACCCACGGTGGCGCCAACTCGAAAAGCAACATCTCTCCCCAGAAGTATTTCGGCCACCCTACTTTCAGCTCGAGGCAAATGTCCTTCCTCCAGATTTTGTAACCAGGGAGAATGCCCAACTTCTTTGGTTAAATCAACGCCCCGCAAGATAGCCCCACTGCTTTTAAACGGGCCATTTAAAAGAACAGTATCATAGACCACAGGAGAAGCGTAAATTACTTCTTTGTCTTCTTCAATCTGTTGAATAAGGTGGGGATATCCGGCCAGCCCTTCACTGGTCAGGGAAGAAATCATTAAATGAGAAGTCGTTCCCAGGATTTTATCCTGGACATCGGATTGGAAACCGGTGATAAGAGCCAGAGCAATAACCAGAGCCATCACGCCAATAGTGATTCCCAGGACAGAGATGAAAGTAATAACCGAAATGAAGGCCTGTTTGCGACGAGCCGTCAAATATCTTTGGGCAATGAAGAGCTCATATCTCATACCTGAATTTTCCTGGTTAACTCCNTTAATCTTTCGGTCTCATAAGAGGAAAGAGGATGACTTCTCTTATGGACTGTTTATTGGCCAAAATCATCGTCAATCGGTCAATGCCAATACCCTCCCCTCCTGTCGGCGGCAAACCATACTCCAGAGCCTGGATGTAATCCAGATCAATGGGATGAGATTCCTCATCTCCTTTTTTCCTCTCTTCAGCCTGTTGCTCAAATCTGCGCTTCTGCTCTACGGGATCGGTCAACTCACTAAAAGCATTGGCTATCTCCATCCCGGCGATGATGAGTTCAAATCTCTCCGCTTCATCCGGCGCCTTAGGTGACGATTTAGCCAGGGGAGAGATNTCTTTNGGGGGGTTGATGATAAAAGTTGGTTGAATCAACCGCGGTTTCACCTGTTTATCAAACAAAACATCCAGGGCTTTGCCATAAGAAAGAGGCGTCTTGTCGGCGGCCAGCTGAGACGCCAGTTCAATCACAGCTGACTGATCAGCCAGTTCAGTCGNAGAAAGACCACTAAACTCCACCAGGGCCTGGTGAAACTTAATTCTTTTCCAAGGACGATTGAAGGAGATTTTATGCTCGCCGTAAGTGATTTCCAGTTTACCCAATAATTTTTGACATAAATGAACCAGCAATTCTTCGGTCATCTCCATCATATCGTGATAATCCTTGTAGGCTTCGTAGAACTCGAGCATGGTAAACTCGGGATTATGCTGGGAGGAAATCCCTTCATTGCGGAAATTACGATTTATTTCGTAGACTTTTTCAAACCCACCGACCACCAGACGCTTGAGATAAAGTTCAGGAGCGATTCTCAGGTAAAGATCAATCCCTAGAGCGTTATGGAATGTTTTAAAAGGTCGGGCCAGGGCTCCTCCCGGGATGGTGTGCATCATGGGTGTTTCAACTTCAATATAACCTCGCTCATCAAAGAATTTTCTAATTTCGGCGATAATAGCGCTTCTTAACCAGAAGACCCGAGCTGATTCGGGGTTGATAATCAAATCCAGATATCTTTTGCGATACCGCAATTCGACATCCTGGAGACCATGCCATTTTTCAGGGAGAGGGTGAAAGCACTTAGCCAGAAATGCATATTTTTCAACCAAAACGGTCAACTCTCCAGTTCTTGTCCGAAAAAGCCTTCCCTGGACACTAATTATGTCACCAATATCCAGGAGAGAAAAACGTTGATATTCCTCTGAACCCACTTTATCCTGACGCAGATAGGCCTGCAGGCGGGTGAGGGCATCCCCCAGATGAAAAAAAGTAGCCCGCCCCATCTTGCGGACAGTTAAAATACGACCGGGAACAACTACTTTTATCTCTTCCCTTTCCAGTTCATCAGCCGAAAGGGATTCAAATTCTTTCTTAACCTGACTGACTGAATGAGTTATCTCAGCTCGATGGGGAAAAAGATTCACTCCTTCTTCTTTTAACGTACGCCATTTTTTTAAACGAACTAATTCCTGATCAGTTAAAATCGATAGTTCCTGAACCAAATCTTCCTTCGAGTTATTCTTACTCATCTCATTTGCTCCTGGTTAGATTTTGTTTAAGGAATCACGTCCCCTGATTCAAGTTTTTTGCGGACGGCATCCAGGATTCCATTAACAAAAACACCNGCTTTTTCTGTGCTGAATTTTTTGGCGATCTCGATGGCTTCATTAATTATAANCGCCGGCGGAATATGACTCTCTTCCAAGAATTCAAAAACAGCCAGGCGAAGGATATTCCGATCCACAACGGACATCCGCTCCAACTTCCAGTGCTGAGATACTGACTGGATTAATTCATCTATAAATTCTCTCCTAGCAGATATGCCCTTAACCAACCACTCGGTATATTCCCTTACTTCTAGAGGAACTTTTTTTTCCGACCAGAATTCATCAAGAACAACAGATGGGCTCTCCGGATGAAATTCAAGTTGGAATAGAACCTGCAGGCAGTACTCCCGGGCTTTTCTTCTTCTTCCCATCTGTCTTAGTCACGGTTAGGTTAACCCAATTTTAAGTTAACTTGGTTGATTTAAGAAGATTAATCGTCTCCACCAGAGCCATGGCGGCATCATAACCCTTGTTGCCTGCTTTGGTTCCGGCTCTTTCAATTCCCTGTTCAATGCTTTCGACAGTCAATACACCAAAAGAGACCGGCAGTCCTTCGTCTAAAGCCACCTGAGCCAATCCCTTGGTCACCTCGGCACTCAAAAAATCAAAATGGGGAGTATCTCCTCTAATTAAAACTCCCAGACAAAGAATCCCATCAACTTCTTTTTTCCTCGCTAATTTCTTGGCTAGTAATGGAATTTCAAACGAACCAGGAACTTTGTAAATCTGAATATTCTTTTCCTCAGCTCCCAATTTAGTCAGGGCGTCCAGGGCTCCCTCTTTCAAGCGTTCAGAAATGAACTGGTTGAAGCGGCTTAAAATAATAGCAATTTTCAAACCTTCTGCTTTAAGATTACCTTCATAAACAGGCATCCCGACTCTCCTTACTGGCCTTTAAATTCGGCCTTACGTTTCTCCAGGAAAGCCTTGGTCCCTTCCTGGCTATCTTCGGTGGCACAAGCTTTGCCGAAGAGTTCAGCTTCTAAGAGTAACCCATCTTCCAGGGATTTATCAAGTCCCTGATTTACGGCCTGAATAGCGAAGCGAAGTGCCAGCGGCGCATTGGCCATTATTTCTTCGGCCAGCTCAACTACTTTAGAGGTCAACTCCTCGTGGGGGACCACCCGGTTAACCAGACCTATGGCCAGGGCCTCCTCCGCTGAAATCACTCGGCCGGTCAGAATCAACTCCAGGGCTTTTCCTTTACCCACCAAGCGGGCTAATCGTTGCGTTCCACCAAAGCCGGGGATCAATCCCAGCTTAACCTCGGGTTGGCCCATTTTGGCCCGATCCGAAGCAATCCGGATATGGCAGGCCAGGGCCATTTCTGTTCCTCCACCCAGGGCATACCCGTTGATGGCCGCTATCACCGGCTTGGGATAGTTCTCAATAAGTTTGGTCAATTCCTGGCCTTCCAGGGCATAATCTTTACCTTGATTATAATCCAGGTGAACAAGTTCATTGATGTCTGCCCCGGCAATAAAAGCTTTATCTCCCTGCCCCGTCAGAATAACAACTTTGACCTCTCGATTTTCGCGCAAAGAAAGAAAGCCGGAATATAACTCCTTGATGGTCTGAGCATTTAAAGCATTAAGCTTCTCCGGGCGATTGATAATTACCCAACCTATATTCTTTTCCTGTTTAACCAAAATATTTTCGTATACCACTTCTCCTCCTTCTTCGAGAAAATTAAATTTTTTTCTCGTAGATCCGGTACTTTTTATAAATCCTCCCTCCTAAAGACTCAGTGAAGTGATTGACAGCATCATTATCTTCCAGCTGCCAGGAGGTTTCGCACCATTCATAACCATTGCGGAGAGCATTCTTTTCCAGCTGGTCATAGAGTAAGTAACTTAAGCCCGTCATCCGGTATTCCTTGAGCACGCCAAAAACCACGGCTCTTATCCCTTTTATTTTCTTTCGATTTAAAAGGAAATAGAGGAGTCCCCAGGGGGTCAACCGGCCATTTAACTTTTTTAATATCTCATTATAGTTCGGAAGGCCAAAAGCAAAGCCAACTGCCCTATCTTTATCTTCGGCGAAAATAACCAGGTCTGGATCAGCGAATTGCTTTAATTTTTTAGCCATGTGAATCATTTCATTTTCGGTCCAGGGCACAAATCCCCAATTTCTTTTCCAGGCTTCATTATAAATAAAAGCAATCTTCCTTGCTTCTTCCACAATATCCTTCATGTTAACCGTCCTCAAGGTAACCGGTAACTCCCGTCTGGCTCTCTCCACAATCAACCTAACCTTTTCCTTCTCTTTGTGGTCCCGCGTCATAAGAAAGGCATAAAGGTCCTTTGCTTTGACCAGCCCACATTTAACCATCAGCTCATTGTAATAAGGAGGATTATAAGGCATCATTATCACTGGAGGTGAATCAAACCCTTCGAGGAGAAATGCACATTCGTCATTCATCGAAAGATTCATCGGCCCCCGTAGGGTATCCATGCCTCTGGCTTTGCCCCAATCACTCACCGCGGTCAATAACTCCCGGGCCACATCTTCATCATTTATACTTTCATAAAGACCAAAGAAAACAACTTTCTCCTGGTGAAACTCGTTATGTCTTCTGTCGAGAATAGCAGCTATTCGTCCACAAATCTCTTCGCCTCGATAAACCAGGAACAATTCCATTTCAGCATGCTCGAAAAAAGGATTTTTCTGGCGATTTAATTTTTCCTTAATATCAATAACTAAAGGAGGGACCCAATTGGGATCATCCCGGTAGATTTTCCACGGAAAAGAGATGAATTGTTTCAGTTCTTTCCTTGATTCAACCTTTTTGATGGCCAACTTTCCCTTGCCTCCTTCTTCTTAAAGTTGGTTACATTTTATCAGAGAGTAAATATTTTTGCACGTAAAAACTATTAAAACAAATGATATATCTCTAAAAGGTTATATTTCTTTTTTAGAAAATAATTACTTCTCCAACAGCTTGAACTCCGCCTTATGCCTCAGGTCAATAAAATGACCCGCACTCTGGATATTGTCTGGGTCCGGAGCTAGTGTCTCTTCCCTGGCCTAGGAGGAGACACCAGCTCCTCCTGCCAAGCTGTCTGCCTGAAGATATTTCACNCTGGTGGTGGTTCCGGCTGAACTTTGATATCTTTATCAGTCATCATGGGGGTGGGAGAGCGATAGCAAATGCTCGCTGAAACTCAGCGCCCTGTTTGTCTTCAACTCCAAAGTGTGCTAATAATTTAAGAACCGGCCTTTTAGTAGGAGGAATAAATGTTAAAGAAAATTCAGGAATTCAAGAAACTTAAAGCTGACGAACTAACCTGGCGCCTGGATGAAAGCCAGATCCCTTTTGAAACCTCCAATGATTGCTCTGTTTGTGAAGAGATCATTGGCCAGGAAAGAGCCCTCAAAGCCATTCAAACTGGCCTGAGCATCAAAAGCCTGGGCTACAATATCTTCGTGACCGGTCTGGTCGGCACCGGACGCAGCACTACCATTAAAAAATTCCTGGAAAAAATTAAGGATAAAGAAGAAACTCCCGAGGATATCCTCTATGTCAACAATTTCAAGAATCCCGACGAACCTACGCTCCTTATCCTGCCTCCGGGCCAAGGCCGGGCTTTCAAAAAAGCCATGGACCGCTTAATTGAAATGCTCCGGATTAACATCCCTGAACTTCTACAAAGCAAATATTATAAAGAAAAGAGAGACAGCATCATTGAAGCTCAACAACGTAAGCAAAAAGAAATTCTCAAAAAATTTGAAGAGGAAGTTTCCAAGGAAGGTTTTTCCGTGATTCAAGTTCAGATGGGAGTTTTCGTCAAACCGGACTTAATCCCGGTAATCGAAGGCCAGCCCACTCCCTTCAATAAACTGGAAGCCCTGGTTCGAGAAAATAAATTCCCCAAAGAAAAATTGGAACAACTCCAGAAAAAATATGAAGAATTAACCGAAAAACTGGAAGATATTTTTGAACAACTTAAATCTCTGGAAGAACAAACCCGGGAACTTCTCCAAAAATGGGATGAAGAATCCATTACTCCAATGATCAGAGGGGCCATCTCAGGTATTCGGAATCAATTCTCTTTCCCCAAAGTGACTATTTACCTGGATGATGTGGAGAAGCATCTTATCCAGAATATCAATCTTTTCAAAGGCCCAAAAAAGGATGCCCCCGAAAAAGAAAAACTTATTGAAGATCCCTTTTTACCTTATCGGGTGAATCTCCTCATCGACAACGGCGACCAGAAAGGCGCTCCGGTAGTTACTGAAACCAATCCNAATTATGTCAACCTCTTTGGCGCCATTGAAGCCACCATGAACCGGATGGGGATCCTTCAGACTGACTTCACCAAAATAAAACCAGGCTCTTTACTGAAAGCCAATGGCGGCTATCTGGTGATTAATGCTCTCGACGCCCTGATCGAACCTGGTGTCTGGACCACTCTCAAAAGAACCCTCAAATACAAAAAACTGGAAATTCAGAACTNCCCGCCGATTTACCTAGTTTCCACCAGTCGACTTAAACCTGAACCAATCGAGATAAGAGTTAAAGTTATTTTAATCGGTGACAATTACATTTATTCTCTCCTTTATCTCCTGGATGAGGACTTCAAGAAAATCTTCAAAATAAAAGCTGAATTCGACTCCGAAATGCTTAAAACTGAGAAGACTATTCTCGAATATACCTCTTTTATCAAAAAAATCACAGAAGAAGACCATCTCTTACCCTTTGACAGATCCGGAATCGCAGCAATTATTGAATATGGAACCAGGTTGGCCGGANGGCAGAAAAAAATCTCCACTCGTTTTCATATCATCTCTGATGTCATCCGGGAAGCCAGCTATTGGGCTTCCGAAGAAGGCNGCCAGGTAGTTAGTCGCCAGCATGTTGAAAAAGCCATTGAAGAACGATTTGAACGGCTCAGCCTGATCGAAGACAAAATTCAGGAAATGATCGAAGAAGGAACTATCCTCATTGATACAGAGGGGGCAGCTATCGGGCAGGTCAATGGGCTTTCGGTTTACTTTCTGGGAGATGTCTCCTTTGGCAAACCAACTCGAATCACCGCCCGAACTTCAGTCGGCCGGGCCGGGGTGATTAATATTGAGAGAGAGGCTGACCTCAGCGGACGGACGCACAACAAGGGAGTCCTCATTTTGGCTGGTTACCTGCGCGGCAAATATGCTCAGGATAAGCCTTTTGCCCTCTCGGCGAGCCTGGCTTTTGAACAATCTTATTCCGGGATTGATGGAGACAGTGCCTCCTCGACTGAAGTCTATGCAATTCTTTCCAGCCTGGCAAAATTACCTCTCCGCCAGGATATCGCCGTTACCGGTTCACTTAACCAGCACGGGGAAATCCAGCCCATTGGCGGGGTCAACGAAAAAATCGAAGGCTTCTTTGATGTCTGCCAAGCCCGGGGTTTAACCGGAACCCAGGGCGTTATTATTCCCTATCAGAATGTGCAAAATCTAATGCTCCGTAAAGACGTCGTCGAAGCAGTTAGAGAAGGTAAATTTCATATTTATCCGATCAGGACCATCGACGAAGGCATTGAAATTCTAACCGGCGTCAAGGCCGGCCAAAGAAAAGAAGACGGCACCTGGGAAGAAGGCACCGTCAATTACCTGGTCGATCAAGAATTAAGCCGCCTGGCTCAAAGCTGGAAAGCCTACTCTCAAGCAGCAGAAAAAACAAAATCCGACAACAAGGAATAATAGCCCCCCTGAAAAGGTGACCTCCACCTTTTTCATGGGACAAAGTGGCAATTCGTTCTCTGTAGTCCCCAGCAACTTCTAATGCTTAGGTCCAGAGCTGATGTCTCTCCTTCCTGCTAGCCAAGCGGCCATGGAGAATCAATTCTTTTTTATCTTCGCTTTTTCATGAAAGCGGGAACGATCCGGTGGTAGAGGTTTTTTCGGTCGTTGCGGAGGATTCTTCTTCAGTTGCTCCAGCAATACCTCAACGGCTTTTTCCAGGGAAGGGTCGTGCCCTTTAACCACCAAGTCAGGTCTGTCATAAACTTCAATGTCCGGGGCCACTCCGATTCCTTCCACCGCCCAGTTGCCTTCGGTATCAACAAAACCAAAAGTCGGTACAGCTAAGTAGCCGCCATCCATCAAACCGGGGTTCCCGGAAAGGCCGACCAGGCCTCCCCAGGTGCGAGTACCGATGAGCAGACCCAGATTAAGTTTCTTGAAGTAATAAGGAAAAGCATCTCCGCCGGAAGCTGAATAGTGATTGATCAACATCACCTTGGGTCCGAGATGAGCCACCCAAGGAGTTTGAGACAATTCCAGTCCCCGCCTGGCCCAATAATTAAGCACCTGCCGATCCAGGAGGTCAATCATCACATCCGGGATGAAACCGCCACCATTGTAGCGTTCATCAATGATTAAGGCCTCTTTATGGTAAAAGGCATACATTCCCTTAAACAATTCCCGATTTCCTTCCCGGGAGGTATTGGGAACATGGAAATAACCTATCCGGCCTCCGGAAAGGCGGTCCACCATTTCCCGCCGGCTTCTGACCCAGTCTAAATAAAATAACTGCAGTTCACTGCGGATAGGTTTGACCCAATATTCCCGGGCACCTTCCTTTTTCGGGACAGAATTAACCACAATGGAAATCCTCTTACCCGCCGTATTTTCCAGAAATTTGTAAGGATTATCTTTGAGGGTTACTTCATGGCCATTCAAACTGATCAAATAATCACCTTCTTTAATATTCACTCCCTGCTCGGTTAAAGGAGAACGGGTCCTTTCATCCCAGTTCTCACCGCGATAGATCTTCTTGATCCGATAACGACCAGCTTTGACATCGGGTTCAAATTCAGCTCCCAGCAACCCGCCTTCAATCCTTTTCGGCCGACTAAACTCTCCCCAGTTGACATAGGCGTGGCCAACATTCAACTCACCGATAAGTTCACCAAATAGATAGTCAAGGTCCGCCCGATGACCCAGATGGGGCACCAGAGGCTCATACTTCTGGCGGACTTTCTCCCAATCCACGCCATGCATATTCTCGACATAAAACCAATCACGATAGATCCGCCAGCCGTCAATAAACATCTGGTGCCATTCTTTTTGAGGATAGATTTTGACTGTCAAATCTTTGAGGTTCAACGCACCGGCGCCCTTCTTCTGATTCGGTTTCAGGTCAATAATGCCGTAGACGTCCCTACTCCGATAAAGAATTTTTTTTCTCTTGGCAGCCAGAGCCACCCCACTGATTTGTTTAAGAATAATTTCATCCTTCTTCTTCTGGAGATTAAAATGGTGCAATTCTCCGTCTTTGAGATAGATAATCCCATCATCAACCGCCTCCAACCACCGGTAATTACCCGCTGGCAAAGGAAAAGCCACAATCCGGTCATTGATGCCTTCAAAGTCAATCTGGACCGACGGCTTTTCTTCAGTCTTTGGTTGACTTGATCTCCGCTCTTTGGTTGTCTTTGGGGATGATTGAATCTCTTCCTCTTCAATTTTTTCAGCAAAGAGTGGGGCTGTAGATTTGGTGAGAGGAATTCCATAAATTTTGGTGGCTTTCGTGTAAAGGTAATCCTGTTCAAAACTGGAAAAGGTCAAATTAAAAGTTCGATTAGAGAGAAAGAACAAATACTGACCACAGGTGGAAAAAACAGGCTGGAAATCCCGATACATATCATCGGTTAGCTGCCGAGGTGTCTTGGTCTCTAGAGAATAAACCCAGACCGCCGCCTGACCATTTTCTCCGTCTTTGGTGTAAACAATCCAGCGGGAATCAGGCGACCAGGCGTAATGAGTTATCTCAAAACTTCGTGCTTTGTCCACCAGAGTAATTTTTCTGGTCTGTACATCAAGAAATTGTAACCACTGCTTTTTATCGCTAAATAAAAGTTTGGTGGAATCCGGCGACCAGAGAGGAGCAAAACGCCAAATATGACTACCCTGAGTCAATTGAATGGTTGTCTTGGTTTGCCGATCAAAAAGATAGATTTCATATTCCCCGGATTTGTCTGAATAATAAGCAATATAACGGCCGTCAGGTGACCAGGTGGGAAAAATCTCTCTCACCCCCGGGGTCTGGGTAAGATTACGAGTCACTCCTTCTTTAGCCGGCACGGTAAAAATTTCACCCCGGGCTTCAAAAACAGCCTGATTACCATTCGGAGAAATATCAAAGCGGGTGATATTATTTTTGACGTTCTTGAAATAGGGCATTAAATTGGGATTATCAAAGTGAATCTCGATGGGGACACGATGATATTTCTCCGTTTCCANATCAAGAAGATAAATATAGCCGCCATTCTCATAGACGATTTTTCCCCCTTCTCCGGAAGGCCAGAGGACATCATATTCGGTATGATGGGTGATTTTCTTAATTTCATTAGTTTTTAAATCATAGGAATAAATATTCAAGACCAGATCCCGGTCGGAAACAAAATAGATTTTATCCCTGTACCAGATGGGGTGCTGGTCCGTTCCCGGATAAGTAGTCAACCGCCGCGCTTCATTCTTTTTTAAATCATAAATCCAGACATCTTGGGCCCGGCCGCCCTGGTATCTCTTCCAGGTCCGCCATTCCCGGGAAATTGGCGTATAAACAATCTGATCGCCGGTGGGTGAAAAAGTGCCACCGCCTGCTTCAGGAATAACCAGTGGCTGCTCCAATCCGCCCGTGACATTGATGAGAAAATAGCGTCCCATCCGTGGTCCCCAGGGGGTTCGATTGGCCCGGAAAAGAATCTGGCGGGAATCCGGAGTCCAGTCCAGAACCTGATAATCGAATCCTCCCCGAGGAGGCAAAGTGCCAACATCATTATAATAAGTCAACTGGCGGGGCAGGCCNCCTGTGGCCGGCATGACATAAACCTGACGGGTGCCTGAGTATTCAGCGGAAAAAGCAATCCAGCGTCCATCAGGCGATATTTTGGGAAATAACTCCAAACCCACATGAGAGGTTAAGCGACGAGCTTCTCCTCCGGTAATCGGCACAGACCAGATATCACCGGCATAAACAAAGACTATCAAATCCTGGTTGACATCCGGAAAGCGGAGCACTCTGGCTTCTTCAGCCCAGGTAAAACCAACCAGTAGAAAGAAAAGTATCACCAACCATACGATTGTTCTTTTCATCTTGCCTCCTTACTCATGGTTTTAAGCGCTGGGCTTTCGAATAAACCCACCGCCTTTTTTAAACTTTCTATCTCCTCCTGACGAAGATAACGCCAGGTTCCTTTCTTTAACTTTCCCAGGTGGAGAGGTCCGAATTTTATCCGTTTTAATTGAATAACCGGCACTCCCACCGCCTGAAAAATCCGCCTGATCTCTCTTTTGCGTCCTTCATGAATTTCGACCAGATAACGACTTCTCCCTCTTGTCTCAGCCAGGCAAACTAATTTATCTGGTCTAATTCGCTGACTATCAAGATAGATTCCCTTTTTTATTTTTCTAATATCCTTGCCCTCCAGCCGGCCCTTAACCTTCACCACATAGGTTTTCCTTATCCTATAACGAGGATGGGTTAATCGAAAAGCCAGTTCACCGTCATTGGTTAACAACAGCAGTCCCTCGCTGGCGGCATCCAGTCTCCCCACCGGGAAAATTCTCACGGAAAACGAAGGGAGTAAATCCAAAATCGTCTGGCGGCCAAAGGGATCACTCAGGGTCACCAGGTAACCCGGAGGTTTATGAAAAAGCACATAGATATATTTATGTGGCAATCTTATCCGTTGACCATTAACCTCGACGATATCTACTGCGGGGTCAACTTTTATGCCCAGAGAGGTGACAGCTTCGCCATTAAGGAAAACCCGCCTTTGTTGAATAAGTTCATCAGCCTGACGTCGAGAAGCCACTCCTGCCTGAGCTAAGAATTTATTCAGGCGGATTAATCGACCCATGAGTCCCCATTAAAAATTTAAAAATAAATATTAATCCCCCCTGTGAGGACAAACTGACCGAATTTCATCTCTTCATTGCTAATATCCAGGTGGCTCAAAAAATACCGCCCTTCTCCCAGCAGGGCAAACTTTTTTCCCAAATGCACCTCAATCCCGGCGCCCACATTCCAGCCGCCGTTGTGATCCTGATCGATATCTTTAATCGAGGCTCCAAAATAGCCATAGCCGAGGGATAAATAAGGATGAACCATTAAAATGGGCATAAAATACTTCACCTGGAGACCTAAAAAATTGGTGTCAACCTGGCGATTAGCCCAACTAAGAAAAGAAAGGTCCTCCGTTTTAAGAGTATGGGCGGCTTGAAAATAAACGCCTTCCACAGCAAACATCAGAAACTTCAAGCCCACTCTGGCTCCATATATAAAACTGGTATCCTGGTCAAATTTAAAGTCGGGTAAACTCGGCTTCTGGGCTGAACAACCGCCCGTTAAGCCCAGATAAAAACCACTCTGAGCTCCCAGGTTGAGTGTTAATCCTAAAATTAACCCAATAAAAGAGAGACCGAAAGATAGCCGTTTTTTCATTGGTACTCCTTTAATTTAAAATCCCATCCTTACCCCTTATGTCTCATTCTCCTTTCTTATTTATAGGCCAGAAATTAGGCTTGGCAATAATCTCCATAACACGGAGGTCAAAAAAATTCTGGGCATGTGCTGGTTTCAGGAGAAGAGCGGTATCAGCTCCAGAGCCTGTTCCACCAATAGCCACACATGGTCGCTGACAGGAAATGAGCCCGGCATCAGCCGCCATCATGGCCATTTCAATAGCCACCTTGGTTCCCTCACCAAACACCCGCAGAGTATAAGCTATAATTTCTTCCAATTGATAAGTGCCCAGCTTTTTTCTCACCGCCCGGCCGACACCTCCTAGAGCATGTTGACAGGTAAGGACTTTAGCCCCACTTTTAATTAACTTTTCTCTCGTCTCCGCCGGAAGTTCCTGGTAATCCGGAGCGGCAAACCCAGTAGAGTGGGTAACAATCACCAAGTTTTTTCCGGNAAAATATTTAATTGCTTGGAGAGCAGTTCGCCCCGAAGTTGAGGCCACCACTATGTCCTTGATTNTCAGTTCACCAGCCCGCTGAGCGGCCCTCTCCAGAGTAGCTGTAGTGTTCTGCGGGCCAGGAGACAAAAAATAAAGACAGGTCTGCTCCTGCCGCTGGTTGGTTTTTATCTGTCTTTCCTGATTCAACCCAGGCCTCCTTTCAAGAGACTGATATCATTAATCTCCCCAACATTCGGCTGGGAAGGAGTGCATTTTTTTAATAGGCTTTCTTCTGACCAGAAAATCATTTATCACTATTTTTTTCCGCCTTTCTTCCCGGTAATGAGGAAATATTAAAAATAACTTTTAAAGCACCTGGTTGAGAAGCCCGGGTTAAGGCTTTCTCCACATCTTCTAAATCATATTCAGCCTCGATTAACTCTAAAACATCTACTCGCTTTTTCACCAGCCAATCAATAGCTTGATCAAAAGGACCACAGCGGGAGCCCCATATTTTTATCTCGTCAACTACCACCGGCGAGAGGTTATAGCTATAATCACTCTGAATTGTGCTCTTCAAAAAAACAATCCCTTCAGGCAAGACCAGACTAATCGCCTGAGAAAAGCCTTCTTTCCTGCCGGTAGCTTCAACTACCACGTCAAACCTCTCGTCTATTTTTTCCCCAACTAAATAAGTCTTGATTCCTCGTGACGCCAGAATAGCCAGATTCACTGGATGCTTCCCCTGACAAACCACTTCGGGAAAATTAGCTTTTAAAACCTGCGCCACCAGCAAGCCCAGTTTGCCATCCCCGAGAACACATAATCTCCAAGTGTTTTTATTGGCACCCACTAGGGACATCAATTGCTCCAGAACTCTCAAAGCCGCGGCCAGGGGCTCAATAAAGACCGCCTCCTCATCACTCAGTGATTCAGGGATAAGGTGAAGGTTTTCCTCAGGTAAAGTGACGTAATCGGCAAACACACCATCTTTGTCTTTTATCCCCAACACCTGGCGATGAGGACAATGACGGGCTTGGCCAGTCTGGCAAAAGGAACACTGGCCACAGGGTAGGTTTATTTCTCCGGCGACTCTTTTGCCCGGCCAAAATTCGCTCGGGGCTTCCTCGACAATCCCGACAAACTCATGTCCCGGAACTCCTCGAAAGCCCATATAACCTTTAATTATTTCCAGATCGGTATGACAAATACCAGCTTTAAGAACCCTGATGATCGCTTCTCCTCTTTTTACAGCCGGNGATGGATAAGTGGCCTGAAATTTTAAGCTGATGCCATCGAAATAAAGTGCTCGCATCTTTTTCCTTCATTTTCATGCCTCATCAGAGGGTTGTCAAGTCGCCGGAGAAATTTCCAGAACCTTTTCTCTTGTCATTCGTAATTCATGATGTAAAATGAGTCTGAGGAACAACCAGAATGCCTAAGCTTCCTCTCGGCGAGTCACTGAATATGGCCCTGAGCTCCCTCTGGGCCAATAAACTCCGTTCTTTTCTCACTCTCCTCGGCATCATCATTGGCGTTTTAACTATTATCGCCGTAGTCTCTATCATTCAGGGGCTCAATAATTATGTGTATGAGAAATTCTCTTTCTACGGAGCCAACGATTTTGCGGTAAGCAAATTTTCCTTCGGAGCCCGCTCCCTGGAAGAGTTTCGTAAAGAAATGAAAAGAAAAGATTTAACTATGGCTGATATGGAACTTATCCGAGAAAAATGTCGCTCCTGTCGCTTAGTCGGCGCTTCAACTTCAACCTCAAGAACTGTCAAGTACGGCTCCCGCTCTTTGAAAAATGTCACCATCCGGGGTGTGACTCATGTTGACCATCTTATCGGCAGCGTTGAGGAATTAGTCAGCGGTCGGCACCTCCTTAAAGAAGACGAAGAGCATTCCCGTTATGTAGCTGTCATTGGAGCTGATGTGGCTGAACACCTTTTTCCCCACACCGACCCGCTCAGGAAATGGATAAAAGTTGGCCAGCAAAATTTTCTGATCATCGGAGTCGCTAAACCAAAGGGCAAAATCCTCGGGATGAGCCAGGATAATTTTGTCCGCATTCCGATTACCACCTTTCTTAAAATCTATGGCTCTCGTCGATCAATTACCATCAATGTCCATACTCTTTCTCAAGAAGAAATGGCCCTGGCCCAGGAAGAAGTCAGAACCCTCCTGCGGGCTAAACGTCATCTTGATTTCAACGAACCGGATGATTTTTCTTTCCGCACATCTGATACTTTCATCCAGTTCTACAAATCAGCCACCACCGGGATCTACTTCGCCATGATCGCTATTTCTTCGATTGCTCTTCTGGTCGGAGGAATTGTCGTCATGAACATCATGCTGGTCTCGGTCACCGAAAGAACCAAGGAAATTGGTATCAGAATGGCGATTGGGGCCCGCCGGAAAGACATTCTGTTTCAATTCTTAATCGAATCAGCCATCCTGGCAGCCACAGGGGGAGCTATCGGTATTCTTCTCGGCTTTATTATTGCCCGTATTGTGACTATGACTTCTTCTCTTCCTTCCAGTGTTGAACCGGAGGCAATTATCATTGCCCTCTTTGTTTCCACTTCCGTCGGTCTCTTCTTTGGCCTCTATCCAGCTTCCCAGGCAGCTAAGCTTAATCCTATTGATGCTTTGAGAAGTGAACAATGAGATGGACTCTGTTTAAAGAAATCATTCAGATGGCCTTTGACTCCATCAAATCCCATAAACTCCGTTCATTCTTAACTCTTCTCGGTATTCTTATCGGCGTGATGACGGTCATCGGCATGGTTTCAATCATTCAAGGACTAAATCGAAGTTTCATGGCCGAACTCGAATCAGTTGGGTCTGACATTATCATTGTTTCCAAACGAGAACCAGGCATCCAGATAGGTCGGGAACCAGAAGAAATCAGACAAAGAAAAGATTTGACTCTGGCAGACGCAGCAGCTATTGAAGAAGAATGTTCCCTGGTCAAAGCCGTGGCCGTGGATTTAGTGGCCGATGTTTTCGAAAGCATTCCGGTTAAATATCAGGATAAAAAAAGCCAAAATTCCGTGGTCATCGGTATGAATGAAAAATTTCCCCAGGTTCTCTCCGTTTATTTACCTCGGGAAGGAAGGTTTATCACGGCGTCGGATGTTCTCCATCGAACCAAAGTCTGCATTCTCGGGGCTGAATTAAAAGAAATTCTTTTTCCTCACAGTCCGGCTTTGGGTAAAGAAATCCGTATCGGTCCGGAAAAATTTAGAGTTGTTGGAGTTCTAGAAAAACGAGGCGAGATGTTCGGCCAGAGTCGGGACAATATTGTTGGCTTACCAATTACCACTCTAATGAAATATTTCCCCTATGACCTCTCCAACCTGGAAATAATTATCGCTCCTAAAAAACACGGTTATATCCCTGAGACGATGGACCAGGTCATAACTGTTCTCAGGAAAAGACGAAAGGTTCCCTTTGATAAACCCAATGACTTTGCTATCTACACCCAGCAGACAATCCTTGACCTCTATAACCAGCTCACCGGGGCGGCCTATCTCGTCATGATTGCTATTTCCTCCATTGGACTTCTGGTGGGAGGAATAGGGGTAATGAACATTATGCTGGTGGCGGTAAAAGAAAGGACCAGAGAAATTGGCATTCGCAAAGCCATCGGCGCCCGAGCTGGAGATATCCTGCGACAATTTTTAATTGAGGCAGTATTCTTAACCGGAACCGGAGGCGCCATAGGAGTGCTCCTGGGGTTTTTAATCGCTTTCCTGGTCCGGGTCACTACTCCTCTACCCGCTTCGGTCACCCTCTGGTCAGTGCTTTTAGGATTAGGTGTTTCCATCTCAGTGGGTCTGTTCTTCGGGATATTCCCGGCTCAAAAAGCCGCCCGGACAGATCCGATCGTCTCTCTCCGTTATGAATAAAATAATATAGGTATTTCAGAAATAGCCTGAATACGGTCACGAAATATGGGTTAGAATTATAACTTGGTTATCTAATATAATCACCAACTAATGCCGAACGGGCAGGAGCAGAGGGTCAGAATGGGAACCAGAATAAGATGTATTTGGACAAGCAAATTGGATGGAAAATCTGGGCTGTTTCTTTTCGATTATTTAAAAAAAGAGCCCCCAGCTTAGGACCCATCAATTACTAATCGCTTTGAGCTTCAGAGAGCCGGTCGCCATTCTTACCAGGTATAGAGGCCATCTCTTTTTAATAAATAAACGGCTATTCAAGTGAGATTAGCCCGAATTTTCTTTTTTAAAACATCCGGTTCCTGCTGGGCCAGATATTCTTTAATTTTTTTACCGAGAAGAGAAAAATTTTCAGGCTTCTCCCCTCTAAATTCCAGGAGTGAGGGGCTCCCCCCGCCTTTTCCCTGAATAATCTCAGCTACCAGCGTCTGGATATCTCGCAAATTAAGATTCAATTCCTCGGCCGTCGCCACCACTAGATGAATTTTATTCTCAATTTTCGTTCCCAGAAGAACGACATAAGGGCCACTCTTTATAATCTGGAGGGCTAAAAATTTTACNTCCTCAGATGACTTATCATCAAAAAGCAAGGAAATAAAATGAGTCTCCGCTTGCCGAGTGATCTCCCGAGCCTGAAAACAGCTCAGTTCCTGACTCATGCTTTTTAATTTTTTTCTTAATTGCTTCAACTGAGAAGATAGCTTATCCATTGCTTCACCAATCTCAGCTGGTTTGACATTTAAACGACTTACCAAATAACGAATAATTACATTTCTGAGCTGATAATCTTTTAAAGCCCGGTAGCCACAGACAAATTCAAAGCGGATATTCTGGCGAATTCTTTCCCAGCGGATAATTTTTATCAACCCCACTTCTCCCGTGTGGTGNGGATGAGTTCCACCACAGGCGGAATAATCAAAACCATCAACTTCGACCACCCGAATTAATCCTTCTTTTTTGGGCGGCTTACGCAAGGGAACCTGGTTAAGCTTCTCCCGGGGAATAAAATAGGTCTTGATTCTCCGGTCTTCAAAAACAATCTGATTGGCTCTTTCCTCCACGTGATGGACAAGCTCTTCATCGGCCTTCCTTAAATCTATCTCCACGGATGAAACCTGCTCTCCCAGATGAAAAGAGAGAGTTTCTGCCTGGTAGAGTTCATAAAAACTCTGACTTAGAATATGCTGTCCGGCGTGTTGCTGCATATGGTCAAAACGACGGGACCAGTCAATTTTTCCCCTTATCCGGCCCTTCGGACAAGGCTCCTCAACCCANTGGATAACCCGNCCATCTTCTTCGGAAACATCTATCACCGGAACTTCCTCCAGCCAGCCTTTATCCGCCGGTTGTCCGCCAGATTCCGGATAAAAACAGGTCTGATCCAGAACCACTCCCCACATCTCTTCCCGGGGAATTACTTCTAAAACCTGCGCCTCAAACTCCCTTTGATAAGGGTCATCATAAAAAATTCTCTTGGTTGGCTGAAACACCATTGATTACCTCCAGCAACGAAAAAAGGTCTATTACCGGGGCTATCTTTAAACAAGATAACCTGTTTCTCTTCTCCATCTAACAAATAATCTTACCATGTGGCAAGATTATTTTGCAGCCGATTAATCACCCCTGCTGAACCTCCGGGCCGACATCTTCTCTTATTCTCATTGCCATCCTTGCCAAGGAAGCTTCAAAGCAACCGAAAAATCACCAAGACAAGTAAAGCAGCCAGGAAAATAATCACCACCGGGAGAAGCATGATGCGATAGACATCCTTCAGGCTGGCCTGGAAATAGTCCAGGGTCAACACCAGGCATAAATGAGCCGGGGATAGAAGAATACCCACAAACCCACTGACATAGGCAAACATCAGCAAAATCATATCCGGACTGCCCTGGCCGATTATCGGCAAAAGGAGAGGAAAAGAAATGCCGACGTAGGCATGATTCACTCCGGTCAAAAAAGCCAAGAGAAAAGGAATGGCAAAGAGTAAAAGGTAGCCCCAATTCCCATCTGAATTGAATAAGGTTTTTAGACTGGCTAACGCCTGGGACTTTTCCAGCACTCCTTTGAAAGCCATCACCGCCAGGACCAGGAGAATAGTTTTCCAGGAGAAACTTTCTTTAAAAATCTGCCATCTTTTCTCTAGCGAGAGCCGGAAAAAAATCTGAGTCATAAGAACAGCCAGAGCCAGGGAGAGAAGCATACTCAAATGAANGATAAAAATAAAAACAATTATTACCATAATCGGCCAAATGGCCCATAAACTCCGGGCTATATAGGCCAGGACTGTCTTCCATTTCATTTTTCGAGCAGGCGACTTCTGAGGCTCAACCCGCCGGAAAAGAATGGCTAATCCCAGGCCAGCAGCCAGAAAAGTGAAAGGGAATTGATAAGTAGATATCTTCATAATCGGCACCTGGACAATAGCTGCCGCCAGAATCATGTTGACATAAAGTGGCCAGCAGTATTCCCAGATGTGACGAAACCAATAGTTAAAAAAGGTCTTCAAGGGAGGAGAAAGAGACCAGCGCTGACTGGCTTCCTCCACGATGGGAGCCGAGACTAAAGCTCCTCCCAGCATCGGGAGTAGACCAATGATTGCCGGCGGAATAGCCAGGATTAACCTGGGTTCGCGCAAAGCCTCCCGGAGAGAGGTCACCATGCGGGTAAAATTACCTNTTACCTGAAGAAGNCGACCCAGGAAAAGCACCAGAACAACTATCCCGGCCAGGGACAATGACTGGACACTGAGCATACTCCCCAGAAAATTTCTAAAGAAAAGATGAAGAGGAACAGGGAAAAAAATTTCCAGAATGACCGCCCCCAGCAGAAGAACAAGACCAATTTCCAGCTTAAGACGGATTAATATAAGAAGAATCAGGACAACTAAAAAAAGCTTAATGAGGGGAAGCAAATTGACCTTCCTAACTAAAAGAAATAAAAGGGGNAAATTTTACTACAAGATTTATCCTCTGTATAGCAAAAAATCAGGAGGGAATTGATGATTATTTAAAAAAAATTAGAAATATCCCAGATTCTTGAGGCGTTGTCTAATTTTCTCAATCTCTTCTTTGGACAATTCAGTCCGACTTAGATCATGCATGGAAACCAAATCTCGGAGCACATAGACTACAAACTCATTAACACTACTGAAACCACTCTCCTCGATAATATCTTTTATTCGATTGTATAAAGGACGGGGGATTTTGATAGTAACCTTATCTTTGCTCACAAGGCTATTTTAATCTCCTGAAAAATAAGAGTCAATTTAATTAACTTAACCCTAGTTATTAATCAAATCGAGCACTTTTTGGGTGGTCTTAAAGTGAAGTTTAGCTACCTGAGTCAATACCTCCCGGCCTCTCTCCTTCACCAGTTGGAAAGCCACCTCCTCAACTCTAGTTGAGGCTCCTTTCGGCAGTTCCAGGCCTATTTCTCGGGAAAGATAATGCAATCGCCGGAGAAACTCAGCTCGAGCCAGGATAGAGGCCGCCGCAACGGCCATGTCTTCCTCTGCTTTGGGCTTCTGAATCAATTCAATCTGCCGCCCCTTTTTCATTAGTGCATTGAGAACAAAGACTTTATCACCAAACTGGTCAGTAATCACCTGGCGGCAATCCACTTTTTCTAAAATGTTTTCAATAACCCGGGCATGGGCCCAGGCAAGAAGACGGTTCAAGTTTTTCATCNTGGCGTACAATTCATTATATTTCTCAGGACCAATGACCACCAGAGAGTGAAGATAACCCCGCTTGAGAAGCTGGGCCATATCTTGGACCCGACTATCGGAGAATTTTTTACTATCTCTTACCCCCAGCTCAGCCAAAACCGCTTCCTGGCCTTCCGGTAAAAATAAACCGGCGACTACCAGCGGGCCAAAATAATCTCCTTTACCAGATTCATCTGTCCCCAAGTGACCACCAGCTCCGGGAAAAAGAAAATCCTGTTTCATTGATATGCCTATGCTCTTACCGGAGCAAATCTTACTTAAGGAGGTTTCTTTTCTTGGCTTCTTTTATTAAATCAACCCTGAAGTTAGGATGAGCAATATTAATCAGGGCTTCTGTTCTTTCCTGCAGATTTTTCCCATGGAGATAAGCCACCCCGTATTCAGTCACTACATATCTGACATCAGCCCTGGTAGTCACTACACCTGCCCCCTGCTTGAGGAAAGGTACTATTCTGGAGACTTCTCCGTTCTTGGCCGTGGAAGGAAGAGCAATAATCGGCTTGCCTCCTTTGGAATGAGCTGCTCCTCGAATGAAATCCACCTGGCCACCAAACCCACTATAGATATAAGTCCCAATTGAATCTGAACAAACCTGTCCGGTAATATCCACTTCAATAGCCGAGTTAATAGCAATCATCTTCTCATTCCTGGCTACATTAAAAGGATGATTGGTATAGTCAGTTGGATGTGCCTCAAAAATAGGGTTGTTATTGGAAAACTCATACAATTTCTTGGATCCCAGCATAAAGGTCAAGACAACTTTATAAGGATGAAAAGTCTTTCTGGCACCAGTAATAATACCCTGTTCAATACCCTCCATAACTCCATCGGAAACCATCTCAGTGTGAACCCCCAAATCCCGCCTGGTTTTTAGTTCCGCTAGCACAGCATCAGGTATACCCCCTATTCCAAGTTGCAGCGTGCTGCCATCCTCGATTAAATCAGCAATAAATTTGCCAATTTTTTTCTCAATCTCGGTGGCCGGCTTTTTCTCTAATTCGGGTAAATCCTCCGAAATTTCAACGATTTTATCCACCTTGGAAACATGAATAAAAGAATCCCCCAGCACGCGGGGCATTTTATCATTCACCTGGGCAATAACATATTTGGCTGTTTCTGCAGCTGCTTTAGAAGCCAGAACTTCAACTCCGTAACTCATGAACCCATGTTCATCAGGAGGAGAAAGATGAAGCATGGCCACATCTATCGGCATCTGGCCGGAATAAAATAATTCGGGAATCTGATGAAGAAAGATAGGTACATAGGCCGATCTTCCTTCATTTATCGCCTTCCGGTCAGCTGGACCGACAAATAAGGAATTATGGCGAAAATGTCCTTCCATCTCCGGATCAGAAAAAGGGTCTTCTCCCAGGAGAAGGACATGAGTTAACTCAACATCCACCAGCTCGTCCTTTCTCTGGGCTAAGGCTTTCATCAAGACATAAGGGGTAGCGGCGTTGCCGCTGATGTAAACCCGATGATGGCTCTGGATTAGAGAGACTGCTTCTTCGGCAGAACAAAGTTTCCGTTTGTAGTCATCTACCCAACTCATGATTTATCCTCCTTTGGCTGATTTCTCAAGCCTGTTTTTTTCAAAAAAATATATTACTATCTATTTTTTCTCCAAGGAACGAAGGTATTTATCAATTTCCCGGGCGGCGATTCGTCCATCTCCCATGGCCAGAATAACAGTCGCTCCACCGCGAATAATATCGCCGCCAGCATAGACTCCCTCTACTGAGGTGGCCATCGTCTCCCAATCAACCTCAACATTGCCCCATTTACCAACTTTTAACTCGGGTGTAGTCTGGGGAATTAAAGGATTGGGACTCTGCCCGATGGCCACGACGACTAAATCAACCTCCATGATAAATTCAGATCCAGGAATGGGCACCGGTCGTCGCCTACCCGATGAATCCGGTTCTCCTAGTTTCATCTGGATGCACTCCATGGCTTTAACCCGATGATGTTCGTCACCAATATAACGGATGGGAGCTGTTAAAAAATGAAACTTTATGCCTTCCTCTTCAGCATGTTTGATCTCTTCTTCTCGGGCCGGCATTTCTTTTCGGGAACGGCGATAAACAATAGTGGCTTCCTTAGCTCCCAGTCTTTTAGCGGTTCGAACTGCGTCCATGGCCACATTACCACCTCCAATAACAGCCGCTTTCTTTCCCCGAAAGACCGGCGTATCATATTCAGGAAAAGCATAGGCCCTCATTAAGTTGACCCGGGTCAAATATTCATTGGCGGAATAAACACCAACCAGATTTTCCCCAGGAATGCGCATAAAATTAGGCAGACCAGCCCCCGTCCCGATAAAAAAGGCTTCATAACCCTCTTCGCGCAAATCATCGAGAGTGGCAGTTAAACCGACCACAAAGTTCATTTTGAACTCCACCCCCAGTTTTTTTAAGTAGTCCACTTCCGCTTCAAGAATACTTTTGGGAAGACGAAACTCAGGTATTCCATAAACCAGCACTCCTCCAGCTTCATGGAGGGCCTCGAAAACGGTTACCTGATGACCTTTCCTCACCAGTTCGCCAGCTACCGTGAGACCAGCGGGCCCAGCTCCAATGACAGCCACCTTATGCCCGGTTGGAGAAGCCGGGGGTGGAATATAGACTTCCCCATGAAGCCGCTCATAATCAGAAACAAATCTTTCCAAATTGCCAATGGCCACCGGCACTCCAGTGGCTTTTTTCAGATTACAGAGAGCTTCACACTGAGTCTCTTGAGGACAGACACGACCACAAATGGCGGGCAGGGAGTTGGTTTCTTTAATTTTCCGCACACTCTGGATGAATTCTCCCTTCTCAATGAGCTTAATAAAAGTGGGAATATCAATCCTCACCGGACACCCCAGCACACATTGAGGATTGGCGCAATCCAGGCAGCGTGAAGCTTCAAGTCGAGCTGCCTTTTCCGACAATCCCAGGTTAACCTCAAAGAAATCTTTGTTTCTCTCCTCAGGTTCTCTCTCCGGCATTTTCTGCCGGGGAATCTTCATCCTCTCTTTTACCGGAACAGATTTCCGTAAGGCTAACCGCCATTCTTTTAAGTATTCCTTTTTCAGTTTTTCTTTAACTTCGGGTGATAATTGATTTTTCTCGACCATGGTTACTCTTTTCTTTCCTAATTATTCTTCTTATTCTTCAAGGGAATGTTTTCTTCTCCCAATAACAGAGAGATTGAATCTCTTCATCAAAATAAGACTTGCGGCGAGCAAAAAGCTCATCCCAGTCAACCAGGTGGCCGTCGAAATCAGGGCCATCCACACAGGCAAATTTAGTCTGACCATCCACGGTTATCCGACAGGCCCCACACATACCAGTGCCATCAACCATAATCGGGTTTAAGCTGACTAAGGTTTTGATGCCTGCTGGCTTTGTGGCTTGAGCACAGGTATACATTAAATAAGTACAGCCACTAGAATAGACTCGCTTGATCTCCTGGCGGCTCTCTTTGATGATCTTTTTCAAAACCCGAGGTACATACCCCTGGCAATCATGGATATAATCCCGGGAAGATATAAAAATCTTATCACTTATCTGAGCAAACTTGTCCTTCCAGTAAAACAAATAATCGGCTTTGACATCAATCAGGGTTAAAACTTTGTTACCGGCTTCTTTCAAGGCCCGGGCCACAGGATAAATTGCCCCGATTCCATAACACCCACCGATACACATAACCGTTCCTAATTTTTTAATTTCAACTGCCCGGCCAAGGGGACCGACCACCACCGGCACTTCATCTCCAGATTGAAGAAGGCTCAACTTGCGAGTTGAAGTCCCGACAATCAGAAAAACACAGGTGACTGTTCCCTTTTGCCGATCCCAATCAGCCACAGTCAACGGGATCCTTTCGCCAAATTCATCCGGCATAATGATAATAAACTGACCGGGTTGACATTTCCGGGCAATTTCAGGAGCTTCAATTTCCAAACAATGAATATTAGGCACCAAACGCTCTCTTTTAACTATTCTAGCCATTAGCGTCCTCTTTTTACCTTGATAGGAATAATCATTGAATCAGTTTGCCATAACCAGGAAGCCGGGTTGAATTCCCTGGCCTCACCCCAGCAAATTCCCATATAAGCTGTGTGCGAAGGGAGATCAGGAGAAGCTTTAACTAGAGCTTTTATCTTTCCCCAGGTCGAAATAAGATTAATTTCCATTCCTTCTCTCAATCGAAGAGCATCCAGGTCTTTACGGTTGAAATAAACCCAGCGGTGATTCCGGAAAAGAGCCAGCCCTTTACTGGCTTCGGACAGGGGAAAACTGCGATACTGATCTGGCGATGGAGAAAGGACAAGCCAGACCTTCCCCTCTTGGTCTTCTAANGGAGAGAGTGGCTTCGCCGGTAAGTTTATCTCTAATAAACCCGCGGGGCTTTCTCTTCTCTTTAGCGTGAAAATTTCTCCCTGACTGATTTTCTTAAAAGAAGCTTTGCCTAAGCTCTTCACTTCCTGCTTCAGCTCCTTCCTCAATCCGGCAATCCGTTTCCAACCAAAGGTTTTAATCATTTTTTCTGCCAGATCAGTCAAAATCATCCATTCCGGACGAGCCTCACTTTGGGGGGGGAGAATCTGGTGAAAAAACTGGACTCTGGCCGCGGCGTTGATAAAGACCCCTTCATCTTCGAGAAAAGTAGTTGCTGGAAGGACAAAATCAGCTTCTCTAGCCGTCTTNCTCCAATGGGAGTCCAAAACGATTACCAACTCTGGTTTAAACTGCGGGGGCAAAACCATCCCTGAGACAGTGAAAACCACCTTAACCTTCTGTTGGGCCATAAAATCCAGCAGTCGCGAGAAAGGCTGAAGTGACATTCCCAGAGAATGTGCTACTGCCAATTCGCCCTGGGTATTACTCTCAGGGGGCAGAACCACGACTTCTGAGCCGGAAAGTCGAGCTAAATTCCAGAGAAGTTTCAGGACTTCCTCTCGATTCTCTCCGACCGCCAGCCGCTCACCAACAAGAAAAACTCGGGGGGCAGCTTGCACCAGCCGTTCCGCCATCNGACTGGCGGTGCTCCGCTCTTCCGGCGAAAGGTTCTCTTGATAATTACTCTGCTCCAGTTGAGAGACCAATCTCTTTTCCTCTTCGCTCAGGGATTCTCTTTCTCTTTTCTTGAGTAAGAGCTGGTAGGTGACCTCAGCCAATAAATAATCACCAGTAAGTGGAGACAGTGTAACTCTCTGGGCAGCCCATCTCTTTCCTGTTCCCGGGAAAAAGTCAATAATCTGGAGCGAGGTTCCCTGCTGAATTGCCTGGACTATTTTCACCCAATAGACCGGATGAGAGACGGAGAGATCTGTCCCAAAAATCAATATTTCTTTATAGTGATGAAGATTATTTAAAACCTCAGAAGCACTGGTTAATCCCAGAGCCTGCCAGGTCGCCAGAGAAGAATAAACACTGGGAGAATAAACCGTCTTTGTTTTCAAAACATCCCGGGCAAACTTGAAGAAGGCAAAAATATTTTCCAGACTTAACCCTGGATTAGAAAGGCAGGCAATTTCTTCGCCCTGATAATGGGACAATACTTCAGCTATCTCTGTTAGAGCTTCTTCCCAGGAGACCTCTTCTAATTTTTTCCCTCGGCGTCGGTAGGGATATTTAATCCGATGGGAGGAATCTACAATTTCCCGCAGAACAAACCGACCCCTCACACAAAACTGCCCCTGATTGAAAGAATCAAGAACAGGGCCCAGGCCTATTAGGCGATTTTGCCTTAATTCATAAACAGCCTTACACCCCACTCCACACAAGGCGCAATGTCCCTTTATTTCCTGGTCTGGTAACAATTCATATTTTCTTCCCTTTTCTTCCAGGGCTCCGGTCGGACAGACATCAACACAGGCTCCACAAAATTGACAGCCGACCTCAATTAAACTCTTATCCAGGACAGTGCCAATCACAGTCTCTGGTCCCCGGGAAACAAAGGTCAAAACCCCTGAACCCCTCACTTCCTGGCAAACCCGGACACATCGCCCGCAGAGGATGCAAAGGTTGTTATTCCTTTCAAAAAAAGGATCAAACCTCTTTATTTCTTCATTCCGATAAGAAGAAGGATAACTAACTTTCTTAAGGCCTATGTATTCAACCACTTTCTGAAGTTCACATCTTCCATTATTGGGACAAAGAACACAGCCGGTCACTTCTCCTACTTTACGAATGGTGGATTTGAACTCATCACAATTTTCCTTCTCCTGACAGATTAGACAGGCATTCGGATGTTCAGTAAGAATTAATTCGAGAATATTCCGTCGCATCTTCTTTAATTTTGGTGACTCAGTGATCACTTCCATTCCTTCTTCGGGGAAGATTGCACAGGAGGGCATAAGTCCTTTCCGTCCCTTTACCTCCACCAAACATAAACGACAACCGGCAAATGGTTCGAGGAGAGGATGATCGCAAAGAGAAGGAATATAAATGTCATTCTCCCGGGCAATTTCTAAAATAGTTTTATCCGGGGTAGCTTCAATTGACTGGCCATTGATAACTATTCTCATGGTCTCACTCTTTTGCTTTTTTCTCTTTTTTTAAGATGGTCTGTTTTTTTCGACCGGTATACTTGGAAACAGCCTTTACTTTTGGAGGACAGACCTCATAACAGGCACCACACTTAACACACAATTCCTGATGGATGACATGAACTTTCTTTCTCTCGCCACTGATAGCTCCTACCGGGCAATTTTTAAGACAAAGNAGACACCCTACACATNTTTCGGGTTCGATGTAATAAATTATTAGATCCTTACAGAAAAGAGCTGGACATTCCTTCCTCAATATATGAGCTTCGTACTCATGACGAAAATACTTCAGGGTGGTCAAAACCGGATTAGGAGCAGTCTGTCCCAATCCACATAAAGAACCGGCTTTCACTGTCTTGGCCAGCTCTTCCAGCCGCTTGATGTCCTCTTCTTCGCCCTCCCCTTTGGTTATCCGGGTTAAAATTTCATAAAGCTGCCGGGTTCCCAGGCGACAGGGAACACACTTCCCACAGGACTCTTCCTGGGTAAATTGAAGGAAATAGCGAGCCACATCAACCATACAGGTATCCTCATCCATGACAATCATTCCCCCGGACCCCATCATCGAACCTGCCTTGGTCAAAGTATCAAAATCAATCGGCAGGTCCAGCATCTCCGCCGGGATACAACCCCCTGATGGCCCACCCGTCTGCACCGCTTTAAACTTTTTATTATCCTTGATGCCGCCGCCAATTTCATAGATGATTTCCCGGAGAGTAATACCCATAGGTACTTCAACTAAACCGGTATTATTGATTTTGCCGACCAAAGAAAAAATCTTGGTTCCTTTACTTGTTCTGGTGCCAATCTGAGAATACCAATCAGCGCCCTTTTTGATGATCAAAGGAACATTGGCCCAGGTTTCTACATTATTTATATTTGTGGGCTTTCCCCAGAGTCCTTTCTGCGCAGGGAAAGGCGGTTTCTGGCGGGGAAAAGCTCGCTGTCCTTCTATGGAGGCCATTAATGAGGTTTCTTCTCCGGAAACAAAAGCTCCAGCTCCTTTGAAAACATGCAGATCAAAACTAAACTCGGAGCCTAAAATCGATTTGCCCAAGAAGCCAAACTCCCGGGCCTGTTCAATGGCCAGGGTGATATTCTTAACCGCCAGAGGATATTCCATGCGGACATAAATAAATCCTTCAGTGGCTCCGATTGCATAAGCCCCGATAATCATTCCTTCAATCACACTATGGGGATTCCCTTCTAAAAGACTCCGGTCCATATAAGCTCCCGGGTCTCCTTCGTCGGCGTTACAAATGAGGTATTTAATCGGCGAGGAGACTCGCCGGCAGATTTCCCACTTCAGCCCGGTCAAAAAACCAGCTCCTCCCCGACCCCGCAAACCCGACTTTTTTATCTCCTCAATGACCTCCTCAGCCGTCATTTCAAAGAGAACTTTTGATAAAGCCTGATACCCATCTACAGCAATATAATCCCGGATATCAGTGGGGTCGATTAATCCATTATTGCCGAAAATAATTCTTTTCTGCTTACTGTAAAAAGGCACATCATGCTCATGAATAATTGTCTGGCGGGTTTGCGGGTCCTGGTAGAGCAATCTTTCGACTATCTTCTTGTTGACGACTGTTTCACTAATAATGTCAGGCACATCCTCCACACCAACCCGCTGATAAAAAATGCCTTCGGGTTGAATAACAACCAGTGGCCCGCGTTCGCAAAAACCATGACATCCGGTTGTCCGCACCCCCACTGAATCAGCTAAATCCATCCTCTTGATTTCTTCCTGAAAAGCCCGGACGACCTTCAGACAGCCATAAGCATGACACCCTGTTCCTCCACAGACGGTGACCCAGGTTTTAGTCTTGTCTCGTGATTTTAAAATTTTTTCTTTGAGTTTTTCGATGTTGGTCACTTTCATTGCTCTTTCAACCGATTTAAATTTTCACCCGTATTTTCTAAAAGTTTTCTTACTTCTCTGGACTTCACCTGCCCATGATATTCCCCATCAACAATCACAATAGGACCTAAAGCACAGGCACCGACACAATTGACTGTCTCCAAAGTAAATAAGCCATCCTCAGTTGTCTCGCCGGCCGGGATTCCTAGAGTTCTTTCCAGTTCATCCAAAATTAAAGGAGCTCCCCGGACATGACAGGCAGTACCCATGCATATCGTTACTTTATGTTTTCCTTGTGGTCTCAAGGAAAAGGCTTTATAGAAAGTAACAACTCCGAAAACTTCTCCCTCAGAAATGTTCAATTTTTCAGCAATAGAAGAAATAGCGTTAGCTGAGATATAGCCTTCTTCACTCTGAGCTTGATGGAGAAGATGAATAAGTTGACCTCGTTTTCTATCCTCCATCGCCATGTCCTTCCTCATTAAGTTTTATTCAAACAAAGGTATGTAGGGCAACCCAAATCGTTCAGCGATATTCTCTTTAGCAATATTTCCTTGATGAACATAAACTCCCCGCGCTAAGGGGGATTTAGCTTTAAGAGTTTCTTCTAAACCATTCTCTCCTATCTCCAGTAACCAAGGAGTAACCATATTGGATAAAACTTTAGTTGAACTGCGACTAACTGCCGAAGTAATGTTGGGGACACAATAATGAATCACTCCTTCTTCGATAAAAACTGGATGGTCAAGAGTGGTTGGTCGACTAGTCTCTATACACCCTCCCTGATCAATAGCTAAATCAATAATGACTGAGCCTTTATTCATTGACCGAACCATATCTTTGGAAATCATAATCGGTGCTTTTTCTCCTGGCCGTAAAACAGCTCCAATAACCACATCAGCAATTCTGACCATGCGGCCCAAGTTATACCTCGTGGCGATCATAGTAATAACCCGACCGGAAGTAATTTCTTCAAGCGCTCTCATNCGGTCCATATGGCGACCTAAAGCGATGGTTTGAGCTCCGGCTCCCAGAAAAGCCTTTATCGCACTTTTAGCTAAAACTCCGCTCCCTATCACTACGACCGTGGCGGGNGGACAGGTGACCACTCCGCCAAGAATAATTCCCCGGCCTCCTTGAGTCGTTTGTAAATAGTGTCCGGCGATAGCCACACACATCTGGCCAGCTATTTCACTTAAGCTTTCAATAAAAGGAAGTTCCCCTTCATCATTCTGAATTATCTCATAGCCAATAATAGTCACCTTTTTCTTTAATAATTCCTCGATGACTTTCCTCTTAGCTACAGCTAAATGATGGAATCCAAAAAGAACCTGCCCTTCTTTCACTAGATGACTTTCCTCTTCGTCAAGAGGGGCAATATTAAGAACCACATCCGAACGGCCAAAAACTTCATCTTTGGTGAAGACAATATTGGCTCCTAAGCTGGAATATTCCTCATTGGAGTATCCCGCCCGAAGNCCGGCTCCAGCCTGGACGTATATGGTGTGCCCTTTCTCCACCAGCATAGATACACTGCTCGGTGATAATCCTGCCCGATTCTCAATCTTGTTACTCTCATTTAAGATGCCAATATTCATTTAACCCTCCAATTTTGAAAGGAGTTAATATATCAAAATTACCCGTTGATAACAACAACTATTCTTATCCTGTCTTATCCTGAAAATCTTTTTAGGATTTTATTATCGCCAACTATTAATCTCCCTGTTAAATTTTTTAGCCTGAGACAAAGATCATTGTCCGGCTTCTTTGGCTAATCACCAGCGAATTTGGCTGCTTATTATTTTACTCGGACAAACACAGAGAATGAAGACTTGNCAAGGTCAATATCTATTACACTACAAAAAATTTGACCATTAACAGGAAGTAAGTAATATACAAGCTAAGCAGAAGAATACTTTTCGCTCTGGTTAACCGACATTTAAGACGAAGAGATACAAGCATAGTGGCCACGATAATAAGCATCGCCGGAAAAGAGAAATGAATGACTTTTAATTCAACAGTTATCGGATTAACCAGGGCCGAAGCACCGATAATCCAGAGCACATTAAGAATATCGGCTCCAATAATATCCCCAACAGCAATCTCCCCTTCACCCTTCCGGGCAGCCACAATGCAGGTGCTTATTTCCGGCAAAGAAGTACCGATGGCAATGATAGTCAATCCAATAACCGTTTCTGAAATAGAAAAAGAGAGGGCAATATTCGTCGCTGACCAGATTACCAATCGACTGGTAAGAAAGACTCCAATAATACCTCCGCTGAAATAAAGAAAAGCCTTTTTTACCTGCTGTTGGCGGGTCAACTGAACTTTTTTTATGTCCTGAAGAAGCTTTTCTTCCTCGGTGGCCAATGCCTCTCCAATATATCTGTTCTTGATTAAAACAAAATAATAAAGCCCGAGAATAACCAGAAAGATCAAACCTTCCATCCGTCCAATTGTGCCATTCAAAGCTAAAACAAAAGCGAACACATCAATCGCTAGTAAGAATATACCGATAGATTGGATCAGACGACAATTAACCAGGATNGGTCCAGCGGCTAGAAGTCCAGCCAAGGCCAGAGCTACTCCATCATCAACAATCACTGACCCAATGGCATTCCCTAAAGCTATTTCCGGATGGCCAAGATAGGCTGATTGCACTGAGACTGCAAACTCAGGAGCAGTAGTAGCTAAACCTACTAAAACTATTCCCACAATAAGTTTCGGGAGTTTAAACGCCTGGGCTAATCCANCTGCTCCACTGATAAATAAATCTGCTGACTTGAACATCAAAACAAATGAAGCTATCAGCACAAGAAAATAGATAATAAGCATGGTGATTATTTTCCTTCCTTGTTTACAAAAACAAGCCGACCAGCCACAATGACCANGTNAACCTGGGTCTCTTTTATTCGTTCGGGAGGAATCTCAAAAATGTTGCGGTCAAGGACCACCAAATCAGCGTATTTGCCAGGCTTAATCGTTCCCTTTTTCTCCTCAGAAAACTCAGCCCAGGCTCCTCCCCATGTGTAAGCCCGGACAGCTTCTTCGACAGAGATTCTCTCCTCAGGAATCCAGCCCCCTGAATATTGCCCATNAGCTGTCTGGCGGGTTACCGCTGCATAAATACCTGTTAAAGGATTAAGGGGAGCCACCGTCCAATCAGATCCCGCAGCCAGTATCACTCCGGCCTGGAGAAGGGAACGAAAGGCATAAGTCGTTCGGCATCTGGCCGGGCCTATTCTCGTTTCCGCCCAACACCCGTCATCCACCAGATGATAGGGTTGAACTGAAGCAATTACTTTCAATTGAGCAAACCGAGGGATATCCTCACGTCGAAGATGTTGAGCATGCTCTATTCGCCACCGTCTCTCCCGTGGGCTGCGTTTTTGAATTATTTGCTGAAATATATTAAGAATCAGATGGTTAGCCCGATCACCGATGGCATGAACCGCCACCTGCAATCCCAACTTATCAGCCTTATTCAATCTCTTCTCCATAATGCCTTCAGGGAACATATCCTCTGCGAAGAGACCACAGGAATCCGGTCGATCGAGATAAGGCTCGAAAAAGAGAGCTGTGGCTGAACCCAGCGACCCATCAATAAATCCTTTGACTCCACCAATTTTCAAAAAAGGGCTGCTCTGGCTTTTCGCTTCCAGGAGTTCAGCCGGAGAATCAATAAGGCGCAGCGGGGGATAAACTGTAATTCGAGCAGTCAACTCCCCTTGCTCGAGCAATTCTTGATAAGTATAAAAAGCATCCAGGCCGGACATATCATGTATAGAAGTCAGGCCGAATTGGCGCGCCTTAGCTAAGGCTCGTCGGGCAGCGGCCAATTTTTCATTAAAATCTGTTTCAGGAATTATTCTGGCTACCAGATTTATGGCCGCATCTTTCAGGATACCTGTTGGTTCTCCAGTTTTATCCCGGACTATTTCTCCTCCGGGAGGAGCTACNGTANTAGGGGTAATCCCGGCCATTTCCAAAGCCCGACTATTAACCAGGGCCATGTGACCATCATGCCGGAACACACACACTGGATGTTGAGGAGTAACAGGATCAATCCAACTTTTTTGCGGCAATTCAGGAGGTTTTAAGGTTTGATGGTTCCAATTACCCCCAAGAATCCACTGCCCAGGCGGCAATTCTTTGGCCTTGGCTTCAATTCGACGAATAAATTCTCCCTTGGTGTTAACACCCTGGAGTTGAACTTGAGTTAAAGAAAATCCTCCATCAAGAAAATGAGTATGACTGTCAATAAAACCGGGAAGAAGAAGTTTTTTCTTGAGATCAATGACCTGTGTTTTTCGCCCTATTAACTTACTGATTTCACCGTTAGAGCCCACTCCGATTATCTCGCCCTCCTTAACCGCCACCGCTTCAGCCCAGGGCAACCCCTCTTCTCCCGTCCAAACAGTTCCCCCCATTAGCACTAAATCCGCTTTTGTTTTTCTGGGGCCTGATTGACAAAAAGCTAAAAGACCGATTAAGACAACCAAAAAAAGGCTGGCTATCTTCATTCCTTCACCTCTTCCTCTGTCTTCTTTCAANTCCCTTGACCTTCGGAAAGTCATATCCATCTTATTCTCAAAAGAATATTTTCAGGATAAAGATTAACCTTCCACCAACCATGACTATATCATTTTGAAGAACTAAACTATCAGAGAGAAAAAATCCTCCGGGACGATTAACTCACTCCGATATGAGGCTTTTATTTCCTGAATTATCTCCTGAAGGTCAAACTGAATCTCACCAAAGAAATGGCAAGGGATCAATCTTTTGATCTCAAACTCCTCTGCTAGTTGTCCCAAAGTGAGTGAATCAGTATGCACCCTATGCAATTCCGGGTAGAGTTTAAAGAAACGAGAAGGAGCGCTACAATCATGAATTAAACAATCGCTTCCCTGGATTCTCTGAAAAAAAGTCCTATCCGGAGGAGTATCTCCTGAATAGACAATTCTTTTTTTCTCCTGGTGTAAAAAGAGGAAACTCAGGGAAGAAACATGGTGACTCATGGGAAATCCCATCACAGTAAGAGAGGGACTTAATGAAATTTTGCCTTCTGGGCTAAGCTCCTTCAAATCAACCCGGCACTTCACCTTCGCCTCTCTCAAATTGAATAAGTCCAACAGCCGAGCACAAAAGGCAATTGTCTCTGGTGAACCATACAGTTGAAGACTCATTTCTTCCAACATCAGGCTATGAATTAAAGAAGGAAGGCCATAAATATGGTCAGGATGAATATGGGTAATAAAAATAGCCTTTAAATCCTGAGGCTGGTAGCCAACCTTTTTGATTTTTTGAACAACTGCTCCTGGACAATCCACCAGAATTAAATACCCTGCTTCCTCGAGCAAAAAAGCGGTGTTGTCTCTCTCCAGAGAAGCTACGGCCCCGCCTGTCCCTAAAAACGAGATTTTCATGGTTGAATCTGAGCTATTGTTATAAAGAAAAAAAGGAATAAAATCAAACATCCCTTTATTCTAGGTTGACAGATAGTCTACAGTTTGGCAAAAAAATAGGGATGAAACGACAAAGCTTAAAAGTTTCGGCTCCAGGAAGAATATGTCTTCTTGGCGAACACCAGGACTATTTCGGTTTAGCCATCCTGGCTGGAGCTATCGACCTTCGGTTAACTATCACCGGCCGCCCCAACGACCAGGGAATCATCCGTCTAAACCTGCCGGATATAAACGATTACCAGGAATATCCGCTGAACATTGAATCAGAATACACCCAATCCCGTGACTATCTACGCAGCGCCCTGAACATTATTTACCGCCTGGGTTACCGATTGCCCCATGGATGGGATTGTGAGATAACCAGCACCATTCCTATCAATTCAGGTACAGCCAGCAGTTCAGCTATGGTGGTCGCCTGGATTAAGTTTCTTCTGGAGGCCTGTAATGCTTCGGAAGCCAATGCTATTGAAAGGATTGCCGAATTAGCTTTTGAGGCCGAAGTGGCTGAATTCAAAGAGCCCGGCGGCAAAATGGACCACTACTCTTCAGCCTTTGGCGGAATAATTTTCATTTCTTTTACTGAACCTCTATCTTATGAATTATTTAAAAGTTCTCTAGGAGAATTCGTGATTGCTGATTCTCGGCAGAGAAAAGATACCACAGGCATGCTGGCTTTTATTAAAAACAATGTTCTCTCGGGGGTTAAACAAATTCAGAAAAAAATACCCGGGTTCAACCTCNATTCTCCCCTTACCCCGGGTCTTAGAGAAGAAATAAAACGACTGGAAAAAGACCAGCAAAGGTTACTCATGGGAACACTGCTTACCCGGGATTTAACCCTTGAAGGAAAAAAACTATTCCAGAGCGGTCAGTTTGACCATCAAAGATTTGGCCAACTCCTATCCGANCAACATCGAATTCTGCGGGAATACCACCAGATTTCTACACCCAAAATAGAAACCATGCTGGAAGCAGCTCTCGAAGCTGGAGCTCTGGGAGGGAAAATAAACGGTTCAGGAGGAGGTGGCTGTATGTTTGCCTATTGTCCTGGTCAAGGAGAGGAAGTCGTCGAAGCCCTCAAACGTTTAGATACTCATCCCTTTATTATTCGCATCGATGAAGGTGTCAAAACCGAGGATTAAGGAGGCCCAATGATCAAAGCAACTCAAATCCGGAAAGGAATGATAATTAAAATTGATGACGACCTTTACAAAGTGCTGGAGGCGACTCACATCACCCCGGGGAAAGGTCAGGCCCTGATGCAAACCAAACTACGGCGTTTAAGAGATCAAACCCTCCATGACATCAGATTCAGGTCCATCGATAAAGTTGAACAGGCTTTTCTGGAAACAATAGAAATGGAATACCTTTACCAGGAAGGCGATGGGTATGTTTTTATGAATCTGGAAACTTACGAACAGATTAAACTTACTCCTGAAATATTAGGGGAGACGATTTATTTTCTGGTCCCCAATGTTGTTTTCTCTGTGGAAATGTATGAAGGCCGACCTGTCGGCGTTAATCCCCCCCTGACGATTGACCTTAAAGTAATCAAAACAGAACCCTATTTAAAAGGAGCTACCCAGTCAGCAAGTAATAAACCGGCTACTCTGGAAACAAATCTAGTGGTTAGTGTGCCCCAATTTATTAAAGAAGGCGATATTATTCGGATTGATACAAGAGATAATAAGTATTTAGAAAGAGTCCAATCTAGCTAATTCTAGCTAAAGGGATAACGATAAACTCCAGTGTTCCCATGGCTATCNATTGCCTTGATGGTTAATAAACCATCCGAGTCAGAGGGTATTCGGACCCGAAATTTAAAGCTTTCCTGAGGAGAATCACAAAGGCCATCCACCGGAAATACTGGACGCCAATCATTAGGTCTCAAAAGAATTTTAACCTCTTTTATTTCTGAAAAAGCATCACTCACGTCAAAAGAAAGAGAAATCATTTTACCTTCAACCGAAGCCTGAAAATTCTTAATCACCGGTAAAGAGTTATCAATCAACAAAGGATATATTTCTTTTTCGGTTTCCTTTTCCTGTCCAATAGGATTGGCCGGTCTGTCAGAAGCAACGATTTTTAACGAGTAAACGCCATCGGGAATAGTAGCTGTTTCCAGGACAAAAATCTTTTCTGGCCAATCTCGACGGATTAAACGCCATTTTGATTCTTTCTCGCCCTTTAAAAAAATTGAATAAATCAGACTATCCCCATTTTCATCTGTAGCCTCCCAGGTGACAGTCCGGTAACCCTTCTTGGTAATTTTTTTGGCAATTAAAACTGACTTTGTCCTTGAGGCAGCCAATTTGTTTTTCTTGGCCAAATCCTTCTCTTCTAGCCCCCAGAGAGGTGTATCAGCCTCAGGAGGTTTTTCGAAAACAACATTCGGAGGAAGGATTTCAATAGAAGANATAACGGGGGCCACATTGGTTTGNAGGTAGTAAAGAGAAATCAAACTAACCTCAGGAGAAATACGGCCAGATTGGGTTTTAAGAATAGCTTTAAATTGAATGAATCTGGCTTTGGGACTTAAAATCTGCTCAGCCGGACCCCGGCGATAAGGAGGAGACCAATCACTCCAAGTTGAATTTACCTCAAAGGAATTACCGCTCCTGGTTTGAAATTGAAGCGAGGTGCCCTCGGGGACATTAGCTTCCCACCGCAATCTTCCCCAGGAGGATAATATTTGAGCATCAAACACCTGGCTCAGATATTCGCCAGATGTTCTTAATTCTGGTTGGAGCACGCTCAGCCGCGAGGGATTATTGGCCAAAATAAAGATTTTCCTTTTATCCGGGACCAGCAGGTAGACCTGCTCGGAATCCTTCTGGAATAAAAGAGTCAACTTTTTCTGATAATCAATTGAATAAAGCCTACCTTTCCCACCNGTCCCGAAGACAACTTCTTCTTTCTCCTCATGTAAATAAAGCGAATAAATCAACTCATCTTCTGAAGACCAGAATTTCTCAGCCAGCCCAGAGGGGGTTATTTTATAGAGGGCACTTGGTTGTCTCTTCTTCAAAATCGGGGTGGTTTTCTGAGACTTAGTCGTGGCCGCAGAAGACGGGGTTACGGTTATTTCTATACTCTGACTCGAGGTTGAGGGAACAACTAAGGCGGTCCTTCTATTTCTAGACTTGATTAAATTTCCACTGGCAGCGGCAAAAATATTCCCCTGACGATCTACTCCCAGACTTTTTATCTCTTCATAAGGACTCTCAAAAATCAAGGAAACCTTTCCCTGAAGGGTAAGCCGATATACAGCTCCTCCACCCCCGCTTCCCGCATAAATATTTCCTTCTGGAGTTAATTTCAAACAGAGGATATGGTTCTCCTGGGCTTCAAAAATCTGCTTCCCCTCTCCCTGAGGAGAGATGGCATAAACTCCACCTCTTTCTCCAACTGCTGCCAGAAGAACACCCTCCTTAGTGAAAGCCAAATCCCAGATATATTTTTCTGATGGATTAAAAAATTCTTCACCCTTGTTTTTGGCGGTTATTTTATATATTTTTCCATTGGGAGATGAACCAAGATAAATATTACCCCGGGCGTCCTGAGCTAGACAATAGATGTCCATCTCTGGAACCTGGTAATAGAGTTCAACTTTTCCCGCTGGACTTATCCGAAACAACTTTCCGCCGTGTCCTGTACCAAGAAATAACGAACCATCATGACTGACCAGAAGAGACAAATAAAACTCCTCATCTGGACCAGGTAACTCTTCTTCCTGAGGAGCTAGTTTCAGAAACCCTTCAGCCGAGATGGAAACTCCCTTGAATTCACCAGGGAGAAAATCATTTAATTTTCTTAACGCCCACTTTTTGGGAGTAACCCCAAAAACAGCTTGATTAGAGAAAACAAACCCGCAGAGCAGGACGATAACCAAAGCTTTTTTCATTACTCTTATCCTCATTTGATTTTTATGGGAATGATCGCTGCCCCTTTAAAGACATAGGGCACAGGATACTGATATTCTCCTAAAGTTGACTTTTCCAGTTCAATGGGAATAGACATGGCCGCCCGGGGAGAAGTAAACATCATTTTCATCGTGGGGGGTAGATTGGGCAATTCTTCTCCCTTCAAAAAAAGGCCAGGTTTGGTAGCCATGATTTTAAAATAAATCCGATTGTTCTTCCTTAAATTACTTAAAACCCGAAGTAAATGATTTAAACTCCGGGGCATAAAGCGGCGGGTTTTATATTGGGCCAGCTCTATTTGTTGCATTGATAGAGCATCGGCCACAATCAGGTAAAATTCAGAACCAGCCGGAAGAGGCGGGGCCACTAAGCCCACTTCTTGGAGAACAGATTGGCCTCTAAAATTCCGTGTATAAACTTTAACCTGGATTCTTTCTCCCGGGNAAACATCATACTTATCCAACCAGACCTTCTCCAAATAAGAATATTTAACCTGCTCAGAAGCCCGGATTTTTAGATCGATTTTATGAATACTCAAATCTTTGAACTCATTATTGGTCAAAAAATACACTACGGCGGTCAAAAGTCCAGATAGGTCGGTAATCGAGGCATCAAAATTCCCGGAGAATAAATCTTCTAATTTGATATCCCTTCCATTTTCAAGATAAATATTTCCCCTCATTTCTAGAGAAAGGTCCCCAACTGCCCTTTCTTCAGAAGAGAGCAAACTAAGGAGAGAAACATTAAGATAAAGGGGAGTCAAGATTTTGTCATCAACGATATTGAGTTTAAATTCTTTAATCTCTCCTTTGGCGGAAAACAAGCTGACATTTACTGGAACAAAACGAGGCATTCTCCCCACTTCACCTACCACACCAGCTACTCTATCCTGAGAAAAACGACCAATTAAAGCTCCTACTTCGGCTAACTTAAAAGAAGCCGACAGACTGGGAACAACAGTTAAGATTTTAGCCTTGGTCATAGCGTAATCCACCGCGCCTAAATTATAAAGAGGATGCCCAAAGGCCAGAACCGTATTGCCATCAACCATAGTNACTGTTCCCACTGCCGAAATATTCAGATCACCGGAAACCAGCTGCACACCCACCGCATCGCCGGGTTTTAATCGCATTTCTGGGGGAGTGAGAATCTTCAATTCTTGACTGGAACTACCCGATAATACTGGAGAAAACCCCATCTGGGCGAAATAGGGTTTTATTTTATTAAAAACATGAGACGAAAAACCACCAAAAATTAAGGGCGGACGCAGAAGAGACAAAGCCTTTCCTTCCAGGTAAGAAACCTGGGCGGCAGGAAAAACATCTTGATAAAGGTCCAATATATCTTTTAAACTTAAATANTTTCTAAAAGAAACCCGGGGAGCAAAAGTAGACTTTGGGAAGGCGTTGCCTTTTATAGCTATCATTTCTTCAATGGGAGTAATCCCNGCAATAGCTTCCTTGGAATAAGGAAAACTGATGGCCACCGCCCCAATTAATTTACCATTGACATAGACCGGACTACCGCTCATCCCGCTTAAAACCCCAGTCTTATCAATTGTTGGGTTTTTTAATCTGGCCAGAATAATATTTCGTCGAGGCAAAATATTATGAAGAACACCAATTATTTCCACCTCGAATTCCTCGACCGTATTTCCCTGAAAAACAGACAACCCTTTGCCTCTCATCCCGGGCCGGAGTTCTTTGATAGGCATGATTTCCACAGCCAGAGAAAATTGAAAAAGCATGAGAAAGAAAAATACACTAAAGAATAAATAATGTGTTTTTCGCATTTAATTTATCTCTTTCATTATCTACTTCTGTCTTTTATTATAGCTGAACTCGGTAAATATTTCTTTTGTTGCCGTCAATTCAGATTGAGGAAAATTGGGGTACTTAGCTTAAATTATCCCTAGTTGTTTACCGCATCTTTCAAAGCATTTGAGGACTTTATCTAAATCCTCGTCGGTATGGGTAGCTGAATAACTGGTTCTAATTAAAGCCTCTCCCTTGGGAACTGCTGGATAGATCACCGGATTGGTAAAAATTCCATTTTCCCGAAGCAGCCGCCAGAGCATAAAAGCTTGTTCATCATCGCCAATCATGACCGGAATTATCGGGGTTTGGGTTGGACCGGTATCGTAACCCATATTTTCAAACCCTTCCTTCATCTTTTTGGTGATAGCCCAAAGCCTTTCCCGTCGTTCGGGTTCATTCTCAATGATCTCCAAGGTGGCCAGCACCGTAGCTACCGAGGCGGGGGTAATACTGGCGGAAAAAATTAATGACCGGGCAAAATGCTTGATATATGAAATCACCTTCTTTTCGCCGGCGACAAATCCACCGAGTGAAGCAAAAGATTTACTGAAGGTGCCCATAACCAGATCAACATCATCTTCAACCCCAAAATGCTCAGCTGTACCTCTTCCATTAGGTCCCATGACCCCTATGCCATGAGCATCATCAACCATAACTTTGGCCTCATATTTTTTGGCCAATCTGACAATCTCGGGAAGATTGGCCAAATCTCCCTCCATACTAAACACTCCATCAACAACAATTAACTTGCCTACTTTTTTATCAATTGAGGAGAGGACTCTTTCCAGGTCCTCCATATCATTATGTCTGAATTTGTATATTGTCCCATAAGAAAGACGACAGGCATCGATTATACTGGCATGAACCATGCGGTCAGTTATAACCGCATCTCCGCGATTTATCAGGGTGGAAATAATACCTAAATTAGTCTGAAAACCTGTACTAAAAGCCAGAGCTGCCTCCTTCTTCATAAACTTAGCCAGTCTTTCTTCCAGTTCAATATGAAGGTCAAGGGTTCCGTTTAAAAACCGCGAACCACAAGTGGCCACTCCATAGCGGTCAACAGCTTCTTTAGCGGCTTGTTTCACTTTTGGATGGTCGATTAATCCTAAATAATTATTCGACCCCACCATAATCATTTCTTGACCATTGACCATAACTCGATTGCCCCTGACTTCCTGGATAGGGGTAAAATAGGGATAAATTCCCATTTCCATTGCTTCTTCAGCCCGGGTAAAATTGTAGCATTTATCAAAAAGGCCCATATTTCCTCCTTTCATCTGGTTATTATATGTTTCGCCACAACTTTGGCAACTAAAAAATTAAAACCGTCCTCTCACTCCATTGACCTAATCAATTTATTTACTTACAATTCGAGAAAATGAAAGTATTAATTACCGGAGGAACGGGCTTTATCGGCAGCCATCTGGTGGACCGTCTTCTTCAGAGGAATTTTGAAATCTACGCTTTAGTCCGCCATCCGCAAAATTTAAAATGGCTGGCCGGAAGGAAGGTTAACTTGCTTCAAGGCGATCTGCAATACCTGCCTTGCTTCTCTGAAGAATTCGACTATATCTTCCATCTGGCCGGTCTTACAAAAAGCCTTAAAGCAAAAGATTATTATCGAGTAAATCACCACGGGACGGGCAACCTTCTCCAAGCCATCGCCAGCCAAAAAAAGAAGCCGCGGAAATTTATTTTCCTGAGTAGTTTAGCCGTAAGCGGCCCTTCACCTACTCTCAAGGGAGTAAAAGAAGAAGACCCGCCTCAGCCAATAACTCACTATGGCCGGAGTAAACTTCTCGCTGAAAAAGAATGTCTCCGCTTTAAAGAAAGTTTTCAGCTCGCTATCTTCCGGGTCTCAGCAGTTTATGGTCCCCGGGATAAAGATTTCTTGCCTTTTTTTAAGATAATAAAAAAAGGGCTTCTTCCGCTGGTCAGACCGGGTCGAAGGTTTTTGAGTATCTGCTATATTGCTGATTTGATTCATGCCCTGGAGCTTTGCCTGGAGAAAGAATTCAAAACCGGAGAAATATTCCATGTGGCTCATCACCAACCTATCTCCTGGGATGAGCTGGGAATCCAATCCGCCCGTGCCCTTGATCAACGAGTCCGACCCATCATCATTCCTCTTTGGTTCCTCTTCCTGGCAGGACTAATAAATTATTGTAAAGACACCCTCAGCCACTCTTCTTCCGCTCTCAATCCTCAAAAATATAAAGAGTTGAAACAAAAAAACTGGGTAGCGGATACCACTAAAATTCAACAAATCCTGGGATTTCGGGCCAGATACAACCTTTCTCAAGGATTGAGAGAAACAATAGCCTGGTATCAACAAAACAAATGGCTATAATTTTTCTAAAATTGGCTATTTAGCTCTTTTCTTTCGATAGATTGAAGAGCGGGTATAGAAATAAGTTTCAAACTTAGCCGTTGTTTTTAAACACCAACTTTCATTAATTGAATAGGCGAAATATTTTATCTTTCCTCGGATTATGTGTCTCCCCCGTGGAGCCTCTAAAGGAACGGTGAAAGAAATCTCGATCGGTTGAGCCAAGTTTAAATATTCTTGGTCATTATCTTCCAGAATCTCAATGCTTAAATCTGAGGCAGTAAAAAAATTTTTGGAGAAAAGAGCTCCATCCGAAGGCTCAAACTCAATAATAAATGTGGGTAAAGGTTTTACCCGAAGATTTTCAGGTATTTTAAATTTTAAGATTACTTGACCCTGTTGTTGGCGGGAGAGGCGGATTGGCTTCACCCAGGCTTTCACCTGCAAACCCACTTCGCCTAAAGGAGCTTTCCCCCAAAGCAAAAAGGGTAATCCACTGAGTACCAAAACAGCTGGAAGAAATATCCTCTTTCTCATCATTTCTATTTTTCTATTTTATTATTTTATTATCTTTTTCTCGACAATACCACCCACATGCTCCTTTTTCCTTCCAAGGTAAGCCACAGGACTTCTCTGGTGGTATTTTTGAGTCGACTATTAACCCACCACGAATCAATAAAAATCGGGATTTTTCTTTTTTAAATTAAAATCTTTATTTTTTATGTTCAATCTAATATAATTTTGCTCAATTATGAAAAAAGAAAGACAAACCATAATTACAGGGATTGGCCACTATCTTCCTCCCCAGGTAGTCACCAACTTTGATTTGGAAAAAAGAATCAACACTTCCGATGAATGGATCCGCCAACGAACAGGGATTATCGAAAGACATTATGCTTCAGAAGGAATAGGCAGTTCTGATCTCGGAGTGGAAGCGGCCAAGTTGGCAATCAAAGATGCCGGAATAGATGTGGCCGAAATTGACTTTATTATTGCCGCCACCCTCTCCCCTGACCATTATTTTCCAGGAATAGGAGTTTTAATTGGAGCTAAATTGGGTCTTCCCGGGATTGGAGCACTTGATGTTCGCAACCAATGTAGTGGCTTTATCTATGGTTTATCAGTAGCTGACCAATACATCCGAAGCGGGACTTATCAGAAAATTCTTTTAGTAGCGGCTGAGGTTCAATCTTCAAACCTTGATACTTCTGATGAGGGAAGAGATATGGCGGTACTCTTTGGTGACGGGGCCGGGGCCGTCATCCTGGAGCCCAACTCGGAAAATGATGGTCGTGGAATTCTGACCACCAAATTATTTGCTGACGGCCACTACGCCTCTGAATTATGGATGGAAAAACCCAGCCCGAAAGATAGACCTACCTTCTCACCCCTTCTCTTAGAAGAAAAACGGTTCTTCCCTCGAATGAACGGGCGCAATGTTTTTAAACATGCTGTGGAAAAAATGCCCCAGGCCGTCTTTGCTGCTTTAGACGAGGTTGGTTTAACCATCGATGATGTCGACCATCTTATTCCCCATCAGGCAAACGACCGAATCAGTCTTATGGTCGCTCAGAAACTGAAAATCCCCGTGGAGAAAGTAATTCGGAATATTCAACACGTCGGCAACACTACTGCCGCCTCCATTCCGATTGCCCTGGATGAAGCGGTTAAAGAAGGGCGAATTAAAAAAGGAGATATAGTCGTTTTAACCGCCTTTGGCTCTGGTTTTACCTGGGCTTCGGCTATTCTCCGCTGGTAAAACCAGATATTAAATATATTGCCTTTATAACATATTTTATGTTAGCATTTATCGACAGACTATGTCGGGTAAGATTAATCCACAACTGAGGAGGAAACCATGAGGAAGACATTAACTGTCATTTTAGTTGTTCTGGCACTTCTCACTGGAACATTTTATGTTTATACCCAACAAAATCAGGAAGATGCCAAATTCCAGAAAACCCTTAACGAGTATTTAGATGCTCTCTGGAAATTCTATCCCACGGCAGCGACTCTGGCTGGTTATCACAAATATGATAATAAACTTGAGGACCTGAGCAGCAAAAATATTGAAAAACAATACGAAACTCTGAGTAAATTCAACCAGGAATTCGTGGCTAAAGTAGATCAGACCAAATTATCCCCTGATGTCTTAATCGATTATTTGATGATTGTCGATGCCCTGGACTATGAAGTCCTTAAACATGAAAACCTGCTACCCTGGGAATATGACCCTCTTTTTTACAACTCTATCCTGGCTAACTGTATCCGCAGTTTATTAACCAAAGAATTCGCTCCCCTTGAAACCAGAGCAAAAAATGCGGCCGACCGAATTAAAAATATTCCCAAACTTATTAAGCAGGCCAAAGAAAATCTTAAAAATCCTCCTCAAATCCACACCCAAGTAGCCATTAAACAATTTGCAAGGATTCTCGATTTTTACAAAACAGAATTACCTCAGTTGCTCGACCAGATTCCGGCTGACTCCAAAAATAAGATTAACAATGAACTACCCAAGGCAGTAAGTGCCCTGGAAGATTACCAAAACTTCCTCCAAAATGAACTTCTCCCGCGCTCTACTGGCAATTTTCGTCTTCAGGAAGCTCATCGCCGGTTATTAAGAGTAACTCTCCAAAACAATCTCACCCTGGAAGAATTGGTCGCCCGAGCTAAAGCCGATTACAATAATCTCCGGCGAGAAATGTTCTTGGTCTGCATTCCCTTCTTTAAAATCATGAATCCCCCCTTCAACATTGAACAACCTCCCTCAAACTTAACCGAGGAACAAATTCGCCATACTGTCATTAACCATGTTTTAAATAACATCAAATCTGAACATGTGAGTCCCGAAGAATTTTCTACCACTCTAAAAAAGGAAGCCGATCGGATTAAAGCTTTCCTTAAAGACAACGAAATCATTAACCTCCCGGAGGCAGCTCCATCAATAGTCGATGTTCAATACCCCTACCTGGGGGTTGACTTTATCACCCTGGTGACTCCGGGAGCATATGAAACATCGGGGGATTTCATCCTTAAAATCGCTCCTATGTTCACCGACCTCTCAGAAGAAGATTCCCAATCTCTGCTTGAAGAATACAATAATTACTTCCTCCCCTTCTATGCAACTCGATCCATTTATCCCGGACTTTTTGTCCCCACTTACCTGACCTATCAACATGCTACTCTCGTTCAGAAACTTTATCCCAATCAGCCTTTATTAAAAGGCTGGCCTATTTTCATCGAGGAAATGCTGGTTTATAACGGGTTCGGCAACTATGACCTTCGTCTCCGTCTTAACCAGCTTAAGTATAAGTTGAAAGCAGTGATTGACTTCCTCCTGGAATTCAATATCCATGAAGGAGGTATGACTAAAGAGCAAGCTATCTCCTATATGATGCGAGGTGGTTTCCAAAGCAAGATTGAAGCAGAAAGAAGTTGGGACAGAATAGCCCTTATGCCCGGAGACGGAGTTTATGCTTATGTCGGCTATCAGGAACTTCTTGAGCTGGAAAAAGAATACCGCCAGCTTAAGGGAGCCGATTATTCCCGAAAAGAATTTCTGGAAAAAATATTAAGTTTCGGACCCATCCACCTTCGCCAATTAAAGAAAAAACTTTTTCCCTGATTTAAATTAGAGATTTAATTTTCAATTGTTAGAAAAGGCGCCTGAAAGAGGTGCCTTTTTTTTCTCCAGCAACCATGAAGATATCAATTATTGACTCTCACGCTCATCTTTTTATGAAAGATTTTGACCATGACCGGGAAGAAGTTATCACCCGGGCCGCTGCGGCAGGCGTAAGTTCCATTCTTGTTCCCCTTGAGCTTCTTGATTCCCAAGAACAAGATAAGGCATTTAACTTCACCACCGCTTCCCTGCAGATTTATCTGGCGGCCGGGATTCACCCCCATCGAGCACAGGAATTCAGAGAAAACCACCTCCAAGAAATTGAAGCTCTAGCTTCTAAGAAAAAAATTATCGCCCTCGGAGAAATAGGACTGGATTATTATTACCATTTTTCCCCCCCGGAAGAGCAAAAAAGAGCTTTTCTCCAGCAACTTCTCCTGGCCCAAGCTCTCAAGCTCCCGGTAATAATTCATAGCCGCCTGGCAGCCCAGGATGTCCTTAATCTGGTCAAAGAAGCAGGTTTTTCTCAGGGAGGAGTTCTCCATTGCTTCACTGAAAACTATTCCCTGGCCTCCGAGATGATGGAGCGGGGCTTCTTTATTTCCTTCTCTGGAATCGTAACTTTTCCCAATGCTCACTCATTGCGGGAAATAGCTACTAAAATTCCCCTGGAAAATCTGCTAGTAGAAACCGACGCTCCCTATCTTACTCCCCATCCCCGGCGGAAAAAAATCAAGAGGAACGAACCAAGTTATCTTATCGAAACAGTTTGTTTTTTGGCAGAATTAAAGGAAATTGAGCCTGATACTCTGGCCTCTCATATGGCGAATAATTTCCAGCGTTGCTTTCTGGCCGGAGTCCGAAAGTCCTGAATTATTCTCAAACGATAAATTTTATAATTTGAAATTCCCCAGATGTCATGCTAAGATAAACGCGCTCTGGTTAACTCATGAAAGGAAATTTGTAAAGGAAACAAAATGAAGGCGGCCGCCCCCTCTTATATCCAAACAAATTTGAAAAAAGATCAGGGCCTCAAAGCCATTTACGACCAAGTCACCCAAGAGTTGGAACAGGTAGAGCGTATTCTCAAAGAAATGACTAATTCCTCCAATCCTCTCATTGTGGAAATCGGTAATTACTTATTCCGTAAATCAGGTAAAAGAATTAGACCGGCTCTCCTCCTTTTATGCTCCAAACTTCTTGGTTATAAAGGTTCCCAGGATATTCTTTTTTCTGCTTTAATCGAAGCAATTCATACCGCCAGTTTGATTCATGATGATATCATCGATAATTCGAATCTTCGGCGGGGGCAGAAAACCGTCCATGCCAAATGGGGCCCGAATATTACTGTCCTTCTGGGGGATTACCTCTATATAAAAACAATCGACAAGGCTCTCAAAAACTCTTCCCGAAAAATCCTGGAAGTTTTAACCGAAGTTACTTCTGAAATGATCGAAGGAGAAATCATTGAATATTACCACAGTGGCAACCTGGAGCTAAAGGAAGAAGAATATTACGATATCATTAAAAAGAAAACCGCTTCTCTTTTCAGTGCCGCCTGCCAAATAAGTGGAATTCTCGCTGAAAGCAATAAAGAAACCGAAGTTAAGTTAGCTCAATTCGGTCTTAACCTGGGAATGACTTTTCAAATAATAGATGACCTTCTTGACTTTACCGGTGATGAAAAACGCCTGGGCAAACCCCCCTTATCTGATCTCAGAGAAGGGAGAATTACTCTCCCTTTAATTTTCCTTNTTCAGAATGGAAACAAGCATTATAAAAATAAAATTGCTGAATACTTTAAGAATAAAGACTCTTCAGATTCTCTCAAAACAGAAATTATTGATATTGTAATCAAAAATGGGGCTTTGAAATATGCTCTGGCTAAAGCACGCGAGTTTGGTGAGCGCTCTAAACAGATAATCATGGATTTTCCCGCCTCTATTTATCGAGACTCTTTAGCTCTTTTTACTGATTTTCTTTTGAGCAGAGACCACTAGTTCCCGACATTCGCGCCACCATAATGGCCAAGGGCAGCCGAAACTCATTTAAATCCCTGGGGCAAAAATGACTGAGATAGAGGTTAAAATAAAAATAAAGTCATTGTCTCAGCTTCTTCAACAATTGGAAAACTTAGGGGCTCAACAAATCAAAGAAAGATATTTCGAAGCCAACACCCTTTATGACTTCCGCTCCCAAGAACTCTTTCAAAAAAGATCAGCCCTTCGTTTAAGAAGAATAAATAAAAAATGCTTCTTGGCTTTTAAGGGGCCTCCGCAGCCATCTCGCTCTTTCAAAATCAGAGAAGAATACGAAACCGAGATCAAGAATGAAAAACAACTCCGGAAAATTCTGAAAAAATTGGGTCTCAAACCAACTTTTACTTATTCCAAACATCGATCGGTCTTCCGGCTCCACCGCTTAAAAATATTCGTCGATGAAACACCTATCGGAAATTTCATTGAGCTGGAAGGGAAACAGAGCGACATTGTCAAAGTGGCCAAATTGTTAGGTTATACGCGTCAGGATTTTATTAAAAAGGATTATATTCAGCTTTTAAAAGAAGCTGGCTACCAATCCCAGGAACAAGAAGAGAAATTGATTTAGTTGACCAGAGACAAAGAAAAGCTTAAGACGATTTTTTCTCTTTGTTTTCTTCCCCCCCTGCTTTGCTCCCCTCGGCACCAAAAAGTTCATCCGCCAAAAACAATTCTTTCTTCTCGTCCTGTTCTTCTTCCTGGAGTACTCTAATCTCATACTGAATCAATCCCCTGTTAACCTCTTCCTGAGCAATCCGAATAAGATTTCTACTTCTCGTTTTTACTTTGGGCTTAGCGCCTTTAAGAAGCTGCTTGGCTCTTTTCGATGCAATTATCACATATCTGAACTTACTGTCTATTCCCTCTTCATACGATACCAACGGTTGCCTCCTCTGGAAAATAAAGTGCATGAAATATTAGCAAAAAAATCCAGAAATTTCAAATGCCACTGAGTAAAACAAAGGTTAACCACTCCATCACTTTTCCGATAATCTGGATAATCCGGAAGTACAAAAGGTATCCCGTTAAGGTTTGAAAATTTTAGAGGGAGAGAAAAATCTCCAACCGGAATTAATAATGGGCTTGAAAATTCTTCCCTAATATGGAAATGTAATAAGAGAAAAGCCTAAAAGGAGTTATAAATAGCTCCAGCGACAAGAGTCGACAATTTACATGAAAACAAATAAAATAAGTTCACCTTTGCCAGAGGTGTCACTCAAGTGAGCCAGGGAAAAAAACCCAACCCACTTTCGGAAAATAAAATTCCCCTCCTGACCCACCATTCTTCCCGGGCTAAAACCATCTGGTCAATTGGTGGGGGGAAAGGGGGAACAGGCAAAACCTTCATCTCTGCCTGTTTGGGAATTGAACTGGCCAATTTAAATCAGGAAGTGGTCTTAATTGACGCTGATTTAGGAGGGCCCAACCTCCATACATTTCTGGGAATGAAGGAAGCTCCCCTTGATCTAGGGCACTTCATTACCAATAAAGTCAACGGGCTGGATGAAACGGCTCTAGCCACTCCTTATCCTTATTTAAAGCTAGTCAAAGGAACGGAAAATCTTCTCTTCGCGGCTAATCTAAATTATTATAAAAAATTAAAACTTATCCGCCATATTAAAGGGTTCGAGAATAAACGAGTCATTGTGGATATTGGAACGGGAGCTGCTTATAACACAGTAGATTTTTTCATCCTTTCTAACCCGGGAGTAATTGTTATCAACCCTGAACCAACCTCTATAGAAAACGCTTATTATTTCCTTAAGTCATGTATTGTCCGTATATTTAAACTTTATATTGATTACTATCAGATTCAGGATTTCATCAAAAACATTGCTGAACAAATCCATGACACCTCAAAATCGGTCTACAGTTTTTTAAATGAAATTATTTCCCGCGACCGAACTTATGCTCAGGTTTTCTTCACCGCTTTAAAACACTTCCGGCCTACCCTGATCATTAACAAAGCCCGGGACGAAAAGGATTTGCTTTTAGGCGAATCAATGATCAAAGTTGTTCAGAAATACCTGGTCATCGACCTCGATTTCTTAGGAATTATCCCTTTTGACGAAAAAGTTCATCTGAGCCTAAAGGAGAAAAAGCCTTTTCTCGAAATCTATCCAGATAGTGCTATAGCTCAGGCCATTAAAGAAATAACTCAAAAGCTTCTTCAACTTTCTCCTGACAATGCCACCTAAATCTTCCCGGACATGTCTTCCTTCCAACTGGGAGGAACTCAACTACTATGAATTACTAAATGTTACTCCGGAAGCTTCTCCTGATGAAATCAGAGATGCTTATTTAAAGATTAAAGAATTAATTAGAAAAGAGTTGAAAAGCCTACCCACTTCACCATCTTCTGTCCTCAGTCCTTTGGAACAAGAAAAACTAATAACCAGAATTGAGGAAGCCTACCAGATTCTCTCTGATGACCAAAAAAGAAAAATATACCAGGCCCGCCTTTATCCGACCGAACAATCCCTTTCGCCTCGGATCTCTTTCCGCCACTCTATTGACCCCCTGATTATTGAACCCGTTCAATCTCCCCACAACCTGGTGAGAAAAATTAAATCCTACTTTCAAAAATTAAAAAAACGATAAATTCACATAACCAAAATTCACGGCTTTCCTCGGGAAATCAGTTTTCTTCCCACAAGTCATCATCGGTCCCGAAAACCCCATCTGGACCAGCTGAAATTAAACGAAAATTATCTGCAGAAAGCGGCTCATACTTGATTTCCCTCCCCCAGGCATCATAAAGATTCAAGCCCATCGGCGATAACTGGCGTATCTCTTTTAAAGATTGAGGTAATTTTCCCCGCTGGAGAACATAACTCAAAACCGCTCGTTCCAAGGCGGTTAAATTAGCCCGGGTAAGTTTAATTTTTGCCTGAGAGAAGGCCTGTATTTCTTGGGTAACCTGATTTGATTTCTTCCCTTTTACCGTCCACAGAAGAAAAGCGATGATTCCCCCGAGGAGAAAGATGACCAAAAACCCCTTAATTCTCATAAATTTGCTTCACCTCTTTTTCTGCCGAGATTTTCGTTTGTCCAATTTTAAACTCAAACGATATCGTGTCCCCAGGTCTTGTGATTCAAATTTAAGAGAACGAATAACCCGCAATTCAGGAAAATTCCATTTGGCAATACAAGCATATACTTCCCGGTAACCATGTTCAAGAGCATATTTAATAATCTCTCGATGAAGAGCTGTTGAAATTCCCCGATTGCGGTAAGGCCGGGAAACAAAGGTCATTTGAAGGTAAAATTCCTCAGGAACTTTATCTTCCCCAAGAGGAAGAACATCATAGAGACTATCAACTTCAGGAATGCCTAAAGAAGGATAGCCCATTAAAAAACCCACAATTTTATTATTTACTTCAGCCACATAAATCACATATTTATTCCCCTTCTTTAAATAACGAGTCCGATAAGTGTTAACCCCCGATTCAATCTGAACATGAGGAAATTTCTCCGCAAGTTCGGCCTCTAACTCCCGGACTAAACTTAAAACCTGTTCTTCATCCTCTTCCCGATAGGGGCGAATGGTGAGTTTCCAGGGTTGATCGCTGTTTTTATTTTTCATCTCCCTCAATCATCCTTAGTCCAGGGGCTTCTCTCAAACTTATTCATTTCTTCCTGTTCATTATGGCCTATTTCCTCTTTTATTGCCACCCGTTCACTCACCGGGTCAGCTTTTCATCAATCGAGAATTCTAGAGAAAAGTTTTTCCCAGGTGAAGCTTCATTTTTGGCATCAAGAAATAGAAAATTGCTGCCAATCATCGTCGCAGAAAGGTAATTGTTTCTAGAAAAGGAGCAAACGGAAACTGGTCAAAAGCAGCCAACGAAAGAATCCTGTAGCCCTTCTTGACAAAAGGAGTCACGTTTTTCTCCAGAGCTGGGAAAGAACAACAGATAAAGCAAAGATAAGTTGGCTTCAGGGTTAATAATCGATTGATAACCTGGGCTCTACAACCGCTTCGGGGAGGATTGACCATAAATAAAGAACGCCTTGACAGCGAAGAGATCTCTAAAAACTCTTCAACCTCCTGACAGAAAAATGATGCTTCTGGTCTGGATAAATTAAGGGCGTTAAGGCGAGCACTTTCCACAGCCCAGGTATTAATGTCAATTCCAGAAATCCTTTTCCCTGGAGGAACACAGAGAAGAGAAAACAAGCCAACTCCACAATAAAGGTCATAAACTTCTGGAAAATCCAGCTGACTAACCATTTCTTTAACCCGAGTAACCAAGGTGGATATTAAATGAGGATTAGCCTGAAAAAAAGCCTGATAATGAGATATAATCCGCCGCCCAAAAATATAGTGAGTAATGAACTCAGCTCCGAAGACATTCTTCTGCGAGGGAATAGCCACGCCTACCAAAAAAGGCACCTTCTCCAGCAATAAATTAGCTAAAGCTTCATAGGCCTTCTGGCGGTAAGACCTTTTAACTGAAAGAACCAGAAAGACTTCCCTGTTCTGGTAACCTCCCCTTATTTCAAAACCATCAACCGGCCAATTAGACCAACGAGAAACAATTAGAGCCACTGTTTTTCTAATAGCCTTCTGGAGATAATAAGGGAATAGCCATAAAGACTGGAAAAAATGAACCTCCCCTTTTAAGGGATCCGTGCCCATAATTTTCTGTGGAGAGTATATTTTGAATTTTCCTCTTAATCTAAATCCTTGCCAGGAAGAAGGCTCCACTCTAAGTTTCTGAGGAGAATAATCAAATTTTTCCAATATCTGGTAAAGCTTTTTTGTTTTTTCTTCCAGGGACTGAGCGTAAAGGCCGGCCAGGTCTTCTGGAGAAGACATTAGATGGTTTCACTCCTTTCAAACAGATAGGCACCTAGAATTACCATTCCAGTGGCGGCGATTAAAACTAATCCCAGGTTTAAGGTCAGAGGAAAAGAAGAATTATCAATCAAAATAGCCCGCAAGCCATCAATACCATAGGTCAAAGGGTCAAGATAAGACAGAATCCGTAACCAGGAAGGAAAATTCTCAACAGGATATAAAGCTCCGCTGAGAAAAAAAATCGGGAAAATAACAAAATTCATAACGATGCTGAATCCCTGCATATCCTTCATCTGGGAAGCAAAGACGAGACCCAGCCCAAGAAAGGTGGCTGAAATAAAAACCATGAGGAAAAGAGCTAATCCAACTGCAAGCCAGGAAGAAGGCTTAAAGCCCATTACAAGAGAGGCAGCCAGAATCATTGAGGCTTGAATCAAGGCGGTGGTTACTCCTCCGGCGATCCGACCGAGGACAATGGATACCCGACTTACCGGTGCCACCATAATTTCTTTCAAAAAACCAAATTCCTTATCCCAGAGAACCGATAGTCCGCCAAAAGTAGAGGAAAACAATAAACTCATACCCAGAATTCCCGGGACTAGAAAAGTTATATAATCAACCTGGTTTGACATACCAGGGACTCCCATTCGATTAAACCCAAGTCCAAGAAAAGCCAAGAAAAAGAGAGGCATCGCCAGAGCCCCAATAATTCTGGATTTAGCGCGCCAAAATCTTTTCATCTCTCTCAACCAGAGAACATAAATGGCAATGAAACTCATCATCTCCTCCGGAAATGATGGCGAAACCTATCTCGATTCCGCTCCTGCAAACTGGCCTCTTCCTCGCGGATTCGTCGGCCGGTAAAATGAAGAAAAACATCTTCCAGACTTGGTTTATGAAGATGGACTGAAGTTACTCGACTGCCATTTACTTCGGCCAACCGGAGTAATTCCGGAATTCTTTTCTCGGCTTTCTCCATGGTTAGAACTAAACTGTTCTTGTGTCTTTTAACCGTTTTTATCCAAGATAAATATTCAAATTTACATTTTACTTCGGGAAAAAAAGGGTCTAATTCTAAAGTAACAACATCTCCTCCAAGAATATCCTTTAACCGGGATGGTGTATCCAAAGCGACAAACTTCCCTTGATCCATGATGGCTACGCGGTGACAGAGATTATCCGCCTCCTCCATGTAATGAGTGGTAAGAATGATTGTCACTCCTTCTTCCTTATTTAACTTCTGAATATATTCCCAGATGTGACGCCTTGTCTGGGCATCCAGACCTAAAGTTGGTTCATCTAGAAATAAAACGCGCGGGCGATGTATCAAGCCTCGAGCAATCTCCAATCGTCTTTTCATCCCACCGGAATAGTTCTCCACCAGAACATCTCTCTTCTCTATTAAATTGACCAGGTGGAGAACCTCCTGGATTCGGGACAGCCGTTCCTGTTTAGCTAGCCCATACATCATAGCATGAAACTCAAGGTTTTCCTGACCTGTCAGTTTACTATCAAGGGCGATCTCTTGAAAAACAATTCCTATATTTCGTCGGACTTCATTGGAATGCTGGGTAACATCGTAACCGGCCACAAACGCCTGACCACTGCTCGGGCGGAGCAAAGTGGCCAGAATGTTAATCGTAGTGGTTTTGCCGGCTCCGTTCGGCCCCAGAAAGCCAAACAATTCCCCCTGGTCAACTGAAAAAGAAATATTATCGACAGCCACTAATTCATCAAATCTCCGCGTGAGGTTCTTGACGACAATGGCTTCTTTCATAGTCCAATCCTTCAAATTAATATCAGGACGAAATTAATTATTTAATTTAATACCTCACAAGATATCTCAGGCCATAACTTCTCCGGTCTTACTCTCTCAAACTCCCGCGTCAACGTCAAAAGCCTCCTTCAAAAGCGAATAACCAAGGAGGTGATAAATTCCAACTCCACCAAGTAGATTACATTATACCAATTATTCGCTTTTGCCAAGAAGAGATAAACCAGGTCCCTTCACCTTCAGGAGAAGAGAAACCCTTAAGCGGCAGCAACCTCACAGCGAAGACAGAGGAAGCCGCCTAGGAGGAATGATGAGGGGGAAGAAAAATAGTGGCTTAATGAGTGATTGTTGAAACGGACTCTTCACGAGTCCAGCAAAATCTTTTTTCCTCAAAAAGATCCAGACAAACATCTACTACGTCTGGATCAAAGAGGAAACCTTTATGTTGATCAATTTCCTCTAAGGCGGCTTCCAACCCCAGAGCAGGCCGATAGGGCCGATGGGAGGACATAGCTTCCACCACATCAGCCACACTTAATATCCGCGATTCCAGATGAATCTCTTCTCCAACCAGGCCATAAGGATAGCCAGAACCGTCCATCCTCTCATGATGCTGAAGAATGATTTCCCCGATTTTTTTGGGCAAATCCGTCTCTTTAATAATATCAAACCCAAAACGGGGGTGAGATTTGATCATACTTATTTCATAGTCATTTAATCGCCCCGGCTTTGTTAAAATTTCTACCGGAACATAAATTTTGCCAATATCATGGATTATTCCAGCTAAGCGAATATTGAGAATTTGATCTTCCTCTAAATTCATTTCCTGAGCCATGCGAGAAGCCAGTTGAGTGACCCGTCGCTGGTGCCCGGCGGTATAAGGATCTCTCATTTCAATAGTCACCGCCAGGGCCTGAATTGTCATTTCCATTGTCTTGCGTAATTTGCGGGAATGAATCGCCAGTTCCTCTTCCAGCCGCTTCTTTCTTATCTCCTCCTGATAAGCATGGATTCTAAAAGCAATAAGATCGGCTACTTCCCCCAGCAAAGAAAATTCATCGTCCGAATAACTGCGAGGAATAGAAGAATATAAATTAAGAAGGCCGTAAATCCGCTGGCGTACCACGAGGGGAAAAGAAACAAGATTATTTAAACCTAATTGGAGCAAAACTTCAGCCCATTCTTCATATTTTTTGACTAGGCGCGGCACAGAGGCCAGAACTGGCTGGGCTTTCTGTAAAGCTTCAATTTCAGGAGTGAGTAAAGGTTGATGACTTTTTAAACTCAATAAAGGCACACGATTGAAACTTGGATTTATGGTCGATATTGCGTGGGGACAAAGAATACTCTTCCCCTTGTCCCAGATCCCCAACCAGACCAGGTCATAATCACCATATTCCCGGAGAAGATCACATGATTCCTGAAGAAAACAACCGATCTCTGGACTCTGACTCACTAACTTTGAAATTCTGCGAAGAAAATGGTTTTTTTTCTGCCAGATTGACAGATTTTCCGGACCTTTGCTGGAGAAAAATAATCTCATTTGATGATACGAACTAAAAACCTTCTTCATCTTTTCCTTAAAATTAGTCGAAATTATCTCTAAAAAATTGACAAATTTTGAGACTATTCAAGGAAATAAAATAAAATATTTCATCTCAAGCCAGATATTGCGGCCTATCGTCGCTCTAAATACCCGAGGTCGAAAAAACCGGGAAAACCGGGCACTCCTGACCAAGACAAAATTCCAGACAGGGTGGATATAGAACTGAACTTAAGAAAAGATAAAGGCTGCGCCCCGCTTGAAACCTGAGTAATCTCAACAATTATTAGCCGATCTGTCGTATTCTGCCTTGCTGGATCCTAGAATATTTTTGGCTGCTCAAGTTCCTAGTGCGGATCCTTACTTTAGAGCTTAATGTCTGACTTTTAAGTGATTACTTCTGAGCCCGGCAGGTGAGATAAAGATTCATGAGTTACTTTTAACTTTCTCCACCCACTGATTGAGCGGGTAAAAACTCGACTAATTTTTTGCTTAANGCCCGAAATCTCTTGGAGATAACCGCCGCAATTTGCATCATTACTTTATAGCCCAAATGATTATTAATCTTAAAGAGCTTCCGCAGGACCTCTCCATTAAGAGAAATTAATTCAGTATCAGCTACTGTCCAGGCGCCGGCCGTAAAAGTAAAGGGATTGGTGACTGCTGACCAACCAAATATCTCTCCCGGGCCAACTACATCTATCGTAATCGGCATAAAACCAGCCGCTTTTCGTAATCTAATCTCGACTCTTCCCTTCAACACAAGATACATTTTTACGGCTAAAGAATCTTCTTCAAAAACTCTAGTATTGGCTTTAAATCTCTCTAGTTTAGCAATGCTTTGAATGTTTTCCAGTTCGGCATCGGTCAAATCCTTAAAAATGTCGAACTGCCTTAAAGTTTCTAAATTTACCATTTTCCCTCCTTGTCTTTTTTCCCTTAAAATCTTCCCCGATTTCTCTCCTGGCGATTTTAATATTCCTGGGGAAGAGTTTTAAGCTTGGCCCAGGAATAAACCGGCCCATCTTTACAAATATAATGATGGCCGATATTACAACGGCCGCATTTACCTATACCACATTTCATCTTATTCTCAACTGTGGTATAAATTTGGTCGTCCCGAAAACCCAGCTCTTGTAAACCTTTAATGACGAACTTGATCATAATCGGTGGACCACAGGTGATTGCTATCGCCCGCTCCGGAGAAGGCTTTTTCTCCAGGACATTCTGGGGCACAAATCCCACATACTCATTCCAGCCTGGCTCCTCCACATCGATAGACAAATAGACCGGAATTGTCTCTTTCAATTTCTTCAGCTCGTCCTTGAAAACTAAATCCCGGGAGGTTCGAGCTCCATAAAAAAGAGTTAATTGTCCAAAATCTTCTCTCCGACGGAGAGCTGTCTGGAGAACTGACCAGATGGGAGCCAGACCAATTCCACCGCCGATAAAAATCAAGTTTTTTCCCTTCCATTCCTCCAGAGGAAAACCATTCCCATAAGGACCCCGAAGGCCAACTATACTTCCTTCTTCCATCTCATGCAGAGCAGTGGTCACCCGGCCCATCTTGAGAACGCTGAACTGTAAATACTCTTTTTCCAGCGGAGATGAGGATATGGAAATCATCGACTCCCCTTTGCCAAATACTGAGATCATGGCACACTGACCGCACTTGAAGTCAAACCGATTCCCATTAAGAAGCTCCATACGAAAGCTTTTAATTGGTCTGGAGCCTCCCACCTCCTCCTTGATGGAAATTATCCGAGCTAATTGCGGTAAATACGGATTATGCTCCATGGCTGGCCACCTTGTTCAAAATATCAATGATGTCGATCCCCACCGGACATTTGGCCACACAACGGCCGCAGCCGGTACACATGATATCGTCAAAAGTTTCAACAAAATAGAGAAACTTGTGCATTATCCTCTGTCTCAAGCGGGAAGCTTTATCCGGCCGGGGATTGTGCCCGGAAGAGTGCATGGTAAAATCCGGGAATTGACAGGTATCCCAAATCCTGACTCTTTTACCCTGGAGAGGAGCAGGAGATGAAAGTTCATCAGCTATGTCAAAACAATGGCAGGTCGGACACAAATAGGTACAGATTCCACACTTAAGGCACCGGAACGACTCCTCCCGCCAGAACCCGGCTTCAAACATTTTCTGCAGCACTGGCGGTATTTTCTCGACCCCTTGAATCTGACGAGCAAACATTTCTCTGGCTCTCTTCTCCAGTTGCTTCTTCTTATGCCTATCCTTATCTGTCGGATCAGAGAAATACTCTTGGCCCAGTCTGATCAGCTTTTCGCCTTTAGGGGTCAAGATCTCAACAAAATAACTGCCGCGCAGATCACTCAACAGGATATCCATTCCTTGAGTTGAAAAAGGTCCTCCCCCGACAGAAAGACAAAAGCAGCTTTCCTCTGGAATCGGGTAACAACTCAAGCCTACCACGTAAACTTGCTCTCTCCGCCGTTCAAAGTAAATATCCGGAATACCTCCACTAAAAACTTTGCTTAATAGAGCTATTCCCTGAGCATCACAGGGCCGGACTCCGAAAACAATGACCTCCTTTTCTTCCGGCAAGACCTCCTGGAGATGCGGCCCTCCATTGCGATTATCTTCAAATTGAAANAGAACTTCTCGATTCGGAAGAACAACTTTTTTCAGCGGAACATTGACCTGAGTATAATCTTCCGGAAAGCTCTCCAGATGGGAAATCTTGATAAATTCCCAATGGTCATTCTCCCGGACGGGGCCNTACAAATCAAATCCGGTTAACTTGGCTACCCATTTCNCTAGATCAGATTTTTTCAATATTTTCTCCATGGCTTCACCTTATAAAATCCTCTGGATCAGTTTCTTTGAAGGTTGAAAAAAGAGAGGGGGCCTGACTATCCATCCCGGCCACATAATTGAAAAGACGCAAGGCCTCCCTCTCTAATTTTTTATTTAGAAGTCGAATCGGGATTCCTTCCGGACAAACCCTCTCACACTCTCCACAATCAACACATCTCCCGGCCAGGTGAATGGCTCGAACTAGATGATAAACAAAATTCTCCGAGAGAAGGGGCGATTTTTCAATCCACTTAATCTTTTTGGCTTTCTCTTCAGCTGAGGTTGTTGGTTCAACAGCAAAACTTATGGGATCGACCACACATTCAGCACAATAACACATAGGACAAACTGACCGACAGGCGTAACAGCGGAGACAGCGGGCCATCTCTTTTTCCCAAAAGCGGCGGCGCTCTTCCAACCGCATCTTCTCTATTTCCTCTACCTGAGTAAACGATGGTGCGGATTCTCTCTCAATTTTTTCGCCAAAAAAATAATCAGAAATAACCGGGAAATTAGCCCGACATTCCAGACATCTATCAGCCAGCACTTCATCTGGTGCAAACACCCGCCGCTCGCCATTAATGGCCACCACAATATGACCATTATCACCATAAACGATGTCTTCAATTTTTTGACCGTGAAGAAGGGAGACGAGTTTTTTCTGATCCACCACACCACTGTTTTCGCACGATATTCCTAAAAGAATTACCTCTTCCCGCTCGATGAATTTCTCCTGAAGAAGAACATTTATCGCCCGACTGTCACATCCTTTAACCACCACAGCCAGGGGTCTTTTGTCCGGTTCTTTCTGACGGGCCTGGTCTTTTTTCTCCTCCACAACAAAAAGGCTTAAATTATGGATACAGGTGGGATTCCAGATAAGACGGTCAACATCATCTGGATTCTGAATAAGGGCAGGGACAGCCCAAACCCCTTTGGGACCCTGCACATACCCGATAACTCCTCTCACCTCACCTTCTTTGAGAAGACGCCTGGCCTCATCTTTGATTCTTTCCAGGTCAACCATCAGAGATACCTCCTCAACTGGGTCTGCGGTCCCAGAGGTTTTAGCTGCTCAACAAATTCTTTAATAATCTGGGTAAACTTAAGCCCTTCAGCCGCTGATACCCAGGACATCTGGAACCTTTCCGGTTCCAGTCCTATATAGGGAAGAAGTTCCTTCAGCAAAGCCATTCTTCTCCGGGCATACATATTTCCTTTAATGTAATGGCAATCGCCCGGATGGCAGCCGGAAACAAGCACTCCATCTGCTCCCAGGTTAAAAGCTGAAAGAATATATAAGGGAGACACACTCCCGGAGCACATCACAGTAATAGGGATGACATTGGGAGGATATTCCAACCTCGAAACTCCTGCCATATCGGAACCGGCTGAAGAACACCATTTACACAGAAAGGCCACAATTCTGGGTTCATGCTCAGAGTTCATTTCAATCCTCCTAAACAAACGCTCAGCATATCGTGAACCTGCAGATGGGTTAAATTCCGCACTTCAATAGCTGAGCGGAGGCAGGTAGCGGCACANGTGCCACATCCTTCACAGAGAACCTCATTAACCTCAGCTTTCCCCTCCTTAAGGGTCAAAGCTGTAAATGGACAGACTTCAATACACATGCCGCAACCCGTGCAAAGAGGCTCATTAACTTGAGCCACTAAAGGAGAATGGAGTAACTCCGGTTGAGAGAGAATGGACATAACTTTAATCGCTGCTCCTCCGGCCTGGGCTACGGTATCAGGAATATCCTTCGGAGCCTGGGCTACTCCGGCCAAGAAAATGCCGGCTGTCAAACTCTCTACCGGTCTTAATTTGGGATGGGCCTCAGCGAAAAAGCCATCAGTATCTTGAGCTGCCTTGAGGATTTTGGCCAATTTTTCCGCTCCGGAAGAAGGCCGAATGGCCATAGCCAGAACCACCATGTCTGCCCGAATTTCAATATCCTGACCAGCCAGAGTATCAACCCCCCAGACTACCAACTTCCCATTTTCTTCAAAAACCTTGGAGACCTTCCCCCGCAGGTAAAGAACCCCTTCGTCTTCCATTGTCCGCGTGACAAATTCCTCGTATCCCTTGCCGCCTGCCCGGATATCAATATAAAAAACATAAGCCTGCCCATCAGGTACATGATGTTTATAAAGCTTGGCGTGTTTAGCCGTATACATACAACAAATTTTGGAACAATATTTATTGTGGAGCTCAGGATCACGAGAACCCGCACATTGAATAAAAACGATTTCCTTGGGTTCTTTATGGTCCGAAGGACGAAGAATTTTTCCTCTGGTGGGACCGGAAGCCGAGAGCAATCGTTCAAATTGAAGGCCATCCAGAACATCAGGATATTTGCCGTAGCCATACTCAGCCATATATTTCTTGTCATACAAGTCATAGCCCGTGGCGACTACTATTGTTCCAACTTTTTCCTCGACTACTTCAGGCTTCATGTCGAAATTAATAGCATGGGGTTCGCATACATCCCAGCATTTGCCGCAGGCAATGGGTAATATTCCGGGACAAGCCTCAATGTCTAAAGTATAGGTGGCTGGAATTGCTTGAGGAAAAGGAATATAAATCGCTTTTCTTCCCGTTAGACCTAAATCAAACTCATTGGGGACCACCACCGGACAGATCTGGGTACATTCATCACAAAGAGTACACTTGTCCGGATCCACATACCTGGGCTTTTTTAAAATTTTAACCTGGAAATTGCCCACATACCCACTAACTTCCTGAACTTCACTATAAGTATAGAGTTTAATCTTAGGGTGCTTGGACACTTCCACCATCTTCGGCGTCAATATACACTGAGAACAATCGAGGGTGGGAAACGTTTCCGAGAGCTGAATCATATGTCCACCAATCGAGGGATTTCTCTCCACCAGAACAACCTCAATATCACTATTGGCTAAATCCAGAGCTGCTTGAATACCAGCAATGCCTCCGCCAATAATTAAGGCTCGCTTAGTTACAGGCACCTTAATAGGTTGAAGAGGTTCATTCCAACGCAGCTTTTCGACAATTCCTCTGGTAATCTTGATGGCCTTATCAGTAGCTTTTTCCTTTTCTTTGTGAACCCAGCTGCATTGCTCCCTGATATTGGCTATTTCACATTCAAAGGCATTTAATCCGGCCGATTGAGCGGCCCGACGAAAGGTCGACTCATGAAGATTAGGCGAACAGCAGGCAACGACCACACCATCCAATTTCTTGTCGCGAATTGTTTCGATGATCAGATTCTGACCTGGATCAGAACACATATAGACATAATCAACCGCATAACTTACACCCGGAAACTCAGAAAGTTCATGGGCCACCCTCTTGACATCGACTGTTCCGGCGATGTTAATCCCGCAATGACAGACAAAAACACCAATTTTTTTACGCATGAACACTCCTTAAAATAATTTCCCCAAAACTAAAGCCAAAAAATGACTCCTTCATAAAAAAATTACGGCCAGATCAGGCCGTTATGTTCCTGGAGAAAAGTGAATTAATCCTGAAAAATAAACAGCTTTCTCCTTCAGAGGAGTAACTTTTTTCAAGATTGAAGTTACTTCCCCTTCCTGAGAAAAAAATGCGCTTCCCTTTGAATTATGCCGGATGGCTAGCCATTTCCCCTTTTCTGGNACATCCCCGCTTGATTTAGATGAAACATCAATCAATTCTTTAGGAAATAATATATTATTTATCAATGCATATTTTTATTACAGAAATTAATTATTAATGTCAATAGATAATTTNTTATTTCAGATGATAATAATTTTTAACGCATAAGCAAGACAGACAAATAATTCCTGGAAAAATCTTATCCTCCCCTCCCCTGGACAAAGAGATGAATCATCAATCGATCGACAAATTAATAAATAATTTATTCAGGTTGGAGAATATTCTGGAGATTTTCTTGAGGTTTTAAAAGACAAAAGGTGAAAGGAGCGCCTTTTCAGGATGGTTTATCAAGGGTTGTCTTCCGGGAGCCGAAAAATTTCTGGAACCAGGATTTTACATCACCTGTATATTTCTTGGTCAAAATAAGAGGAACCTCTGTTTCCCGGGCAATCTGAACAGGCAAGTCACCAAACAAAGCCCGACGGACCAAGCCTTCTTCCGGTGCCCCCATAATGATCAGGTCATGATGCTGGGTCTCAGCCAGGATAGCTTCACCTATTCTGGCCGTTCGCTTAACTACAATCTCATAGCGGGAGGGCTCTATCTCCTCCTTCAATCTAGCCAGTTCCTCCCGGTATTGACGGATAATTTCCTCGATGTCCTGTCTGACCGTAGCATGAAAAAGCACGATGGGCGATTGCTTCTCCAGAGTAAGGGCCTCAGCCAGTTTTAAAGACAAAAGCGCATACTTTAAATTACTAACTGGAATAAGGATTCTTTCTATGGTCATCTCTTGAGTAGGAGCTCGACAAACCAAAGCAATGTCACAGACTGTATTCAGGATAATCTCATCTAAAATTGTCCCAAAAACACGATCTCTGGCCGGCACTTCTCCTTCCCAACCGAGGATCATCAAGTCAATCTTCCTTTGCTCACAGGTTTCAATGATGGCCTTGGGAACATTGTGAGTTAATTTAACCAGTGAATAGACAGGAATTTCTTCTTTTTCTGCTAAATCAACAGCTTTATTCAGCAGGTTTCGAGCCTGGTCCAGATATTTTCGGCCCTCACTGGGAGGAAGCTGAGCCGGAACTTTAATAACATGAAGATTGGTAATATCAGCTTCGTAAGCCTTGGCTATTTTGATNGCAAATTGTTGAAGTTGACTGACCGTATTTTCGTTAGCGACCGGAACCAGCAGGTGAAAATTCCGCGGGCCAAGCTGGAAAACCGGTTGCTCGGCATGCACGATCGGAGCGGCTTTGGCTTCGAATTCTTTTTTCCGGGAATAAAAATAATAGAGAATGATTCCCAAAAGAAGATATCCCAGACAAACCCATATCCCCAGGGGCCGATAAAAGAAGAGAAAGACAGCCAGTCCCAGGTTAAGAAAAGTGGCTAAAAGAGGAAGATAGGGAAATAAGGGAACTTTAAAACCACGATCAAGGTCAGGGCGATTCTTACGAAGGTTGATCACGGCCAGATTGACGAAGATGAAAAGAATTAAAAACATAGCATCAGTCGCACTGGCAATGTCTTCAATGGGCAAGACGACAGCCATTAAGATGATCAATGCTCCCGAAAAGAAAATAGCCATATGAGGAGTTCTTTTTTTCTTATGGATCAATCCAAAGACACCCGGCAAATTATGATCACGTCCCATAGCAAAGCTCACCCGAGAAGAAGAATAAATCGTGGCGTTAAGAGCTGACATCGTCGAAAACAGCCCGCCAATCAAAAAGATAATCCTGCCCAACTTCCCGAGCATAAAATGCTCGGCTGCTTCAATCATCGCCAGTTCACCTTTCTGACCAAGATACATCCAGGACGGTTGACCATCAGGAGGAGTAACCGCACCCAAAGCTACAAAGGCCACTAAAATGTATATAGGGACGACAATAATCAGAGAAAGAAAAATTGACCTGGGGATATTCCTCTTCGGGTTTTTTACTTCTTCACCACACTGAGCAATTATCTCGTAGCCCTCAAAAGCAATGAAAGTTAATCCCATGGCCATAATTAGACCCAGAGGGCCCTTCTGAAAAAATCCCTCGAAATGGCTCGACCAGGGTTCCTCCAATTTGCCAAAAAACATGGCATATAATCCGAAACCAATAAAAAGAGTAATGATGACAATCTTAAGAATGGTGACTAGACTTTCAGCCTGACCTGTCTCCTTGGCCCCCCGGTAGTTAATATAGACAAAACAAAGAACAACGATTACTGCCATCAACTTGGCGACTGCAGTATGATTATCAGCCCCAGGAAGAAAAGAAGTTACCCGGCCCAGATCAAGCCCACCTATTTTAAAAAGATCATAACTAAAAGCGCCAAAAGCCACGGCATAAAGACTGCAGGCTACGGCATGAGCAAACCAGCTAATCCAGCCAGAGAGAAAACCATTGGGTTGAGGCAAAGCCTCCTTGACCCATAAATATCCTCCTCCTGCTTCAGGATAACAGGAACCCAATTCGGCATAAGCCATGGCGGTCAGCCCTGTCACCAATCCGTTAAAAGCAAAGACAAGGATCAGGGCTGGGCCGGCAACTCCGGCCGCAATGCCGGTTAAAACAAAAATCCCGGCCCCGATCATTGCTCCCACACCAATCATAGTCACATGGAGCAATCCCATGTCCCGCGCCAGCTCGGTGACCGGGGCTTTGCCTTTTTTGTTAACCATCCTGATGATAGAACTCTCTTTAACCTGAGCTTGAACCTTCTTTTTAATTAAACAAATAAACGCAAGTAAAATATAATCTGGAAAAAAGAATGTCAACCGTACAAGAAAATCATGGTTTCTTCAAACCAACTAATTCCCCTGAAAATAGTGTAAAATTCTCCCCAACCTTGGGGCTAGAATGGGGAAGATACCGCTGACTAACCTGGAAAAATAATTTTAAAACCCGTGCCGTTTGTTCTATCAATGACCAAATGACCATTTATCTGAGCTGTGAGAGATTTAACTAACATTAAGCCTAAAGTCTTGGGCATATCCAAATCAAAGTTATCGGGCAAACCAACTCCTGAATCCCGGACTTCAAAGGAAATCTGGTCTTTATCCTCCCGCTGCAAACGAATGATTATTTCTCCNTTTTTCTTTCCTGGAAAAGCATGTTGAATGGCATTNGTCAAGAGTTCGTTAAAAATTAAACCACAGGGAATAGCCCGATTAATATCCAGCTCGATCTCTTCTAATTCTGTTATAAGTTCAATACCCTTCTTCTGGACTCCAAAAGCAGTTCCTAATTCTTGAGCAAAATCATGAATATATTGAGTAAAATTTACGCGGGTAAAATCTCGCGATTGGTACAACTTCTCATGGACAAAAGCCATGGCCATAATTCTATTCTGACACTCTCGAAACATATTTATAAGGCGAGCATCCTCTTCTGAAGAAGCCTGAAGACGGAGAAGACTGATGATAATTTGCAGATTATTCTTCACCCGATGATGAATCTCTTGGAGCAGAATTTCTTTCTCCTCTAAAGATTTTTGAATTAGCTCTTCAGCCTTTTTCTGGGGAGTGATGTCACGAACAAACTCGACTACCCCCTCTATTTCCCCCGTCAAAGGGTCTTTGAGAGGATAACTAAAAAGTTCAATCCATTCGACGGGTGATCCCTTAAGTCCGGGAACAATCTCTTTCTCTGTCCGACCGGATTTGAGACAGCGAAGAGAAGGACAGGGATGACAGGGATGGGAACTATTGTGATAAGCCTGGTAACATTTTTTACCGACTAAAGGGAGATTAGAGGCATACCAATCCTCCATTACTCGATTGGTCATGATTATATTCAGATCGGTATCCAGAACACTAATCCCATCTTGAATACTATAAAGGACATTTTCCAGAAAAGTCTCACTTTGCCGGAGAGCTTCTTCTGACTCTTTTTGTTGAGTAATATCCTCAATTGCCCCCTCATAACGAATAATCTTGCCGACATTATCTCGAATGGCTCGAGTGGTCATTTTAACCCAGATAATCTTGCCATCCCGACGTTTAAATCGAGCCTGATATCCATAGACAACTCCCTCCTTCTCCAAATGGGTCTTCAAATTCTCCCTTTTCTGCGGATCCACATAAACATCAAAAGATTTTATCTTTTTAAAGCTTTCTTTATCCGGAAAACCCAACATTTCCACCAGGGCCGGATTAACATCCAAGATTTCCCCCTCGGGAGTGGTACTATAAAGACCTATTGGAATCTGAGTGAAAAGTTCCTGATAATGTTCCTGGGCTCGACGGAGAGCCTCCTCTGCCCTCTTCCGGGCACTTACATCTCGGACAATAGCCAGAAGGCTTTTTTTGGGACCAATCTCAATCAGGCTTAAGCTCACTTCTGTTTCAAATAATGAACCATCCAAGCGACAATGAGTCCAGGGAAAAAATTGAGGCTGGCCAGCAAAAGCAGCTTCTATTTTTTGCAGGGCCTTCTTTTGAGAGGGCTCTCCGTCTGGTTGATAAGGAGGTGAAAACTTTTCATAGGGAGTTTCTCCAATCAAATCCTCTCGCCGACATCCGAACATCTCAGCTGCTTTTTGATTGCAATCAATAAAACGATCATTCTCCATGACAAAAATAGCATCATTAGCTGACTCAAACAGGGTTTTATAACGAATAGCACTTTCTCTTAAGCTGGCTACTTCTTTTTTTAAAGCCTTTATCTCTTTTATTAATTTACTCACCCGATCTTGCTTTTCATTACTTCGGGTCATTGTGTTTCTTCAAAAAATGTAAAAATGTTATTATTTTCAGAAGTACTTCAGGAAACCTGAAATCTCTCTATTCTCTCTCAACTACAGCCGTTATTCATTCCCCATGGAAATCACCCATCTAAAAAATAAGAGTTCTTCATTTTCTTAAAGAAAATTCTATCAATTTTCCCAATAAATAACCAAAGCTCATAACTCCAGCTATAAAAAGAACTTTATGAGCCGAAAATTGCCAGAAGAAGACTCGAAATTGAACATAATCTCTATTTTGAACTAGAATGATAATGACTAGGCCCAGTAAAACTAAGACACTCGTCAACGCCTTATGCCTACTCAATGTCTGGAAAAACCCCATTTACTCCTCCATATCTAGGCGAAATTTATCACACCGAAAACCCCCCGTCAAGAAAGGAAATTTGTTACCTTATGATTTATTTATCCATTTTTAGGTTGCTTTCTCATCACTTTGTGCTTTAAAAGCCAATAAAACAAAGTCTTTACACATGATTGAACTCATCCCTCCCCTAATTGATAAATCAAGTGTTTAAGAAAGGACAAAATGAAGCCACCTCCACTCTCTATGATCTTGATCCACTCAGAGGGCTAAACCCATCACCTCATCTCTCCGTTGAACTGGTAAGCTCTCGGGTGTATATTAAAAGGCTAAAAATTGCATAAAAATGAATTATCTTTTTAAGCAAAACGCCAGGCAAGGTAAAAAGATGAATTCAACCGCTGACCATAAAACCTCTTCTGAAAAGAAAAGAATAATCAACATTTTTGCGTTAGCTTCTTTCCTCAATGACTTTGGTTCAGACATGATCTATCCCGTCTGGCCGCTTTTTGTCACAGTTGTCCTCCGAGCCAATATGTCTGTTCTGGGATTTATAGATGGCCTAGGAGAAGCGATTGTCTCTCTCTCCCAGGCTCTCTCCGGCTATCTCTCTGACAGATTCCAAAGACGAAAGATCTTTATCTGGACAGGTTACCTGTTAGGAGCCATCTCCCGCCTCGGTTATGCCCTCTCTCCTACCTGGAAACACCTTATTCCCTTTCGGATCATCGACCGGGGCGGAAAAATCCGCAGCGCCCCCCGAGATGCCATTGTCGCGGATATTTCAACCGACTACGACCGGGGAAGAAACTTCGGACTCTTACGAGCGATGGATCACCTGGGAGCTGTGGCCGGAATTATTACCTGTATTCTTCTTATCCAGTTTCTTGGTTACCGCCAGTTATTTCTTCTGGCGGCCCTCCCAACGGTAATTGGGACCCTTCTGATTATCATTTTTATCCGGGAAAAAAAAGCTCCTTCTGGCCGCGTCTACAAGGGATATGACTTCCATCATCTTGACGCCAACTTAAGACTCCTCTTTTTCCTCAGCGCTATTTTTGCGTTGGGCTCTTTCAGTTATTCTTTTCTCCTGATTTTTGCCAAAGAATCAGGTTTCCGCTCAACCTCTGTTCCGGTACTCTATCTGGTTTTTTCCGCCTTTGCTTTCCTTTCCTCTCTTCCCTTTGGAAAATTAGCGGACCGCATTGGCCGAAAAAAAGTACTCTGGATAGGTTACAGCCTCTGGGTGTTTGTCTGCTTGCTTTTTATCCTGAGCGAGAATAAAACTCNCCTGATTATAGCTTTCATTTTCTATGGTCTGCATCGTGGAGCTCTTGAACCAGTAAGTAAAACTCTGGTGGCTGAGCTGGCTCCGGCCTCTTTCAAGGCCAGTATCCTGGGCGCTTACCAGATGGTCATCGGTTTCTGCGCTCTGCCTGCTTCCTTCATCGCCGGCCTTCTCTGGGATAAATGGGGAAAAATAGTGCCTTTTCTCCTTTCTCTTATCTTGACCCTAACGGCCATGTTCCTTCTTCTGAAGATTAAGGAAAAACCAAGGAAATTCAGAAAAAGTTAATTCGCTTACTCTATTCATTTCCGTAAAAAGAAACAAAACTCGTAAACCTAACATGTGAATTTAAGATCAGACCAGTCCCGAAAATACTTTTCTCCTCTGAGTTGAAATTGACTTCCCCAACAAAATAGTGTTATTTTAAGAGCCAAAGAAAAGAGTAAAGAAATTAGATCGAAAAAAATTTAAAAATATTCATGTTNTACCAATATTATTTAAGAACTACCAAAAGACAAACAATAACTTCGTTTGTAATACAATGATTTTTTCTATTTTTCCTTCCAGAGGCCTCTTCAGCTGGCTAAAAGACCTAAATTCAAAATTACTCTTAATTATTCTCCCTATTATCTTTGTCTCCACTTCATTAAATCCTACTTACTCTCAGCATAAATATCCCCAACTCACTGAACAGCATCGTCACTGGCTGGAAGAAGAAGTAGTTTATATTATAACTCCTATTGAAAAAGATGTTTTTTTAAATTTAAAAAATTCTAAAGAAAGAGATTTATTTATTGAAGCATTCTGGCGCCGCAGAGACCCTACTCCGGGAACAGAAAAAAACGAATTTCGGGAAGAACACTACCGGCGGTTAAACTACGTCAACCGCCGGTATAAATATGCCGGTAAACCCGGCTGGAAAACAGATAGAGGAAAAGTATACATCATTCTGGGTGCCCCCAATGACATTCGGATATTTCAAGGCAACGATGCTTACTATCCCGCCGAACTATGGTCTTATCAAGGAATAGATTTACACGGGCTTCCCCCTGCTTTTAACCTGTTATTTTTCCAGAAAGGCCGGATTGGAGACTATATTCTCTATAACCCGGCCATGATGGGGCCCCAAACTCTCCTGGCCAGTTACTTCATGAAAGACCCAACAGATGTCATGGCGGCCTATTATCGACTAGAGGAAATTCAACCCATGCTGGCCCAAGCCTCTCTCTCCCTGATCCCCAACGAACCGGCTACCCATCACCCTTCAATGGCCTCGGTTGCCTTGATTCAAAGTATAGATGGAGCTCTTATTCGTAGTATTGATGATACTTACGCTAAAAAATTCATTCAGTATAAGGACATTATTGAAGTGGAATATTCCACTAATTATATAGATTCAAATGCTCAACTTTATGTTTTCAAAGACAAATCTGGTATTCCCTTTGTCCACTTTTCTCTGGAGCCAAAAAATCTTTCTATGGGAAGTTATGAAAATAATGTCTATACCTCTCTCGATTTCAATGGAATCCTTTACGACACCGAACAAAATTTAATTTACCAATTTGAAAAAACAGTCCGCTTAAACTTCGCTCCTCAACAATTTGAATCAATCCGTTATCGACCCTTCGATTTCACCGGGAAATTCCCTCTTATCCCAGGAAATTTTCGCTTCTCTTTCTTAATGAAAAACAGAATTTCTAAAGAATTCACTTCTTATGAAGTTTCCTTAAAAATTCCCGAATCAGAAAAATTCACTATGACCCCTCTTCTTTTAGGCTTCAACATAGTACCGATAGAACCTCAAAAAACANAATCAACTCCCTTCTCTCTGGCCGACCACCGAATTTACTCTCAACCCAGAAAAGTTTTTAATCCTCGCGATACTCTTTTTGTCTTTTTCCAAATATGGTCTCTGCCGGAAAAAGTATATACCGATGGATTATTGAAATATACTTTTTCCCAGGAAGAAAAAATAATAAAAAGTTTTACCCGACCCCTCAAGGCTTACCAGAATAATTTAAACTTCCTTGAATCCGTGCCTTTGATTAGCTTCAAACCAGGATATTACAAGATAAATGTCTCATTACTGGACGGAAATGGAGTCGAAATCGCCAACCGCCAGGATATCTTTGTCGTTACTTCCTCAAGTCTTCCCCGTCCCTGGGTAATGTCCTTATCCCAAAAAGACAACTTTGAACAATATCAGATCTCCTATCTTCTGGGGAAACAATTTTATAATAAAAGAGATTTTCAAAACGCTTTTGTGCTTCTGAATAATGCCTATTCAGCGGAGCCCAGCAATTTTGAGTATGCTCTAGCCTTGGCCAGAGTCAATTTCAGTCTCAGTCACTATCAGGAAACCCTGAAAATACTTCAGCCATTTGAAAAACAAATCCAGCAAAAATATGAACTCATCACTCTGCTGGGTAAGACGAATCAGGCTCTGGGTAATTTCGCCAAAGCCGTTCAATATTACCGACAGGCCCTGGAAAACTTCGGAACCAACACTTCTCTCCTCAATTCCCTGGGAGAATGTTTTCTCTCCCTGGGAGAAAAGAAGAAGGCTCTGGATTTATTCCAGAAATCCCTGGAAATAGATCCCCGTCAGGAAAAAATCAAAAAAACGATTCAACAGCTGAAAAATTAATCACCTGTTAATTCACTTCGTCCCTCTCTATCTGGCTATAACTTCTCTATTTATTAAATCAACCTTAACTCATTTTTTATCTGATTCCAGAGAAAGCATTTTTTCAATCCACTTGTCCATATTTTCGAAGGGAATTTTGCGAATAGAAAGGACATCAGCTGACAGATTATAGCCAGGCTTCCCAGTTTCGGGATGAACAGATAATGGATTTGCTCCAATACAAACCAATTTAAGATAATGTACACCCGGTTCTAATTTAAACAACCCTATCTTCACTTCTCTGCGTTGCCCATAGATGTAATCTTCATGCTCGTTCTTCTTATAGACATTGTAAAAATCCAGGGTTTTATTAATCATTTCGGGAGGCAGCTGATTCACCAGGCTGACTCGATAACCTCCAGGAATATGTGACTCTCCCACTTCGTAAAGTTCCCGACCATCTAAATAAACCTTCCAGATGCCGTTATCTTCCCGCAAGAGCTGAAATAACGAAATCGAATAGCGTCCTTTTTCTTTAATCTCAAAAGGAATTTCAATCCAAGAACCAATAGTGTCATTTTTGACCCGGAACCAGGGCTTGGTCCAAGTGGCTCGATTATAAGGATTTACCTCAAGAGTAATACCAGAAGAATGACGGATTTTGTCAACAATCTTGGGCAGATGAAGAATAATTTCTGGATTGACCCGTTCCTGATAAGGAGGAAAATCGCACCATGGTTTAGCGATAGAATCCTGATACCAGAAGGAGACTGACGACCAATAATCCGGCCGCGGTTTGAAATGATCAATTAATTCCCCCTTGGAAGTCATAATGAATCCCCGTCGTTCGATGATGAATTTTAAAGATTTAGAGAAAATAATTGGATCAAGAATATGCCATCTATAAGCCGTCACACGCGAGTCAGGCGCCCGAGGTTCGAAGACCGTACATCCAGTAAAAAGACCGGAATGAACGCGCATATTCCAGGCATCATTGAAATAATCTTCCGTCCCTGTGCCCACTATCGATGGCTCCTTTTCACCATCGATATAGAACAAATCATCGCCTTCGCCAAACCAATGCCCAATGCCATTCTGTGAGGAGAGAACTGTCCCTACATAGTGACCTCTTCCTTCACCGATAAACACTGTGTACGGCTCTCCTATTTTGGGTGGATATTCCTGGTGATAGCGGGCATGAAAATACATGACCGACTCAGGCTCGCGGTCATACTTAACCCAATCCACCTGGAAATAGCAAGTTGCCGGGGCCCTGTTTGATTCATTGGTGATGGTGATCTTGGCTCCTTTCCGAAAAGGCATCTGCCAGTAACAGTTATAGCCACGCCCGTAAGAGCTCACTTTAACTGGCAGTGAATTGACAGTAGCTAACATACCATTTCCGACGGCAAAGAAATCACCAATGGGCGTTTCCACAGAAGGAACATCCGATCCATCCCAGTATATCCTCAGAACAAGAGCTCGCGGGTATCTAATATCTAAGGAGGAAGCTGTCATCCAGATATGTTTGATCTCGCCAGGCCCTGGAAGCAAAGCAACCACCTTGGTTTCTCCAATACCTATCTTTAATGAATCGGAATTATCGACAGGATTTCCGGTAGTGGCTCTCATCGTTCGGCCAGATTGAGGCTTGGTTAAAGACTCAAGTAAATTTTGAGCCGAAAGGAAATGACCGCTCAATAAACCAAATAAAACAAACCCCCAGAAAACCAGCCAAAGTTTTTTTATCATAAAGACCTCCTTTTTTTCATAAATACCTTCCTCTAACTTTCTCCTTAATTACCATTCAATTTTAACCCTGTTTTATTAAATCTCTCGAAGATTCAGGCCTTTCACTTTTCCAGGAACAATCTTCTTTCTTCCATTTAAGCATGATAAATTTTAAAGGCAAAGTCGACTTTTCAATTTCTAATTAAAGAACATCTCCAGGGAAAAATTAATCTCTTCCTTTCTGGTTTTGCCAATTTCCTATCCAAAGGCTTGGGTCTCGACTATTCCCATGAACAGACCAGACATCAAAGGAGTCTGGATTGAAAAATCCAGGAGTTGCGTACCTGTATTTTTGTCCCCACGGATCCAAAGGAATTCTTTTACCTTTGAAATACGGCCAGCGAACGGCTTTTAATGGCCAGCCCCGGTTCAACTCAGCGGGACGCTCAATAAGCTCATCCAGAGTTCGGGGATAACGATGAAAATCCTCCTTAAAAGCCTGAATTGCCTTGACCAATTCCTCAATTACTCTTCTCGCTTCTGCTTCTCTCTGGGCAAAAAGAGCTGCTTCCTTTTTTAGATACTCCTTGTACCAAACGCTCATGTCATCCCAGGGAAGTTTTCTTACCGACAAAGCATCAAGGCGAATACTATATCCATGCTTGCCTGTTTTCTCATCATAAGAGAGAGGATTCGTTCCCACACACTCAAACCGGAAGACATATTTCCCTGGAACAAGGTTAAGAATCCCCAGCTTNTTTTCTACATTAGTTCCAAATTGTTCGTTTTCCGGGTAGTTTTCCTTCCAGCAAAGGAAAGGNTCCCAAAGATCCAATCGAGCAGCCAGAACCTTATTGACCTTCGGCCCTTTAAGAGAAATTTTCCAGATTCCATTTTCCCGGAACAAAATCGGAAAAACGGAAATTGAATACCGACCCTTTTCTTTAACTTCAAATGGCAACTCAAACCAGGCACCTGGCTTATCATTATAAATATAAAACATCCTCTTCCGCCAACCGGTTCTGTTGTAGGCCGCCACNGGTTTCAACCCTGGAGAGGTCCGAATGGGGCACTTTTCCGGCGGCATTTCCGCCATCAAGCGGGGCTCAACCCAGATTTCCGGCATCAGGCGTTCTTTGACTGAAGGAAAANGCTTCCAGGGAGTAGCAATGGTTCGTTGGTACCAGAAAGCCACTGATGAACAAAAATCCGCCCGGTATTTGAAATCACCCCGCTCTACTTTTCCCGTCCGGGGATTTTCCACCGCAACATAACTGCGTCTTTCTATTTCTACTTTCAAAGATTTTTTGAACATAATCGGGTCCTGGATATGCCATTTAAATCCGGTAATTCGGGCATCTTCGCTATTCCACTCCCGAATGGTTATGCCTGCATTAAGATTACTAAAGAGACGCAAATTCCAGGCGTCAGAAAAATAGTCTTCAAATCCGGTGCCCACTAGACTTGGTTCCTCTTCTCCATCAATATAGAAATGGTCATCCGATTCGCCAAACCAGCTGCCCACTGAACTATGAAGATTGATCACACTCCCCACATATTGTCCATCTCCTTCAACTTCAAGCACAGTATAATAAGAAAATGGTTTGACCGGCCATTCTTGATTATAGCGGGCATGAAAATAAAGGGAATCAGGCGGCAATTTATCCAGTTTGACCCAGTCAATATAAAAATAGCATGAAGTAACTCTGCCTTTACCTTCATTGGTCATGGTTATCTTGGCCTTTTTATGAAACGGCATCTTCCAGTAGCAGTTTAAAGCCCGGCCGTAAGAAGTAACCTCGATGGGCAAGGTACTGACATTAGCTCTCATTCCATGGCCAGCCGCAAAAAAATCTCCTAATGGGGTCTCTACTGAAGGAATCTTGGAGTCATCCCAATAAATCCGTAAGACTAGTGTCCGGGGATACCGCCGGTCCATAGCTCCAATTGTAAACCAGATATGTTGGATTTCACCCGGTCCTTCCAACTCGGCCAGAACAACCGTTTCCCCTGGTTCAATCCGAAAAGAATCCGCATTGGATTCAGGATCAAACAAGCCACTTGAATTTCTCATTCTCTGCCCAGGTAGCTTCCGGGTGATAACACTCATTTGATCTTGAGCATAAGAAAGCGATGGGATCAATAAAATAGCCAGTGAAGTAAATAAAAAAATTAAAATAAAACAAAATAATTTCCCTCGCATAGTTCTCCTCTTTTTATAATAATTTACCAGAATTTCTTAGAGAGAATTTTAAAAATTGCTTCCGTTCTATCTTTCTTATTTCTCCTCTTTTCTTATCTTTAAAAAATCCACTATCAAGCTCTTCTCTCTTTGAACAAAGAAGGCCATCATCATCTCTCCGATGATGATGGCCTTCTTATTACACTTCAGCAACTAAAATACAATTCTCAAACTCAACTGAGCCGAACGAGGCGCCTGGGGACGTGTCTTCCTGGTGTAATGGTTAATCCCACTGGAATCAACATAATCCCGCCGGATGTCATTTGTTTCAAAAGAACTATAAGCTGCCCAATTAAAAACATTGAAGACATCTATGGCTGCTTCCAACCGGAACTTGTTAATATTAATTCCTTTCGACAGCCTTAGATTGATAATCCACAAAGAATCAGTTCTTCGACCCGATGTTCCCCATTTTTTACCCACATAATAATCATTAGCTGCTAACCAGACGATATCCGAAACTCGGCGACCATTGGACAAGGTTATCCGGGGTGCACTTTGATCCCATTCATAATCTCCAGTGGTATCAGCTATGAAAATACCGTCATTACCGTTGATATAAGTAGAAACCATTATATCCCAGGGCAAACGATAAAAAGCTGATAAGTGGAAAGCCCATCTTCGACCGTAGTTCTCCATATCTAATGAGCTTGGGCTGGGATAAACAAACTGTTGGGGATCGCCAGGATCCCATTCTCTCTTGCGATATGTCCGCCACATGAAAGAATAATTGGCCATGAAACCCCAACGTCCGGTAAAATTTCTTTTCAGGTTAAACTGAAGTCCTTTATAGTAAAATTTCCAGCGGGGGGGATCATACCAGGTTCTCATCCAGATGGTATTAAAATCAGGAAATTTGCGGTCAACAAACTTTCCATCCTCAAAAACTGCATTCACATCTTCAGTGTTGGACATATGAATATCCCGATAGACAAAAGAAACTTCAAAGGCNAAGTTCCACCAAAGCTCTCTTTCAAAGGAGATAAGATACTCATCATTGTATTCCATCTTCATATCTTTATTATAATCAGGATTGTAGCTAAGAGGGGGATCACGATATATCTTCAGAGCTTCTGGACCTTTCCCCAGATCCTCTTTGTCCATTCTATACTCAACTCGAGCGATAGTTCGGGCATAATTGTTATAGTCACCTGTTCCAACATATTCAAAGTAACGACCATAGTGGAGTTTAAAAACACCGACTTTTTCCAGGTTATAAGTTAAACCAAGACGTGGAGCAATTCCACTGTCATCGAATTCGACATTATCATGAATTTTCTCATAAATCGCTGACATCCAAGAAGGAAGTTCTTCACGGAAAAACATGAATTCCCTTTGATGCTCAAAGCGGAAACCAATATGGAAAGTCAAATTTTTAGAGACAACCCATGAATCTTGAATGTAAACGTTTTGGTTAGAAACCGTCACCTCATTGTCATAACGATCCTGAGGAGTCCCCGGGGCACCTTTCATCGCGTAGGCTCGATAAATATAGGGTTCGCTCAGACCATAGTTAGCATAATCCATCCCCAGTCTATACCTGTAAAATCCATACTCATCTTCATGGTATTTTCTTGTGCGGGTAATATGCTGATACGGTCTAATTTCTACGCCTAGTTTGATTTCATGAGAACCCGTATTCCATAGATCATCAGCAAAAAAAGTCAAATCACCACTAATCAATAAATTTTCCCGAACTGACCAATAATCCTCACCTCTTCCTCCATCGAACTTAACTGTTGAGCCTCCCTGGTAGCGGGTGGTATATCTCAATCTTGGGATTTGATTAACCGCATAAGTGTCTCTTGGCTTTCGGTTGTATCCAGCTACAAAATTGAAATAGAGATTATCACTCATAATCCAACGCCAGGTAATACTGTACATAGGCCCACCTCGTTGATATCTACCGGCTGTTGACAACGTTGAGTAAGCCACACTTGGGAAGGAAACATTTAAGTGTTCGGAATAATCGTTTTGGTAAACAGCTGTAAATGTATGATTAGGATGGGGCTGAAAGGTAAATTTCAAATATGGCATATGGGAACGAACTTTTCTCACGATTCTATCTTCAACAATTGTATCGGGGTAAACATAATTCTCATTGTCATACTTATAAGAAGCTAGAAACCAAAGCTTATCTTTGAAAATCGGCCCACTTAAAGTTATCGCTGGAATGGCATAGCTTCTCTGGGAGGCTTTTCCTCCCTCGATATTAGTCGTGTTGAAACTTTCTGCTTGATAAAGGAAGAGAAAAGAGCCTTCAAAATCATTTCCACCTGACTTGGTGACTACATTCATAAAAGCTGAACGGGCGTTTCCATATTCGGCTGGAGCTCCAGCGGTTTTAACATCAACCTCGGCTAAGGCTTCATAATTGAATTGGGCATAGGAAGTACCACTCATCGAATCATTAATTTCCATGCCNTCAATTTTTATCTTGTTCTCATAAGAATCGTCTTGGTTGTGATGGCTCCAGAAATATGACTTGCCTGGTTCTAAGTTTCTTGTAATATGACCTGCATTAACTAATGGCGAATCTCCCCAACCTCCGGAAACTCCTGGTAATGTCTGCCAAACATCTGAAAAATTCATCCGGGGGGAAATGGGAATAGTCTCCAGCATCTTAATATTCACGTTATATGATTTACTCGCACTTTCAGTATCAATAACCGGCGCTTCAGCAGTAACTTCAATGCTTTCTTCTATTCCTCCCATAGATAATTCAATATTAACTGTTGAAGTTTTTTGAACCTGAACAGCCACACCTCGAATCGTAGANGTCTTAAATCCCTCTAACTCGGCTCTAATGTTATATCTACCCGGAGGAAGATAAAGAAAACGGAAAAATCCTCTCGAGTCAGTAACGGTTGCTCTTGGCTTCATCAAGGCAGAACTCTCAATTTGGACGCTTACCCCTGGTAACGGCTCACCTTGATCATCAGAAACGAATCCTCGGAGAGTCCCAGTTGTTTGAGCCTTGAGTGCCAATGGAAAAAGAAGAAAAATGACACTAAGGCCCAGAACCCATTTAATCATGCTTTTTTTCATCTTGCNCCCTTTTTTTGGGATTGTTTTGGTTTTGTAGGTAATTAAAAAGGTGACTTCTTCTAGTAATTTCTCACCTCCTTTCAAAAAAGCACTGAGAAGTTCAATTTAAGCCTTCTTATAATTTTTATAAGAAATATTGATTATTCCTAGGTTACTTTTCCCCAACAATGCCTGGATATTTACACAAACGTTTTGCTCAATCGTTTGTTTCATTGACAATATCCTTTCAAACTTGTTATCCTTTGTCAAGAAAAAAATTAAAAATTTGTTTTAGCTAAAAAAAAAGAAAATTTGAGAGCATTTATTCTCTTCAATAATGGATAAAATGGAGGTCATCCAATGTTAAATATTATCGAGTCCTTTCAGGAGATGATTTCAGGTCACCGGTCTCTTACCAGAAAGAAATTTCTGCTTCTGCTTCTAACTATTCTTTTGGCAGGGTCATCGCTAACTTTGTGGGGAAGAACATTAGAAAAAGAAGTGTTTATCAAGATCGACGGCCCTTTAAAGGAACCAGCTATTTTTGGGTTAGAAAAGCTCACTTCCGCTTTAAAAAAACAGAAAGTTAAAATCTACCGGCATGAAAATAATACTCTCACCCGGAGAATTCTTTTAATAGGCACACTATCCTCTTCTAAAGCGATTCAAAAGCTATATCAACAAAAAAGGATCAACCTATCCCCCCGGCCAGAAAGCCTAATAGTCAAAAGGATCATCTCTAATGATCAAGAAATACTGGTCGTGGCCGGCTCGGACGATCGGGGACTTATGTACGCCCTCCTGGAACTCGGTCAGCAGATTTTTTTCCTTGAACCTAAACAGGATTGGTTCTTTTCCGTTCAAGAAACATCCCAACAACCTCTGGTACCCACCAGGAGAATCGGCATCTTTCTTCACAGTCAAGACTGTGAAAAAGAATGGTATTATTCAAAAAATTTCTGGCAGGAATATTTCAATATGCTGGCCACAAATAGATGGAACGAATTCAACCTGATTTTTTCCCATCAAACTCCCTACCTCAGCCCCATGTATGCCTTTCATATCAAAGTTGATCAATTTCCGGAAATAAAGGCCAATGGTTTATCCGAAGAACAAAGAGAAAAGAATCTTCAAATGCTTCAATATATCAGCTCGTTAGCCCGAAAAAGAGGCATAGATTTTACTCTGGGCATCTGGGAACAAATAGCCTGGCAGGGAAAACATCAAGGCTCCAGGCAAGAAAGCATGGTCACAGGGTTAACCCGTCAGAACATGTATGCTTATACTTATCATGCCTTACTGAAACTCCTTCGGGAATGTCCAGCTATACACTCTCTGCAGTTGAGAATCAATCATGAATCGGGTATTGATTATGATGAACAAACCGTCTTCTTCCGAGAGGCAGTCTTTAAAGCAATTAAGGATTGTGGCCGCCCGGTAATTCTGGAAATCCGAAACGTTGGACTCCTGAGAGAAACTCTTCAAGCAGCTGTAGAAATGAATTTACCTGTTCGNGTAAGTCATAAATACTGGGGAGAACACATGGTTTTTCCCTACCACCCGACACGGATAATGTGGACTTACAGCTACGGAGATTGGTTAAAGTACCCTCAGAAACACCAGAACCTTTTTCAGGTCTGGAGTTTGGGCTCCCATCGGCTCCTCCTCTGGGGAGATCCTGAATATGTCCGCCGTTTCGCCCCCACGACTCTCTTCGAAGATTCAATCGGTTTCGAAATATTTGCTCCTCTGTCCCAGAAAGGATTTGGTAACCCCCCTGGGGCCTGGAGAATATTTCGGTCTAAAAAAAGGGAATACTATCAATGGGAATATGAACGATACTGGAGTTATTACTTGCTCTTCGGCCGATTGACTTATGATCCAGAGGAAAGTGACGAGATCTGGCTGAGAGAGCTTCGCCGCCGGTTTGGAAAAAAGGCCGCCCCGGCTATCACCGGAGCTTACCGGTCAGCCAGCCGGGTCATTCCCCTTATCCTGGGAACAGCCACCTGTGACTATAATATGTATATCTGGCCGGAAAAGGACATGGGGGGACTAATCCAATTCTACCTTCATTTCAAAAGCTTTAATGAATCCCGGATCAGCAACTTCCAGGAATTTATCACTAATTATCTGACNGGAACCCTGTCAGCCAAATTAACTCCAGAAGACATGGCTCGGCGGCTGGAATCAACCTCTGCCGAAATCAATAAATTTCTCCATCAATCCGATCTTCTCATTCCTCTCGCCAATAAAGAATACTGGGCCACGAAAAAAGACTTTCAGATTTTAGCCGGCCTGGCCGCCTATTTTGCTCAAAAAATAAGGGCCACCTATAAGCTCGGGTTCTTCTACCAACTGGATGATTATTCCCTCCTTAAACAGGCTATTGGTCACGCTCAAAGCGCCTTGAATATCTGGAAAAAACTCTCAACAGTGGCCGAGGAGATTTATAATTCAAATCTTATCATGGGACCTGGCAGCTATGGTCATTGGCAAGACAATCTTGTTTTTGTCAAAAATGACCTNNAACAGCTCCTTCACCAGGAAAAATTATTTTCCCTTTTCCAGGACTTCGACTTCGGCTATGACTTTGGACCTGAGCCCTACAACGATGTAACCACTATCTATACTCCCTGGTATACAAATTATTACTCGGTGGAGCATCGGTTTGTCGGAGTCTATCCTCACAGTCTTTTCAACCCCCAGGAAGGTTTCGGCTGGAACCAGCCCGTAGCTCTTTTCTCACCCCAACCACCAAAAATTCCTCGAACGCTCTGGCGAGCTTCCAATCTGGAAAACTTGAACATCCCCAAAGAAGCTCTTCTTTCAGATTTTATTCAAGGAAAAGATCCTGCTGTCTTCCGAATAGATCTACCTGAAGGTCATTATCAGGCTACTCTCATNATTACTGACCAGAGTGATCATCCTGAAGAACACGGTCCGATGAACATAGCTGTTATTGAACGTTTTGGAGAAAGACCCATTATTCAGAATCTAGTGATAAAAAAGAGAGATATCATCATTAAAAGGTTCAACTTTAATATGGTCGGTAGCCGCTTCAGCAATTTCAGACTTAAATTCTGGGCTGCCCCCGGGGGTGATTTCATCATCAATGGACTAACCATAACCAGGATTGAACCTCACCTAGCCCATCTTCCTCTGAAAAGAATATCTCCAGGTCGTGATCTCCGTCTTCAGGCAACGGTGACTCTCCCGCCTCAAATCTTACAGCCCTTTAAAAACAGTCTNTCCATTGCCCGGGGTACTACTTCAACCGTAGAACCACCAGATAAAATCAAAGAAGTGAGCCTCATATATTCAACTGACGGCGGCCGATCCTATTCTTCGTTGAAAATGAACCAGGAAGATAAATTCATCTACTCGGCAACTATTCCGGGAGAGACCATTCAAGAGGGAGAACTTTTATATCAAATCAAAGCTACTGATTCCATCGGTCAGAGCATTTATATCCCCCGCGGACCTAAATCAAGCTTTTTTCATGTCCAGGTGACCAAAGATAACCAGCCTCCTCAAATACTCCATCAACCCATAACCCGCGGGACCCCCGGCACTCCTCTTAAGATAACTGCCGAAATCAAGGATGAATCCCCTCTAGGAAAAGTTGTTCTTTACTATCGGCCAACCCGCCAGGCGATGCAATACTCTGTGATCACCATGTATCCTGAAGGAAAAAACAAATATACCGCTGAAATACCTGGCGAAACTTTGACCAGGGAATTCGATCTCATTTACTTTATAGAAGCAGTTGATATTTACGGAAATGGTCTCTTCTTTCCTGATCCTGACCGGGAAGATCCCCATATTGTGGTCAAAATAAAAAGATAACCGTCGCCTCTTTTCTTTACTCTTAGAACTAACAGTCGGATTTTCTTACCTCAAATCTTAATCTTCTCTTGAGATNTTATTGATCAAGAGAAAATATTTCCGACTGACCGCCTGTCTCAGGATCACCATCTTTGCGGATGATTATTCTCAGTTTTTTTCCAGAATAAGGAGATAAATCAACCCTAATTATTCTCTTTTGAGGAGATATTCCTCTGGCCAGAACAGCTATATCCTTGGCCTTCCCATTGTCAGTTTCGAGCTTCTGAAGAAAAATTGAAATCCTGGCCTGCGGGTCTCTATCCCAGTAACCTTTCAATTTCCAGGAAATAGAAGCTTCCCTTCCTCGACCTTCAACTTTAATTTCCTCAACAAAACAGACATTTTTAACCATGATTTTATGCCGGGCTAATTTCCATAACTCGGGTTTATCAAATCGTCCCTGAAGATTATATCGCTGATCACCACCGCAATTATTATCTACAGCCAGAGTCTCATCATACTCGAAATCTCTATAAAGAGGCTTGAAAAACGCAGATCCCACATTGAAAACGATGCGTTTGTCCTTAAGATGCCCTCTCGCCGCCCGGTTCATGTACCGCCACTGGGAACGGATCGGTGGGGCAGGATCATAATCATTGAATTCAGGCCTGGAAGGTGTAGCATCGAAACAAATCCACCCATAATGACTTCCCAGCCAAACCTGGACATAGCGATGACCATTAGAACAGGTGGCGATTTCCCCTTCATCCAATAACCCATTATTGTTAGTATCCCATGTGGAGGGTAAATGTTCTGTTCCTGTTCCCAGCCATCNTGCCGGAATGCCCAAAAATCGCATGGCCCCGACAAACATCACGCTTGTCCCGGAGCAGGCAATGATCTGTGTTTTGTCGTATGTTTTCCGGGAAAGGTCAATTTTCAGATTACCTGGATTGGCATCATAATGCTGGCGATCGTAATCGACCGTGGCCGGCCGGCCCTTGGCTCGACTGGGATAATAGTAATGGTCCTGGATATACTCCAGAACATTCCGGGCAGCCCAATAAGGATGATCCATATCAGCCGGAACACCATATTTTCTTTTGATATATTTCTTCACCCGATCAAAAAAACAACGGTAAGTGTCTTTATCCTTTAAATTAAAAAGCACCGGGTCATCCGCCAGATAATCCGTNCCCTTTAAGGCTGAAGTATCCTGGTTGACGCGATGGGGATAAACAAATTTCCAATAATCATTTGTCCAGATATCAATTTCATATCGTGAAGAATAGGTCTTAGCTGGAGCACTAGGATACTCAACCAGAGCCATATATTGGCGGCTCCGGGTATCTCCAGCCGGATCATAGGTAAATTTTTTGATTCGGGCATTAGAAGCTCCGGTAAGATCAACTATTCTTTCGGTNTCAGGCCANATTCCCTGGTTATGAAGCTGTTCGTAACTATAAGGCCTGGAATAATAATGATAAACATTTCCCGGGTCAGGATGTTCTTTTTCCGGTTCAGTAGTAATCGTCATAATAAGATGGCGGAGAATATGAGGTCCTTCATAAAAATCATCCGGATTCTTCGTCACATTTACCTGGTAAAGACAATCAGCTCCCTCTTTTAATTCAGGAACCCAGAGAGCTCCCTCCCCAAAGGCCAAGCCAATTGCTTTCTCTTGAATCCGGGAAGAAGTGGGGCGTTTGAAATAAAATAAACCTCTGCCCGTGGGTAACGATGCACAATATATATATTCTCCACCTACGGTAGCCCATAAATATCGACTGCCTTCCCAGGTCATACTAGCCACTCCCAGAGAAGGACGATAGCCGGAATCGGGCAGGTGTCGAACAAACTCAAGCTTTCCCCTGTTAGCCTGGCTCCATCTTAACTGGATAATTCCCCGAGAAACACGCAGATTCCGGCTGGGGTAACCTGAAGCGTCAAAGCAAATAAAAACATGGCCGTTTTCATAAGTGATATCGAACAACTCCCTATCCCCTATGCGGAAACCATATTGAGATAGATCAATCTTCGTGACTGACCCTGTGCCAACATTAATCCGCCACATTTCTGAGATCACTTCGCTGGAATTAACCCAGTTCAGAAAATAAAAAACATCATGACCGCTCTCCACCGCAAAGGCTAATCCCCGCAGTCCAGCCAAGGGTTCGCCTTGAGGATTTTTGGGGAGCTCATAAGTCTCAAGGAGAACTAATTTCTGTCTGTCTTTCTGGAAATCGCCTGTCGGCCGGTAAACAAAAATTTTGCCAGCGGCGTCCAACACAAATAGACGCGGCCTCTCTGGTGAAATATCATCGAAAGCCAGGCCTCTCAGCTCCTGGTTCTCCGGGGAAAGATAATAAACATTCTCACACTCACCAATGAGCACTTTTTCACCAGAGACTGTTCCAACAACCGCCAAGATTAGAATTAACACACTGAAAAGACGATAAATCGATTTTTTCATGGTGCCCTCCCTTGACTCATATTCCCTATGTTGAAAAAAAATCATTGATAAACGATTATCCTTATCGTACTTAATCTACTTTTTCTATAATCAAACAATCGATACCCAATTTATAACCATGGGATTTTTCATTCTTTGAGTTAACCACAAACCTCAATACATTAAGGCCAGCTTTCAAATCAACCTCTCCCAAATCAAATGCTTGGGGAGGCCAAAGGGGACGGGTGAGATCATCTGTTTCTAAATAAGTGTCAATAAGATTGCCTGTCTGACTGCCATTGATAAACAGCCGGGTTTGTCCATAATCTGGCGCTCGAACAAAGTAAATCTTCACTCGGTAACGCCCCGCCTTTTTCACCGGTACAGCTAATGACAGCTCCCCTTCTCCCCCTGAATCAAATAGAACCATATGATCCCCACTTAGATTAGGCATTTCCTTGACAATTGAAGGTCTTATGGTTTCTCCAAGACGGGTTTTGTAGCTAAGAATTCCTAAGTCTTCTGCCTCAAGAGCTCCGGGAAAATGCCAGCGTCCTTTATCTGGATCCCAGGGCTCATTGGCTACTATTCTCTCCAATCTTGGCCATGGTTTATGGAGTCCTTTCTGGTACCAGAAGGCAACACTGGAATAGTAACCCCTGCCTGTATTTGGCCATGGACTGATCCATGGCCAGTGTTCTATTTCGAATTTAAATGATTTCCGAAATGGTATCGGATCTAATATATGAAACCGATAGGCGCTGATCCTCTGACCTATGCCTCTTTCTTCACGATAAGGGACTCCATGGTAGAGATGGCTGAACACTCTAAACCCCCAGGCATCACAGAAATAATCTTCTGTCCCTGTACCCAGAAAGGAGACCTGGCCATCTACCGTAATAATATCGTCTCCTTCCCCAAACCAGCCTGGTGTCCGGGCCCGATGACCCATTANTACGCCGACAAAATGCCCTTCCCCTTCGATGCTGGCCAGTAAGACGGGCTGACTACGCTGAGAGGGGTCTGTTTCCCAAAACCGGGCATGAAAATAGTGAATATCTTTGAATGGCTTTGCCCGTACTTGATAATCGATATAAAAATAAAGGGGAACATTTTTTCTATTCGCATTTGACTCTGATTGAGTGGCGCTCACTGTAAGACGAACCGAACGATTGAACGGCATATACCACCAGCAATTTCGGGCCCGTCCTTCAGAAGAATTCTGGATGGGGAAACTATTAAGCGGAGCATCCACTCCCATCGCCACCCCGAAAAAATCTCCCAGGGGAACTTCAACACTGGGATGATTACTTCCCTCCCAGTATATTCTTATAATAAGATCATGACCGCTTCCCCGATGAGTCATCCAAATGTGAGAAATGGCTCCCGGACCTTTAATCTCAGCTAAAGTCACCTCTTCACCGGTAGTAGGAATCCAAAAATTGTCCCGTGGTCCCCCCTCCCGATTATAAGAACTAATGCGGGAGGCGGAATACTGCTGGGATTTAGATAAAAAATACATAGGACTCTGCATTTCCTGAAACTTGGCCGGAGGCGGAACTGGTTTAGGAGGTGGATAGCGGAAAAACCGTTTCTGCGCCAAAATCACTACCAACGAAGCGATAAAAAATAAAACCAAGGAAGTTATAATAATGACTTTATTTTTTTTCACGGCTGCCTTCCTCTGAAATAAAAAAATTCCTCCCTACTTCTTCTACTTTTTTAAAACTAATTCCTATCTCTCCGGAATTTAATTCACTGGTCTAAGCTAAGGCTCTTATTTCTTTTGGTTTTCGNTTCCCAATTCCTCGATCGCCAGCCTCGAGAATACCTCTCTTTGGTTGGTTTTCTTGTAATACTGAGAGGCAGACTACTCAGATAGCCAGCCAATCCATTCGCTTTATCCTTAACTTCGACCAGCCAGGCATCAGGGGTTTTTCCTGGGAGTAAAGCTTTATAAAATTCTCCTTCTTGTTTCATAAAGAGGGGATACCACATCAAATCTCGCCAATAGGGCACATCATCACAATAGACATACCAGACTTTAACCGCAATAATCTTGTTGGGGGAATCAATTCTCGCCTGGAAGAAAGTTCCTTCTTCGTTTTCCTTATAACTTAAATCACTGATTCGAGTAAGGGGACGCCCGTCAAAAATATGGGAAATCCACATCATCCAATCCTTTATTTGAATCTCGGAGTAAGTGGCATGATGAAAATTGGGAATCATTTCTATGGTCCAGGGGTTTTTCATTTTGGCCTGAAGACGATTGATATTAAACATTTCATAGCCATCCTCATTCGTCGCTCCGATATAAAACACAGGACATTTAACCCCTTCCTGGCTATGGACCGGGGAAACAATTTCCCACGGATTTCCTTCATAACGGGCAAAAGTAGATTCCATTCCCATATAGATAACCCCGGCCACCCTCTCCGGATCAAGAGCCGCCGCATTAAAGGCTGAGGGAGCCCTCTTACTGTGGCCGCCGATAACCGCCCTAATCTTTTCCTCTCCAAGAATCTCCTGAAACACATCCAAAGCCCGGATATAAGAGATCGCCAAACGAAAATAGGGATGATAAATGGGGTCCTGAGTACTAAGTAAATGACTCCGGAAAAAATACATCCAACAGCTCTCTCCATCATGGCCATCATATTCACCCGGAATCGGAAGAATCATGGTAGGATAATCTAATATGGCCGCAATAGGTTCAGCATAGTCATCAATCATCATCTGGTCGCCATAGCGATGGGCAATAACAACCGCCTTACCTCTTTTCTCTGCTCGCTGATTAATCTCAGGATTAACAGGAAGAAAAATAACAGCCGTGTGAGCCATTCTTCTTCCCCATTGCCCCACCACCTGACTCGTGAAACGAACTTCCAGCCGGCGGAGATTCTTCCCTGGCACACTGGATGAGGGCACAATTTCATCTTGCAAGATCTCGAAATGAAAAGGAGGTAGATTTGCCTTACATTGCTGCCATAGTTCAAGAAGAGAAGAGGAATATTCTTTTCCTCTCTTCTGTGACTGATTAAAAGCCAATCCTGACGAATTTAATAAATATATTGCCAGTAAAATAAAACTGATTCTAACTAAGTTTTTTAAATTCAACTCGTTACTCCTCAATACTATTTTCGCCTAATCAATTTCTTTGAGAAGGTCACGATCAGTCAATGTCTTCCTCATTTCTAAAAAAATCAATCAGGCTTTTCCAGGAAATATAGCTCCATCTCTCCTCCTTAGATCAGGAATAAAAAACGAACTGAAAAATTATGAAAACATATTCCATTTATATTATACTCTACAATTCCNCAGTCTCCTTATAGGAACTGCCTCGGAGAGAGACTATTTTTCCTAAAAAACAAACAATTAAGAATATCACTAATTCAACAGGTTCGTTCTAAGATCTTCAATATAAACAGGGAGGATAAGATGCGGATTTTTCCTGGGTTTCTCGTTGATTTCATCCAAAAGGAGAGAAACACAATTGGTAGCTAATTTCTGTAAGTCCTGATTAGCACATAATAAAGGACGTTTGAAGATATGAGAGTAATGCTTAATGTCAAAAGCAGCCATCATGACATACTTACCGCCTGNTAATTCCTTCTGNTGAACAATTTTCATAGCTCCTAGAAAAACAAGGTTATTCACACAAAAAACTGCTTCGATATCCTGATCTCTCTCAAAAATAATTGACATCATTTCCTCGCCCGCTTCACTCGAATATCCTTTGAAAAGGACAATTTCTTGGTCATATTGAATAGAATGTTTTTCAAGAGAATTCCTATATCCTTCAAATCTGGCATCATTTATATAGGTATTTGGAGTTCCCCCGAGAAAAGCAATGCGTNTAAATCCCAGTTTNATAAGCTTATCGGTCATTCTNTCAGCNGCCAAAGTATTATCACTGGTCACCCAGGGCAGATTTGTTTCATAAAATATCCTATCAATAAGAACTACTGCTCTGTCATTTTTAATATTCTCCAGCTCCTGCCACTCCTGGGTATGAACGGGGGCAATAATAATCCCATCAACCTGTCTGTCGAATAAGACTTTCAAGTAGAATTCTTCGTTCTCGGGTATCTCATTTGTATTGCATAAAATAGTACTATACCCATGTTCCCGAAGGAGTTTTTCAATCCACCAGGCTAATTCGCCAAAAAAAGGATTTTGAATATC
>MTOP01000034.1 GCA_002010725.1 Candidatus Aminicenantes bacterium JdFR-80
AGAAATTCTTCTCTCTAAAATAAAAAAAGTTCTCTCAACAAAAAATGACGACTCAAATCTACATCGTTCTCTATAGCCTGATTTTCCTCTTTCTATTTACTNTATCTCTTTTCTGTTATATTTCAGCTCGACGATTCNTCATCGCTCGTCAGGAAAAGCGAAATCGGAAACTTCGGCAGGCAATTGAATCAGATCTCCTAGCCACCATAACCGCAGGGGAAAAAAGCAAATGGCAGATCACTCTGCAGCAATACCTCCGTTATCCAGAAATATTTACTGAGGTTCTCCTTGAGTTTTGGCAAACTCTCTCTGGAGCACCTCGGGAACAACTAAAAAATATCTTCTCCTTTTTCCTAAAAGAAAAGTATCGCCAAGAAATTACCGCCAAACGGATTATCAAAAGAGTTAAGGCGGCCAAAGCTTTTGTCATTTTTGCCGAGGAAACCGATACTCCGGCTATAATCCAACTCCTTAATGACAACCCTTTGGTCAAACTGGCCACTCTTTCCAGCCTAGCGCTGAATCCCCAGCCCCAAATCCTGGAAAGTATCTTCACAAGTTTTCTTAAGGAATCCAAAGCCCCATTGCGGTATTACTTTGATCTCTTCACTTCCATGGGAAAAATAATTGAACCTTTTGTAAAAAAGATTATAGATCAACCTCTCTCGGAGGAAAAACTTTCTTTTCTGATTGAATTGATTGGGGCTATCCCTTTGACCTCGCTCTACCCCGAACTTCTTCGCCTTTCAACCCATTCCAGCAAAGAAATTCGGGTTAAAACGGCCCGAGCCTTGGGAAATCTCTCTCTTCCTCTAGAAGAAATAATTGATACTTTATTACTTATGGCCGAGGATGAAGCCTGGGAAGTGAAAGCCCAAGCTCTGAAAAGTTTGGGTAAACTAAGACCTAAAAAAGCCCTCCCTCTTCTCGCTCAGGCACTTTTTTCTCCTTATTGGTATTGTCGGCTCAATGGAGCCCACGCCCTGGTCCAATTTGGTGAGAAAGGATTAAAAACCCTCAGAAAGATCGCCCAACAAAAGAAAGATCCTTATGCAGCCGACATGGCCCGCATGATTTTGGAAGAAATAGTTATTACTAGGTAATAAATTAGATAAGATGAATTTTATCACCAATGTCTATCACCTCCTCCAGTGGATAATTCTCGCCTATTTTTTTACTATAAATTTTCTCTATCTTCTATTTACAGTTCTTTCTCTTGTCGGTCTATCTCGGCACCGTCAACTCTCGACCTATATTCTTTACAAAGAAATGCTCCATCTCCCTTCTCTTAAACCTATTTCCATAATTGTCCCGGCCTTCAATGAAGAGGAAACTATTGTTGAAAATATTCACTCACTTCTGGCCCTGGAATATCCCAATTATGAAGTAGTGGTGGTCAATGATGGCTCCACAGATAAGACCCTGGAGAGATTAATTACCTATTTTAACCTCAAAAAGACATTTCGTGTTTTTCGCAAGGTAATTGACACTGCTCCGATAAGAGGCATTTACATTTCTCATTCTTATCCTAAACTCGTGGTCGTGGATAAAGTCAATGGCCAAAAAGCAGATGCCTTAAACGCCGGTCTAAATGTAGCCCGTTTTCCTCTTTTCTGCGCTATTGATTCTGACTCCCTCCTGGATAAATATGCTCTCTTAAAAATCGTCCGGCCCTTCCTAGAAGAACCGGCCAAAATGGTCGCCGCAGGAGGAATAATTCGCTTAAGCAACGGCTGTCGGATTGAATATGGCCAGGTCAAAGAGGTTGGCTTTCCCCGGAATCTACTAGCCCAATTTCAAACAATTGAATATCTCCGCGCCTTCCTGGGTGGACGAACCGGATTATCTATGCTCAAAAGTCTGCTTATCATCTCCGGAGCTTTCGGGCTCTTTCAAAAAAAGATGGTCTTAGATATTCAGGGATATCGTCGAGAAACAGTTGGTGAAGATATGGACCTGGTAATCCGGATGCAAAAACATCTCCTGGAAAAGAAAAGACCTTACCAAATAAGATTCGTTCCGGATCCAATTTGCTGGACTGAAGCCCCCGAAAAAATAAAAACCCTAACTCGCCAGAGGAACAGATGGCATCGAGGTCTCATAGAATCCATCAGTTATAACCGCCAAATGATTCTCAATCCCCGCTATGGGTCCATCGGATTTTTCGCCATGCCCTATTATGTTATTTTCGAAATGATGGGACCTTTTATCGAATTTGCTGGCTACATCCTCTTTCTCTTCTTTCTCTTCAAGGGCTTGATCAATTCGCAGTTTGCCCTTCTCTTCTTTACGATTGCCTTGATTTTCGGAATTGTGATCTCCCTCTTTTCTATTCTCCTGGAAGAATACTCAGCCTGTCGCTATCCCCGTTTCCAGCATATCCTGGGATTAATGGTCGCTTCTTTCCTGGAAAATTTTATCTTCCGCCAATACTTGACCCTAGTTCGAGTCAAGGCTTTTTTTGATTTTCTCATGGGGAAAAAAGAATGGGGCAAGATGAAAAGGAAAGGTTTCTCCCGATGAAAAAACATCCACCTTCAATTAGCGGCTTCGTCATTTTTCTTGTTTTAATCCTCGGAACACCTCTCATCTCTCTGGCTCATTCAATCGATAAAAAGCAATTAGCCCGCCAGGCCTTGCAGCGCCAGGACTACCAGCAAGTAATTTCCATTTGCCAGAGAGAACTTCAGAAAAATCCCAATGATTATGATTACAATTTTCTCCTGGCCCGAGCTGAAGGATACCGGGGAAATTGGGATAAATCCCTGGAAATAATTAATTCTCTTCTGGAAATTTATCACCAAAATCTGGATCTCCTTCTCTTCCGCGCTCGGCTTCTGGGCTGGAAAGGTGAGTATACTAAAGCTCAACAGAGCTTTGAAGAAATCCTCCAGCTCGAGCCGAATAATTTATCCGCCTGGTTGGGATTGGTGGATTTAGCTCTTTGGCAACATAAGTATAATGAAGCTCTGGCCATTTGTCAGAAACTCCAGCCCCAATTTTCCGAGGAACCCAAGGTATATTTCAAGCTAGCTCAGAGTTATTATCATCTGGGACGGCTGGACTACGCCCGCCAGTACATTCAACAGGCGTTAAAATATGAACCCGCCAATGAAGAATTCCGTCAACTCCTCCGCTTGACGGCCGTTGGCTTTCGGCGGGAGAACGAAATCAGATATTCATTCGAACTCATGGCTTTTAATGACCACCGAACCCCTTATCAAACACATAGCTTAACTCTTGAGCTGGGACTTCCCCGGAAAAAAGGGGCTTTTCTTCTTATCGCCCAGCAAACCAGACGATTCAACCGGAATGATGCCAGTTTTGGCGCCGAGCTTTATTATAACCTGCGGCCGGGAACTTACACCCATTTAAATTTCCACCTAGGTTCCCCGGCGATTTATTTTCCCCGCTCCACCTATCATGCTGAAATATATCAATCCGTGCTTCGTCAAGGAGAAATCTCCCTCGGCTTTCGCCAGTATAATTTCAAGGCTCAATCAAGTCTGGTCTATACTGGATCCGCCGGAGTGTATTGGGGAAGATTCTTTTCTTTTCTCCGGTGGTTCTTCAACCAGGAAAACGGAGGGCAAAGCTGGGCCTGGTTTACTCAAACAAGATTATACTTTTCTTCCACCAATTATTTATTTTTTGGTTTTGGCCGGGGTTCTCGACCCTTCGAAGTGGTGACCATTGAGGATTGGCTAACCCGCAAGAGCTCTCTTCTCCTCGGGGGGCTAAACTGGACTATCGCCCACCAGCTCCATCTGAGGTCACAATTTACCTACCGTGAGGATGAAGGTGGGGTGAGGAGATATACTGTCTTCGCTAGTCTGGGGTATAAATTCTAAGAACAGCCCTTATCTCTGACTCGGATTAAAAAGCCTTATTGCTTCTTCTTTAGTCAGGATGATGAAAGAGTAAATAGCCAGAGCCGTGCCCAGAGGAAAATTCAATAAGCTGAAAAAACTCAAGACAAGAGTCAAAATCCGGGCCCACTCCTGACGTTTCAGCAACCCATATCCAGCAATCAACTTGGGCAGAGAGAAAAGCAATATAAACCCACCGCCAAAGAAGGAGATCAACCTCAGCACAAGCGAGCCTTCGGCTTCCACTTCCGGGATAAAGGACAACCCAAAGAAAAAGACAAAAGCCAGGAACCCAGTGATGAGCATCAGCCCACCCAGACATAACCAGAGGATTCCCAATAGTTGGATATGTCGATCCATGATTACTCCTTTATGTCTTCATAAGCGACGGCTGTTCCACTAGCACTAACCATAAGCATGCCTCCTCCCTGACCAATCTGAATAGTTTCATAATCCAGATCAACCCCAATTACGGCATTGGCATTCAATGCTCTGGCCTGTTCTTTCATCTCAGACAAGGCAATCTCTTTGGCCCTTCTCAATTCCTTTTCATATGCAGCCGAACGTCCGCCCACAATATCCCTGATGCCAGCAAAAAGATCTTTAAAAATATTTGCCCCCAGAATAGCTTCCCCCGTAACTAAACCCAGATAACGCACAATTTTTTTNCCATCAATATTGGGAGTAGTTAACACAAGCATTATTCCTCCTTTCTTTTAGAGATTTCAATTCTCGGGTAATTAACAGCTTTTTAAATATTACGAAAAAGCAAACCCTTTTGTTCAACCCGTCCTTTCCCCTTTTTAGCTGGCCAACCTTCTTCTTTTAGTCCCCTGTTTCTTCTTCACTTGACTTCTCTTGCGGATTTTCTCCGGATAAAATCAAGGCTATTTTCTGTTCCATATCCTGAAAATGAGTCCCCTTCCAATAAACCCGGAAGCAATTGGGGCAAATTGAGAATTCATTAACTTGATTATAAACAAANGTCGGCACCAATTGCCTGACCGCCTTCCGTGAAGTTGGTTGCAAGGGATAGTTACATTCAAGACAACGGGAATATGGGTTTATGGAATCTTGTAATTTAAATTTATTTAAAACCTGGCGGAGTTGCTCTTGCCAGGCTTCACTCTCAATAAAAACCACTTTTTCAGTGGTCATCTGCAAACTTAAACGATAATCACGGGTTAACAAAATTCTCCCCTCCTTCCGAGCAAGAGAAAGGAGTTCTTCATCCCCAATGCGGGAATAATAAACTGTGTCAAATCCCAAAATTCTCAACCATTTGGCCAGTTTTCCCAGCATGCAATCAACCGCAAAACAGGGAAGTGATTTCTTTTTCATCTGTTTCTAATCTTACCCGCCCCCCAAACGGTAATTTCCTACAAACCCAGGAACTTAATCCCCAATCCTGAAATAAAAATCACTCCTCCGGCGAAAGCATGAACATACCTTTCCATAAAACCCAGGCGAATTAACTTTATTCCCCGCGAACCAAGGTAAATCAGGGTAAGCATAGTCAAAATGGTGACGATGGAAAAAGAAACCGCCACCAGTATAACCCCACTCCAACTGTGTTTAGCCGCCGGGTAAAGCAGCAGCGGAATTAGAGGTTCACAAGGTCCGAAAACAAAGATGATGAATAATATCCAGGGGGTAATTTTTCTGGGTGACTCATCATGAGGGTGAAGATGCTCGCCCCGGTGGGTATGGACATGTTCATGCTGTAAACCATTCTGATGAAAATGGAGATGCCGATGGGGCTTGTTTCGAATGCCCCGTTGAATTCCCCAAAGAGCATAAACTAGACCAAAACCAATAAGGAGCCAGGCAGCCACATTCCCCCGCCAAGCCTCCACTCCCTCTAGGGTGAAAACCGCCAGCCCCAGAGCCAGGCCGACCAATCCCAGGATAACCGAACTAAGCACATGTCCCAGGCCACATAAAAAAGAAATCCATAAAGTTTTCCCACTAGACCAGTGCCTGGCCCGGCTAAGGACAATAAAGGGAAGGTAATGGTCTGGTCCTAATAAAGTATGAATAAAACCAATAGAGATGGCTGTTGTCAGCAGAATAAAAAGCTCATTATTCAATTTTATATCCTATTATAGTGGACGGTAGGGGATTCGAACCCCCGACCTCGGCGTTGCGAACGCCGCGCTCTCCCAGCTGAGCTAACCGCCCATTTTTCTCTTGGTGAAAGGGAAATATAAATTTACCATTTATTTATTATTTTTTCCACTTTCTTCTCCAGATTTATTCTATACATAGAATATCTGAAAAGTCGACAAAAACAAATTGAACTTCCTTTTTAAACTTATAGCAAATTCTTCGGGAATTAAATCAGAAATTTAGAAGGCTCGTCATCAATATCAACAAAATTGTCCGCCTCTTCAATCAGCTTTTGAGAACAGGACTTCCCAAAAGCCATCACCTCAACATAACAACCAAGCGCATGCTTGACATGTTTAATCAAGGGAACAAAATCTCCATCTCCGCTGACCAGGACCACTGCATCCAGCTTGGGAGCCAACTCAATCATATCCATGGCTATGCCGACATCCCAATCCCCTTTTTTGGCTCCGCCATAGAAAACCTGAAGGTCCTTGGCCCTGACTTCATAACCAAAGCTCTTGAGGGCTTCAAAAAAGTTTTCCTCATCTTTAACATCGGCCTTAATCACATAGGCAATGGCCCGGATTAGATTCCTTCCCCGAACAGCCTCATTTAATATAGAGAGAAAATTTACTTTGGTCTTATAAATAAACCTGGCTGAGTAATATAGATTCTGAACATCCACAAACACTCCAACCCTTTGTTCTTTATATAGGTTGGGTTTCCATCTTCGAAGCATGACTTTCATCTACCTTTCACATATTTAATTATTTAATATTTTATTTATTTTAGCATAATCAATAACTTGTTGAAACTAGCAAATTTATTTTACACGAATTGTTGACAGGAACAAAAAATAGGTGTTATATTCACCAACCTTCAAGAATGATGAGCGACCAAGCTAGAAAAATCCTTATTGCCTTCCTTGGAGCTATTCTCACAGCTGCAACCTTAAGTCTGATTGGCTGTTTAAACCAGGAGAAAGTTACTCCCCGGTCCACCAAGATAATTCCCTCGTCCTCCCCCACTATCAGGGTGGCTGTTACTGATTCAGGTCTGGGAGGTCTGTCAGTAGTCGCTCACCTGGTCCAGCGATTAAATAAGGAAAAGCCTTACCGAGAAGTAGAGGTGATCTTTTTTAACGCTCTCTTCTCATCTCAGGGAGGTTACAACAGCCTGCCTCAGCGTGAGGATAAAATCCAAATCTTTTCCAGCGCCCTGGAAAGTTTAGCTCTGAAATATCAACCTGATCTTATCCTTATCGGCTGTAATACCCTTTCAGTTCTCTTCCCGGACACAACTTTTGCCCATCGCTCCCAAATTCCGGTAGTGGGCATTGTCGAATCGGGGATGAAGCTCCTCGGGGAGACCCTCCGCCAACATCCTGAAGCCTGGGTCATTATTTTCGGAACACCAACCACAATTTCCGAAGGTACTTACCAGGAGGAATTAATCCGGCAGGGATTTCTTCCGGAAAGAATAATTGCCCAAGCCTGTCCTGAGTTGGAATTATATATCGAACGGGGATTTGACCGGGAAGAAACAGAGTGGTTAATCCAGGGATACGTGGAAGAGGCCCTCCAGAAACTACCTGACAAAGAGGCTCCCCTAGTGGCCAGTCTTAACTGTACTCATTATTCTTACGCCCTACCTTTCTGGAAAAAGGCTTTGGCTGAGTCGGGACATAATTTGCTCTCTCTCTTAAACCCCAATGAAAAAATGATCGAGTTTCTCTTCCCCCTTCGTTTTAAAGACCGTTTTCCATCTTGCCAGGTTAAGGTGAAGGTAGTCAGTATGATACCTCTTTCCCAAGAAGTCATTCATTCGATCAGCCGGGCATTGTCTCCCATCTCTAGAGAAACAGCCAAAGCCCTGGAAAATTACGAACTAGTTCCCAACCTCTTTGAATGGCAAAAATATCTAATTGACTCGGGAACAGAATAACGACTTCTTAAGAATCAACAAAAAAAACCCGGCCTTCTCCCTCAACCAGTTCTCCAATCTCCCAGGCCTCTTCTCCCCATTCCGCCAAAACTTCCATTGCCCGCTCCCTAGATTGACGGGAAACAATGATTGCCATGCCAATACCCATATTAAAAGTGCGAAACATTTCTATCTTCTCTACTGGTCCCCTCTCTTGAATTCTGGCGAACAGCTCAGGAACTGGCCAGCTCTTCTCATAAATCTTGATCGACAAACCAGGAGGAACCACCCGGGGAAGATTATCAATCAACCCGCCGCCGGTGATATGGGCCAGGGCTTTGACCGGCACCTTTTGGATAAGCCGCAAAATTAAAGAGGCATAAATCCGGGTCGGAGTGAGAAACTCCAAACCAAGGGAAGAAGAAAGCTCTTCGGCGGAAAATAACCGCCGGACCAGAGAATACCCGTTACTGTGAAGACCGGAGGAAGCTAGACCAATAACCACATCTCCAGGTTGACAATCTCGCCCATCGATGATCCGGGACCTCTCAACCAGACCAACACAAAAACCGGCCACATCAAATTTCCCCGGTTCATATAACCCAGGCAGTTCAGCTGTTTCCCCGCCGATCAAAGCACATTCAGCTTGTTGACAACCCTTAACCACACCCTGGATAAAAGCTTCCAGCTTGCTCGGTTCTAGTTTGCCGGTGGCTATATAATCAAGAAAAAATAAAGGTTTAGCCCCACAGACTACGACATCATCGACACACATGGCCACTAAATCCTGACCAATAGTATCATATTTCCCCAGCAGTTCAGCCAGAAGGAGTTTGGTGCCGACTCCATCCGTGGCCGCCACCAACACAGGGTCGGAAATTTTCAGGTCTTTCAGACTGAATAATCCACTGAAGCCACCTATTTCGGTTAAAACACCTGGGCGGTAGGTTGATCTGAGCAGCGGTTTTATCTTTTCTAAAAATTCTTCAGCTGCATCGATATCCACACCGGCCTGTTTGTAGGTTTTAACACTCATGGTTAAACTATTACCAGCTTTCCCGGGGTAAGTCAATCATCCTCCTGAAGAGACGCCAGACTCCGGAGTAAGGGCGCAATTTATTGCGAAAATAAGCCATCCATCACCTCTTTTCCCCGCTAAAAGTGGTAGCCCCCTCTCTGCTGTTTACAACAAATTCCGATGCTTTGGTTCAGAGCAACTGTCTCTTTCCTTTCTTAAATGATCTACCTACCCTAAGCAGTTTGGCCTCGAAGAAACCTGATCATTTTGGGCACAACTAAAGGAACTACATCCGGAAGCATTTTCGGCATTAAATTGTCCATCACCTGAGGCATTAATTCCGGCATTTGCTCCGCCATGTAATCAGGCATGGGCACCCTCTCGGCTATTCGCTCCAGCATGGTCGGCATAACTTTGGGCATCATTTTCGGTAAGAGCCTGGGGAAAAGAACAGGGAAGAGCGGTTTCATCATCGCCAACATGGCTCCTCCGACAAATCCCAACCGGCCAAGGCCTTTCATCATCCGACCCATACCCAAAGGCATGGCCGCCATAAGCTCGGGCCACATGGAATCCATCAACTCGGCGAACCCTGCAGGAGTCATTAAATCTATCATCTTCTCAAAAACAGCCCACTGGCGAGATACCTCCGGACTGGGGTCGGCAAATTTTTTCCCAAGCCCCTGACAGGCGAAAGCAGCTAGATCACTTATCTGGACCGGCAGCTGTTTCTTCTCCTTGGTCACCCGAAACTGAAACTCGCAACAGGGACATAAAGCCAGCACCTCTTCAGCACCTACTTCAACTGCTTCCTCCAGGCGGACCTTGCCTATTTCAGCCGCAATGGGTGGTTCTTTAATCAAAGTCAAAACACTGCCACAACAATGAGCCTCCTGATGATGAGTGGTCATTTCTCTAAACTCAACTCCCGGAATGGCTTTGATTACTTCCCGNGGTTCATCATACACTCCAGAAACACGGCCGATATGACACGAATCATGCCAGGTGACTTTCTTGTTAACAGGGTGAGTAAATCTAAATTCTCCCCGGCGGATTTTTTCAGCGACCACTTCACTGTAATGCTTGGCCTGAATATTGTAATCAAGACCCAGTTTCTTGGCCCACTCAGGATACACCTGGCGCCACATCATATCACAGGCAGGGCAGGAGGAAATAACCGTCTCAGCCCCCACTGTTTTCACCGCCTCAATATTTTTCTTCATTACCTCCGCAAATAAGTCCCACTTCCCGGCCACCAGCATCGGCGTTCCACAGCAATTTTCGATATTTCCCAGATAAACGAAGTCGACTCCCGCCGCATCAAGTAAAGTGACTGAGGCAGCCCCAATGTCATTCTCTACATAGGAAGCAGTACAACCAGCAAAATAAACATTTTTACTGCTTTTAACCTCCGGCCCGTGTTTGGCCTTTAACTCTTCGGGAAACCAGGCTGATCTATCACGGCGGTAGCCAGCCCAGATATTCCCTTGACCGCGTAGAGCCGCCGCCATGACTTCAAAAGGCGGGAAGGTCATCTCTTTTTGTTCGGTCACCAGGCGACCCCTCAACTTCATCCACGAAGGCTCAATGGGTAAAGCAGCCGAACAGCGGAGATTACATAATTCACAGGTAGTACAAACCAGAATCGTATCCACCATAAATTGGTTCCAGTCAACTTTACCTTCCAGGTACTGTCGGAGCCAGTACCACTTTCCCCGGGGGGATTGGCTCTCCCAGCCGCGGCCGTAAAATTGATCACACTCATCAAGACAATAACCACATTGGGAACAGGCGTAAGCATACCAGGCAACATCCGCTGGAATTCCCCTGACTTCCCGCTCAAATCTTTCGCCCACCCTGGTGACCACATTATTGCCAAAGGGCCGGATCAATGGTTCAAATACACTCAGCCATTCCAGAACCCGACCGACTAATGTTCCTCCCAGGACTTTGCCCGGATTAAGAATATTCCGTGGATCAACTTTCTTTTTAAAGGCCACCAGTTTCCGGTGTCTTTCTACTCCCAGAATTTTCCGGGCTTTGGTCGTGAAATATAGGCCGGTGGAATAGGGACGCCCTCCATGTTTTTCGGCAATCTTGAGAATCGTGAGGACCAGGCCAAAAACAAAATTATAAGAAAAGCGGCGTTGGTCACTGGGAATAAATCCCAGGATGACCACTTCAGGCCGGCCCTGTTTGCCTTTCTTAATGACCACCCCTTCTTTAACTACAGGNTGATTAACCTGGGTTTCAATCTCCTCCATAACCTCTCCCAACCTCTCGAGAGGAATGACCACTTCGGCTGGCACAAGTGAGGGCCCCAGTCTCTTGACTACCATCAATTTAAAACGATTCTCCCACTCATGCTCAGCAATTTCCTGAGGCAAAATTTCTCCTTCACATTCCTTGACTATTTCCGACAGTTTAGCTCGAATAATCTCCTGATGAACTTTCTTAAAAGCTAAAGTAGTAATGTAAGCCGCAGGCAGAATAACTCTTTTTTCCACGGGATGGCCATGATGAGTAAGTAAAGGAGCCCGGTTTTTCATTTCAGCCATGCGAGGATTAATAAAAGAGACGGACCAGATGGGTAAATCAGCGGTAATTATTTCCTGGAAAATACGAGAAAGAGAATGAGCGTCGGGACAGGCAAAGGCGATGATCTCAATATCTTCCAGTTTCTGAACCCGAATGGTAATTTCTGAAATCAAACCAGTAATTCCCTCGGCTTCGGAAATAAGTTCCAACTCTGGGCCACTAAACTCCTCAACCTGGCCATCTGGCATCACCACCTTGGCTTTAACTACATTCTGATCAAACCAGCCATATTCATAGGAACCAATACCGGCTCCTCCTTGAGCTAACCAGCCCCCAGCCGAAGAAGAAGGATAACTGGTAGGATAAAGGCGAACGGTCAACCCCTGTTTCTGAAGACAGCGGTCTAACTGCTCCCAGGTGATGCCGGGTTGGACAGTCACTGTCTGTGCTTCTGGATCAATCTGGAGAACTTCTTTCATCCGATAAAAATCGATGACTATTCCCTTTTTTAAAGGGATAATTCCCCCATAACCAGAGGATCCTTTTCCCCGGGGAATAAGCGGGAGACGATTTTGATAGGCCCAAGTGACCACTTTGACCAATTCCTCTTCATTAGCCGGTTGGACAACTGCCTCCGGAATTGTCCGTCCGACTAAGGGCTTAAATAAACTGGGCATAGCGGCAATATCATGACTATAAAGCAATCTTTCAACGGGATTAAAATTCACCCTTNCTGAAAATTGCTCTTGTAACCATTTTTTATGTTTTTTCTTAAGGCCNGCCATAAATCCCTCCGTATAACATTTATTTAATATAACTAAACTATTATTATAAATATTATCATAATTGTCAAATATTATTTTTGACTCATTCTCTTTTTCCTCGGCTATTATTATCTGGCTGGAAATTGAGGTCTAAAATTTTCCCTTACTAAACTTCTCCTCCCTATTTATCTCCAATTGGTCTTAACCCTCCCTAAAGAATGAGATATTTTTTGTTTCAGAACTCTTCTTTTTAAGTTTATTGCTATTTGGAAAAAATAGGTAAACAGGTGAGGTGTCCCCAATTTTTAAGTCCCTGCCGGTTTGGGCAGTCAAGACTAACAAAAAGAAAAAAACTCACTCTCCTTCTCCCAGAATCATCCGGATTATGGGATTAATACTTCCTTGTGGAGAGTTAAACTTTCAATCATCTTTTCGCGAGGAGTCACCCCGATGCCCGGACCTTCAGGCACTCGAATTTCTCCCTTTGGTTCTAGGACTATTTCTGGTTCTATAATATCCACAGGATAATACCGCCGGCTGGCTGAAAGGTCATGGGGAAATTTAAAATTTGGTAGACTGGCCAGGTGAAGGTTATGGGCCCGGCCAATTCCCGATTCCAGCATGCCGCCACACCAAACAGGTATACCTTTCTCCTGACAATAATCATGAATCCTTCTGGCTTCTATTATACCTCCGACTCGGCCAACTTTAATATTGATCACCCGACAGCTGCCCATCTCCACCGCACTTCGGGCTGAATAATAATCATAGATACTTTCATCCAGGCAAAGAGGTGTTCTCATCTTTTGTTGCAGTAAAGAGTGCTCCCATAAATCGTAAGGAGGAAAGGGTTGCTCCACCATTAAAAGATTGAACTCATCCAAGTCCTGTAGTTTTTCACTCGCTTCGCGAGAATATGCCCCATTGGCATCCACCTGGAGAAGAATCTCGGAAAAATGATTTCTTATTTCTCGACAAATATCGATATCCCAGCCTGGTTTAATCTTAAGCTTAATTCGCTGGTAACCTTCTTTTAGAAACTCCTCCACTCGATTTATGAGCTCCGCTACTGAATCCTGAATGCCCACACTTACTCCAGCCGGAATTTTCTGAAAAACACCCCCATATAGTTGAAACAGAGGTAGATTCATTTTCCTGGCTTTAAGGTCCCATAATGCCAGTTCCAGTCCGGCCCGGGCCATGGGATGTCCCCGGTACTTCCGGGCAGCCTTATAAAAAGCTTCTGGTTCTTCAATGTTTTCTTTAAAAATAAGGGGAATGAAAAATTCGCGCAGGACATGTCCAGCTGTTCCCACGGTTTCGTAACTATAAAGGGGCGAGCGGGAAGCCACCACCTCACCATATCCTGTCACCCCCTCACTGAAGACTTTGACCAGAATAAATTCCCTTTCTTTTTCCCGACCTAAACTTGTTTCAAAATAATGGACATAAGGAAGACGGAGAACACGAAGTTCAATTTTTTCTAGAGCCATTTTGGTAATTTAACTCCATGTTTTTTCCTTTAAATAAACGCTGATAAACATCAATCACCCGCGAAGCCATCGCCTCGGCGGAAAATTTCCGATGCACAACCTCATACCCCTTCTGGCCCATCTGCCGGGCTCTCTCTCGGTGGGTATACATATCCAGGATGGCTTCAGCNAGGGCAGGAGGATTTTTAGGCGGGACAAGGAGGCCCGTCTCCTGATGAATAACCACATCGGGAATACCTCCCACCCGGGTAGCCACCACCGGAAGACGGGAGGCCATAGCTTCCAGAAGGCTGCTCCCCAATCCTTCCAGGTGAGAGGAAAGCACAAACAAATCCAGCGAAGCCAAAATACGGGGAATATCTTCCCTGAATCCCAGAAAAAAGACCACATCCTCCAGATGAAAATCCTTTACCTGGCGGGAAAGCTCCAACTTCAATGGCCCTTCCCCCACAATAATCAACCGAACCTGAGGCAACTTCTCCTTCAGCAGGCGAATAGCCTCGATCAAATATTTGTGTCCCTTGTGGTCGGCCAGATGAGCCACTATTCCCACCACATAATCATCCGGACTAAAATTTAACTCCACGCGGAGAGCACCTCTTTCTTTATTCTCTTCATAAGGAGTGAAATCAATTCCATCCGGAACGACATAAATTTTGCGCCGCTCAATCCCTCCTTTAACCAGGACATCCTGAACACCCGTAGAAACAGCAATGAAGGCATCTATATTTTTCTGGTACTTCCAACGGGAAACAAGATTTTCATTCAAAGGAAAATCAACCCGTCGGGTTAACACCCGCAGAGGCACTTTAGCTATGCGGGAGGCCAGGGCCCCCAGCATAACTGCATGGGCATCATGATAATGAATAAGCTGACATTTTTTTCTTTTTAGAATCAAGGCCAGCCGGGTCGCTGCCCAGAAATCTGCTTCGCCTCGCATCCGGAGAGTAATCACCGGAATGCCTTCCTCGCGAGCTTTCCTNGCTAATGGACTCCCGGGCTGGGCCACCAAGTAACAGGGAAATTTTTGCTGCAGAAGCAGACGACACAAGAGGAGAGATTGTCTCTGTCCGCCTCGCCATCCTTTGCCGGCATCAATCTGGAAAAGGCTCAATTTTCTCTCCTTTTTTCCATATTTCTTTGAGCTTGGCGTAGCGAACAAAGGTCCCGTAACCACTGAGGACAGAAATTACCAATCCGGGAAAGCCATCTAAAAATCCTGCTTGCAGGAGATATGATTTTAAAAACCGACAGAAGGGCAGAAGGAGCAGGTGATGCCAGCGGCATTTTTTCTGTTGAGCATAAAGTTCTTTGGCTGCTAATCCCGAATAAAGATTTATCCGCTCCAGATGATCAGCTAGGCAATCATAAGTAAAATGATAGAGATGGCCATTCAATTTCCCTACGGCACCCTCAACCTCCAGTTTTTCATGAACATAATCCCCCACCCAGCGGGTCAGCTCTTGACGAAAGAGGCGAATCTTACGGTCAGGATACCAGCCACTGTGACGAATCCAGCGTCCCAGATAGTAAGCAATCCGGGGCACGGAAAAAGCAGCTTCCGGCGGTTCCGCAGGTCGGGTCTTCAATTCCAGTAGCTCTTCTTTTAGTTGGGGGGACAACCGTTCATCAGCATCAATAGAAAATATCCAGGGAAACTTAGCCCGGCTATTGCCGAAATTTTTCTGGTCTGAATAATTCGTCCAGGAACGCTTGAAAACCCGAGCTCGGTATTTCTCGGCTACTTTCACCGTCTCATCTTGGCTATAGGCATCCACAACGATAATCTCATCGGCTACTGCCTGAATGCTTTGTAAACAGGGTTCCAGCCTTTTTTCTTCATTTTTGGTGATAATGACAAAGGAGATTTTCATTATCCTGAGTTAGTTAGTTTATCATATTTTGCCGGGAGAGGAATAAAAATAATTTAATCAAAAGAAAAAAAATGCTAAAATTCTTTGCTTAATATTTAATAAAATCATTCTAGGAGAGTCTTCATGAAAAATATAAAAGTGATTATCTATGGATGTGGGGTCATGGGTCGAAAAATTGCTGAGGTTATCCAAAATAAAACCAGCTTGAGCATTGTTGGAGCCATTGATATTTCCCCTGAATTGACCAGCCAGGACCTCGGCCAACTTTTTGAAAACCCGACGAATACAGGAATTATAATCACCAATACTCCGGAAAAATTATTGGCCGAGACCGAAGCCGACGTGGCTGTCATTACCACCACCTCCTATCTTCCCGATGTCAAACCTCAGATATTCACCTGTCTAAAAGCCGGCTTAAATGTAGTCTCCACCTGCGAAGAACTGTCTTATCCCTGGAAAAGACATCCCCAGCTAGCCCAGGAAATTGACCAAGAAGCCAAACAAGCCGGTAAAACAGTGGTCGGTACAGGCATTAATCCTGGATTTTTGATGGACTTTCTTCCTCTAACGCTGACCTCTCCTTGTTTAAAAGTCAATTCGATCAAAGTTACCCGGATGATGAACTCAGCCAGGCGCCGTCTTCCCTTTCAGAAAAAAGTGGGCACAGGGTTAACTCCGGAAGAATTTCAGGAAAAAATCAGTCAAAAAATTATCACCGGTCATGTGGGTCTACTTGAATCGATTAACATGATTGCCGACAGTCTCCATTGGAAACTGGACNAGGCAGTGGAACTTCCTCCCGAACCCGTAATCGCCGAAAAACCCACCCCTACTGGATTTGGCGAGGTTGAACCCGGTAAAGTAATCGGNTTAAAAAGCGTCGCCTACGGCCTCCAGAATGGCCGCCAAGTAATCATCCTGGAATTCTATGCTTATGCTGGAGTTGAAGAAGAATATGATGAAGTTATTGTGGATGGCGTACCAACTATTCATGAAAAGATTATCGGTGGAGTGCATGGAGATATTGGCACAGTTTCCATGACCATAAACACTATTCCCCGGACGGTAGAAGCTTTGCCCGGATTAAAAGTTATGAGCGAACTACCACCCCCTGTGGTTATTCCTTAATATCTTAGATTTTTAAAATTTACTATTTATCTCTTTATCTCTCTCTCAGCGAAACTGAGAAAGGCGAATATTCCGCTTTTCTAGACTAATACCCATAGCCTTTTCCAGTTTGGCCCAGGCTAAATTATAATCAACCAGAGCCCGGAGTTCTTGGGAGCGAGCATTGGCCAACTCTTCCTGATACTGGAAAACAAAAAAGTTAGTGGTTAAGCCCAGCTGGAGTTTCCTTTCTTCCGCCCGGAGTCGCTTTTCAGCCCATTGCCGGGCTATCCGAAAGGCTTCCACCCTTTTAGCGCTGGTTTTAATTTCCCGGATAGCATTTTTAACCTCCAGCCTTATCTGGCGCTCGAGTTCTTTCAAGGCTAGCTGACTCTTTTCCAATTCCAGGCGAGTTTTCACATATTCTGCCCGGGTGAGAACATTGCTTAAGGGAAGAGAGAGAGTCAAAGCCACCGCCCAGTTCTTATACCGCAGGCGAAAGGCATCTCGGAGAGAATCGCTGGCACTACCCTCCTCTTTGCCAACAATAACTCCCAGAAATGGATTGTCGTTGAGATAAAGTATGCGGTCACCGGAAACCCCTGGACTCCAGTAAGAGAAATTCAAATCCAACCCTGGGAGCAATTGATTGCGGGCAAAAGAAAAATTAAGCTGATTCGACTCAATGAGCTTCTGCTGNGATTTCAACTCCGGTCGTTTGAGAAGAGCTTGCTGAATTGCTTCTTCCTGGGAAATCTCTCTGGGTTCAAAACGCGGATAATCCTTCGGTTTCAACCGGGGTGGCAACTCACTCTCCTGAGAAAGATTAAGGACATCCCGCAGGGCGTCTTCACTCTGCGCGACTAGAGCCTCAGCCTGGAGCAGTTCTGCTTCCCGCTGAGCCACTGTGGTCTGGGCGTTGAGCAACTCGATGGGGGCTACTTTTCCTAGTTCCACTTCCTTCTTAGTTTTTTCCAGACTGACTTTAGCCAGTTTTAACGAATCCTGTTTAACTTGGTAATCTTCATAGGCATAAATAAGATTCCAGTAGGCTTCCTGAACCTGGTAAATGGTCTCCAGCAGTACTGTTTTAAATTGATTTTCCGAAATATCCAGATTATTTTGAGCAATGATGATTTCTTTACGACTTATTTTATACCCAAAACCTCTAAGCAGCGGCTGAGTGAAATTCAACTGCAGAGTACTCCCATAACGAGGATTAATCAGCTGAAAAGCCTGATTGGTACTCGTGCGATAACTATTAAGACTCAGAGTAAAACTTCCTCCAGTTGGTATTTTTTGAATCAAAGATATCGAGTACTGGCTCAAATCAGTTTTAATTGTTTCAGCTCCCTGGATCCACCAATAAGAAGGCTGCTCCGTGTTCTGTGAGTCCAAGCTGAGATCAAATCGAGGCAAAAACATTTCCCTCGCTTGGCTCAACTGGGCCTCAGCAATCTCCGGATTGTAAACCTCTACGGCCACTCGTAAATTATTTTTTAGGGCCTGAATAATACAATCTTCTAAACTCAGGGCAAGCACCTTTTTTTCCTGGGCATACCCACTGAAGACAGACAGCCAAATAATAACCAGCAGGAGTATGATTTTTTGGCTTGCTTTTTTCATCAAAAGCCTCCTTTATCGTTCTTTATCAACATAAGTCATTACTTCTAATAATTAAGTCCCCCTTTGGCTCTCATAGAGGATATTTTTTTCGTCTCCGTCTTAATTCTGACCTCGTTTACTAACCAGCGACTCTTCCTCTCCATTCTGGATTACCCATGAACTTAAATCAACTTACATCATTATTTTTATACGGATACCAAGGTTTCAAGTTTACAATTAACCGCAGAAGAAAAAAACTTATCATTTTTCCAAGTAATTCATCAGATACACAGCCACCACAGTAAGGCGTGAAAATCCAAGCTAAGGCAGAATAGTGACCAAAGGAAGATTGAGATAGGCTGGCCACTTGAATAAAAAGAGCTGGCGTGTTTTTTTCCAGGCAAGGGAAGAGAAACACCAGTTCCTGACCTATCAATAATCAGTTGCTCCTAATATCAGAAAACCCGCCACTATCCTGTCCCCAGGATGACGCAAGGATTACGCCATTTTCCAAGTAAATAACCAAGCAAGTTTCTTGGAAGAGCCAATGTTTTTTCTTGACAGAAACTCGGGAATTTCTTTATAGTCTTCGCGAATGAACAGGAGCTCAGCCTCTAAATTAATCATTCTCATTTTTATCTCTCTTGTTTTCAGCCTTCTCCCTCTAACTCTCACTCAGACCCCCCAGATGACCTTCTCCCACCACTCAATCCAACTCAATCTTCTTTCCTGGAGCCTATTGGCTGGACTTTTTTTCCTCGGGTTAAGTGGTTATTACCTTCTGACAAATAGATTTTTTACGGCTATTTACACTCTTCCCTCTCAGAGAGCCAGACAGCTGGAACTCCTGAGTTATGCTGTGCTTTTGCTGGCCCCTTTGTGTTTTCTCAGTTTGAAACATTATCTCACGGCGACCGATCTTTACTCTCGGCTAAAACTATTCCTCATCTTTCTTGTGGGTGGTGTATTCTGGATAAAAATTATCTTCCTCACCCGATTGGAAAAAAAACAGGCTTTCTTATCATCCTTATTGCCACAGGTATGGACCAAACTTTCCCTTAAAAAAAAGACCCTTATTTTATTCCTGGTAGCCCTTATAATTTATAACATCGGTTCATTTGCCCTTATCTCCCGGGGCATGGTCTTTTCCGGAGACGAACCTCATTACCTGATTATTACTCACAGTCTCCTTCAAGACGGCGATATAAATCTGAAGAATAATTACACTGCCCAAGATTACCGAGTCTATATGCGCCCTTACGTAACCATTGACCCTCACACCGCCCCTAATACCCAGGGGAGATATTCCTTTCACTCTCCCGGAGTATCATTTTTGGCCCTTCCTTTCTATTCTCTTGGTTATATCCTCAAGGGTAAGTGGCTTCATTTTCTCACTCGGATGGCCATGACTCTCTGGGCCGCTCTTTTCGGAATTCAGATATATCTTTTTCTTGCCGCCCTTAAATTTAAAGAAAAAACAGCTCTTCTCAGCTGGTTTATTTTCAGTTTCACCTCACCCGTTTTCTTCTACTCTTTTCATCTTTATCCCGAAATTCCCGCGGCCCTGATATCTTTTTATGTCTTCCGAAAGCTCTATTTTCTGAGCTCACCGAAGCCAGAAAAGCTCCTCCTGCTCGGACTACTCACCAGCAGCTTAATCTGGTTTCACAGCTTAAAATACCTCTTTATAATGGGCCCGCTTTTCCTCTATGGAAGCTGGGTTATTTTTAGGAAAACCTCCCGCAAGTCCTCCTGGTTGTTTTTCCTCCTGGGGAATGGAGTCATGGCTAGTATCTATTTATTCTTCCAGTATCATTTTTATAAATCTCTTTCTTTGTCGGCTGTTTCCTGGCGAGGAGCCGTAAATTTTAATGAGTCCTTTAATTATTTAAAATTTCTTCTCGCTGGCATTCCCTTCCATTACCGTTGGGAAACCTTCCTCGGGTATTTTCTCGACCAGCGGGACGGCCTTCTCTTCTATTCCCCGGTTTATCTCTTTGCTTTTCTGGGCTTGATCGCTTTAGGACGAAGAAACCCTCGGTTCATGTTCCTTCTTTTATCCCTAACTACACCCTACCTTCTGGTTTCAGCCTGGTTAACCCAGCGAACTGGCTACGCCCCTCAAGCTCGACCTCTCGTGGCTGTCAGCTGGACCCTAGCCCTTTGGTTGGCTTTTTATATCCAGAGCCCGCCAAAAAAAGTTGTCGCTTCCGGATTCAAGATTTGTCTTTTTCTAAGTCTAATTTTCCCCTTCCTGCAACTTAAACACCCTTATTCCCTTTACCAATTAACAACTCAAGGAGAAACTCAACGGGCCGGAGAGCTATTTCTTTACCTCAGCAATATGCATTTCGAGTTGAGCAATTATCTCCCTTCTTTTCTCAAAATTGATAATCGGCATTGGTGGCCCAACTGGTTGTGGTTAGGTTTACTCATTCTGGTGGCTTTTCTCTACCCTTATTTACCTTCCAGAAAAGAGCCATCGCTAAAGCCGGCTCTAACTACCTTGAGCATCAGTCTGGTCATTACCGGGCTTTTCTTCTGGTTTGTCTACTACCCCCGAACCCCTCTGGGTAATCCTCAGGTGGTCACCTTCCCTTCCGGAGAACGAATTTTCTTTTACCCTTATAGCCGGGTGGCTCGCCAGGAAAAACCGGGAAGATTCAAGCTCCTGGAAGTCAATCGGGACTACGTCTTCTATTTTTCCTCTGTCCGACCGATAACGCTTCTTCAGCTTGAAATTGGCTCTCCCCGAGCTAATTATCGGGTGGCAATAGATTACTTTGACGAAGCTATTTTTCAAGGAGAAACTGGCCGTTCTTTTCGGAAAATCGAGTTAAAAAATCCCTTAAGTTACAAGTATAAAAAAGGCCTTCATCTTTACCGGATAAGAGTGGCTATTTGGGCTCGCCAACCCCTGAAACAGCCTCCTCCCTGCTGGTTTCAGATACTTCCTTCGGCTCAAACATCTTAAACCGCTTGATTCCTTTAACATGAAGTTTAAATTTCACCAGCGTTTTGAGAATAGATAGGCCATAGACCACACTTCGCCAGAATCCGATTTGAGAGGCCTCTTCAAAATAACGAGTCTGGATGGGGATTTCTCTAATTCTCATCCCCTGAATCACCCCCTGAGCAATTATTTCTGAATCAAAGACGAAATCATCAGAATTTAAATGGAAATTGATTCTTTCCAGATAACGACGGGAATAAGCTCTCAACCCGGAATGATACTCCGTCAAGTACATATAAAAAACTGCGTTCTCCAGAGCAGTTAAAAAAATATTGGCCAGATATTTCCATTTAGGCATTCCCCCTTCCAAGGGATGCCCCCCCAACATGCGGGAACCAAAAACTGCATCACATTCCTCCGCCAGCAAGGGTTTGATCAATTGAGGAATCACGGTTGGGTCATACTGATGGTCGGGATGAACCATGACCACAATATCAGCTCCCCGGCGTAAAGCTTCTGTGTAACAGGTCTTTTGATTGGCCCCGTATCCTCGATTTTTGTCATGGACCAGAACATGCAACCCCAGTTGGCGGGCTATCTCTACCGTTCTATCCTGGCTGGCATCGTCGGTTAAAATTATCTCATCAACCCATTCTCTAGGGATATCAGCGACGCATTTGACCAATGTTTTCTCGGCGTTATAGGCCGGCATAATGACGATTACCTTTTTGTCACGGGGTCTCACGGCCATCTTCAGGCTCCCTTTATACCATATCCCGATAAAACCTGCCAGACTTTGGAGGATTGCCTTGCAATAATTTTTTTTTCTGACTATTCTGAGGAAGAATTATGATTAGATTAAATTGAAAATGCCCAAGAATCTTACCTCAGCAAAAGGTATTTCCCTTATCTGGTTAGGTCTTCTCTCGGTCGGGGGCGGGTTGCTCTTTTCTTCTCTCTTTAAAATGAACAGCTTCCAGATGACGGACCATCGCTTCCCTCTATCTCTTCCAGTCTTCTCCCTTGGTTTTTTTGTCAGTTTTTTCCTTTTCTTTCTGCTGGGAAAGGGAGTTGCCCAGCTAGAACAAAGCCGGCGCTTTAACTCATCATCAGAGGCTTCTTTTTTTCAACCTGCAAATATCGGTCTTCTTTGGCCATTTCTCATCTATTACCTTACTCCTCTGCTTCACCGGTATTACCTGGACCAGGCTGATTTCCAGAGTAGATTAATCTCCCTTGGGTGCCTGCCCTTTATATTCTTTATTATACTCCTTATATCTCACCGGTCGTTAACCGTAAATCTCATTCCTCTCTTGCGGAAAATAAGGCAGTCTTTTACCCGTCTTGGTCACCGGAAAAAACTGGCCATTCTTTTTCTTACAGCGTTAATCGTTTATAACCTAGTGGCCTTTATCCTGGTGGAGCAGGGGCTTAGTTTCTCTGGTGATGAACCTTATTATCTTCTTAATGCCCATAGTCTCCTTCATGACCGGGATATTAATCTGGCCAATAATTACGCCCAGCAGGACTATTTCCATTTTTACTCCCGAGCTGACAATCCCAATTTTCGGCTAGGTGTTTATGCCCGTCAAGGGAAAAAAGGGCCGGATTATCTTTATCCCATAAATCTATTCGGGGTCTCCATTCTGATTCTTCCCCAGTATTGGCTCAGTCATTTCCTTCAGGGAAAATGGCTGGTCTTTATTCTGAAAAACAGCCTGGCCATCTGGGCAGCTCTCCTTGGAATCCAGCTCTATCTCCTTCTTCTGGAAACCTGGAAAAAAGAAAACATTGCCCTGACAATCTGGATATTGTCTTCCCTCTCAGCCCCTATTCTTTTTTACGCTGTGCATATTTATCCCGAAATACCGATTGCTTTTTTCTGCACTTTCCTTTACCGCCACCTGCGCTCCGGCAATTTTAAGCCTCGAGCCAGGCTTTTTCTTTATGGTTTTCTTCTCGGCCTCTTCCCCTGGTTTGGACTCAAATACAACATCATCTTCTGGGCCTTCTTTTTTCTTTTTCTCTATCATCTCTACCGCCACCGGACAAAGTCACCCTTTCTCTCCTTCCTTTCCTTTTCTCTCCTTCCTCTAGCCTCAATGATCGGCTTTTATTTCTTTGTTTATTCTCTTTATGGCTCTTTTTCTCCCTTTTCGGTCTATGAAGGAGTTTTGACTCCAGAAAAGTTTCGGGCCCTAAAAACCGCTCTTCTTGATTACCCCCTGCGCCTAAGAATTGATAGTTTTCTGGATTATTTTCTGGACCAGAGGGACGGCCTCTTGCTCTATGCCCCTTTTTATTTCTTTTCCCTCATCGGGCTGGTCCAAGCCTGGCGCCATCGCCGGCACGAACTCCTTCAGCTTCTCTTTATTTCCCTTCCTTTTCTGCTTAATTATGCCTTTTTCACTCATCGACAAGGCTATAGTCCTCAAGGCCGGGTGCTTTCTCCATTAATCTGGATAGGTTGCCTTTTTGTCGGCTATTTCCTGGCCTATAACCGTAAGAAAAATTACCTCTTTCTTTTCTGGTGGCTGGGGGGAATCAGCTTAATTTTTTCTGTCCTCCTTCTGGCCCAGCCCAGATTTCTCTACCAGCCCACCACCCATGAATTTACCTCCCGGGCGGGAGATTTCTTTGTTTCTCTAAGTAATATCAAAATATTTTTACCCAGTTACCTGCCTTCCTTCATTAAAACCAATAACCTGGGCTATCTGCCCAATTATATTTGGATAGGAGCGTTGATCCTTTTTGNTGTCCTGGCCATATGCCGCCTCCCCGAGCTGTCTCTGAGTAAAAAAGGGGGGATTGTCTCCTTCCCTTCTCTAGTGATTACCTTGTTTCTAATGGGAGCAACGTTGTTATTCGCTCTTTACCCTCAGCCGGCTCTCTATCCTTCCCGGGAATTCCACTTCTCCAATCAGAGTTCTCTGGGGTTTTATTTTTATTCGCTCCAACAAGATGTCGTCGCCAAAAAAGAAGCTGAATTCTATCTTCATGCCCCTCGAAAATATACGATTCTCTTTGCCGCCAAGAAAAAACTGGCGAAACTACGACTTCGTCTGGGCTCATTGGCAGGTGAGTATGAAATCAAGCTCAGTTTTTTTGACCAACCTCTTTTCCAGGGACAGCAAAAGAGAGAAATCAAAGAAATATATTTTGTCCCGAATCATTCTTTCTCCTGGAAAAATTTCTATCTTTATGAGATTAAATTAAACCTCACTCATCTTTCCCAGGAGTCGATGAAAAAATACCCCTATTTTATCCAGATTTATCCTTGCCGGGAATAGGAGCGGGGATAAGCGTTAAGTTCAAGATCGACCTGCTCAGCTTGCCCGGATAGCCATTTAAACATGGCTAAGGCTCCGACCATGGCCGCATTATCAGTGCAATACTGAGGAGAAGGGAGGGCAGCGGGCAGGCCTTTTTCTTTCGCCCAAGTGAGAAAGGCCTGTCTTAAGTGCCGATTGCGGGAAACGCCTCCACAGAGGAAGACTGACCGAGGTTTAAATCGGTCAGCGGCTTTCCTCAGATTAACCAAAAGAGCCCGAATCACCGCCCTTTCAAAACTGGCAACAAAATCATGAAAACGGGGATGACCTGGCGACAGGTTGTTTTCTCGAATATATTTCAAAGCCGCCGTCTTCAAGCCACTGAAACTAAAATCCAAACTTCTGTCTCTCATCTGGGGCACACTGAAAGGGAAAGCTTCAGGATCTCCCTTCTCGGCCAGCCCTTCAATAATCGGTCCCCCCGGATACCCCAGATTAAGAAATTTAGCTACTTTGTCCAGTGATTCTCCGGCCGCATCATCTCTGGTTTGACCCAGTAATTGATAGCTCAAACGCCGGGGAAGCAAATAAAGGGAAGTATGCCCACCAGAAACCAACAATCCCAAGGCGGGCAAGGGCAATTGAGGATGCTCGATAAAGATCGACTCTAGATGAGATTCCAGGTGATCGACCGGAATAAGAGGTTGTCGCCAATAGAAGGCGAGTCCTTTAGCAAAAGAGAGTCCAACCAGGAGAGAACCTATCAGACCCGGTCCCTGAGTCACGGCAAAAGCATCAATCTGCTCAAGCCTTACCTTGGCTCTGGCCAAGGCTTCATCAACAACAAAGGTTAATGACAAGATATGCTGACGGGAGGCTAACTCCGGGACAATCCCGCCATATGGAGCATGAATTTCATCCTGGGAAAGAATAATATTACTCAGGACATTTATTTTTTCATCAACCACCGCTGCGGCGGTTTCATCGCAGGAAGTCTCAATCCCCAAAATTTTTCTCATTTCGGCGTTTCCTCTGTTAACCAGAGACGAAGAGACTCTTCATAAGGCGGATAAGCGATGCCGCGGTCACTGATAATAGCCGTGATGTAGGCCGCCGGGGTAACATCAAAAGCCGGATTTTCCACGGGAATATCCTGAAGACTTATGGGGTGGCCATTTATTTCCCGGACTTCCCGGGGGTCCCGCTCCTCGATTGGTATTTTCTGACCTGAGTTAAGACTAAAATCAAAGGTACTGAGAGGGGCAGCGATATAAAAAGGCAGCTGATGTTCCCGGGCCAAAACAGCCAGAGAGTAAGTGCCGATCTTATTAGCTGTATCACCGTTGCGGGCAATTCGGTCGGCTCCGGTGATAACTAAAGAAATTTTTCCCTGGTTCATCAGCCATCCAGCCATATTATCCGTTATTAAGGTGACCGGAATTCCCTCTTTAACTAACTCCCAGCAGGTTAAACGGGCTCCCTGAAGGATTGGACGGGTTTCTGTCGCGTACACCCGGTCTATCTTTCCCTGGAAATAGGCGGTGCGAATCACTCCCAGAGCTGTGCCATAGCCGGCTGTAGCCAGGGCCCCGGCATTACAATGGGTGAGCACAGTGCTCGAAGGAGGAATAAGAGAGGCTCCATATTCTCCTATTTTCATGTTCCTGGCCAAATCCTCTTCCTCCAGGGTAGAGGCTTCTCTTTCCAGCCCCGTGATGATTTCCCTCAGGGAGAGGGAAAGAAGGTCTTTGAAGGTTTTCTCCATTCTCTCCAGAGCCCAGAAGAGATTCCTGGCTGTAGGCCTTGTCTGACGAAGTCGTTGGACTATTCGAGCGAAATTTTGCTGGAGGGTTGCTTTATCCGGGCTTTGTTTCACCTCCAAAATTACTCCGTAAGCGGCCGCTACCCCAATCGCAGGTGCACCCCGAATGACCATCTTCTCAATGGCCTGGGCCACTTCTTCCCCTGATTGACACTCGAGATATACTTCTTTCTGGGGAAGAAGCCGCTGGTCGATTAAAACTAATTTATCGCCTTTCCATTCCAATGAGGGCCACATGGTTCACCTCTTCATCCAGGGAGGGGTTTCTTCATTCACCCAGCCCCAATTGGCAATTAGTTGCTGATATAAATGGGCAAATGTCGCCCATTCTTTGGCTGGTAACTTTTTTTTCAATTGGCGAAAACAAAAAATCAACTGTTGATCATTATCCCGCCATATCTCCTCCGAAGGTAGGCCTAATTCCCTGGCTATAACCGCTGCTTCAAAGCTCTCGCGATAACGTTGCTGATGAGATAAAATCTGCGAACTCAGGTAATGGTAAAAACCCTGATGATAATTCTGTCTAATCAACTTCTTGATTCGGGAATGCAATCGGCGGAGAGCTTCCTCTTTTTCTTTTCCNGTCAATGATAACGACCTGGACAGAGAAATGTCCACGTAATTTTCAGCGGCCAGAAGAATAATCGGGTTAAATTGAGACCGGCTGACGAGATAATCATAAATTTGGAAAGCAGGCGAGGGGAGCCCAAATTCTTCCAAAGTTTGGGCCAGCCCAAAAAGAGCCACCTCAGCCGCCCACTTTTCCCCTTTCTCAAATCCCAGAGAGTAAGCCAGGGAAAAACTTCTTTTGGCTGCCGACCACTCTTTCAGTTGAATCTCAGCCAGGCCTTTAATGACATACAACTGAGCTCCGGGCTGCGTGTTCAAACCGGCTTCAGCCGCTGCCTTCGCTTTCTTAAAAAAAGACCTGGCCTGGGCTGTTTGGTATTGTTGTTGGTGTTCCAATCCCCGGGTAAAATAAAGCTTGGCCTCCCTCAGAGAAGAAGAGCAGGCTAAGAAAGAAACTACAATGGCTATTAAAAAAACCAATATAAATCTAAAAGAGGGAAATAGTTTTCCCGGCAGGGTCTCTTTCAATTCCTTCATTTTAATCATCTTTTATTTCTCTCCTCTAGTCGAATGACCAGGGATAACCACGGAAAAAACTTCCCCCGTATCTTACTTAGAGATATTTTAATCGTCAAACGAAAATTGAGTTCCTTTTCTTCAACCAATCAACTTCTTGCTAGCCAATTAATTCCACCTAACCCAAGGCTTCCCTATAAGATAAAAATTTTGGTTCATCGCAATTTAGGATGCCTTTTGGATTCTTATTTGATAATAAATCCAACATAACCCAACATTTTCACCATTAAGCAATGAGAAGAGAAATGAAGCTTGTTGTTTTTGGCTGAATAAAAAAAGTGGAGGCCTTTTTCACCTGAAAGAAAAGAGGGCACCCGGCTCGGTGCCCAATGAAATACATCATTATTTTTTGGCCTGAGGTAACGATTTTTGTAGTAATTTAATTAAGCTCTGCCGCACTTCTGCTTCCGAAGATAGGTCAACCACCATCTCCACCACATCTTTTTGAAATGTGGTTAAGGCTATCTTTAATTTTTCTCTTGAGGAGACAGCAGCTAAATCACGCCTGGCCCGTTTCAATTTTTCCTGAAAACTATTGACTATCAACCGATATTCACTCCGCTCCAATTCTGGGGCAAAAAGAGCCGTCAGAAACGGATCATTCAGCCCCAGCAAGGGATAAAGGCAATCAAAGACCNGCCGGAGCTTTCCCAGGTCTTTATTAGCTAACTCAGCAGCAAACTCCTGGCGCAAACCAGGATGGGTTCGGAAAAAATCCACGACAAATTCATCAGATTTTACTTTTATTCTGGCTGGCAGAGGCCACACAGGAGCAGCCATCAGTTCTTCCTGATGGTGAAGATACCGTCTTATGCCCCAGACCAAGGCCCGACAAAGAAGTGGCAGGTAAAGATAATCCTGTTCTGGCAAAACTTCTTTGAGAATTTTCAAGGCATTACTGACTGCCTTATCCAAGCTGCGGATAGCCATAGTGGGTTTCCAATTATTATTCAGATTTTCTGCTCATGTCAAAAAATTTATTTTTTTCATTTAGCGGATCTTTAAAATAGCCAGAAACGCTTCCTGGGGAACATCCACTCGGCCAATCCGTCTCATCCTCTTTTTGCCGGCTTTCTGCTTCTCCAGAAGTTTCATCTTCCGGGTGTAATCACCTCCATACAACTTGGCAATAACATCCTTTCGATAAGGTTTGATTGTCTCCCGGGCAATAATGCGGCTGCCAATCGCCGCCTGAATAGCCACTTCGAACTGCTGACGAGGAATAGTTTCTCTCAATTTCTGGACCAGCTTCCTGCCGGTGGAATAGGCCTTACTCCGATGAACTATAAGCGACANNGAATCCACCGGTTCGCGATTTATAAGAATATCCAGCCGGACCAAATCAGACGGTTGATAGCCCAGAAGTTCATAATCCATGGAAGCATACCCTTGAGAAATGGATTTCAGGCGCGGATAAAAATCCACTACAACTTCATTCAGAGGGAGGTGATATGTCAGGACGACTTTCTGGGCACTTATATATTCCAATTTCTTCTGCAGCCCCCGTTTTTCTTCAGCTAGTTTAAGAATTTCTCCGAGATAGCGATCCGGGGTAATAATAATCGCCTCGATGATTGGTTCTTTGATGGCTTTAATCTCCTGGAGGGGAGGTAGCTGGGAGGGATTCTGAACCTTTATCTGTTGACCATCTTTTAAATCAACCTGATATTCAACCATGGGCGCTGTGCTAATCAACTCCACACCAAATTCTCTTTCCAATCTCTCCTGGATAATATCTCGATGGAGTAATCCCAGAAATCCACAACGAAAGCCCAGTCCCAGCGCAGGCGAGCTTTCCGGTTCAAAAGTAAAAGAAAAATCATTTAACTTTAACTTGTCCAAGGCCAGTCTTAAATCCTCAGCACTGGTGTCTCCGGCCGGATAAAATCCAGAAAAAACCATTGGTTTAGGCTCCCGAAATCCCGGTAGAGGGATTATTGTTGGCCTCTCTTTGGCAGTTATCGTCTCCCCGATCCGGGCCTCCCGCAAATCCTTAATCCCGGCAATCAAATACCCTACTTCTCCCGTACGAAGCCGGTTCACTTTTTTGGGCTTCGGGGTCAGGACGCCCAATTCTTCCACCTCATAAACGGAGGAAGTAGACATTAAAATAATCTCGCTCCCCTGGTGGAGTGTCCCCTCAACAACCCGCACCAAAACAACCACTCCTCGGTACGGATCAAGCCAAGCATCAAAAAGCAGGGCTTTTAAAGGTGCCTGCTCCTGGCCCTTAGGTGAGGGAATCCGGGAGACAATGGCTTGGATGATTCTATCCACTCCCTCTCCGGTTTTGGCTGAGACCAGGAGGGCCTCATCTCGAGGCAGCCCCACGATTGATTCTACCTGGTCCAGAACCATCTCCGGTTGAGCCTGGGGTAGATCAATCTTATTTATCACCGGGATAATGATTAAATCATTCTGGAGAGCCAAATAAGCATTAGCCAGTGTTTGGGCTTCAACTCCCTGAGAAGCATCAATCAGCAGGAGAGCTCCTTCGCAGGCAGCTAAACTTCGGGAAACCTCATAGGCGAAGTCCACGTGTCCAGGAGTATCAATTAAATTCAAGACAAAATGCTCTCCCGCTGGGGATCTATAGTTCAACCGGGCAGTTTGAGCTTTAATCGTAATCCCTCTTTCCCTCTCCAGGTCCATAGTATCGAGCACCTGTTCTCTCAAATCTCGGGGAGAAAGAGCCCCTGTGAATTCAATCAATCGATCCGCTAGCGTCGATTTTCCATGGTCGATATGAGCAATAATGGCAAAATTTCTTATGTGAGAAATGTCTACTCGATTAATTTCTTCGGCCTCTGACAGTTTATCTTTTCTGGACATAATTACTCTCTTCTTTAGTCCCTCAGGGGTAAATTTTTAAATAAAAATTTTTGTGGGCAGCCGGATTATAAAATATCCTTCTTCAATCAAAAATATTATACCGAAAAATAAAACAATCATCAGCCTCGAATTCAACTATATTCATCCCCAACGGACCAGCTTGACTTTTATTATTAACTAAATTAACTTGGTATAAACTGGCGCGAGACGGAAAGAAGTACTCCATTGAGGAGGTTTAAAATATGTTTCTATTTGGACCAGTAGGACCTTCAGAGCTTTTGCTTATTATTCTCATTATTGTGCTGATTTTCGGTGCCCGCCGTCTTCCTGAGTTAGGCCGCTCACTAGGCGAAGGGATCAGGAACTTTCGTAAATCATTAAGTGCCAAGGAAGACACTGAAGAAAAGGAAAAAAAAGGGAAAAATAAAAAAGACTCCTCTCAGGATTAATGCATCGGAAAATCGAAACCCTGACTTACCAACGCCAGGAACTGGAAAAAGAATTTGCTGCCAATCTCCAAAATTTAAGAGATTTAATAACTTCTCTTTCCCTCCCTGAATCTCTACTCGAGCAAACCCAGAAACTGGAAGCTCTCTCTCTTCCTGAGCTCTCCTTGANAAAACTCTTTAAAAAAAAACATAAAGGTGAAGACCAACTTCTGGAAATTCTACTCCAGAATTTAATTTATACCCAAAAAATAATTAAGCGACAAAATGAGCAGAACATCCAGATTCTGTCTCAAATAGATAAGCTCTTCTCTGTATTTCTCAAACTTGTAGAGGCTAAAGACAGAGAATGGGATGCTCTCAGCAGTAATCATGTGGGGATAATCTTTAAATCATTAGAGTGGCGACTTGAGAAAATTGCTGTTGAAGCCCAGGATGCCCAGATGTTGATCAAGAAGTTTTATTATTTAAGAGACAAGTTGGATACTATAATCAATCATCTTGAGACACACAAACAACTTCCCCCAGATATAGGCCGGTATGTTCTTGACTCATTGAAAGATGCCCTCTATGCCAGTTTCGAGAATCGCTTCCGGGGAGAAGAAAAGCAAGTAAAACACCAACTCTCCCGGTATGTGGATTTTTTTGAGAAAGGGAAGGTAGTCGATCTGGGGTGTGGGCGAGGGGAGTTTCTTGAACTTCTTCAGGAAAAAGGAATAGAAGCGGAGGGAGTAGATCTAAACCAGGAAATGGTTGAGTATTGTCGGGATAAAGGCCTCATCTGCCACCAGGAAGATCTTTTAACCTGGTTGATGAATCAACCCGATGAATCCCTGGCCGGCATTTTTTCCTCCCAGGTTATTGAGCATCTTCCTCCTTCTTACCTGCATCAATTAATCCAGTTAGCTTACTTTAAATTAACTCCAGGCGGCCGACTTATCCTGGAAACAGTCAACCCTACTTCTGTCTTTGCTCTTGTTCAGATCTATTTCCTGGACCTTTCTCACGTGCAACCCATTCATCCTCTTACTCTCCAATTTCTTTTTGAAACGCACGGCTTTGCCAGCCCCCAAATCCTTTACGGCGACCCCCCCCAGGAAGAACAACTCCAAAGTATACCTGGGCCTGATGACTTCAATGAAATATTCAATCGCAATGTAGACAAGTTAAACAAACTTCTTTACTCCCCTTTTAACTATGCTGTTATTGGAGAAAAAAGCTGAAATGGAGATTTACGCCGGCATTGATATGGGGGGAACAAATTTAAAGTTTGGCCTGGTCACCGATGAGGGAGATGTGCTTTTTTCAGGGGCCTCTCCCACTCCGCCAAATCTGAAACTTCTCCTGGAGACAATTAAGCAAATCTGGAAGATTTTAAAAGAGGAAGCCACGAGCCGGATCATCTGCCTGGGATTTGGTCTTCCCGGAATTTTTAATCGCCGGGCTAAGATGATCCATCGCTCTCCCAACTATCCTGGCCTAAACGGGGTTCCCCTCGAACCTCTCTTCGCTCAACTGGTAGAGGTACCCTTCACCATCCACAATGATGCTAATATGGCCGCTTACGGCGAATTCCTCGCGGGAGCAGGGAAGGGATTAAAAAGCATGATTCTCCTGACCATTGGCACCGGGGTTGGGTCCGGAATCATTCTTGGTGGCCAACTCTGGGAAGGAACCAATGGATTTGCCGGGGAGTTAGGACATATTACTGTCAACCCTGAGGGCGACTCTTGTAAATGTGGGAGTCAAGGTTGTCTGGAGACAGAAGTTTCCAGTGAAAAAATAGTTAAGAATTACCAACAACTCACCGGTCAACAAGAACCCCTTACCTCAGAAGAAGTGTATCATCGGGCTCGTCAGGGAGATAAAGCTGCTCAAACAGCTTTTACCCGGGCAGGGTATTATCTTGGCCTGGGCTTAGCTTCAGCGATAAATCTTCTCGATCCTGAAAAAATAATTCTTGGTGGAGGGGTAATGAAGGCCGGTGATTTACTTCTTCAGCCAGCCCTCAGAGAAATAAAAAAGAGATCATATCTTTTTCACTATAGTCAATGCCGAATAGAACCAGCTCTCTTGGGCAATCAGGCCGGATTTATTGGAGCTGCTCTTTGGGCCGGTTCTAAGTTTAGTTAGAATCAGTAATTATATCTGGCTTTTNCCATAATTTTAAAGACAAAACCATCCAAAAAATCGTATGAAATACAAATATTTGGATTTTATACATTTTCTCTTTTTTAAGTCGTTGTTTTTCCCTTAAATTTAATAAAAATTTTTATTGCATTTTGGCCTATAATTTGCTATTAAAAAAAACAAATGTATATCATATACACATCTGGGCGGGGAGGCAGGAGACCCATCTCTGGAAATACAATCTCCCGCAATACCCAATACCTTCCCTTTTCTCCACAGAAGGCAATTTCATCTTCACCCATGAAAGGAGGTGATAATAACTCAATCAGAGGAAAACAAAGAATCAATAAGGGTAAAGGAACAATTTACAATATTAAATCAACCTGAAGGAGGGAGTAATGAAGAAACCTTTACAAACCATCCTTATCCTGGCTTTCATCTTTTCTCTGGTGTCGATTGCTTACGCTCAAGGTCGACAAACGGGAACTATTTACGGCTTGGTTGTCGATGAGGAAGGTAATCCCCTGCCCGGAGCAACGGTTACTTTAACCGGAACCGGCTTAATGGGACAACGGACCTACATTACCTCTGAAGCAGGCCGTTTCCGCTTCCCCGCTCTCTCGCCCGGTGAATACCAGATTAGAGTAGAGATGCCTGGCTTTAAGACCGTTGTCCGGAAGGGTCTCATTGTCCGAGTCGGGCAAACAACCGAAGTCAAGATCGAAATGGCCATGTCAGCCATTGAAGAGGAAGTGGAAGTTGTGGCTGAATCCCCGGTGGTGGATGTTAAATCATCCAAAGCGAGTATAAACTACACCGCTGAGTTTATTGCCAGCATCCCGATGAACCGGGACCTGTATGATATTCAAAATTCAATCCCGGGAGCGATTGCTGACGGGGCTGAATATCGGCGAACCAGCTCCATTCTGGGAGGGACTGTCCGCAGTGCTCTCTACGCTCTTGATGGTGTTCCCATGAATGACCCGGCCACTTTTTATTCGATGGCCAATATCAATGTCGACGTCTACGAAGAAATCGAATTCGGGGTTGGCTCATTACCAGCCGAAGTTGGCCAAACTGACTCTGCTTACATTAACATTGTCACCAAGAGTGGCGGGAATAAGTTCTCTGGCGGTTTTACGGCTTATTATACCAGTGACAGTCTGGCTGAAGACTTAATTTCACCTGATGATATTCAGGCACTTGACGTTTTCCCACCTCGAAAATATTCCGATTACAAAGATGGTTCAATCAATCTGGGCGGTCCCATTATGGTCGACCGGATCTGGTTCTTCCTCAATGGACGACGATTAATTTGGGAAAGGTATAACCCTTATACTCCAGAAAACCGGATGGCCAAACTTGGCTTTGACAGTCCCCACTATGATTTACGGCACGAAGAATGGATGGGTTTTGCTAAACTAACCTTCCAGATCACCAATTCCATCAAATATATGGGTATGCTCCATTATAACCATATTTACGAACCNGTTTACTCCAACCGAGTCGCTTCTTCTTATTCATACGATGTCACGGGTGTCTGGAATCACGAAAATACTTACACCACCACCCATCAAATCAACTGGGTTCTCAATCAGAATACCTTTTTAGATATCCGGGGTACTTACATCTACCGTTATTTCCCGATTAATGCTCGCCCGGGTCTGGAAACCAATTACACTTACTATGACCGTAAAGCCAGAGTTTACTGGGGTCGGACCTGGTATGACGACGAGTACATTCGCAAAAAAATGCTGGCTTCCGCTTCGATCACCCACTTCAAAGATGATTTCCTCGGAGCCAGTCATGAAATGAAGGCCGGTCTGGAATTTGAACAATCTGAATATCACCGCGACTGGTACCGCCCCAATCCTTATTATTCCTACTGGAGAGACTATGCAGCTGGGAATCCTTATTACTACTCCACTTCTGGTAAACGGGGACGGCTCCGCATCCGCTATTGCCCGCCAGCCAAGGGTATGTGGGATGTTCAGGACCATGTCCGTCGTTTCTCCGGCTATGTTCAGGACAGTATTGATACCGGCCGATTTGCCCTTAACCTCGGCCTTCGGCTGGATTATTCCTACCAATACGAACCGGAACAATCACGACCAGAACTCCGCTACGACTATCCACCCCCACTCTATGATCCCAGCCTACCACCCAATGCTCTTCTGGAAGCCCTGATTGATCAATGGCACGAAGAGATTGGACCCATTTCTCCCTTTGATGCTCTGACCACTCCTTATAAAAAAGTTGTCGAATTCCTGACCCTTTCTCCCCGAATCGGAATTGTCTACGACCTTTTCGGTGACGGCAAAACAGCGATTAAGGCCTCTTTTGCCCGCTATTATGAACCTGTCTGGTCAGCTAAATACAACGCTGCCCAAATCTTTGGTGCCGGCTCAATCAGTTACTACTGGTACGACCTTAACGGCAATAAACTGATGGACCTCCCACCAACCGACAAATACAAGATTACCTCCTATCCAACCCAGGATCCCAACTATAAGTATTACGTAGACGACCTCAAGGCTCCTTATATGCACGAATTCCTCACCGGCATCGAACATGAACTAATCAGAGACTTCAAACTTGGCTTGCAGTTTGTTTATAAGGTCAACAAGAATATCGTGGAAGACACTGATTTGAATAATGGTTATGATCCCACAGCCACCGACGAAAATGGCCTCATCTGGATCCCCTACACCTTTACTGAACCCGGTTACGATGGTGTTTATGGCACCAGTGACGACCAACAGATGACTGTCTATGGCTTGAGAGAAGATCGCCCTGCTCCAACCTGGATAGGAATCAACCCACCCGAAGCCAAGCGTGAGTACTGGGCGCTCATTCTCACCTTTGACAAACGGATGTCCAACAATTGGCAGTTAAAAGGCTCCATTCTTTACAGTGAATTTAAAGGAAATGCCCAACCTTCTTATGGGGCCACCGAAGGAGAAAGCGGGCTCTTCGATAACCCCAATACCCTGATCAACTCCTATGGACGGGTGGCTTTTGACCGGCCGCTCCAATTCAGATTGATGGGCACAGTCATTCTGCCCTATGACTTCATCCTCAGCGCCTACTTCCAGCATCGCTCCGGTTCTCCCTGGACCCGGACTATTGCCCGGGTTTACTTCCCACCCGATTTACCTGTCCGGCAGAGCTATGTCAGCGTCAACGCTGAACCGCTTGGTTCACGCCGCAATGCCCCTTACACCAATCTTGATATCCGTATTGAAAAGAGTTTCCTCCTGGGAGATATGGGTAAGCTCAACTTCTACATCGATATCTTCAACCTCGGTGGCCGCAGCGGTGTTAACATCTACCAGAACCCCAATCCCTACATCTGGCCTTATAAAACTCCTCCTCAAGTGGAACTTGATGAACTCTACGGTGCAGTTACCAGCGTCTTTGGTGTNCGTTCAATTCGTCTAGGAGTAAGATTTACTTTTTAATCTAGCCAAAACCATCGGAACGAGAAGGAGAGGTTTCTCTCCTTCTCGTTCCGATTTTCATTCGGGAAACGTCTAAGAGTTACAAATTAATAAAAAAATGCAATTATTCGGAGATGATACAAAATATTGTATCACAGTTCGTTAATTTGAAAAGCTTCTCGCCAGTGTGCCTCCTATTCTCCCTTATATATTTCCTCCACTTTGATAACTAATTCCTGGCATGAATATTGCATATTATATTCTACGGAGTAACTGAAATGAAGGGGGTGAGAATCAAGGAAAAAATCGTAAAGATTATTAAATCTCAGGCTTTTTGGGTGTTTCCTTGAGTTGGTTACCGACTCAAGGAAANAAAAAATCGTAAAATTTTAAAAGGAGGAAAGTGGATGGGGAAATTAATTAAATTCTCACTAATCCTCTTCCTGTGTTTAGGGCTTTTTTCTTTTCTTGGAGCTCAGGGGAAACTCACCGGCTCGATCAACGGAAAAGTAGTCGATACCGAAGGCAACCCTCTTCCAGGCGTCACAGTGACGGTTCAAGGTCCAGCTCTCCAGGGAAAAATGTCTTTTGTCACTACGGAAAGTGGTTTCTTCCGATTTCCATCGCTGCCGCCAGGCTCTGATTACCAACTCACATTTGAACTTTCCGGGTTTAAAACTGTTATCCGGAAAGGTTTAAAAGTCAGTCTAGGCAAAACTACTACAGTGACCATTCAAATGGAGATGAGTGCCCTCGAAGAAGAAGTCACAGTTATCGCTGAATCCCCTGTCGTTGACGTTAAATCATCAAAAACCACCGTTAACTACTCTAAAGATTTCATCTACAATGTGCCCATGTCTCGAGACCTCTACGACGTTTTGAACTCCATTCCCGGCTCAGTTTCTGAAGGAGTAAGTTATCGGCGAACCTCATTTATTTCTGGTTCAACTGTCCGGGGTAATCAGTATTCGATTGATGGAGTGACGATTAACGACCCGGTGGTTATGTACCCCATGACAAACATCAACATCGATGTCTATGAAGAAGTTGAATTTGGCCTTTCCGGTCACCCGGCCAGTGTGGGCATTGCTGACGGTGGTTTCATCAACATCGTTACTAAATCCGGCGGAAATGAGTTCCATGGTGGGGCGACAGTGGAGTTCTACAACAAGGACATGCAGGTCAGCCTCCTCAGTGAAGAGGATTTGAAAGCAGTCGGCTTAACCAAACCGACTGGCTGGAATTCCTGGAAAGACTTTTCCCTTTACATCGGAGGTCCCATCATTAAGGACCGCATCTGGTTCTTCACTAATGGCCGGTACTTCACCTGGGAAAGAGACTTTAACCATGTTATCTGGGATGATACGATCGCTCAGGGCAAACGAGTCTATACCCTCGATTCAGCTCCCCATAAGGAAGGCAACTTCTTTGGTAAGTTTACTTTTCAGCTGGCTTCTAATCTCCGCTTGATGACCACCTACAACTTGACCACCATTACCGAAGACTTCTACACCAACCGTATCCAGAACTACCTGGATAAAACAGCCACCACCAAATGGGATGGTGAAACCGGTCATACTTTCTCCACGCAGTTGAACTGGGTTATCAACCAGAATTTCTTCATGGATTTCCGTTTGGGCTTCATCCGCCGTTGGTTCCCTCTGCCTTACAGTGAATACGCCATTAAGGATGCTCCCCGGAATCGTGACCGCTACTGGGGTATTTACCGAAACAATCCTCGCTTTGAAGAAACTTACTTAAGAAAACGGTTCAATCCCTCAATCACAGCCACCATGTTCCACGATGATCTGCTGGGCGCTTCCCACGAAATCAAGTTCGGTATCGAATACGAAGCCACCAGCGGTAACTGGGATTGGTGGCGGCAAAATCCCTTCTATATCTGGTATTACAAAGGCAATATCTACTCCTATCCTACTTCCACCGCTCCCAATCGCTCCCGGATCTATGCTTACATCTGCGGTCCAGAAGCCGGTAGTTCCGTCCAGGAAAATACCATGACCCGTTTCGGGACTTTCATNCAGGACAGCCTGACCATTAAAGATCGGCTAACCCTCAATCTCGGTGCCCGTTTTGATACCAGCACCGGTAAATTCCCACCCCAGCACAAAGGAGCTACGGCTGATCCCTACGGTATCCTGGCTGTTATTGGTGGNCCGCAGTTCGGCGAGTACGATCTGCCTGAATTCAAGTGTCTGACCTGGACGAATATCTCTCCCCGCCTTGGCTTCACCTACGACCTCTTTGGTGACGGGAAAACTGCTCTCAAAGGTTCTTACTCCCGGTACTACGAATATCTAATGATCCAGTACTACTCGCTGGCTAACCCCAACTATCCTACCACAGGAAGCTGGTATTGGTACGACAACAACTATAACCAGATTCCTGACCTGGCTGACACTTATACCGTTCGCTATCTGCCCCCCGATCCCACAACCTTTAAACTCGAAGATGAGCTAGATACTAGCGCTAAGGCTCCTTATACCGACGAATTCACCATCGGTATCGAGCGCGAAGTGATGAAGGACTTGAGCGTGACCGTCAACTTCATGTACAAGAAGAAACAGCGGATTTTCGAAGACGTCAATGACTACGGTCTGGGCAAAGATGAAGCCTGGAAGGGTTATTCACCCGATAGTCCTTACTGGAAAAAGTTTGAATTTATCGATCCTGGCGACGACGGCATCTTTGGCACCGGCGATGATAAAACTTCCTATCTCTATGCTGAGCTGGCCAATGCTCCGGCCATGCATTACTACCTGATGAATGTCAAAGAAGGCTACCGTAAGTATGTTGCTCTCCAATTGATCGTCAACAAACGGATGTCCAACCGCTGGCAGTTGCTGGGCTCCATNGTCTGGTCGAAAGCCACCGGTAATATCGGCGGAAGTTATGGTTCTTCCTACGGTGCCTCCGGATACTTCGACACACCCAACTCATTCGTTTACTCTGATGGTCGACTCGATTATGACCGTCCGATCAACATCAAGATCCAGAGCACCGTCCTCCTCCCCTATGACTTTGTCTTAAGTGGATACTTCCGTCATATTTCCGGTTCTCCCTGGGCCAGAACAGTGACTGTTTACATCCCTGAAGATCCCATCTATAAATATCCTGGTGATACTTACACTGTGCGGACTGAACCCATCGGCACCAGAAGAAATGCTCCGGTAACCACTCTGGACCTGCGGCTGGAAAAACGTTTCCGTCTGACTGAGAGTGTGATGGTAGGTGGTTATCTCGACATCCTCAATGCTCTTGGTCGCAGCGGCTATTCAATTTCTTCCAACCCCGGTGGTTATATCGATTACAGTGATCCTAATAACCCCACCTTCGAGCGTTTTGGTACCTACGGCTCAGTAACCGGCGCGTTTGGCAACCGCGTGGTCAAAGTCAGCTTGCGGTTCACCTTCTAAGTTAGAGCTGTTAAAAAGGGGGCTCACGGGAGCCCCCTTTTTTTTTATTCCTAGGCGAGGCTTAAGGGGCTCATATATTAAAAGCAAAAACCAATCCTCCTCTCGTAGTAGAGAATTTGCGCGCTGATTAGCCATTTCCAGCATAAATATTTATAATCTATCTGGAGGCCAAAATGAGAAGAACAATGAGGTGGGTTTCTCTGACAGCGATTATCACTTGGATTTTATTAACCATAACCTGTATTTCCACTGGCCCTAAAAAGTTAGAACTGGACCCTTTAAGCCAAAAATTTCTGGATTATGTTAGTTACATTATCATGCCTGTTGAGGAGAAGATTTTCCGGGAAATGCCTCCAGAAGACCGAGGTGAATTCATTCGTGATTTTTGGGCCCGGCGAGACCCTGACCCTTCCACTCCAGAAAATGAATTTCGTCAGACTTTTTATACCCGCTTAGCNATCGCTGATAAAGCCTTTAAAGTAGGAAAACCCGGGTGGAAAACTGACCGGGGTCGAATATATATCCTTCTAGGCCCGCCAACAAATATCATTAGTAAATCAATGGGTGATGTGCCTTATGAGCAGAATAAATTCGTTAAAGCCAATCCCCTAGAGACAGGAACAATAACCGAACGTGCCACGGAAATCTGGGTTTATGATAATTATACAGGATACTTTGCTGGCCCCCTGCGTCTGGTGTTTGTGGACTACTATGGTACCGGCGATTATAAATTACAGACAAAATTAGAAATCACTCCTTTTTCCATGGTTTCTCCCGAATGGGATCCGCCCAACTTGGCTAAATATCAATGGGTCGGTGAAATTGCCATGGATGAAAAACATGTCGGTGAGCTGGTTATATTTGATTACAATGTAGCCGCTGAAATCTCTTCCACGGATGAAGNACCTATCGCCCTAGTAAGTGTGGACATTCCTTTTGCTCGTCTTGATTATAAAAAAGATGGCCAGAACTATAATTATTCTCTGCTGGTGGTGATTGAAATTCGAGATGCTCAAAAAAACATCATTACCCGTCAAGAAGAAGAAATCAATGATTCTCTTTCTTTAGAGCGATTGAAAAGCAATATTGCCAATCAGGTGACCATTCATCGAGATTGGTCGCTGGATCTCCCCCCGAAGAGTCAGTTTATTTACATCAGTGTCACCGACAAAGTTCGAGGTAAACGCCTCCGCAAGCTCCTTACAATATCTTCTTGAATACCCCACACCGAAAATATGAAGACATTTCTCTTTCTTTGGGGAGGAACAAATAATTTATCTAATCTACTTTATTATTTCTTAATGAGTTCTTCCAGTTTGGGAATAAGATTGCGGATAGTTGCCGCCTGAGGATCATCAGGAGCCAGTTGAACGAATTTTTTTAAGTTATCCACCGCATTCCGATAGTCACCCTTGTTCAAATAAGCATAACCGATCTGCCGGTAAGGCGGAGCCCAATCTGGTTTTATCTTGATCGCTACTTTATAATATTTAATCGCCTCGTCAATCTCCCGTTCTTTAAAATATATTTCAGCGACATTAAAGGCCAGTGTCTCATCTTGAGGAAAAATATCGACCGCTTGCTTTAGGTACCCCCTGGCCTGGCTTAAATCGCCCTTCTTAATATAAACATGTCCCATGCTAGCCATTGCCCGCGCCGCGACTTCGTTGCCTTCATAACTTCCGCTGCTTTCTTTCACTTTATCCAGGACAATCTGGTAGTGTTCTAAAGCTTTATCATACTCGCCCATCTCTCGGTAACAATTCCCCAGGTTGACATGAACATGGTAAAGAGAGGGATTCTTTGCCAGAAATTCTTCAAACTTCGTGATAGCTCCCTGGTAGTCACCCTGATCAAATAAATTATTTCCCTCCTCAAAAATAGCCACCGAAGCTTCATCTTCAATCGCCGGAGTATCTAAAGCCCGCACCTGGACTTTTTTCAAGGTAAAATGAATAGGCGGATTATTCCGGGAGAATTGACTGACTCGCATCTCATGGTAGACAGGAGCATACCCTTCTTTAGTGGCCGTAATCCGGAAATATCCTGTACCCAGCCCGGCTATCGCCCAGTTACCTTTCTTATCCGATTTTGACTCAAAGGTAGTATTATACTTAAGATGTTGGGCCACTATTTTAACTCCTTCAAGGGGATTACCCGCATCATCCTTAACCGTTCCATGAATGCGGCCCCGACCTCTTCCCTGTTGGGCCCAACTATTAAAGAGAAAAATCAAGGATAAGCTAATAATTAAGACAGTTAATTTTTTAATTCTCATCTCAATCCTCCATGATTCCCATTTATATTTTAACCCACAACTTCCAGAAATTCAATCAATTAGATGTATATATCCTTTNTTCCTTCCCGGTCTTCTGGCTACATAGCAGATGATCTCTGTTTAAATAATGAGATAATTATCAATTCCTCTTATTATTATTTTCCTCGTAAATCTTCATAGCCTCTCAGCTACTTGTAAATCAGGAAAATATTAGGGTTTTACCCCGATGGTGACCAAACTTTGTGTGAATCTGGGTTTCAACGAGGATCGGAAACTGGGGGGCTCTTTCCTGGCAATGGAAAAAGGCCCCTGCTTCTGGCTATAGCCTTTTAATCGCCTCTTATTCTAAAAAATTCACCACCATCTTGGCTTAAGATATTGGCTTAAGATAAAGATAAAGGTAGGACGAGGGATAGGCTATTTTCGATAGGAGAAAACCAGAAGAATCTACTTTTTTATATCACACAAAAAATCAAATTGGGGCTGGGTGAATAAATCTTCCAAAAGAAGAGGAATCCTTTTCGGAGAGTATTTCTCAATTTTAATCTTTAAACCCAGGTCATCAAAAATCTGTTGGGCCTTGTCTTTCTCTCCTAGATGAAAATAACATCTCGCCTGATTTCTTTTGGCCTGGACATCCTGAGGATTCTCACCAAGCAGANCCTCCCAGAAAGACAATGATTCCTGATATTTCTGTTCATTGTAAAGCAGACAGGCCAGGTTCTTGCGGGCCAGAGCCAGTTCCGGTGAAAGTTTTTCAAATATCTGGCGAGCCNTCTCCACCTTCCCTCGATAATAAAAAATATAGCCCTGCAAAAATTCGATTCTCGTGTCTTCACCGGAAAAGAGAGGCTGCAATACTTTTTCCGCCGCCTTGTAATCCTTTAAAAAACAATTTATTAACCCTAGCTGGCGGCGAACTTCCTGNGGAAAATAATTAACTTTCAGGGCTTCTTCCAGCCGTTTGCGGGCGTTTTTAAATTCTCGCTTCTCTTTGTATAAAATTCCTAAGGCATACTTTAATAAACCCTTCCTTTCTTTGGAAAAGACCACGCCTCCCCGNTGGGCCAGATACAGGTCTTCCTGGGAAAATTCCTGAAGTCGTTTGCCGGCTTCCAGCGTGGCCCTGGCTTTAGCCAGTTTTTCCGTTTCAAACTCGACCTTATTTAAGACTTTAAAGGCTTCCTCTTTATTTCCTAAAAAATAAAGCGCCATCCCTTTGTAAAGATGACAGTCAAAGTTATTTGGATAGCGTTTCAGTTTCGTCTCCAGAATTTTCAGGGCATCTTCTGGCTTCCCATCCTGTAAAAGATGACAAGCTCTGACTTCTTCCAGGTAAGCCTGAGCGAAAAGAGGACCCATCAAGGCCACCAGCCACCCAATAATAAAAGTTAACACTTGTGTTTTTCTAATCATGTCCTACCCCCCCAGTTTAATCTCTGACGAAAATCATCTTCTTTCTTCTTTATTCTCTAAATATTTTTACCCGGAGTAATTCACAATNTGAACTCGAGAACCTTACGTAAACTTTCGCCACTTGTTTCTTCTCTCAAAAGGGCATAAATTTTCCCTGGATTCCGAGTAAAATAACGGGCTTCTTCTGGCTTAAGTTTAAAAGGCACTTTAATTACAAACGCCTCGCCTCTTAACTTTGACAACTCTTCTTCGGTAGTTTTTACCGGATAAGATTCTTCGTGCTGCCAGACTATTTGACCCTTGGCCTCCCGGAGCTCTAACCGCAGATTCACCGCCGTGATTAGTTCATTTTCCTCTTCTTTAAACCAAAAAGATGTGTAAGGAATAGACACCCACACTAATCCCTCAACGGAATTATCTTTTCGAACTTCTTTTTTTACTCGCCATTTAAAGTCAAATATTCGACTATCGCCTCGAATCGTTTGTTGAAATCGGGACTGAGCCAGGCTCAACTCGTGCATATACATGAGATTTATAGAGCGTAATGGGGTTAAATCATAGGTGACCAGACGGTAAGTTCCATTACAAAACTCATCCAGAAAAACTACTGGAAAACCGCCATAATACCAGATCTCTTGACAGGGTCCACTTGGACCATAGCCCATAGGATAAGTCATGCGGTCAGTGGGCGGGCCAAAAAGAATAAAGATCCGTCCCCGATCAGTCAACCAGCCCGGTCTTCCTTCACTGACAAAGAGTTCATTAGCTCGTTCAATCCGATTAAAATATTCCATCTTAAACTCATTTTCTTCTGTAGTGGGATCAGGATCGCGACGTTTCCAGAAATCCTCGACGAATTTCTTCCTCTCTTCCTTGGGTAAATCGAGAAATAGATGTTCTTCTTGTTTGGTAATGATATAGCGGACTTTGGACAGAAATTCGGCATCCTCAGGGTCAAGCTTTTTCTCCAACCGATAATAATGGCAGCTACTTAAAACCCCAATTAAGAAAAAAATAATTAAACTTAAACCTAGGCCCATTAGCCAAATTTTTTTCTTGACCAGAATCATTACTTCTCCTTCAAAGATTCCAGTTTTTTCTTTATCTCTGGCTGCTCAGGGTTTAATTCCAATGATTTCTTCCAAACCACTCTGGCTTCTTCCCGCCGGCCCAGAGCAAAATAACAGTCACCCAGAGCATTCAGCAAACTGGGATTGGTCCCAAATTGCTCTACCGCTCGATCAAAAATTTCTATCGCTTTGTTCCACTTACCCAAACGCTGCCAGCTTCTTCCTAATAAATCCAGGACTTCATAGGTAACCTTGGGCTGTTCAACAAAGGGAGTCAGAAGTTCAGGAATTTGGGCCACCTCTCCCAATATCCAGTCTGCCTGCGCCAGACCTAAAGCATAATTCATATTTCCAGGACGATGGCGATAGGCTTTTTCCAGATGACTCTTAGCCTGCTCCGGTTGTCCGTTTTTCAAATATTGGCTTCCTATGAGATAGTCAAAAATAACATCGGTTGGGGGAGGAAGTAATTTAGCATAGACCCAGGGGCGAGGAATAGCGGTAGAATAGGTTATATCAAATTCATCAGTGGCCGAGACTAATTCCTGCCCTTGTAAAAGCAGAGTGACCTCCACGAAATAATGAGCCGGTGGAAAATCTTTAAGGGGAAAGGTGAGAACAAAATCCTCCAGATTTTTACCCAGAGGAGCCAGTTTCACTTTTTGACTTTTGAATTCNTCTTCGCCCTTTAGAAATTTAATCTCAATCTCTCCTGCCTGGGCCACCTTAGGAGTTATTCCCTCCACCTGAAATCCAAGATAAAGGGTGTCATCCTGGAGAAAAACTCGATTTCCCTGAAAATAAAGCTGCTGGCCGCTTAAATAAAAAGGACGGAGTCGGCCTTGAGGGGTTGCCTTTGGTTGGGCATCATACGCCAGAATTAAGGGCGAAAGCCTCACCTGTTTACCTGGCGGGGGGATAGAAATCGTGGCTTCCACCGAAGTAAATTCTTTCGATACCTCATTCTTCAAAAGAATAGAAAGTTTAAATTCTCCAGGAATTAGAGGAAACATATCTCTAATACTTAAAGGACGGCGACTAATCTGAGACATTTGCTCTTCGCTAAACTCCAGTTGAATATTTTTTTCAAATTGATAGACCTGTTTGCCTTGGGAATTGGTCACTGTTCCATTCAATCTAAGAGTAGTATAAAATTTCCTCTGGTATTGATTGACTGATAATCTCTCCGGTTCAATCGCATAATGAATAAAAGCTAATCCTGTCGGAGCTTGAAAAATTTTAATCACCGCATCGCAATCAATATAATTGGTCGAGTATTCAACTTCAACTATATCTTTATACTCGAGGAATTTGCGGGCATATTTCTCTTCAACTGCTTTTAAGGGGGCCATTTCTATCTGTTGAAGAAGAACATCGGAAGACATGGAGGGACGACCAGCAATCATTGCCCTCTCTCCAGGGATAAGATTTAAAGAAATATCAGCCAGCTCGGGAGCAAACTCTCTTAATCTTTCATAAGCGGCCATATAATCAACGGGGTCTCCATAATAGGAAGTGAGCAGGGCCATCGGTCCGTCCTTCAAGGGGCTGTAAAGCCTATACTCACCGGTACCTCCTTCTTGAAAGAAAACAACATAAAAACCGGGGGGTAAACCTAACTTGGTTTTTCCTTGATAAAACCAGACTTCTGTGGGATAAACTTGGGTTTTACCTTCAAAACGAGTAATATCATTTGGTTCTCCAAGGATGATATAGACCCGGCCCCGGTCAGTTTTCCAGCCTGGTTTAGGAATACCCCGCCCGAAAAAATGATTGGCATAATTTATGCGACGATAATGTTCTTTTTTAAACTCATTTTCCAGAGTGCCGGGGGTGGGATCTCGATGTCTCCAGAAGGCTTCGATGAATAAATCACGCTCTCGATCGGTTTGCAGCTGAAGAAATACTTCCTTTTCCACCGGGGTAATAATATAAACAACCTCTTCTTCCAGCCACTTCCGGTACCGTTCCGGTAAGTCTTTTGCTTTAATTTTGGTCTGAGCCAACAATGTTCCAAAGGAAAATAAAACAAGCAGAGTGATCAGCGGGACAAGGAATTTCTTCACTGGGAGCCCTCCTTCAAGATTAATCCTTCTCTTTTCTTCATATTTTTAATTATACATCAATCTTCTTCCTTTGGAAAAAATACTTTTTCGCCATGAAGGTATTCAGATAAAAGGGAAGACAGGCACTTCATTTCGACCTCGGGCAAGAAGAAGAGAATCAGCTAAAACAATCCTTATCTCTAATTTTCTTAACTCAATAGACGAGCAAAGAGGAGCTCTCATTTTGGAAATTTAAAAAGAAAATTTTTTAAGCGGTGTGGAGAGCCAGGTGCTTCAACTCATTTAACTCCTCAGGAGAGATATTACTCCAAAGATAAGGAAAAAGAGTTTTGTTGTGAAGAAGGGGATCACTATCTTTGTTCAGTTTCCCTGTCCGGACTAAAGTGGCCCATTCTTCTGTCCCCGGAACTGGGGAAAAGAAAGCCAGTCGGGGCCGCGCTCCCAATTTTTTCACTTCAAGGATACTCTGACGGACACTGTCAGCTTCCTGGTTAGGCAACCCGACCAGAAGATAGACATTTATCTCTTGAGGTCGGTATCCCGCTTTCTTTAATAACAACAAAGCTTTCCTCAGGGAGTCAGGAGATGATTTCCGCGAGCAACGTCGAAGGACGGCCTTATCAAACGATTCCTGACTCAAAAAAAGAGAACGAAAGTCAGCCTGATAAAAAAGACGGGCTAATTCTTCATCAATCTCCCGGACATGCAGTCCATTAGGAGTATGAAAAGAAACCTTCAACTGTCGCCGAATTATTTCTTGGAGAATTATTTTGAGGTGCTGGTCTTTATTCACCAGGAGAGCATCATCGTAAAAGACAAAATGGCGGCTGCTAAAATTTTCCCGATTCAATTCAATAAAATCGACAACCTCGTCAACATTCTTCTGTCGAAAAATTGGATTCAATTTCCGGCTGGCACAAAAGGAACAATGAAAAGGGCATCCTCGAGAAGTTTCTAGGGGAAGAACATCTTTATTCCTCAACAATGAGTAATTAGGGAAACAAAAATCACTTTCTCCGGCTCTTCCCCCCGGCAAATCAATCCTTTCTCCCCAGAGTTGTTCCCAAAGTTCCCCCAATCTTAATTCTGCCGGCCCCTCAACAACTATATCTGCTCCAGAGTATCGCCGGGCGTGCTCGGGTAGAAGAGTGGCATATACTCCTCCCAACACTACAGGGACTGAACCAATCTCACGACGAACCAACTCGACAATCGCTTGGACACCGGGGTACCAATAAGTCATGACACAACTAATCATAACCACATCTGGTCGAGGAAGCCGTCTCAGCTCTTCTCTAACAATAGCCGGTGGTAAACCATATCGGGAAAATTTCCGCGGGATATCCTTGATCACCGCAGGTTTTACAACCTCTTCCTTGGGAAAGGGTCCCCGGCCATCTTCTTTGACCTGGGGAGGGTGGGGGAGAGCAGGATGAAAGCGGTCCAGACAATCGAGGAAAAACACCTCACAATCAAGATTATTCTTCAAGAGAGAAGCCAGACAAAGAAGCCCCAGAGGCCTCAACCAGAAATCATAAGCTGTAAAATCGTAGATCCAGGGATTGATCAGGAGAATATTTTTCTTTTTGGTCATCCAGGATAAAAAAAAGTGCGGAAGGTGGGACTCGAACCCACACGGTCGTCTTGACCATAAACTCCTGAGGCTTACGCGTCTACCAATTCCGCCACTTCCGCACGCTTATACCAGGAAATTAATTATAATTTTATCTCTTTAATATGTAAAGAGTCTCCCCGACTTAAGACACATCCTTATTTTCAGAGCTAAGAACTGGTAAATTTAAGCCAGGGCAGGGTTAACTTTTTCTTAATTGCTAAAAATTTAGCCCCTTTTCTTGACAAGCCCCGGCTAGCAAATTATTTTTAAAGTGCGTGGCTTTTCATCAACTAATTCTTACCCCTTCATTCCAACCCAAAAATAAAATAAAGGAGGTTCAATGAAACTATTAAATCAAGCCCAAATCAGCGAGCTGGCTCTCTATAGAAGTCCCCGGTTCTTTATCACCTCCGCCTATTTTGACACCGATAAAAGTCATCAAAATTATAAAGAAATAAAGCTGCGCTTAAAAAATTTAATAAGCCGGGCCGAAGACCAGTTGAAACATCTCCCCCTGAGCAAAGAGAAAAAAGAGGCCCTGCGGGAAGATTTAAGAAAAATAGAGGAATATTTATTTCAAAACCTGAGATCCTACAAACACCCTGGATTAGCTGTCTTCTCCTGTGCTCGGGAGAATTTCTGGCAGGAGTTTATTCTGCCTGATCCCCCTCGCAACAGAATTGTTTTTGACCGCAACGCTTATGTACGCCCCCTCTCGGCAATTCTAGACGAACACAAAAAAATTGGCACACTTGTTCTCGACAGGAAAGAAGCCAAATTTTATGAAGTCTTCATGGATGACATTAAACTTATTGAAACAATTAAAGGTGAAGTGCCGCCCAAAGTGAGAGAAGGGGGCTGGGAAGGATATGAGTCCAAACGAATCGAACGCCATATTGAAACCCACCTTCATGAATATTTTAAAAATTGTGGACAAACCACCTTTAATCTATTCAAAAAAAATCAATTTGAGTGGTTCTTTCTGGGATGTAAAGAAGAATATCTGCCTTATTTTAAAGAACATCTCCATCCTTATCTCCAGCAACGACTCAAAGGACAGATTAAAGTCTCACCAGCTGATAATCCCGATAAAATTCTGACCGCAGTCTCAAAGCTGGAAAAACTCTTGAAAGAACAGGAAAAGGAATCGCTGGTAAAAAGATTGATTTCGGAGCTCAAAAAAGATGGCCTGGCTATCTCTGGACTTGACTCAACCCTTGACTACCTTAACCGTTCAGCTGTGCAAATTCTGCTGGTAACCAGGTACTTTTCCCAACCCGGTTACATGTGTCCTAAGTGTCACTTTCTCTATGCTTCTTATGAAATCTGTCCAGGATGTAAAATTCACACTCAGCCACAGGTTGATGTCATCGATGAGGCTATTGAAATGGCTATGAATAAAAACTGTGAGGTTAAACACATCAATCCGCCGACTCAACTCCAGGAATACGGCAATATTGGTGCTTTCTTAAGGTTTAAACCATAAATCACAGTCTTCTATTATTTAAATTTAACCTTGGTGACCAGACTGTAGATAGCCGGAATAACAAACAGCGTCAAGAAGGTGGTGGCCGTCAATCCACCCATAACTGTAATCGCCATAGGAGAGCGAAAAGAGGCCCCCTCGGAAGTAGAAATAGCCATCGGCAACATCCCCAGGATAGTAGTTAAGGCTGTAATTAATACTGGTCGTAGGCGAACAGCACACCCCTGGAGAATCGCCTCTCTTGCCTCAACTCCCCGTCTCTTCAATTGATTTATATAATCGACCATAACAATCCCATTATTCACCGCAATTCCGGCCAGCATAACAAAACCGATCAGGACAGGCAGGTTAACCGGCTTACCGGCTATTAACAGCGCCAGAATCACTCCAATTAAGGACAAAGGTACAGTAAACATAATGACAAAGGGATGCAAAAATGACTCGAACTGAGAAGCCATGATCATATAAACCAGCAAAATAGCCAGGAGAAAAGCACCGGCCATAATCATAAAAGCATCCTGCATTTCCTCGTACTGACCCCCATATTCAATGAAATATCCCTGGGGAAGGCTCTCCTCTAAATCTTTGAGTCTTGCTCTAATATCCCGGATAACGCTGCCCAGATCTCGGCCAGCAATATTAGCGGTCACCTTGACCTCTCGAGCTTGATTTTCCCGGGTGATTTGAATCGGTCCTTCACCTCTTTCCACCCAGGCCACTTGGTTTACTCTTACCATCTGGCCTGTCGGTGTTAAAATTGGCGTCTTCAGAATATCTTCCAGAGTATCCCGGTACTCTTCTTTAAATCTTACCCGGATATCGTACTCCTGATTGCCCTCCCGGTAACGAGTTGCTATTCTTCCCAGCGCGGCTGTTTGAATTGTTTGCGCAATTTGGCTAACTTTAAGACCCAACCGAGAAGCTTCATCTCGATTGATCCGGATATGATATTCCGGTTTAGCCTCAGACAAAGAATGCTTCAAATCACGCAGTCCTTCCACATTCTTAATTCGGGAAACAATAGTCTCGGCTATCTCTTTAAGAACGGGTATTTCCTGGCCGAAAATCTTAATTTCCACTGGATTTTGTGCTCCACCCATGAACATCTGGCCCAGATCTATCATCTCAAATTTGACCCCTTTTAAGGGAGGTAATTTTGAGCGTATTTTCTCTGTAAGTTCAAGGTCAGAGAGAGACCGCTTTTCTTTATCCACCAACACTGCCCAGATAATCCCCTCATTAGGCCCGGTGGGGTTAAACTGACCGGCGGCTTCGGTGGGATTATCCTCAACTTGAGAACCGGTCTGGGCAGTGATAATTTCCACATCTGGTTCTTGGGACATTAGTTTCTCTACCATCCGGACAACTCGATCTGTTTCCTCTAGCGTACTGCCCACNGGTAACTTTACCGAGAGAACAATCATCGAGCGGTCCATCGGCGGCATAAATTCAGTTCCCATAAAAGGAATAATTCCCAGAGAGAGAATAAACAAGCCAAAAACGCCTACCAGAACCCAGCGGCGGCGGCGCAGAGTCTTTAAGAGTATCTGACGGTAAAATTCTCTCATCCGTTGGACTTGTTTGGGCTTTTTCCCGGCCCGATTGGTTTTATCTATTTCATTCTGGTTGGCTTTAAATAACAATGAAGCCACCATCGGAACCACAGTCAAAGCCACAAAAAGTGAGGAAATAAGGGAAAATGCAATCGCCAGAGCTAACCCGCGGGTCAGTTGACCGGTTATCCCCTGGGCAAAGACCATGGGAAAAAAGACAGCGATGGTGGTTAAGGTCGAGGCTGTAATAGCCATGCCTACTTCGGAAGCACCTAATTTGGCTGCTTTGTTGCGATCTTCCCCTTCTTCCAGATGACGGAAAATGTTTTCAATAACCACCACCGCATTATCGACCAACATCCCTATGCCCAGAGCCAGACCGCCCAGCGTCATCAGGTTAATAGTGTATCCAGCCAGATAGAAAGCTATAAAAGTGGTAATAATTGATAAAGGAATAGCAAGGAAGATAGTGACTGTTGGTCGCCAATTCCGCAAGAAAACCAGAATGAAAATCATCGCCAGAATCCCACCGACCAAGGCATTATTGGCGGTCCGGTTGATTACTTTTTGAATCATGTCCGACTGGTCCATAGCGATGTAAAATTCAATATCGGGGGGGAGATTCTCTCTTATTTTGGCCAACTCCGCTTTAACGGCTTTGGTCGTAATCACTGTATTCGCCCCTGATCTTTTACTGATAAACAAGAAAACACCTTTCTGGCCCTGAATGCGAGCTTTATAACGAAAATCTTTGAGAGTATCCCTGACAGCAGCTACATCCCGCAGATAAATTGGAGCTCCTGTGGAAGTCAAGCCGANAATAACCTGTCGAATATCATCCAGAGTCTGAAATTCTCCTACGGTCCGCACCAGGAATTCTGTCTGTCTTTCAATAATCCGCCCGCCTGGTAAATTTAAATTTTCCATCCGCAAAGCGGCGATAATCTGGTCAACAGAGAGATGGTAGGCTTCAAGAGCTGATTGATCAATCTCCACCAGGATTTCTCGCTCATCCATGGAAACCACCAGAGCTGAAGCCACGCCTTCAATCCTTTCCAAGCGCCTGGCCACTTCATCTTCGATGAGATTCTTTAATTCGAAAGTCGGTCTGTTACCGGTTATACCGTAGAAAATTATCGGAAATTGAGAAATATTGAATTTAACTACCAGGGGATCCCCCGCTTCTTCAGGTAAGAAACTCCGGAATTGACTTAACTGCTCTCGAACATCCTGAGCGGCAAAATCAAGATTGGTCCCCCATTCAAATTCCACCATAATGACCGAGACCCCTTCGGAAGTTATGGAATTAACTTTTTTGACATTGGCCACCGTATTAATTACCTGCTCTAAGGGACGGGTAATGGTATTTTCAATATCCTCAGGAGAGGCCCCGGAATATGTGGTGACCACTGAAACTGTCGGAAATTCAAGGTCAGGGAAAAAATCAAGCCCTAATCGTGTAAAGGAAATAAATCCCAGGACGACAAGAATCATGGCCAGCATGGCCGTGGTTACTTTGCGATTAACCGAATACTCTGGGATTTTCATCGTTATTCTCCTTCAATCTTGACTTTCGCTCCATCAGTAAGCCCGGAATTTCCTTCAACTACCACTAACTCGCCCGGCTGGAGTCCACTAATGATTTCGACTTTAGCTGAATTCTGGAGGCCCAGTTTTACTTCTCTTTTGTGAGCTACTCCGTCCTCCACCACGAANACGTATTTATCTTCGATAATAGCCCTTTGAGGAACTACTACCGCTTCCGGACGGGGGTTGACTTCAATAATAACCTGACCAAAAGTATTGGGCTTTAATAAAAATTGGGGGTTGGGGACCCAAATCTCTACTCTGAACTTNTTGCCTAGAGGATCAGCGGTTTGATTCACTACGGCCACCTCTCCCTCAAAGATTCGATTCGGGTAAGTATCAACCCGAATTAATGCTTTTTGTTTCCTTGTTATCCTGATGATATCATCTTGGGAGACATCAATCTTGACTTTGACTTTCGAATAATCGACCAGCGTCAACACGCCGGCATTGGGAGCAAAGCCCCCCATCATCGGATTGATAACATCCCCCACTTCAGCATTCCGAGAGGCAACTACACCCGAAAAAGGAGCCCTCATCCGAGATACTTCAAGGCTGTGACGAACAAGATTCAAGGCTGCTTGAGCTTGCCGTAATTGGGCATCCGCCGCTTCATAGGCCAACTTTATCTTCTCATATTGTTGTTTGGAGACCGCCTTTTCAGCCACCAACCTCTNCATCCTCTCCAGATTACGCAGGGCATCTTCCCAATTTGCCTGAGCTACCGCCAGGCCCGCCTCTGCCTGTTTAAATTGGAGTTCTAACGTCCGAGTGTCCAGTTCAGCCAATAATTGTCCTTTCCGGACAAAATCACCTTCGTTGACATAAATCNGGGCTATTTTGCCAGCAATTTCNGGAGTGACATTAACCTGCCGCCAGGCTTCAATTACTCCGGTGTAGGCAATTTTCTCCGCAATATTTTCCCGAATAACTTTGATTACCTTAACCGGGTTGGGAGCTTTCTCACTCTGAGACAGTGGCTTTTCAGGCACCGACTGGCGACAACTACTCAAAAACACAATCAAAATTAAAATAGCACCTACCATGAGGACTAACCTTGCCTTCATACCAACCTCCTTAATATTCACCAACCTTTCTTGGTTATTTCTTCTCATTACTTTCCTCCCAGCGAAACACCTATNGCCTTTTCTAAGGCTGCTTGGGCCATGACATAATCATATAAAGCCTGGGAATAATTTGTTTTTGCCTGAGAGAGGGCTGCCTGGGCTGAGCTGACATCCAGGGTAGTGGCCAGTCCCTCAGCATAATTCAACTCAGCTATTCGTAAACTCTCCTGGGCCTGTTCAACATTTTTTTCCTGCGAAAGAAGAGACTCTTCGGCNTCCTTCAGGCGAAGCAATGCCTGGGAAACTTCAAACCTGATCATGTTGATCAATCCTTCTCTCGTTTTTTCCAGCTCCCGCAACACGGCTTTCGACTGAGCTACTCGAGCTGAGGTGGCAAAACCGTTAAATAAAGGAATAGTCACCACTAGATTGACCGAGTAATAATTCGACCAGGTATCCTTTTTAAAATTAAATCGATCCGCCCAATAATTAAAATTTCCAGCCACGGCCACTGTGGGCAGACCGGAGGCTCGGGCTAATTTGACCATCTCTGCTGTTCTCTGTTTCTGAAAATTTAATTGCAACAACTCAGGTCGGTTCTGGAGGGCTTGCCGAAAGCACTCTTCTTCATCAACTTTAAAGGGGCGATATCTTAGTTCTCCCTTAATCTGGATGGGGGTTTTCAAATCCAACCCTAAAATCGTTTTCAGACTTAGTTCAGCAATTTTTAAATTATTCCTGGCCCTAATAAGCTGTGGTTTGAGATTAGCCAGTTGGACTTCCGAACGGAGTAAATCAAATTTTGAAGCAAGACCAACTTCATACAGAGCTTTCACCTTTTGATAATGCTTTTGGGCTACGACTACAGCTTCCTCGGCCACCTGAACAAACTCTTTGGCCAGTAAATACCCGTAAAAAGCTCGTTTGGTATTATAAATAGTCTCCTGCCTTGTTTGACGAACCGATTCTTTAGTAGCTTTCAAGTTATACTGGGCCTGTTTAAAATTTGAGGTTAATCGGCCACTGGTGAAAAGAGGCAAATTTAATGAAATAGAAAATTGATAATCCCGGGTAAAATCGATTTCCACTCGCCGAGGGGGTAGTCCAGGAACTAAGGAAGGAAACTCCAATTCCATTGCTTTCTCATCCAAGGTGTGCATTCCCTGGGCATTTAAAGAAGGAAAAAACTGGGCTGCTGCTTCCCTGACCATGGACTGAGCCGCTTTGAGTCTTTCTTGAGCAGCTTGTTGTTGAGGGTTTTTAATCAAAGCCAATTGAACACTCTTTTCTAAAGTCAAAACCAAGGGTTCCTCTGCCAAAGTCGTTACTGAGAACAGAAAAAACCCAACCAAATTCAAAATTAATATCTTTTTCTTCATGGTCAATCTCCTTGCCTAGGGTTCAAGTCCTGTCTATTTCTGGCTATCCCAAAGAGGAAATATTGACTGACAAGCTCGCTGGCCCGCTGGGCAGAATACTCCTTCCGCTGCAAGGGTCCCCGAAAAACAAAGCCCCTGATTAGACTTCCCAGGACAAAACTGGCGTCTTCTTCATCAACCTTCTCAAACACTCCGGCTTCAATACCTTCCCGGATTATACTACTCAGGATTTCGGAAATTTCCTGAAATCTTTTCCGCAGAATCGGAGGGATTCGAGGAGGATGATTCTCCAGCACTATCTTCCGCCCTTTTCGAGAAATCATTTTTTCCAGGAAAAAAGCCCGGCCGATATTCATTTTGTGCTGGTAAAAATGAAAGATACAGGCTACACATTCCTTTATCTTTTTCTCCGGAGAAATATTTCTCCGCCTGATTACTTCCAATTGAGAGGTCAACTCCTGAAGAGCATTAAGAATCACATGAAAAAATAATTCCTGTTTTCCTTTAAAATAACGGTAAAGAGTGGCCTTGGAAAATTGGGCTTCTTGAGCAATCTGATCCATCGATGTTTGGCTGTAGCCAAATCGAGCAAATATTTCCTCGGCTACTTCCAGGATAAAATTCCGATTCTGCTGATACCGAAGTTCCTGCCTTCTCTTTCTTAAATTTTTCATTTCTTCACCTTAAAAATTAGAACTTGTAAGTATTATATTTAAACTAATGAGTTTTATTTCTAAACTAGTGAGTTAAAATAATTCATCTCGATTTGTTTGTCAATCCCTGTCCTCTATTCTTGGCCATTTTAGCCAAATATTTTTACAATAGAGAGCTGACAATTTAGTCTAAAAGGAGGTCTCAATGTCTCAAAAAATAGAGGAGTTCAAACAGTTTCGGGATAAAATGAATCAGCGGATCCTGGGGAGCAATCATCTGGAAATAAAACGCTTCTTTGCTCTTGATTCAGCCGCCTATCGAGACGGAGCTCTTCCGGGCAAAGTGAAAGAACTGCTGGGTCTGGTGGCCTCATTGGTCTTGCGGTGTAATGATTGTGTCACCTACCACCTTCTCCGCTGTGTTGAATCAGGTTATTCCGATGAAGAAATCATTGATGCTTTTAATGTGGCTCTAGTTGTCGGAGGCTCTATCGTCATCCCCCATCTGCGGGTGGCTTTTGCCCGCTTGGATGAAATAAGAAGCCGGAGCAGTTAACGAGCAGTTAACAGAGAGCAGAAATAAGAACGCTCATAAGTTTCAGCAGCTTCAGGCGCGGGGATGAAATCGATCATAAACCCGCCGGAGGCGCGCTGGCGTAACATGAGTATAGATCTGAGTGGTGGTGATTTGACTATGCCCCAACATTAATTGGACCGACCGCAGATCGGCTCCTCGTTCTAGCAGATGAGTGGCAAAAGAATGACGGAGAATATGAGGACTAACTTTTGACCTTATCCCGGCTTGAAGACAATACTTTTTGATGATTTTCCACACTGCCTGTCGGGTTAAACCCTTACCCCAAGAGGAGAGAAATAGCAAAGGGGTCTCTTTCTTCACCCATTGAGGCCGAACCCGGGTGAGGTACTCACGAATATAAAAAAGGGCAGTCTGGCCGACAGGAATAATTCTCTCTTTATTGCCCTTCCCCTGACAGATCAAAAATCCCTCTTCAAAATGAAGGTCGGTTGTTTTTAAATTAACTGCTTCAGAAACCCGGATTCCAGTCGCGTACATTAACTCAAGGAGGGCCCGATCTCTGAGTCCAACGCGGGTCCCTTTGGCTGGTTGAGCCAATAATTTCTCCACCTCCTCGAGGGTTAAAAATTCGGGAAGTGACTTCCAGGCTTTGGGAGCCGAAAAGCTGGCGGCCGGGTTCTTCCGCAGGTAGCCTTCCAACACCAGCCACCGGAAGAATGACTTTAAAGACGACAAAGAGCGGGCTATGGACTTGGAAGACAGACCAGCTCGGCTGAGCTGGCGGATAAAAAAAGTAATTTCTTTTTCTCCCACACGGGAAAGAGAAATTTTTTTTTGCTTTAAATAATGAAGAAATTTCTCCAGGTCACCGGCATAGGCAGAAATTGTGTTAGAAGAGAGTGCTTTTTCCACTGTGAGATAATTAAGGAATAACTTCAGTGCCTTCTCCAGTGAAGGCAAACGATTATTTTTCATAGGATGAAAGGATTATCGCTTTTCTCCCGGCCAACAGTGGTCATTGGACCATGTCCGGGAAGCACTGTCGTTTCTTCCGGCAGAACTAAGATCTTCTCTTTGATGGACTGCCTCAAGGCTGACCAGTCTCCCCCGGGCAAATCCGTCCGACCAACCCCTCCATTAAAGAGAGTATCCCCCGAAAAAAGAAGCCCATCGCCAAACAGGCTTACACTGCCCGGAGTGTGGCCTGGTGTATGAATAACGGTCAATTTTGTCTGGCCAAATATTATTTCCTGGCCATCCTCCAAAGTTATGTCCGGAGGAGGAGAAGGCCTTGCCTGGAGAAAAAAACTCAATTCTCCCTTATGAGCCTGTTGGAGAAGAGCCAGATCAGCTTGATGAATATATAAAGGCACATCAAATTTACTCTTGACATCCAGATTGCCCCCCACATGGTCAATATGCCCATGAGTGTTGACTATCCCTACTGGTTGCCAATTATTTTCTTTAATTGTTCTAATGATTTTCTCCGGTTCAGCGCCCGGATCAATAATCAAACACTCATTGGTAGATGGGCAATAAACCAGATAACAGTTTGTCTCCAGCGGTCCAACAACTAGTGTCACAAACTTCATGTTCATCATCTTATTCACCTTTGGCTCTTCCGTCAAGAGGCCAAGGAAGACGACTCTCATTTACATTTTTATTCAAAAAAGATAAAATCCATCTCCATGGCCGAACCTACCTGGCAACTCCAACTTTTTAAACGGTCCATCAAAAAAAAAGACAAGGTTGTCCTGCTGGAAAAGAATCTCTCTCTCCAACCCACCGATAAAGTTCTGGACCTGGGTTGTGCTCAAGGACTCCTCAGCTATATTTTAAAACAAAAAGGAGGGTTCTGGATTCATGCTGACCTAGATTATCAGAATCTTCTCTCAGCCCGCTCCCTTCTTCCTGAGAATTTAGTCCAAACGGATTCCCATGAACTTCCCTTTAATTCCGCTTCCTTTGATGCAGTCCTCTGTCTTGACTATTTGGAACATGTTGAGGATGATGACTACTGCCTGGCCGAAATAAATAGAGTTTTGGGCCCTCAAGGGCAGCTTATTCTAGCTGTACCCCAAACAGGGCCTTTCTTTCTTCTACATAAACTCAGACCTCTCCTGGGACTCAAACTGGCTGACTATGGCCATAAAAGAGAAGGCTATCGCCTGGCCGAGCTCCAGGAGAAACTAACCCGTCAGGGTTTTGAGATAAAAAAGCATGCCTCCTTCTCTAAATTCTTCTCGGAGTTAATTGAACTTCTTCTCAATTTCGCCTACTTGAAAATTTTGGCCCCTCAGACTAAGACCCAGCTTCGTGATGGCCATATCCGTCCTATGTCGGATGAGGAGTTCGCCCGGCAGAAAAAATCCTTCCGGCTCTATTCTCTAATCTATCCTCTCCTGTGGGGAATCTCCCGCTTAGACAAACTCCTTTTCTTCCTGCGGGGATATAGCCTGGTAGTCTGGGCAACTAAAGTTTCGACTTCCCGAAGCGCGGGAATCTAAAATGGAAATCCGCAAAAAAATTGGCTTTATTCTTGGACCGGCTATTTTTCTGCTGGTTTTTCTATCTCCCCTTCTTACCCACAACCCACCGGCTCATCATCTTCTGGCTATTTTTTCTCTCATTGTTATCTGGTGGGTAACTGAGTCAATCCCCATTCCTATCACCGCTTTACTCATTCCTGTTTTCTTGATCATCTTTAGGATAACTTCCCCCAAGGAAGCCTTTGCTCCTTTCGCCCATCCCATTATTATGCTTTTCTTGGGAAGTTTCATCCTGGCCGAAGCAATGCGGGTTCATGGCCTGGATAGAAAATTAGCCTCTCTCTTGGTTTCTCGGAAATCTCTCGCCTGCCGAAAATCACGACTTCTTCTGGCAGTGGCCCTTGTTTCCACCGGCCTTTCGCTCTGGGTGAGTAATACAGCTACCACGGCCATGATGTTTCCCCTGGTTCTCGGTCTACTCAGTTCTCTTAATAATTTCTCTCCCAAATCACAGGGCAACTCGTCCCTCGGGCTGGTTTTTCTGTTAACCATCGCCTATGCCGCCTCGATTGGTGGAATTGGCACACCGATTGGGAGTCCTCCCAACCTCATTGCTATGGGGATGATGGACAAATTTCTTGGCTACAAAATGACCTTCTTCCAGTGGATGCTCATAGGTCTGACCATCCTTATCCCTATGTTTTTTATCCTTTATTTTTTTATGAAACTTCAGTTGAAACGGGGGAGAATTGAAGATAAAATCCAAACTAATAAGCAGTTAACTTTTCAGCTTGCCCCCGGTTTAACACCAGCCCAGCGGAATGTACTTATTGCTTTCAGCGTCACTATTTCCCTGTGGATTGGACCCGGTCTGGTGGCTCTTATCGCGGGCAAACAAGCTCCCCTTTATCAATGGTTTGAGCATCATTTGCCAGAATCTGTCGCCGCTATCATCGGAGCCAGCCTGCTTTTCTTTCTGCCCACCAACTGGCAAAAAGGCCAGTTCACCCTTTCCCTAAAACAGGCTCTTCGGATTGACTGGGGAACTTTATTACTCTTCGGAGGCGGTTTATCTTTGGGATCGCAAATTTTCCAGACTGGCCTGGCCAAGGCCATTGGTCATTTTTTTATTCCTTCCGGCGAATCGATCAGCCTTTCCCTGATCACCTTAATAACTATTATCCTAAGTGTCCTTCTCACGGAAGTAACTTCCAATACGGCTTCAGCTAATATGATTATTCCCATTGTGATTGCCATCAGCCAGACCGCCGGCATCAATCCCTTTCCTCCGGTTATTGCTTCAGCCATTGCTTGTAGTTTTGCCTTTCTCCTGCCTGTGGCCACCCCTCCCAATGCGATTATCTTCGGCTCGGGGTTAGTGCCTCTCCCCAAAATGATAAAATATGGCTTCTGGCTGGAAATCGCCGGGATTGTTGTCATTTTTCTGGCTGTTCGAGTGGTCCTCCCTTTAATCGGGATCATCTGACCCTCTCTCTTAAGAAGAACCCGGTTCACTTGGTCAAAAAAATTAAGATTTGAGCCCAGGAAAATAAATTTTTCCTGATCGTGGTTTCTGATATAATAAAAAAAATGTTTGTTTACCTGAGCGATGAAGTCCGGAATTATTTCCATTTACTGGTTAGCTGCTCTTTTCCAGAAAACTCCACTGGGTTTTTAGTGGGGCATAAAAGAGGTTCAAGTTTTATCATTGAAAGTGCTCTTCCTGGACGAAGAAATTTTTTTAATTCTCCTGAAGATTTTCTCCAGATGGTTCGTCTCTGCAATAACCGGTTGATCGGTTTTTATTCCCTTAATCCCCCTTCAGCCTGCAAAGATAAACTTCTCCAGCCATTAACAACCGGCCTCTTACTTCTCCATCTCGAACTGCAAGCTTCAGATAACTTAATCTATCATCCCTACCTTATCGATTTTGAGGGACATTTTTATTTTAAACCGTTAAATTTAATCCCGGCGGAGGAAAAGGAATAACTATGCCCTCTGATTTAACTCCCTCTCAGAAAAAATATCTCCTTAATTTAGCCCGGCAGGCGATTAGTCAGTATTTAAAGAACAAGACCACCATTCAAGTTGATCCAGAGGATAAGTTATTAAAAGAGAAACGGGGAGCTTTTGTCACCTTGAAAAATGGTGACCAACTGCGAGGCTGTATCGGTTACCCTCTCCCGATTAAACCTTTATATCAGACCATAATTGAGGCAGCCATAGCCGCGGCTACCCAGGATTACCGCTTTCCCTCTGTAACTCCGGAAGAATTACCCCAAATAAAGATCGAAATTTCTGTCCTTACACTCCCCCGGACCATAAAAGATCCGGGAGAAATCGAAGTCGGTCGTCATGGATTGATCATCAGCAAAGGCTTCCATAAAGGACTCCTTCTTCCTCAGGTTCCAGTTGAATGGGGATGGGATCGGGAAGCCTTTCTCCGGCATGCCTGTCTCAAAGCCGGGCTCCCCGAAGATGAATGGCAAAAAGGAGTCCGTATTGAAGTCTTCGAAGCAGATGTTTTTTCTGAAGAGTAAACGCCTATTTTCGGCGATGAAATTTTTTATGCTGAAGAAGTTTCTGAGCCTCTTCCTTACAGGTGATTACATCTGAAATCCAGCGTGGGTCGTCCTCCAGGCTGAGAACAAACTCTAATTCCTGACGAGCTTTGTCGATCTCATCCAGGGCCAGATAGGTCTCTGCCAGATAAAGTCTGGTTAAAGGATCATTTGGCCCAATTTCCTTAGCTTTGAGAAGATGTTCCAGAGATTTCTCCTTACTCCCGCCGGCAAAACCAGGCAATTTAAAATAGACACGCCCCAAGACTTTATCCGCTCCACCATCCTCAAAACTACGATCTATCTCGATGACTTTGTTCATTTCCTGTTTAATCGGTTTGACCAGGGAAAGGCTTTTCAGGACACCCCGGACTTCACCATATTTTCCATAATTAACCCCCAGCCAGTAGTGTCCTTCCGGCCGGTTTGGTTCAAGTTCAATAGCTCGTTTGCCGTAATAAATTCCCTGAGAAAAATAAGACTTTTTATCTTTTTTCTTTTCCGAGTGATCACCGATGTAATACAGGATACGACTAATCCTCCAGTAAGCTTCGTATTTATTATCCAGCAAGGCGACGGCCGCATGGTATTTACTTAAAGCTGCCTTAGCTGTTTCCATATCCATCATTTTCTGGTAAAGAGCGTCCCCTTCAGCCAGGAGTTCCTCAGCTGTCTGAGTCCAGACCAGGGTTAATCCACCGAACAAAACCAGAATAAAAATCAAGAGGACTTTTTTCATTTCTTCTCTCCTTCAAGAATATTTATTTGATTAAACAATTCTCTTAATCCTTCTGTCAATCGAAAATTAGCCTGGGTACAAACTTCTCTAACTTTAACCCCCTTTTGAACCTCCAGAAACCTCTTTTTCATTTTTTTTGAAATAGTTCTCAGCCTCCTTATCCAGTTGAACAAGTAATCTTTCGATCCGCTGTCGCTCCTTCTCCAGCTCTTCTTCACTCAGGTCAGGCGGAACTTGAAAAGGACTCCCATAAATAACAATTGTTCTGGAGAAAGGATAGGGAATAAAAAACCTATCCCAGCTGGACAAATATTTTCCCCGGGCGGCCGCAAAAGATACGGGGACCAAAAAAGCTCCCGTTTCCTGAGCTAATTTTAATGCGCCTTCCTTCATCTGCCTATTGGGCCCCCGAGGACCATCTGGAACTATTATCACTCCTCCTCCCTGCATCAATTCAGCCTTCATCTTCTTCCAGGCTGTGACGATACTGTGAGAACTTGAACCCCGGAGTATTTTATAACCCCACCCTCCCATGATCCGGGCGGCAATTTCTCCGTCTTCACTGGGGCTGATTAAGGGCATCAACTTTTGGCGGCGGAAATAAAACGGCACCAGAAAAATGCGGCCATGCCAGATTAAAATTATCAATGGCTTTTTTTCTGCCTGCAAGCGAGAGTAAGCCTCCTCACCAACTTTTACTATCCTGAGGGAATACCCCCAGACTCCCAGAATTAATCGCCCCATCACCCCGACTAACCACCACTTAAAATCCTGCCACCACGACATCGGTCTTCATAATAATCAAATCAGAGAGCAGAGTAAAGCTGTTTCCTTTTCCCGAAAAGGGTTGCTTAAAACCTTACCTATCTGGTATAAATCCCTGGCAATGATTTTGTTAGCCATTTCATTACTCCTGTATCTCCTGGTGGTAATCACTCTGCCTATTTTATTCAAAACAAAATTGAAAACCACTGAAGATTTCTTTCTTGCCTCCCGTCGTCTGCCCACTTGGCTTATTTATTTCTCCCTAACAGCTTCCTGGATTGGGGCTACCTCGACCCTTGTAGCCACTGATGAAGCCTACCGTCAGGGATTAAGCTCTCTCTGGATAATGGCCTTTCCCACAATAATTACCGTCGTCATCCTGGCCGTCTTTCTAACCGACCGACTAAGGAAACTCAATTTTATTTCTCTGCCTGATTTAATTGAAGCCCGTTATGGTCGCCTCGTCCGTCATCTTGTCTCTCTCCTTATAATCTGGTACATGGTCCTGCTGGCTGCTTCTCAGATGGTCGCCGGCGGAAAATTTCTATCTTATATCTTAGAAGTAAATTACTTGACCGCTCTGGTCATTCTCACTCTGGCTATCCTGGTTTACACTACTCGGGGAGGATTGTTTTCAGTCGCCCTGACCGATGCCCTCCAGCTTGTCCTTGTCTTTGGAGGAATAATTTTTTTAGCCTTCTCTCTCACCGGAGATTCTCTACTTCTCTCCCCGGGTACACCGAAAGTAAATCTGGATCTATTCTTTAATTTCCCTCGAAATATCCTTATTTGTTCATCCTTTGTTCTCGCGTGGACAATCTCCCCGATAACCTGGCAGAGAATTCAAGCCGCCGCCTCCACTAGAGCCGCCCGTCGGGCCCTTTGGTTGAGTGTCCCCACCTTCGCCTTCTTTTTTGGTCTGATTATTATAATTGGGCTAAAGCTGACAGCACTTTTCACCTTTCCTCCAGGCTCGGGGCCGATTTTAGTTCAAATCATTAAATCTCCCCTTCTGCCTTCCTTGAGGCTTCTCCTGTTTATCGGCTTATTAGCGGCTATTATGTCCACCTTGGACACAGCCATCAACACCGGAGCTCTCTCTCTTACCCAAGATGTAATTCTCCAGATTGCTTCTTTTTCCTCCAAGTCGGTTATTATTTTTTCCCGGGGGTCAACAATTGTTATTGGCCTGCTGGCTCTGGCCGTGGCCACTAAACTCCAGACAATTCTCCANGCTTTAGGCCTGGCTTCAGAAATAATGGCCGAAGGACTCTTCTTGCCAGGGTTGGCGATGCTTTTCTTAAAAAAGAAATATCCCCGGGCAGGTTTATTGGGTCTTTTGCTGGGGGGAGGATTTGCCCTGGTGGGCTTTCTGGCCCAGATAAACATTATTCCTTTAAAGTGGTTGTCCTGGCCCCTAACTCTACCCATCGGCCTGGGACTATGTTTTCTTGGATTCGCCACCGGCATGTTCCTCGACACTTATTTCTCTTCTCCTAAACAATGAATTAAGACAACCCCAATATTTATGGTATAATCGGAAACAATGAAACGGCTATTCGTTTTATTTCTATCTTTACCGATAGTCCTTCTGGCTCATCAATCTCCGCCTGAAATGATCCAGCGTCTGGAGGTTCGACTTCAATCTTATGTCACTCTCCAAGCCAGCTTTGAACAAATATATTCTCCCGTGACGGTCAGTCAACCCACCCGGGAGAGAGGATGGCTCTATTATAAAAAACCAAATCTGATGCGCTGGGAATACACCGGAGAGGAAAAAAGGGTTTATCTGATAAAAAACAACCTCCTCTGGGAATATTTACCTGGAGAAAATCAACTTATCATTTATGACCTCTCCTCTAAAGACTTTAACCAGACCTTGCTCTCTCTCCTTTCCGGAAAAATAACAATTGAAAATGAATATGAAATTTCCCTCCTGTCATCATCAAATCCGAAAACTTACAAATTGCAACTAATTCCCCTTCAGGAAACCTCTGAATATGAACAGATCGAGCTCGAACTGGACAAAGAAAAATGGTTTATTCGTCGCCTCGGTTTTACTGATTGGGCAGGAAATCAAACTGAATTCAAGTTCAAAGACATCAAAATCAATCTTTCCCTCGGACCTGATCTATTTCAACTTGATATTCCAGACGGCACCGAAGTTATTGACTACCGAAAAAAGTGAAGAATTCTTATTGTCCTTCAAACCATCCCCGGCCATTTTCGTATATATTCCTGAGGGCAGGAAGTCCTCAATGAAAGATGACCAAGAAATTATCAGACGGATAATAAAGGGAGACAGAGAAGCCTTTGCCATGATTATTCAAAAATACCAAACCTCGCTTCTCAATTACGTTGGCCGGATGGTTAACGACCGGAACACAGCTCTGGATCTCCTCCAGGAAATCTTTCTTAAAATTTACACTTCCCTCCGCCAATATAAATCAACCTACCCTTTTCGAACCTGGATTTTTAAAATCGCTTACAACCATGTCATTGATTTCTGGAGAAAAAGACGAATTGAAGCTCATTCGCTCGATGATGACCATCTAGGGTTTTCCCTGCTAAATGTCGTCCCTCTCCAGGAAGAATCCATTTCCAAAAAATACGAATTACTCCAATTACGAGAAAAGATTGAACGGGCCCTGGAAAAACTTCCAACTTCTTTGCGAGAGCTTTTTATCTGGCGCTATATCAATGAACTCAGTTATGAAGAAATAGCCGAAATCAAAAACCTTCCTCTTGGAACAGTAAAAAATCGAATCTTTCAAGCTAAAGAAAAGCTTCGCCTTCTTCTGGAGGAAGGCCAATGAAATGTTTAAATCCAGAAAAAGCCTATCTTTATCTAGAAAAGGGCCTTTCCAGTTCCGAAGAGAGAGAAATTTACCTCCATCTCCGCTCCTGTCCCCGCTGTCAACAACTCCTGGCTGATCGGGCTCAATTTATGGAGGCAATTAAAAGCCTCCCCCACCTCCAACCTCCTCCGGATTTTACTGACCGAGTCATGGAAAAAATCATTAATCAAGGTGTTGGTTATAAAGAAATAATCTTTTCGGTTCTGGGCCTTATTACTATTGTCTCTCTAAGTCTAATTTGCCTGGTATATCTGGCCGGGACTTCACTTCTCCGGGCCCTTTCACATTTCTATCAGACACTGTTCTCTTCAACTGAGGCCCTACTGGTCATCCTGGTGAAAATGACAAAAATAATATTTCTGCTGCTTAAATTAACACTAACCTTAGCCCAGCAGGGATTAAAAATCCTCTCATCGCTTTTCATCCTGGGGAGACTGGAATTAATTTGCCTGGCTATATGCCTGCTTCTCCCCGTTATAATAATTGGTTTTTTTACTTTCCGCAGAAAAATGTATTCGGGAGCTTTATAATGAGAAAACATTCCCTGATTTTAATCCTGATGACTTGCTTTCTCTTCGGGGCAAGCTTTCCTCTAAATGCCCAGGGAGTTCTTCTGAAAAAAGATATCTACGTGGGGGCCACTGAAACCCAGGACAACGTCATTACTTTTGGTGGGGAAATTATCATTGAAGGAAGAGTCCGAGAAAGTGTGATTGCCTTTGGAGGAAGTATTGTTATTTCCGGGGAAGTAGATAACTCCGTTATTGGCATTGGAGCTAATATTACCCTTCATCCTTCAGCCATCGTCCGTGGTGATTTAGTCTCCATCGGCGGAACCTTAAACCGCGACCCCCAGGCAAAAATTGAAGGGGATACCATCTTTTTTGAAACAACAGAAGAACTCTGGAATTCTATAAAAACCGCTCTAGGCGGATTATTCGGGCTAACTCTTCTGCCCATTATCCTTCTCATCAAAGTAATCTCCCTTTTCGTTTGGTTGATTATTGCCCTGCTTATTGCTCTTCTTTTCCCCCGCCATGTGGTCAATTCTTCTCTGGAAATACGAAAGAATTTCTGGTCAGTTTTCGGGTTAGGCCTTTTGAGTATCATCATTTTTGCTGGTCTGATCATTTTGGCCGCCTTCCTTTCTATCATCATCATCGGGATTCCTCTGTTAATTACTCTAATTTTCATCGGATTAGCCATCAAAATGTTTAGCCGGGTTGTCATTTATGCCTTTTTTGGAGAAGTCTTAACCAGAGCCTTTGGTTCAAAAAACCCCGCTCTGATTCTCCAGGTTGTTCTGGGTTTTGTCTTCGTCAGTATAGTTACTTTCATTCCGATCCTGGGCACACTTGTCGCCCTTGCCTTCAACATAATCGGTTGGGGGGCCGTGATCAAGACCAGGTTCGGGACCCGACATTTGGGAGACTAATTATCAGGAACTCCGCCCAGCCCGGCCGTAAGAGTCCTCTCTTGGGGAGTTGATGTAATAATCAAGAATGAAGAAGAGAATAAATCTCTTCTTTTTTCAAAAAACCCTCAAGAAAACTAATATAAATTTAAAATTCCAGGATTTCTTTTTCTTTCTGCTTAGCTAATTCTTCCGCTTTTTTAGTATATTCATCCATCAATTCCTGCAGCTTATCCAGGCCGCGATATTTATCATCCTCGGTTATTTCCTTTTCTTCTTCCAATTCTTCTATCTTCTCCTTGGTTTCCCGACGCATATTACGTAGAGCCGTCTTTTCCTCCTCCAGCATTTTCCGGACAATCTTGGCTATTTCTTTCCTCCTCTCTTCATCTAAAGGTGGAACAGGGATTTTAAGCATTTTTCCATCATTCACTGGATTAAAACCTAAATCCGCTGCGCGGATGGCTTTCTCAATCGCTTCCAGAGTCGTCGGATCATAAGGTTGGACCGTAATTAAAGTTGGATCAGGAATACCCAGAGTAGCTATTTGGTTGATTGGAGTCTGGGTGCCATAGTAATCAATTTTTATATCTTCGAAAATACTCAAATTAGCTCGTCCTGTGCGTAACTTCCCTAATTCACGACGAAAGTGCTCAATAGAAAATCTCATTTTCTTTTCCAGTTCCCTCAGTTCTTCTTTTACTTTTTCCATAGCTCTCCTTCCTCCTTTCTCTCGGCCAAGAAAGAATCTCTAATGGGTCCTTTTAATGAATTATTGTCCCGATTCTTTTACCGACAACGGCAGCCAGGATGTGATCTCTCTTCTTGAGGTTAAAAACTATAATGGGCAAACCATGTTCTTTACATAAAGAAATAGCCGTGGTATCCATCACCTGGAGATTTTGGTTGATCACTTCAATATAACNTATTTCAGGGAAAAATTTGGCCTGAGGGTCTTTCATCGGGTCGGCTGAATATACTCCGTCAACTTTAGTCGCCTTCAGAATAACATCAGCCCCGATTTCCAGGGCTCGCAACGCCGCGGCTGTATCAGTGGTAAAGAAAGGACTACCGATACCCGCACTGAAAATCACGACGCGTCCCTTTTCCAGATGACGCAGGACTCTCCGCCGAACAAAAGGTTCTGCTACCGCTTTTACTTCTATAGCTGAGACATGGCGGGNGACTAAGCCTTCTTTTTCCAGAGCCTCCTGGAGAGCAATAGCGTTAATCACTGTGGCCAGCAAGCCCATATAATCAGCTGAAACTCGCTCCATACCTTCTTTGGCGCCCTTTATTCCCCGAAAAATATTCCCCCCACCGATCATAACCGCCACCTGTGCCCCCAGGTCATGAATCTGTTTTATCTCCTGGGCTATCCGCCGCACAACATTCAGATCGATCCCGTAGGATTTCTGGCCGAGAAATGATTCTCCAGATAGTTTAAGCAGGACTCTTTTATAAACGATTTTTGTCGATGCCATTCTCACTAATTAATACTAGCCGATCTCAAAACGAGCAAATCTTTTTACCTGGATGTTCTCTCCAAATTTGGCAATATGGGTAGCAATCAACTGGGCGATAGTCATCTTATCATCCCGGATATAAGGTTGTTCAAGCAAACAAACTTCTTCATAAAATTTCTTCAATTTCCCCTCGACAATTTTTTCTATAACTTGAGGAGGTTTATTGGAATCTTTGAACTGATCCCGAATAATCTCTTTCTCCTGTTCAATTACTTCCTTCTCAATATCATCAGGGGAGATATATCTCGGATTGGCCGCAGCAATATGCATGGCTATGTTTTTCACCAACCTCTGAAACTCCTCATTGCGAGCAACAAAGTCGGTTTCACAGTTGACCTCAACCAAAACACCTATCTTGCCATTGGTATGAATATAAGCACCAACCAATCCCTCGGTTGTCTCCCGACTCATTTTATCTTTAGCTCGAGCATATCCCTTTTTTCTCAGGATGGTAATGGCCTTTTCCAGGTCGCCCCCGGCTTCCTGCAGAGCTCGCTTGCATTCCATCATACCAATTCCCGTCCGATCTCTCANTTGTTTGACCAATTCAGCCTTTATTTCCATCTTTATTTCTCCTTATATAACTATGTTTTTCACTTTGAAGGTTCCGAGCTCCCTGGTTGAGGCGGCTTGTTCTCACCAGAGGAAGAAGTCTCATCTTCAGTCTGAGTTGAGGATGAGGTTTCTTCTTTCTCTTCCTCTTCGGCTTCTCTTTCTTGCAGCAACTCTTTCTCGAGACGTCGCTTCTTTCCTTCAATAATAGCTTCGGCGGCTTTGGAGACAAATAGTTCAATGGCTCGAACTGCATCATCATTTCCCGGAATCGGAAAATCTATGCCCTCAGGATCAGCATTAGTATCAACTATGGCCACAATAGGGATGCCCAATTTCTTGGCTTCTGTCACGGCAATCTCTTCCTTAACAGCATCAATAACGAACAGGGCCCCGGGTAACTCAGCCATTGTTTTTATCCCACCCAGATTTTTGGCTAATTTCCGGTAGACTTTTTCCATCCGAGATTGTTCTTTCTTAGAAAGGAGATCCCAGCGGCCATCCTCCTTCATCTCTTCCAATTCGATCAACCGATCGACGCTCTTACGAACCACACTAAAATTAGTCAGTAACCCACCCAACCAGCGATTATTGACATAACAACTTTCTGATTTCTCAGCGTACTCCTTGATGATATCCTGAGCCTGCTTTTTGGTCCCGACCATTAATACGGTCTGGCCCTCCTCGGAAATCTGCCTTAAGAAATTCAAAGCTTCTCGAAAAATCTTAATGGTTTTCTGAAGGTCAATAATATAAATTCCGTTTCTCTTCCCGAAGATGAAATCTTTCATCTTGGGATTCCAGCGTCTTGTCTGGTGGCCAAAATGGACTCCTGCTTCCAAAAGCTCTTTCATTGTTACTGACACCAAGTTTCATCCTCCATTTAGCGCTTGTGGTACTGAGGTGCCTTGCGGGCTCCTCTCAAACCGTATTTCTTGCGTTCTTTAATTCGGGCATCTCGAGTGAGAAGACCAACTTCTCGCAAAGCCGGTCTAAGTTCTTTATTAAACTCGACCAAAGCTCGAGCGATACCCAATCTAACCGCTTCCGCCTGTCCGCTAATCCCGCCTCCATCCACCCGAATCAGCAGATCGAATTTATTAACCGTATCAGTCATTCTGAGTGGTTGAGTTATCGTGTGGCGTAAGCTCTCCACACTGAAATACTCATTAAACGGACGGGGTCTTTTATTCACAAAGAGGGTAATCTCTCCTTTACCCGGTCGCAAATAGACTCGAGCTATGGCTGTCTTACGTTTGCCAGTACCGTAGTATTGAATTAAGCTCAAGGTTCCTCCTAAAACTGATATTCTTGAGGTTGTTGGGCTTGATGTGGATGTTCTGGTCCACGATAGACCTTCAACTTTTTATAGATCTTCCGACCCAGACGGTTTTTGGGAATCATCCCCCAGACAGCTTTCTTGATCACCTCTTCGGGTTTCTTCTCCAACATTTCCTTTAAAGTCTTTTCCTTGAGACCACCCGGATAGCCAGAGTGAGAATAATATTTTTTTTGCTCCAGTTTTTTTCCGGTAACTTTAATTTTATCCGCATTAATCACCACGACAAAATCGCCGCAATCCAGATGGTCACAATATTCGACCTTTCTTTTGCCTCGCAAGAGGATGGCAATTTCTGTAGCCAGACGTCCCAGGGTTTTGCCTTCGGCATTGACCAGCCACCACTTCCTCGTTATCTTCTCTTTTTTGGGAAAAAAAGTTTTCATCTTCAACTTCCTCTATCTATGAAAAATTTGATTTTAAATATAAAGAAATAGGGATGCCATAAAATACTAAATCTTTCCCTTCTTGTCAACCTTTACCGGATAAAGAACGGAGAGGCTCTTTTCACCTGCCTTTCAATTGACCCAGATCCGGCGCCGGCGGGGTGGCCTAAAGGCTTGGACCAAAAAAACCCCGGCTAAAAAACCACCTATGTGGGCAAACCAGGCCACCCCTCCTCCCAAGCCAACATTCATCACCTGGAGGAAAAACCACAATAGCAGAAAAAAGGCGGCTGGAACAGGGACAATTTCAATAAAAACGAATAAAAAAATAAGAGTCATCACTCGGGCATGGGGATAAAGAACAAGATAGGCCCCCAATATCCCGGCAATCGCTCCGCTGGCTCCGATCATGGGCACTGTTGAATTGGGATTAAAAATAATATGAGTAAAACTAGCTGCTAAACCACAAATCAAATAAAACAGAATGAAACGCCAGGGACCTAAATAATCCTCAATATTATTGCCGAAGATCCAGAGATAAAGCATATTCCCCCCGAGATGTAAAATCCCGCCATGAAGAAACATGGCTGTCAGAAGAGTCAAAGGGGGAAATAAACGTGGGATTCGAGGAATAGACAGAGCCCGAAAATGAGTAATTTCATAAGGGATGGCTCCTAAGCGCAAGACATGATACTGAAGTCCTTCGGGAGAAAAGACCTGATAGAAAAAGATAAGAATGTTCAGCGAAATAAAAAGAACCGTAATCAGAGGAAATCGTGAAGTAGGGTTTTCATCTTTAAGGGGGATAAACATCCATTACTCAGTCTAATGATTTAATATAGTTTGCTCTTCTGTGAAACTTTTTTTCTAAGTCTATAACTGAGGAAGCTCTCTTCTTCGCTGGGTTTTACCCCACCTCTTTTCTGGTTATCTAATCCTGATTTATAGCTAGAAGGATGGATTATTATTTAACTCCTTTTAATTCCTCTTCTAGCTTTTTCCTTTCTGCCTGCCGTTGCCGTGCCTCTTTAAATTTTTCAGCATACATATCAGCTTCCTGTTCATAACGCTTGGCTCTCTCCGGCACCAGCTTGGCCAGGACACTCTTGTAAAGCACGGAGAGCCAGGAATAAGGTTCAGGATATTGAGGATCAAGCTCATTGGCTTTCTTCAGGCACTCCTCACTTATTTTGGCCAATTTCAGACGTTCGGTCCGGGAAAGTTGATTCTGAAGACGATAAGCTTTGGACCAGCGGTTAACTCCTTTTGATAACCAGGCAGCAGCATTATCCGGCTCCAGAAGAGTTCTTTTATCATGGGCTTCAAAGGCCTTATCAAACTCAGGTACAGGCTGGATGCTTTCATAATACTGGGCTAAATAGGCATATCCCTGAGGGTTTTCCGGGTCCAGCTCAATCCTTCGGAGATACATCTGCTCGGCCTTCTCCTTCAGCTCTTCCTTTTCTCCAGCATAGCGCTTATAAAACTCCGCCACCACATAATAATTGGCCATATTGGTCGGTTCCATCTCTAGAATTTTCAGGTAAAGCTTCTCTGCTTCTTCAAAATTACCCAGTTTGTCATACATATCACCTAAGGAATAGATAACATCCTTATTATTGGGATTAATTTCATAAGCCTTCTGGAGGGCTTCTAGAGCTTTTTCGGCCCGTTGTTGATTATCTTCCGTATCTACTCCCGGTTTATAAAGTTGTTTATAGCTTTCTCCCAGGAATCGATAGGCATCAACCAGATTGGGATTATACTTCAAAGCTAATTCATATTCCTTGATCGCTTTTCGATATAGGCTCTCGCTGAAATGATGATTGGCTTTATTAAAGTGATAATTTCCCTTGAGATAATTTACACTCAACTTGGAGCATCCCGTCCAGCTGATGAGGAAAACGAGTAGACCGAAAGAAATCAGGATGGGGACAAATCCTTTTCGTGACATCATGACCTCCTTAAAACAGCATATATATTTTTCGTGAATTATATCTCGAAACTTTTTTATAAAGGAAACCTGTCTTAAAGTCAAGGATTGAAAGGTTGCTTTTTTCCCTGCCGGCAAAGATGAGTCCGGTCACCATTTAACTTTTCCTTACCCCACAGATTACCCTCCTACCTCTGAGTTAACCTCTCTTCTGTCGAAAAGAGGCTTGACGTTTCCTGGGTTCCTTTTTCAAATAAAGTCGCAGCGGCGTGCCAAAAAAATCAAAATGTTCTTCCAATTTATGCAGAAAGAACTTTTCATAGGCGGGAGAAAGGGAAAGTTTGGAGGGAGTAAACACCAGAAAAGAGGGAGGTAGAATGCCAACCTGAGTGATATATCGAAGCTTGAGTCTTCTTTTCCTCCGGGAAAGGGGTGGATGGGCTGCAGTAAATTGGTNCATAAACTTATTTAATTGCGAAGTTGGAATTTTTCTTAAGCCCTGTTGATAAACTTCATCAGCCAGATCCAGTATCTTTACTACCCGCCGGCCGGTCAGAGCTGAAACAAAAATAATAGGCGCGTAGGCGACAAAATCTAACTTTTCTCTTATCATATTTTCCAGGAAAGTTACCGATTTTATTTCGTGGGCTATGAGATCCCACTTGTTAACAGCAATAATAAGAGGCTTCCCGCTTTCATGAGCCAGATGGGCAATGGCTGCATCTTGCCTGGTCGGGAACTCTTCCGCATCCAGGACAAGACAGATAACATCCGCCTTTTGAATAGTTTTTTGAGCCCAGATGATTCCAGCTTTTTCCCGGCCATCCTTGGTTCGACTCAGTTTACGAATTCCCGCCGTATCTACCAGGGTATATAGTTTCCGATAGCGGCGAATCAGGGTGTCAGTGGGGTCTCGAGTTGTCCCGGGAATCTCACTGACAATTAATCGTTCTTCTCCAGCTAGTCGATTTACCAACGAGGATTTCCCCACATTTATCCGACCCACCAGAGCAATTCGCAGGGCTTTGGTTTGCCCGACTTCCTGCCCTCCCGGAGGAAGGTGGGCTAGAATGTTTTCTTCTAACTTATCCATATTCCGTTTATGTTCGGCTGAAAGAGGCAGGATATCTCCCCAGCGGAATAATTCAGCGATCAACTTCTTTTCCTCTTCTGGTGAATCAACCTTGTTGGCCACAATAATCATCGGCTTATTTAACCTCTTTAGTTTAGAATACAGCTCTTCCTCTCCGGGAATTACACCTCTTTTGGCATCTACCAAAAATATTATTAAATCCGCGTCCTGGGAGGCTTCCCAGGCTTTTTGCTTGACCAGCCCGGAGAGAGGATCAGCCGTTGAATCAAAAAATCCCCCTGTATCAATCAGAACGAAATGTCGATCGCCTAAAGAACAGGGAGCCGAAACAGTATCCCGGGTCATTCCCGGAAGATGATGGACCAGAGCTTTCTTTTGATTTAATAAGCGGTTAAAAAGGGTAGACTTGCCCACGTTGGGATAGCCAACAATAACTACTTTGATTAACCGACTCAAGGTGGTCTGCCTTTTCTTGGAATATCTTTATTTTCCTTCTTAAGATTTCTGGATAATTTTATTTCTGAGGAGCAATTAAATCATTCATCGGCAAAAAAGGCCGTCGTAAATCCACATGACCACTTAAAGTTTCTCTTTCTCTCCCTTCCACTAATAAGAATACTTTTTTTATCTCTTTAAAATTATAAGTGAGGGTATTAACTACAGAATAAATAGCCAACATTTCTGAAGTGGCTCCATAAGGCTGGGCCTCGCTTATTTCTCGGGAAAAATCGACATAAGCTATTCCCTCCTCGGAAATAAAAATTTCCCGTAATTGAACCTGCGGAGAGAAGGGACAAATTAACTCCTCGTGGGAACCTTTTAGGAGCTCATTAATGGTTATTCTGGCGGCTTCAACCACTGAAGAAGTAGCCGGAATTTCTCTTTCTTCTGGATGAAGCAAAGCATCTTCTTCACTGAGAAAGAATAACGTAATTGTCTGAGTGGGGAGTTCGGCTGCTGCTTGCTTGGTCTTGTCCAAAGCGGGTCCAATCTCCTTATCGCCAATTTTCTCCCCGACACCGGAGGTAAAAAATAGAATAATCAATACAACGAGAAGAATAGCTAAAAAACCCAGAAGATATAATTGTTTCTGTTTCATTGTTTATATTATTTTGATTGAGGAGAAAAGGCTCTTAAAAAATCCTGAATTCCTCGATATATGGCCTCAGCTACCCTTATCTGGAACTCTTCAGTCAGTAATTTTCTTTCTTCATGCTCATTGGAAATAAAGGCTACTTCAACCAGAACTGCCGGACAGGCCACTCCGGTCAAAACTTTAAAAGGAGCTTGTTTAATCCCACGATTAGCTGTATTAAGGAGAGAGTTGAGTTCCTGCTGAATTCGTTCTGCCAGAAGGCTGCTCTGTTTAAGATAAGCAGTTTGAGCCATATCCCAGAGAATCATTTTAATATCTTCTTCATTCTCCGGGTCGGCAATCTTCTGGTCCAATTCTGATGAATTGTTCTCNAGATAAGCCAGTCGCCGCGCTTCTTCATCGGTGGCGTTCAAACTCAGAAAAAACACCTCTGAGCCACGGGCATTCTGACGATAAGAACTATTAACATGGATACTCACAAATAAATCAGCTCGGTTGTTATTAGCTATGGCTGCCCTGGTATCCAGGGGGATATCGATATCTTCTTCTCGGGTAAGAACCACCCGATACGCCATATTCCGACTGATAATCTCTTTTAATTTAAGAGCAATGTCCAGGGTTATGTCTTTCTCCAGAGAACCCAATTTTCCCCGAGCTCCACTCTCTGTACCCCCATGTCCGGGATCGATAACTATCGTTTTAATGGCCGAAGAAAGATTACTCTTATTCAACTCTGGAGCAAAAGAAGGAGCGGGTGTCCCAGGGTCGGGAGCGGAAGAAGAGGATGCATTATGAGAAGAAGACTTCAATTCTCCTGGCGGATAAATATCAATAATTAGCCGAGGCGGCGCCTTTAAAGTAAACGACTCATAAGTAAAATCAATTGAGCGAACTTGAATGGTCAGGAGAAACGTCTCTTTATTTTTGGCCCACCCGATGGATCTGACTAATCTGCTGGTGAAAGGCTCCTTCTGAAACCGCGCTTCAGCTGGCAAACGCAAATGAATCAATAAAAGAGTCCCAGAACGTTCTATAGAACTACTTAATTTTTGATCGGAAGAAAAGATTACCCGCGTAAAATTATCTTCATCTTTAACGGCAACTCGAAGATAAGAAGGACTAGAATTAAAAAATGGAAATGCCACATTTATTAAAAAAAAGTAGGAAAGGAAGAGCGTTAACCCAATAAATCCAGCTCTCTTCTTTTTACTCAACTCGATCCTTTAACTTAAATAACTCTCTCTTCATCAGATTAAAGCTATTATTGGAGGCGGCGGGAATCGAACCCGCGTCCGAAGGCCTTCGACCCGAGGCCTCTACAGGCTTATCCTCTTCTTTAAAGTTCGCGGCCAAGCTCCCGAAGAGGAAGGGTACTTTGCCGCTAGCCTTGATCAGGTTTCGCTTCCCGGGCTCAAGGCCAACCCAGGTCGCTATCCTGCTGACCGACGCCTCTCAAGGGCCGCAGGAAAACCCAAGAGAGACGGCATGCCCTTAATTAGGCAGCAACAGGCAGAGTTTCTGCACTTCTTTGGGTCCACCTGTTTAACGAGGTAGGTGGGACCTCGACCTGCAGCCTCTATCTCATTGCCTCCGTCGAATCCTTTTCGCCCCCTATTCTCTCTGCCTGAGGGGTAAACCACTTAAATTATAGGGGAGAAAGGCAAAATTTGTCAAACAAGTGTCTTTATTTCTCTTCAAGCAGATACTTAATTCAAGAAGAAAACAAGGATAGCGTCTTCCTGGGTTTAGAGAGGGACCTTGCCGAGAGCGCCCGACTTTACTTCCTCTCCGGCCTTTGGTATAAATGAGGCTCAATTGTTTTTCAGGAGTATTAATAAGAGATCAATCTTATGATTCATTTCATCCTTATTGCCTTAATGCTCCTGCCCTCTTCTGAGCTTCCCTTATCAACAAACCCCTGTCCAGACCTGTCTTTCCTGACCACTTTTTCCCTGGCCAGTTGGCAACTGGAGAAAATACCCGGCGGAAACTTTTTTCCCACCTTTTTTGAAAACCTCGCACCAACCACCACTTTCCTGATAGAAGAAAGTAATGGCTTCGCTCTTTTTGACCCCCCACGGGTTTATTTTGAAGGGGACTCTTTCCTGCAATTCTCCTGGAGCATCAACCAACTAGCTGCCTCTTCGGCTCTCATTCCAGGAACACCCGGAGTAATCCCTCCCCTGGGAACTATCGCCAAATTTGAACTCTCCCGACAGAGTCCTTTAAGCTGGCTTCAGGGAATGAACTTCTGCCTGAAAAACCCTTATGAAAAACCTTCTCCACAGCCGCTGAAAATCACTCTTTCTCATGTTTGGCCAAACATGAAAGGAATGATTCCCGGGGCTACTTTTATGCTTCAACCTCACTCCACCACAACCGAAAGGAACCTTCTTTTGTACTCATCACGCCGCCAATTTGTCCAGAATAACTTTGTTGATTTTGTCTATACTTATAACTCTAATTCTCTGGGCGCAGTCTTTGGGGCCACCTATTTCCGGACCCAACGCCGTTTTAATGATTTCAATCAACCCGAGGCGACCTTTGAAGAACCAGGCGAGCTTATACTCCTCTCCACCAGAATCAAAAAAGACTTTAACCGCCTCAAGGTTAATTTCGTCACTATTTTCAACCATTTATCACGGGACAATTTCACGGCTGAATTAGGACGCCTCCCTCAAGAGACCCTTTTATTACGCCGGAGAGCCCTCTTTTCCGGAGTCAATCTGGCCACTTCTCGCCTGCGAATCAACCTCTCTCTCCTTTTTGAAAATAACAACACAACTCCCCAGACCATTAATTTTTCCAAGGAGCTATTGGATAACGATGGCGAAGGATTCTTTCCTTTTGCCAGATGGGGTGAATTTACAGCTAAAACCTTTCGGTTAAACCTCTCCTATCCTTTTTCCTTTAACCAAGACCAGCCTTTTCATCTCCAGCTCTATTCCGACCTAAAATATTCGCTTCTCGCCGGTCACGAATCTACCCATCAATTTAATCCCCTTTATTTCCATGGCCAACCTTATCAGGTTATTCACTGGAAAGAGGGAGGACGCTTCCAAAATTCTAATTCATCTCTCCGGGGTGGTCTCCTCGGTCAATGGTTAGTCGGGAAAAATCTTTCTCTCTCCCTAAAACTATTTATGCAGGCATCTTTCCTCCGTTTTTCCGATGAAGGAGCCAATCTTAAATTCATCCAACCCGGATTTGACCTGGGCCTTTCTCTCTTTCCCCGTCATCGCCACCAGCTTTTCCTGGCCTACGGTCTTATTCCCTGGGAAATTAGAGAAAATTTAAATTATTTCCTTGAAAGAAACCGGCCTCTGGGCGAAATATATTACTGGTCTGATGCCAACCATGATGGTCTCTTCCAGAAAGGAGAAGAAGATCGGCTCTACCGACTCACAGGAGGCCCTGTTCACTCAGCTGCTTCCGATCTCACTCCTCCGGTTAATCAACGTCTCCTGGTAGTCCTCCACAGCTCCCTGTCAACCTCTTTCAGCCTCCAGCTGCAGGGAATGATTAAAGAGGTTCAAAACAATTTCTGGGTAATATTCCGGGAGAAATATGGCCACTATATTTCAGTTGATGATAAATCTCTCTATCTTCTCGACCAACCAATGACTTACTTCCTTCTCAGTAATTATCCCTTTTCCGAAAAACCATTCTCAGCCGAACTCACCCTTCATATTTTCGGCCAAAAAGAGGAAAAATGGTATTTTTCTTTTTCCTTTATGGCCCACCTCGGCATGGGTTACACCAGTTTTGGGAATGGCCCCACCGCTAATGATATAGGAATTATTGATGAATCCCAGGCCTCACCCAATACCTGGATCAACGGCTATGGCCGGGTGGACGGAGACAGGGCCTTTGTTGGCAAAATGTTTTTCGGTTTTTACCTTTTTCCCCGTTTCTTCCTTAGTGCCACCTTAAAATACCGGGATGGTCATCCTTTTGCTTTTATTGACACCTATCAAATTGGGGAAGAACGTATTTTTGTTTTGCAAACTATCCAGGCAGAAAATAAAAAAGGAATTAAAGGTGGTCCCCGGGAGGATTATCTCTCCGATATCAGTTTAAAATTAACCTATTCTCTTCCTTTAAAAAAGGCTCGAATCGATCTTTATGCTTCTTTATTCAACGCCTTTGATTTTGGCAGCGAGTTGTCGGAATATGTCTTTTCCGGGGGCAAAAGGTACGCCCTCGAACTTCAGATCCCCCGTTCTCTCCGGGTGGGCCTGAAGCTGAGCTGGTAATTAACTTCTCCTCTTTTGGAAACTCGTCAGCCCGTCTTTTTTTTGATAATGTAATCCCTCGAAACGGAAAATGGGTAATAATCTCTGAAGAGGAAGGTTGGCGGGGCCGACGAGACTTGAACTCGCGACCTCCGGCGTGACAGGCCGGCGTTCTAACCAGGCTGAACTACGGCCCCGCCAGCGGGGAGGATGGGAAAATATTAGATTCTTTCCTCTTTTTTGTCAAGAGCGATTGTCCCTGGGTTGGCCTGCCGAAACTGATATCTTTTCCAAGGCGGCTATTCTCTCCTCAATCGGTGGATGAGTCTGAAAAAGCCTGTTGACTCTTCCCTGAAGTTTATCTAGAGGATTGACAATATAAAGATGGGCCGTGGCTTTATTAGCTACCTCCAAAGGTTCCCTGTCCTGAGAAATCTTTCTCAAGGCGGACATCAATCCTGGAGGATAACGGGTGAACATGACTCCCTGGGCATCCGCCAAAAATTCTCGTCTCCTGGAAAGGGCAAAGCGAAGCAGCTGGGCTATCAACGGTGAAAGAATAGCCAGAATCAAGGCCATTACTACCAGGACCACCCCTAAATTCCCTTTACCCCGGTCATCCCGGCGCCGGCCGCCAAAGCGTCCCCAGAAAAAACTCCGTAGCACCCAATCACTTAACAGCACNACCACTCCCACCATGACCACAGCCAGAGTTTGTAATAGGACATCATAATTTTTAATATGAGCCATTTCATGGGCAATGACCCCCTCCAGTTCAAGCCGATTTAACTTCTCGACCAATCCACGGGTAACCACAATTATCGCCTTTTCNGGATTTCTCCCCGTGGCAAAAGCATTGGGAGCCGTATCTTCGATAATGTAACAGCGGGGAGGAGGCAAGCCAGCCGCTAAGGCCAATCCTTCGATGGTATGATACAAATAAGGATACTCTTCCTTGCGGAGAGGTCTCGCCCGGCTAATAGCCAGGACAATTTTATCACTGGTATAATAACTCCCCACAGCCATTCCCCCTGAAATGATCACCGCCGCAATCAAAGCCTCTCCACCCNAGCCAATCAGCCGGCCCAATATCCAGGTAAGCAAAAAAATAAANAGAATAAAAATCAACACCAAGAAAAGAGACTTCCTCTTATTTGAGGTTATCTGCTCATACACTGTTTCACCATTCCTAAAGAATCCTGGCCAGAATTCACCAAAGGAAATTAATTAAATTAATAACTTAAAAAGAGACTTTAACCGGTTCGCGGGCTGCAGGTTCCTCGATTTCAAAATAATCCTTTTCCGCAAAATTAAACATGCGGGCAATTATATTAGAAGGAAAGACCTGGAGTTTAGTGTTAAACTTCATTACCATATCATTATAAAATTGACGGGCATAAGCAATTTTACTTTCGGTGCCCGCTAATTCTTCTTGGAGCATCAGGAAATTTTGGTTGGCTTTCAGATCGGGGTAATTCTCTACCACCGCAAATAAAGATTTCAAAGCGCCGGTCAAAAAATTCTCTGCTTCTCCCTGTTCTTTAATTGTCTGAGCATTAATCGCCTTGGCTCTTGCTTCGGTTACTTTTTCCAAGACCTCCCGCTCATGCTTGGCATAGCCTTTAACCGTTTCCACCAGATTAGGAATGAGATCGTAGCGACGCCGGAGTTGAACATCCACCTGGGCCCAGGCATTGTCGCACCGATTGCGCAGAGTAATNAGGCGATTATAAATTCCAATCCCCACCACCAGAATAATCCCGATAATTATCGGGATAAAAATTGAAAATCCCATTGTTCTCTCCTGCTCAGGGTAAAATTTCTTTTCTAGTAAATATTCTTACGCAGGAAATGTCAACAATATTGAAACAAAGCTCCTGAATTCAGTAAACCCCTGTATTTCTGTGAAAATCTTTTAGACCATTACGTTAAAAGAGATGTTTAATGGAAACAAAATTAAATTGACATCTCTGAAGAGAGAGTGATATATTTTTCTTAGTCTAAAATTCATTATGGTAAATAATAAATGCCAAAGGAGGATTTCATTATGGCATCATTAAAAGAAAAGTTCGCCGCCAAGATCGAACCTATGCGTCAGCGAGTTCGATCACTGGCTAAAGAACACGGCGAAGTGAAAATTTCGGATGTTTCAGTCGCCCAGGCTTATGGAGGTATGAGGGGAGTCAAATGNTTAGTTACTGAGACCTCAGCTCTTGATCCTTATGAAGGGATCCGCTTCCGGGGCTACACCATTCCGGAACTTAGAGAAAAACTCCCCAAAGCCCCTGGAGGTGAAGAACCTCTGCCAGAGGGAATTTTTTATTTGTTATTAACCGGAGACCTTCCCACCGAAGAAGATGTCCGTGAAGTAACCAAAGAATGGCAGGAGCGAGGCGAATTACCTGATTATGCGATCGAAGTTTTAAAAGCACTGCCTAAAGATACGCACCCCATGACTCAGTTTTCCATGGGCATCCTGGCTCTTCAGAAAGAATCCGTCTTTGCGCGTCGGTACCGCGAAGGAATGCCCAAGACCGAATACTGGGACCCGATGTTCGAAGACGTCATGAACCTGCTGGCCAAACTTCCCCGCATTGCTGCTTACATCTATCGTCGAACCTATAAGAATGATGAACACATCCCTCCGGATCCCAATCTGGATTGGGGTGGTAACTTCGCTCATATGTTGGGNGTNGAAAACGAAGAATTCAAGGAATTAATGCGACTTTATCTCGTCCTCCACAGTGATCACGAAGGAGGAAACGTCTCCGCTCATACCACTCATCTGGTTGGTTCAGCTCTTTCCGATGCCTATCTCTCTTTAGCTGCCGGCATGAACGGTCTGGCTGGACCACTCCACGGGCTGGCTAATCAGGAAGTTCTCCGGTGGATTATGGAGCTAATTAAAAAGTTAGGGGCACAACCAACCAAAGAACAGTTGAAACAGTATGTCTGGGACACCCTTAATGCCGGCCAGGTAATTCCCGGATATGGACACGCGGTGTTACGCCAGACCGACCCCCGCTATGTCGCTCAAAGAGAATTCGCCTTGAAACATCTGCCTGATGACGAAATTTTCAAAATCGTGAGCGATCTTTATGAAGTTGTCCCACCCATCCTGCAGGAACATGGGAAGGCCAAGAATCCGTGGCCCAATGTTGACGCTCACTCCGGCTGTCTCTTGGTTCATTACGGAGTCAAAGAATATGATTTCTACACGGTGTTTTTCGGAGTCTCGAGGGCACTGGGAGTCCTGGCTTCCCTTTGCTGGGATCGGGCTCTGGGATTACCCATTGAACGTCCAAAGAGTGTCACCACTGATTGGATTGAAGAGTTCGTTAAGAGTCAGCAATAAGTTTGGCCCGAATCTAGGCAGCGACGGGAGAAGTAGTCTCCCGTCGCTTTTTTTTTATCTTTTAGGGATGGAGAAAAAAGATGAAAGTCATTATCATCATGGGTTCTCGAGGAGATAAGGAGTGGTCAGAAAAAATAGTCACCACTCTCCGCGAGCTAAAAATTCCCTCCATCATGAGAATTGCTTCAGCACATAAAGTTCCTCTGAAAGTTCTAGAAATTATTCAAGAATATGAAAAAGATGAAGTTGTCTTTATTACCGTGGCTGGCCGGAGCAATGCTCTGAGTGGCTTCGTTGATGCTCAGACTATTCGACCAGTTATTGCCTGTCCTCCTTACAGTGATAAATTTGCAGGCACCGACATTTTTTCCAGTTTGAGGATGCCCTCCGGAGTTGCTCCCTTAGTGATTCTAGAACCGGAAGCCGCGGCTCTGGCAGCTGCCAAAATATTAGCTCTTAAAAACGAATCTCTGGCTCAGACAGTCAAAGCTTATCAAGAGAGAAAAAAGTCAGCTATTCATCAGGACGACCAACAACTTCTCCAGGGGCAAAAAGAGACCAGCGGATAAATTCACAGCAAAAAAATGTAAAGACCGCCTCTCTACCCTGGCCAAAATGGTAACTCGCTCCCGGCTGCTCATGGTAACTCCTGAGGTTTGATTCCGGAGCTAATAGACCTCTTTTCTCCTCCGGAANAAGGTCCATCAGCTCTGCTTGACCAGGTGAAAAACCTTTCTCAAACTTCCTCTGGTCACCCAGTGGTTGGTTCTCAACATTTTCATCTTTTAAAAAAATCGGCTAGAAAGGTATGACGAGTTACTTGAGATATTCTATTTCATTTATTACGCTAAAAGAGGAAAATAAGGGTAAATGAAAGTTCTTCCCGCCACCCCGACAAATATCAAACAGGCAGCTCAAGTTCTTCGCCAGGGAGGGCTGGTAGCGTTTCCCACTGAAACCGTTTACGGCCTGGGAGCCAACGCCTTCNATCCCTTGGCCGTAGCCCGAATTTTCGAAGTGAAACAGCGCCCGGAATTCGACCCCCTGATTATCCACATTGCCTCTCCCGAGGAAACCAGTCTTATTTGGTCTCAACAATCTGAATTGGCCAGCCGACTGATTGAGCACTTCTGGCCAGGCCCTTTAACCCTGGTTTGTTTAAAAAAAGAAAATATTCCGGATATAATCACCGCCGGTTTACCCACTGCGGCTGTGCGGATGCCTGACCATCCAGTAGCCCTGGCTCTCCTCAAAAAAGCAGGCCTACCGGTAGCCGCTCCCAGCGCCAACCTTTTCGGCCATCTCAGTCCCACCACTGCCGAGCATGTAGCTGAGCAATTAGGACCACATATTGACCTGATCCTTGACGGCGGAAAAACACCCATCGGCATCGAATCAACTGTCCTGGACTTAACCGGCGAACCAACCCTCCTCCGTCCTGGCGGTGTCCCCGTTGAAGAAATCGAGAAAATAATCGGCCCCCTAAAAATGCATCCATCGTCTCAAAAGCCTCTTTCTCCCGGGCAATTACCCCAGCATTATGCTCCCCGAACTCCTTTGGTCATCATCCAGGGACAGTTTGACTTTCCCCCTGAGCTTAAAATTGGTTATCTCGCCTTTCGCTCTCCACCCTCAAAGGTGAGGGCTGCCCGGGTAGAGGTTCTATCCTCATCGGGAAGCCTGAGAGAAGCCGCCGCTAATTTATTCGAAGCTCTCCATCGGCTGGATCGGGCCAACCTGGATATCATTCTGGCTGAACCACTCCCGGAGATGGGGTTGGGGAGAGCTATTATGGATAGACTGAGAAAAGCAGCGGCTAAACCTCAGTCACGATAAGTCAAAACAATTTCCTTATTTACTCTATTTACTCTGTTGCTGGATGATTTTTATCAGGTCGCTGAGAAGGCTAAAGCCTGTTTCCCGACGTCCAGCCCCGGGACCGACCACGGTTACTTCACCTAAAGCATCCGTGAGGACCGTCAAAGCATTAGTAGCCCCCATAACACTTCCCAGAGGGTGGTTGATATCGATCTCTTCCGGAGCTACTTCAGCCTTGACCAGATTCCTTTCCCGCCAGACCCGACCGATTAGTTTATATCTTTTTCCTCGCGATAAGGCATCCACCACGGCACTGGAGGTAATCCCGGTGATGCCCTCGCAGGGAAAATCAAAAGGTTTGGCCCGCGAACCGAAAATTACCTTGGCCAGGATGGTTACTTTGGCCAANGCATCCCATCCCAGGACATCGGCATCTGGCACCGCCTCGGCATAGCCAAATTCTTGAGCTTTCTTTAAGGCATCTTCGTAAGATAATCCTTCCTCCATTCGCGTTAAAATGTAATTAGTCGTGCCGTTGAGAATACCTTTTATTTCGTGAAATTCACACCCCGCTAAAGTCTCTCTAAATAGATTAAGCACAGGAGTGCCACTCATAACAGTTCCTTCAAAGAGGAATTGGACCTTGTTGGCTTTCGCCATCTCAGTTAGTTCTTCATAATACAGGGCGACAGGTCCTTTGTTGGTCGTCACCACATGCGTGCCTCTCTTTAGAGCTTCTCTGATATGAGAGGTGGCCGGTTCACCTGTTTTAATATCAGTATAAGTTACTTCAATCAAAACATCTGACTCAATTTGAGAGATAAGGCCAAGGGCCTCTCCAGAGACATGCTCGCCTTTTAAACCCTCCAGAGAGCCTTGACTTTGAATTGCCGCTAAAGCTTCCTTGAGGTCCAGACCGTCTGGATTAATAACATTGCCTAATTGTTTATCCAGGATACCGACTATTTTAAAGGTTAATCCATATTCCTTTTCAAGTTTGGCTCTCTTCTCTATAAGCAGTTCAGCCAACCCCTGCCCTACTGTTCCAAAACCAACAAAAAGAAAACGCATTTTTTCCTCCTTTGGGTTAAAAAATAGAAAGGTTAAAGAAGAGAATTTATTTTAGGAAAAGCAATTGGGATTTTCTTCGTCACTGCATAGAACTTTTATCACAGGACAATTTAACCTGTCAAGCAAAAATGGTGGCCTTTAATATAAATAAGCCTCCCTATTTTGGTGATGGGTCTCAGATTGGATAGCTGGTTTTTTTAAGAACCCGATTAAAGATAAAAATAAAATTTAATATATATCAGCTGTCCCTCCCCAAAAAGATTGCTTCCCCAATAAAAACGAGATTTAATGTGGGGGAGAAGGGGTAAAATAACCGCAGGACCAAAAATAAAAGTAGCCAGATGACCCTGAAGTTGTTTCTCATAGCCTAAAAAACCAACTTCAATGTCCTTTTGAGGGCCGCAGAGATAGAATAAGGCCGGAATTAAATAATAATGATGGGGTGAGGAGGAATTTAATCCATAGAATAATCTTATCTGGGCAATAGCCCGAACTCGGTTAGCCATAATTTTGGTATTCAGACCTAACCGCAACCCCAGCCATCGGCGGTGGATACCCTCCGCTTTAAAATATCCATAACCCACAAAACGACCAAATCTATGTCCGATTAATAAATCATACTTCCAGAGGGAAGAAGGCCAGGTATAATCAACTGGTCGAAATCTAAAGATAAAGCCTTTTCTCTGGAAAATAATCTCTCCGGCGATTTTCTGGGTGATAGTCTTGCCCCATCCAGGAAAAGAACCAAATGAAATTAACTCAAGCAAAAATAAAGCCCAAAATATTTTTCCTCTCCACGAAGCTTTATTTTTGACCACTTCAATCCTGCCGGGCTAAAAGCTGAATTCTATGATTTATAAAAATAATAAAAAAATAGCAAGTTTTCCTCCAGATAAAGCCGGCTCATAGCTCCTCTTAGATTCTCGCCTTGGCCGTGAGATCTTGTTTAAATTATTAAAATTAACTCCCAAATACTTTTCTAAATTTCCCCTNAGAAGTAATTTTCAGGTCCCACAACCAGCTCTAACCGCTCTTCGNTAAAGCNCCATCCTCTCTCTTCCCGGAGATAAGCTCAAACACNATTTTTATGGTCAAAAATAAATTCTAAGGCCTGAAATCAGGCTTTCTATCAAGGTTGTCTTATTCATATTCAACAAATTATCACGGCCAAGGCAGAATTGA
>MTOP01000033.1 GCA_002010725.1 Candidatus Aminicenantes bacterium JdFR-80
TTTTTTTTCTCAAAAAGACATCATCACCCAATTTTTTGCGGGCTAAGGACCACCACAGATTTGGAAATGCTTCCTCGGCGTATATTTTTAGCTTGTCCTTCAGCGCTCCCTGACCACCAGCTCTTGACTCATTAATCATTAAGCTTCAGGGATGTCGTCATTCTGGACCAAAAAGATGAGGCGAGGCCTCGCAATTTTCGCTCTAATTATCAAGCTGTTGCTGGCAAAAGGAATTATCTCCTACAGGGAAAACAAGATGTCTCTAGCCAGAAATTGAAGCCAAGCGAACTCCGGNGTCGTTAAGTTGACAAAGAACCTTAAATTGGTATAATAGGATAACTTTTTTATTAGAAATTTTTTAAATAATGGAAGATGATGATTATTGATATTGAACGTATACCCGAAGAAGGGCTGCACATTGACCGGGATTTCGAGCTGGAAAACAGTGAACTGGTTGAAGAAGAGGCCATTCTTCTGGAGCCTCTTCACGCAGAGCTTGATCTTCGGAAGAAGGGAGAAGAGATATATATTAAAGGGAAGATTCATACGGTGGTCAGTTTCATCTGTAGTCGGTGCTTATCTCCTTTTGAGTTTTTGGTTGACTCGGAATTTGATTTAGTTTATTTGCCGGAGGAGTTATTCGAAATTAAAGAAGAACTAACTGACGATGATTTAGATTTGTTTTTTTATTTCCAAAACCAACTCAATATCAGAGAGATTGTTTTGGAACAACTTAATCTCTCTTTCCCGATGAAGCCCTTGTGTTCTCCTGATTGTCAGGGAATTTGCCCGATTTGTGGCCAGGTAATCAAAGAAGGTAACTGCCGTTGTGTTCGGGAGTCCACCGACCCTAGACTAGAGAAACTAAAAATTTTTATAAAGAGATAAAAAATGGCTAATCCCAAAAGAAGACATTCCCATTCCCGCAAGGGAAAAAGAAGAGCCCATGATGCTTTGAGTATGCCTCCCCTTTCCCTTTGTCCGAATTGTGGAACACCTAAGATCCCCCATCGAGCCTGCCCGGAGTGCGGTTATTACCGGGAGCGCCAGGTTATTGAAGGAGCAGAAGAATAAGCCGGTCGCATGAGTGCAGTGAGAATTGCAGTTGATGCGATGGGAGGCGATTTTGGCCCTCCAGTGATAGTCGAGGGAGCAGTCCAGGCAGTTCAGGATTTTGATGTTGATGTTCTCTTGGTAGGCACAGAAGAGATTATTCGTCGGGAATTGGACCGTTTAGATCCCACTCAAGAGCGGANAGAAATTATCAATGCTTCCGAACATATTAGTATGGGCGAAGGGCTTCTTTCTTTTCGCCGGAAAAAACGCTCATCAATTAGAGTTGGCATCCAGCTGGTTAAGGATAGCGCAGCGGATGCTTTTGTCAGTATGGGTAATACTGGCGCGATTGTTTATCTGGCCCGCAAAGTCCTGGGTGCTCTTCCTGGAGTAGAACGGCCAGCCCTCTCATTGCTGGTGCCCTCTCTCCAGGGAATGACTTTGCTGATCGATGTCGGCGCCAACGCCAATTGTCAACCTCCCCATTTAGTCCAATTTGCCATCATGGGTAAAGTCTTTATGGAGTCGGTGCTTAAAGTCACCGAACCGCGGATTGCTCTGATGAGTATTGGAGAAGAAGAAACAAAAGGAAATGATCTTATTCGGGAAACATATGAAATCCTGAAAAAAATGCCCTTGAATTTCATCGGTAATGTTGAAGGCAAAGATATTTTNGCTGGCAAAGCCGAGGTAATTGTCAGTGATGGTTTTACCGGTAACGTAGCCTTGAAAGTGAGCGAGGGCATGGTTGATACTTTAATGCATCTTGCTCGTTATGAGGTGATGAAGAATTTATTTGCTAAAATAGGCTTTTTTCTAATGAAGCGCAATCTGAAAAAGATTTATAAAAGAGTGGATTATTCCGAATATGGAGGAGCTCAGTTGCTCGGAGTGGATGGTGTCGTGGTTATTGGTCATGGTCGGTCTTCAGTTCGAGCGGTTAAAAACGCCATTCGTTTAGCTCGTGACTTTGTTCAGAATAAAGTCCAAGAGAAGATCCAGCAGGAGATCGCTAAATATGCTCCGGGCCTGAGTCAATAAAAAAAGATGACAATCTAGAGGGAAGGAATGATTTTTGCCGACAAAATNTCCATCGTTACTGGGGCTTCCCAAGGCATTGGGAAGGCCATTGCCNAATTATTGGCCCGGGAAGGAGCCCGGGTAATCCTCTGGGATATCCAGGAGGATAAACTGCAGGAAGCAGCTGATGAGATAAAGCGCAACGGCGGGAAGGCGGATTATTTCCGGGTGGATGTGGCTTCTCTTCCCCAGGTTGAAGCCACGGTTAAAGAAGTTATTGACCGGTATAACCAGATTGACCACCTGGTGAATAATGCTGGTATTACTCGGGACAATCTCTTGATGCGGATGGCTGAGAAAGAATGGGATATGGTTTTAAATGTTAATCTCAAAGGTGTCTTCAATTGTTGTAAAGCAGTTATTCGCCCGATGATGAGTCGTCGCCAGGGAAGAATTGTCAATATTGCCTCTGTTGTGGGTTTAATGGGCAATGTTGGTCAGACTAATTATGCCGCCTCNAAGGCCGGGGTTATTGGTTTTACCAAATCTTTAGCTCGAGAAGTAGCCTCCCGGAACATAACGGTTAATGCAGTAGCCCCCGGGTATATCCTGACGCCCATGACGGAGGCTCTCTCGGAACAGACCAAACAGATGTTTCTCAACCTGATCCCCTTGCGCAAGTTTGGCACTCCTGAGGATGTGGCCAAAGCGGTTCGCTTTCTCTTGTCTGAAGATGCTGCTTATATTACGGGACAGGTTTTAAGCGTTAATGGAGGAATGTATATGTAGAAAGGCCTTGGGCCTTTTCGAAATTCTCATTAGAGGAGGATATAATGGAGCGAGAACAACTTCTCAAGAAAGTGAAGGCCATCGTGGCTGACAAACTCAGCATCAGCGAAGACCAAGTCACCGAAGACGCCTCTTTTATTGATGATTTGGGTGCAGATTCACTGGATACAGTCGAGCTGGTCATGGCGCTGGAGGATGAATTTGATCTGGATATTCCTGATGAGGAGGCTGAAAAGTTAACCACGGTGGGCAAAGCGATAGATTACGTCCTGGAGCAATTAGCCAAGAAAAAAGAAGAAAAGAATTAGTTCCTGGAAGAAATGGGGAACCAAGAAAAGGAGAAGGGTGGTTTATCTCCACGCCGAGTCGTTGTCACGGGAATTGGCCTGATTTCACCGCTCGGGACGGGAACAGAAAAGAACTGGCAAGCCATCAAAGCCGGTGAAAACGGAATTTCAACTATCTCTCTCTTCGACGCCTCCCNATATTCATCCCAGATAGCTGGCGAGGTAAGAGATTTTGACCCCCTGGCGTTCATTGAGAAGAAAGAACTCCGGAAAATGGATCGTTTTATTCAATTTGCCCTGGCGGCGGCAGAGCTGGCGGTGGTGGACTCGGGACTAAAGCAGGAGGAAATTGAAGGAGAAAGAACGGGCGTTTATATTGGCTCTGGCATTGGCGGGATAGGAACAATTGAAGAGAATTATCGGATTTTAATGGAAAAAGGCCCTCATCGAGTCTCTCCCTTCTTCCTAGTAGCTACTATTATCAATGAGGCGGCTGGTCAAGTCTCTATCCGTTTCCGGGCTAAGGGTCCCAATTCAGCCACTGCCACAGCCTGTGCGACCAGTNCCCATGCGGTGGGAGATTCTTTTCGGATAATTGCGCGAGGGGATGCGGATATTATGATTACCGGCGGAGCTGAGGCACCCATCACACCTCTCGGAGTGGCCGGATTTTGTTCGCTGCGAGCTCTCTCCACCCGCAACGAGGCTCCTGATAAGGCCTCCCGTCCATTTGATGCCCAACGGGATGGCTTTGTCATGGGCGAAGGGGCGGGAGTAATTATTCTGGAAGAATTAGGGCATGCTCTTAAAAGAAATGCCAAAATCTACGCTGAAATTGTTGGATATGGCATGACCGGCGATGCTTACCACGTTACCGCTCCTTCTCTCGACGGCGACGGAGCTTATCGAGTGATGAAATTAGCCCTGGAGGATGCAGGGATAGCTCCTGAAGAAGTGGATTATATCAATGCTCATGGAACGTCCACCCCTTATAATGACAAAATTGAAACTCTGGCTATTAAAAAATTATTCCAGGAACATGCCTTTAAATTGGCTGTTAGTTCAACTAAGTCTATGACCGGACATCTTTTGGGAGCAGCTGGCGGATATGAAGCCGGTATCACCGCGCTGGCGTTATTCCACCAAATTCTCCCACCAACTCGTAATTATGAGTACCCTGATCCCGAGTGTGATTTGGATTATGTCCCTAACCAGGCCCGGCCGGCTGAAATTAGATATGCTCTGGCCAATTCCTTTGGTTTCGGAGGCACTAATGGNACGTTGTTGCTGAAAAGATTTGTCGATTAATTAAGTGGCCCTTATTGTTCCGGCTGGCTGAGGGAGGGAAGAATTATTCTCTTAGATTTAGACAAAAGGAGGTAGGCGTGAATCTATTTGTGTTTGTGAAAAGAGTTCCAGATACAGAATCTAAAATTCGGATTAATGAAACCGAGACTAATGTGGTTTTTGACGGCTTAAACTTTGTTTTAAATCCCTATGATGAATATGCTGTGGAGGAGGCCTTACGGTTGAAGGAAGCACATGGAGGCCAGGTCACGGTCTTCTCGGTCGGCCCTGAGGAGGCGCAGACCATCCTTAAGAAGTGCCTGGCCATGGGGGCGGATGAGGCTGTTTTGATTAAAGNTGATGAAGCGGAACTATATGACGGCTGGCGCATTGCCCGCATTATTGCCGCCCTCTTACAACAGAAATACCCGGAGTTTGACCTGCTGCTTTTTGGCAAACAATCGGTTGGTGCGGATAATGCCCAGGTCCCCTCAATGGTGGCAGAATTACTGGGGCTACCCCAGGTGAANGTGGTCACCAAACTGGAGCTGGAGGGGAACAAAGGAGTGGCTAGTCGGGAAATTGAGGGAGCTCATGAAAAAGTGGAATTCACTCTCCCGGCAGTGATAAGCGCTCAAAAGGGATTAAATGAACCCCGCTATGAAACATTGCGGGGTATTATGGCCGCCAAACGGAAACAGATACCGGTGATTACTCTCGAAGAGCTGGGCCTGACTCCTGATGAGATAAAACCCCGCCTGGAGATCGTCAAGGTTGAGTCTCCGCCTGCCCGAAAGGCTGGCCAGGTTATTGAAGCTGAACCCCCCGAAGCAGCCAGAAAGCTGGTCGCTTTCCTCCATGAGGAAGTCAAGGTGATTTAAGGAGGACAACTATGATTCTGGTCTATATTGAAACGAGAGAAGGACAGGTTAAAAAGGCATCTCTGGAGGCTTTGTCTGAAGCTCGCCGACAGGCTCAGGTTATAGGAGGGGAAGTTGGGGCCGTCGTTATTGGCGGGTCCCTGGAGGAAATCCATCCCTCTCTCCAGAGTTATGGAGCCAATAAGGTTTTTCTTTTAACCAATCCCCTCCTCCAGCAATATACTTCTTCAGGTTACACGGTGGTCTTAGACCAATTAATAAAAGAGCTTAATCCCGTAGCTGTTTTTATGGCGGCCACTGCCATGGGACGAGATCTGGCCCCCCGTTTAGCCGCTCGCTTAGGCGTTGGGCTGGCTTCGGATTGTATCCGTTTAGAAGTTAAAGAGGGAGTCTTTGTGGCGGTCAGGCCCATCTTTGCTGGCAAGGCCTTACTGACAGTCCGACCGGTGGCCAAACCTTTCCTGGCCACCTTACGGCCGAATGTATTTCCAGTAGAACAGGTGGAGAGTCAAGCAGCCGAGGTTGTTACCCGCGATGTTCCCTTCTCTGAAGATATGATTAAGGAAAGGGTGGTAGCTGTAGTCAAAGGAGAACAAGCAGAGCTGGATGTGACAGAGGCGGATATTGTCATCTCTGGAGGGCGAGGAATAAAAGGTCCGGAAAATTTCGAATTGCTCCGGCGCTTGAGCACTCTTCTGCCCAATGCGGCTATTGGGGCCTCCCGGTCAGCCGTTGATGCTGGCTGGATCGACCATCAGCACCAAGTCGGCCAGACAGGCAAAACCGTTTCTCCAACTTTATACATGGCCTTTGGTATATCCGGAGCGATTCAGCACCTGGCGGGCATGTCTTCTTCTAAATTTATTGTGGCCGTCAATAAAGACCCCGAAGCCCCTATTTTTAAAGTGGCTGATTTCGGCATTGTCGGCGATCTTTTTGAGGTTATTCCCCACTTAGAAGAGGAGCTGAAAAAATATAANGGTCAATCCTGAGATCTAGCTCGGGAATAGACAGCACTATTACAATTCCTTCTGGTCATTATTCTAACCAGCAGCTAAATTAGTCTAAAAAGGGCCGCTACCTGTCCCGGTTGTTTGTAGAAGAACCTGGTTGGTCTCGGAACGGGATTCACCTACACTGGTAATATAGATGGCCGGCTGGTCAACGACAGGGCATTTATTTTCACAGATGCCACAGCCGGTGCATTGTTCCAGCTCAACAAAAGGAGCCCGTTCTGTTTTAATTGTGCCATCAGACTGGCGAACAGTAATTTCCACCAGTTTAATGGCTTTAGGGGAGACAGGACAATGTTCTTCACAGACTATACAGGGCTCCCCGATTTTCCAGGGGATACATCGATTTTTGTCGACCCAGGCGCTGCCGATTTTAACTGTCGCTTTATCCTCTACCCGTAATTCCTGGATAGCCCCGGTGGGGCAGACCTGGGTGCAGAGNGTGCAGTAATACTCACAATGGCCGATACGGGGAACCAGTATCGGCGTCCAGATTCCTTCGGGTCCGGCTTCGGTGAAGGCGGGCTGGAGTCCATTAGTCGGGCAGACTTTCATACATTCTCCGCATTTGACACATTTTTGGAGAAACTGCTCTTCGGGGAGAGCTCCCGGAGGGCGGATGCGTTTGGCGGAAGCCCGCACCCGAGCCGGGGATAGCCGGAAGAAAGGGACGGCTAAAGCCCCCAATAAAGCAGTGGCCAAGAGTTTGCGTCGGGAGAGGTTGACCATGGCTGTCCTCTGCGGGGTGAGGACGAAGGGAAAAGAGATAGCGGCGGTGGGACAGATGGCGCCGCAGGTGAAGCAATAGACACATTCGGTAATCGTCCACTGTTCACGGGGATAGGGGACAGCATCGGTTTCACAGTGGAGGGTGCACAGGCTACATTTTATGCATTTATCTTCGTCCAGCTTGAGTTTTAGACGGTTCCAGCGGGAAAAGATTCCTAGGAGAGCGCCTAGGGGACAGAGGTACCGGCACCAGAACCGCTCTTTTTTCAGATTAAGAAGGATTATTCCGATGAAGAGCAGGCCCAACCCCAGAGCTTGAAGAAAGATCGGATTTACCCCCAGATTTTCATAAAATTGAACCAGGGTGTCTCCGAGAGAAAACAGGTGGAGCTGGTAAACAAGCGAGATGAAAGCAGAGAAGATATAAGCCAGTGCTGGCAGCAGGCTGGTGATAAAAGAGCGATAGAGGAGGGAAAAGGGGTCGAAGAGACCTACAAGATCAAGACCTAAAAGAGAGGCCATGAGTAGAAAGACCAGCAAGTAATATTTCCAGGCTTTAGGGGAGAAGGTGGATTTTGTTTTTATTTTTAACCATTTTAATTTCTTGAAGAGAAAAGAGAAGAATTGTTGGATGGCTCCGAAAGGGCAAACCCAACCGCAGAAGACTCGCCCCAGGAGAAGAGTCATTCCAAGAGTGATGATGGAAAAAAGGAAGAGGGGAAATATAAGACGGGAAGCGAAGAAGGTGGTCAGGGCGATTAGTGGGTCAAAGTGGAAGAAAATTTCGACATTCCCGATATAATCTTCACCAGGGAAGCGGGTTTGCAGGAGCAGAATGAAAAAAAGAAGAAAAAAGGCTGTTTGAAAAAAAATCCGTCCCAGTTGAAGAAGNCGGTAGGTTTTAGATTTTTTTCTCGACAATGTTCATTTTCTCCCGATAAATTTCTCCCTGCCCCTTTTGATAGGCTATTTGCAGGAAGGGTAATTCGTCAGGTTTAATCTCAAAGAGGGTGGCTCCCAGGGCATCCACGGCGACATAATCTTGGCTGGCAATCAAGGTTTTGGCCAACTTGACATCGGAGAGCCGGCCTCCTTGAGGTCCATTTCTCCAGAGAATTCGATAGGCATCAAGAATGGTCAGGGCCGGTTTAAAGAATGAAGCCAGGTCAACCATGGCCTGATCAAGCTTTTGATGAAGTTGATTGCGGTTGCCGCCAAGGGCGCCTAGCCAGTTTTTCATCCCCATCGTCAGCCGGGATAGGCTGTGATGCTTGGCGATAGGTACGTTGATGATTTTGTCGGCTTCGATAAAGTCAGTATAAACTTCCCATTCTTTGAGCCATTCGCCATGGAGGGGAATTTTTTTTAGGCGATGTGGGTTGGGAAAGANGACTTTAGCTCCGGCCGCTTTGGCTGCTTTGGCAATTCCGGAACGGGCGTAGGTCCGGCGAGCTGGATTGCAGGGATTATCCAGAACTTTAACTTCCTTAGCTCCTGCTTCCAGAGTGAGCTTAACCACCGTGGCCACCACTTCAGGATTAGTGCAGGCAGCCTGCTGCGGTGTCCGATCCCANCCGATATTGGGTTTCACTACCACGANATCACCCCGGGAGATAAACTTAGACATCCCTCCCAGGAGACTGATGGCAGTGGTCACCAGTTGACCGGGAGAGTCTCCCTGGACAAAAGCGACCTGAGGACCAGAGGAGGTCGATTGGGNGAAACTCCACGGATGGAGAGAAAAGACCAGGCTGCCCCAGGCTAGATCTTTAATGAAGGCTCTTCTTTTCATGGCTTTATCCTTTCCCAAGTGATTTGACATAATTAATTATACCCTCATAGATGCCGCGGGCAATTTCCTGGCGATAGCGGGCTGTTTTTAAACGCGATTCTTCAGTGGGATTACTGAGGTGGGAGATTTCGACCAGCACAGAAGGCATTTCAGCTCCGATGAGCACCCAGAACGGACCTCCTTTGACCCCCATATCTTTGACGGCGGAGAAGTTTTTCTTTAACCGAGTGATCAGGCTTTTCTGGATAGCCCGGGCCAGTTCCTGGGATTCTTTTATTTTACTGTTCTGCACGATCTTGAGAATAATTTCTTTCATTTTGCCGATGTTTTTGGAGGAGGTAGCGTTTTCCCGAGCCGCAATTTCNTTGACCGTGGGGTCAGGACTGAAGTTAAGATAGAAGCTCATGATGCCCTTTTTCCGGCGATTGGGATTGGCATTGGCATGAATGGAGATGTAGAGGTCGGCTCTTTTCTGATTGGCGATGATAGTCCGGTTTTCCAGGGGAATATAAATGTCTGATTCCCGGGTGAGAATGACTTCGAATTGGTTTTTAGATTCGAGTAATTTTTTCAACCTCAGACAGACATCAAGTACCACATCCTTTTCTTTTAGACCACTCCGGCCAATACAGCCAGGGTCGCGTCCGCCATGACCGGGGTCAAGAACGATCCGGTGTACTCCCAACCCGAGTTGCCGGGCGAGAGTATAGCCGCTTTGGGTTGGTTTGGCTGGTTGAGGCGGAATGTCCTGGGAGGAAGCAGCCGTTTGACGGGGATAAATGTCCAGAACAATGCGGAAGGGATCGGGCAAAGGGAAGACTTCATAACGCTTAATTTGCTTAAAGTTTAAATCAACCACCACCCGGACAGTTTGGGGAGTTCTCTGGGCGATGCGGATCTTTTGAATGTAGGGATTATTGACAAAAATGGTTTGGCCATGGAGGATGGGGTTGAGCTTTGCCTGAAAGACATCTATATAAATTCTGTCGGGGGATTTAAGTTCGTTAAAAACGTATTCCCGTAATTGGCCCACATCTATAACGATCCGGGTGTAGGAAGGATGAGTATAGGAGCGGACATTATAGACTTCAACTCGATGCGGAGGAGGGGCTTTGGCTTGGAGAGACCAGGTTAAAAAGGCGAGGCAAATCGCCAGCCAGGAGATTTTTTTAATCATAATATTATCGACAAATTCTATCTTTATAGTAAAGAGATGTCAACGCGATTGAGTCAGGCTCCAAACTTTTTCAATTTTCCGGCGTGAGCCAGCATTAAGGACATGGCATAGAGGGCCGGAAAACGTCCCAGATGACCGGCCTGACAGCTTAATTCTGTAAAGCACTGGACATCATCCACCCGAGCTGTGGCCGCATGGAGGAGAAAAGGATTAGGGTGCCAGGAATGACTTTTCAGGGCACAGGGAGTGGAATGGTCGGAGGTGACGACCAGAACCTCGGGTTTCAATTTAAGAATTCGGGGCAGGAAAGGATCCAGTTCTTCAATAGCCCGGATTTTGGCCTCCCGGTTTCCATCTTCACCGGCCGAATCTGTTTTTTTGAAGTGCAGATAGAAGAAATCATAGGCTTCGTAGTTTTCTTCAAGAACTCGAAAAATATCCGCCGTCTCCGGCCCCACCTCCAGGATATCCATGCCCACCAGGCGGGCCAAGCCTTTGTACATGGGATAGTGAGCAATGGCCGCTGGCTTAAGCTGATAAAGCTCCTCCATGGTGGGGATGGTCGGGTGTCGGGCGAAACCTCGCAGGAGAATAGTGTTAGCCTGAGCTTCATCCCGGAGTAGTTCAGTAACTTCATCAATGAACTGATTGACCAGGCGGGCACTCTCTTCTGCCTCTGGAACCAGGGGTTGAGTATAAGTTATAGGTTTGTTTTCTTTCTGGGGGTCAGCATCGCTGAGGGCATCGCAGAGGCCGGGGCCACTGAATTTAACCACAAAACGATGTTCTTTACCTGGATAAAGGGTGATCCGGGGATTGGTTCTCCCCTTCAGGGCTTCATTAAGCCGAGCGCATAAGCGGCGGTTTTCTTCCGTAGGAATACGGCCGGCCCGACGGTCAACGATACGACCATCCCGGAGGGTGGCAAAATTACCCCGAGCGACTAAATCATCCCGTCCTACTTCAACCCCCACACCTAGAGCTTCAAGAATGCCTCTCCCCAGAAGATAGCGCGTGGGATCATAGCCGAAGAGTGACAGATGGGCCGGGCCGCTGCCAGGGGTTACTCCCATTAAGACAGGGTCGGTGACACCACAAACACTCTGGCGGGCCAGTTCATCAAGGTTGGGTGTCCGGGCTTCTTCCAGAGGAGTTTGTCCCTGATGAGGCAGATCTCCCAGGCCGTCGAGGACCAGGAGAACGATTTTTGTAGGTGTTTTAAGGCTTAATTCACGAGCTAATTTTTCCCAGTTCATGAGAAAAAACTATAGGCAATTAGGAAGAAGATGTCAATCTCCATCGGTAATGACTGGCAATAGGGATTTGCTTGGAGGCTCAGTAGAAGGATGTTTTTCCTGGCCAGTGAAAAAAATATTCTCCTTTTTCCCTAAATTTTCTGGTTCAAATTATTCTTCACGGGCACCCCCCAGGAAGAAGCATGACCATAATGACTGAGCCAAAGTGGTGACATTGTTTTGATGAAAGAGGTGANGTCTCTTTCCNATGAAGGGAAGAGACATCGGCTCTGAAACTAAATATCCGAAGTAGCCAGGCGAAGCAAAGAGCGGGTTCCCATCCTGGCCAGTAAAAGGGGTCATGTTCAGGCTGTTTTCTGTGTAATTCGTTACAGCTCCCCACCCTCCAGTTTTTTCAACTTCTGGGGGGCACTCAGCGTGAAGAGTCGAAAAATACCACTTGATTCTTGCTCACCTTGTTTTCCTCTGCTACAATCGAGTANTGACGATGATTCTTGTTCTCGACTTTGGTTCCCAATATACCCAGTTAATTGCCCGGCGGGTTAGAGAACTGGGCGTTTTTTCCCAGATTTTGCCCTACCATACGCCGCTGGAAGAGATAAAAAAACTTAATCCCCGGGCGATTATTCTATCAGGAGGACCTCAGAGNGTCTATGACGACGATGCTCCCTATCCGGACCAGCGATTATTCTCTTTAAACATCCCGATATTGGGGATTTGTTATGGGTTGCAGGTCATGGCTTCATTACTCGGAGGGAAGGTCAAGCCTTCCCGGAAGAGAGAGTATGGCTTCGCCCGATTGATGATTAAGGATGATCAGGGCCTGCTCAAAGATATAAGTTCAGAAACCCAGGTCTGGATGAGCCACGGCGATTCAGTGGCGGAAGTCCCGGCCGGATTCATTGTCTCTGGTTTTACCCAGAATTGTCCGATAGCGGTGGTGGAGGACCGGCAGAGAAAATTCTTCGGAGTGCAGTTTCATCCGGAAGTTGTCCATACTCACGAAGGTCGGAAGCTGTTGGCGAACTTTTTATTCGATTGGGCGGGACTGAGAGCCGATTGGAGTATGAAGTCCTTTATCGAGCANAAGGTGGCTGAGATAAAAAAACAGGTTGGTCAGGAAAAAGTAGTTTGTGGTTTAAGCGGGGGAATTGATTCGCTAGTGACCGCCCTCTTGATCCATAGAGCAATCGGCCATCGCTTGATCTGTGTGTTGGTGGATAATGGATTATTGAGGAAGAGGCAATACGAAGAACTACTCTATCATTTTCAAAAGAGATTTTCCTTTAATTTGATTGGCCGGCGGGAAGAGGACCGTTTTTTGAGACGATTAAAAGGCGTTCTTTCCCCTGAGAAAAAAAGGAAAATTATTGGCGAAGAATTCATCCGGGTTTTCGAAGACGAAGCTCAACGGCAAGGAGGGGTCCGTTTCCTGGCCCAGGGAACGATTTATCCTGATGTCATCGAAAGCGTGCCGGTCAAAGGCCCATCAGCCAGTATTAAATCCCATCATAATGTCGGAGGGTTACCCCAGGAGCACGGTTTTGAGCTGGTCGAGCCCTTACGGGAGCTATTCAAGGATGAAGTTCGTGAAGTGGCCCGACAGCTGGGTATTCCCCGGGATATAATCCGCCAGCACCCCTTTCCAGGGCCAGGCTTAGCTGTTCGAGTCGTCGGCGAGGTCACCCGGGAAAGACTGGATTTATTACGCGAAGTGGATGCTATCTTAATCGAAGAAATCAAACGGGCCAGACTTTATCCTCGGCTCTGGCAGGCCTTTGCGGTTCTTTTGCCAGTGAAAGCGGTCGGGGTTATGGGGGATCAGCGCACTTACCAAAGCGTGGTGGCCCTCCGCCTGGTCACCAGCGTAGATGGCATGACAGCGGATTGGTATCCGGCTTCTCCCCGGTTACTTAATCGGCTGGCCACCCGGATTATTAATGAAGTCAACGGAGTCAATCGGGTTGTTTATGATATAACTTCCAAGCCACCAGGGACCATTGAGTGGGAATAGAAGAAATTTGCTTTTAATGAGGGGCCATGGCTGATTCCAGAGAGAATAACTCTACTTTTATTCATCTTCATACCCATACCGAATACAGCATTTTGGACGGAGCTCTCCGCCTGGCGGATCTGGTTAGGGCAGCCAAGGAAATGAATATGCCTGCCGTGGCCATGACGGACCACGGCAATATTTTTGGCGCAGTGAGTTTTTTCCGGCTGGCCAAAGAGCAGAAGATTAAACCAATACTCGGCTGTGAAATGTATGTAGCTCCCGGCAGCCGGAAGGATAAAAATCCTGAGCAAAATCAGCCGGCACACTTTCACCTGCTTCTTTTGGTCAAAGATGAGCTGGGTTACAGAAATCTCTGTGAGTTAATCACCCGGAGTTATACTGAAGGCTTTTATTACAAACCCCGGATTGATAAAGANCTTTTAGCCCGCCATGCTCAGGGATTAATCGGGCTTTCCGCCTGTCTTAAAGGGGAAATAAGCTATTATTTAGAACAGGGCCGGGAAGAAGAAGCCGAGAGGGCCGCCCGGGAATATGCCCGCATTTTTCCTCCGGATGATTTCTACATTGAGCTTCAGGATCATGGCCTGGAGGCACAGCAAAAGGTTAACCCCAAACTGGTTGCTTTGGCCCGGAAACTTGGTCTGCCTCTTGTAGCCACCAATGATGTTCATTATTTCCGGAAAGAGGACGCGGAAAGCCATGATGTCCTGCTCTGTATTCAGACCAACAAAAAAGTCTCTGAGGCGGACCGCATCCGCTTCGGGACGCAGGAGTTCTATTTCAAATCCAGCCAAGAGATGGCCGCGATCTTCAAGGATTTCCCGGAAGCCCTGAATAATACGACGAAAATCGCTGCCCGGTGTAATTTTGATTTTCCAGCGGCCGGGTATTCATTGCCTCGTTTCCAGCCGCCTCCCGGTTATTCTCTGGAGGAATATTTCGAAAAAATAGCCTGGGAGGGATTGGAGAGAAAACTGGATGTCCTTCGGCCGCGGATAAAGGCAGGCCAGCTGCCTTCTGAGGAGACCTATCGGGAACGCTTGAAGAAAGAAATAAGTCTGGTCAAAGACATGGGCTTTGCCGGTTACTTCCTAATTGTCTGGGACTTGATTCGGGAAGCTCGCTCCCGGGGGATTCCTGTCGGGCCTGGTCGAGGCTCAGCGGCCGGCAGCCTCCTGGCCTTTGTCCTGGGAATCACCGCGGTTGATCCCATCGAATACAATCTTCTGTTTGAGCGCTTCTTAAACCCGGAGNGAGTCAGTCTGCCGGATATAGACATTGATTTTTGTGGCCGGCGCCGGGATGAAATCATCCACTACGCTACGGAAAAATACGGGCGGGAAAACGTCTGTCAGATAATCACCTTCGGTACCATGGCCGGACGCCAGGCTGTCCGGGATGTTGGTCGTGCCCTGGAAGTGCCCCTGCCTGAGGTGGATAAAATCGCCAAAATGATTCCTCCTCAGTCCCAGGGGTCAGCTATTGATAAGGCCCTCCAGACCGTTCCTCAATTAAAAGAATTATATACCAAAAACAGTAAGATTACCCATCTTCTTGATTTAGCCCGCAAACTGGAGGGCCAGGTCCGTCACCCCTCCATCCATGCCGCCGGGATAGTTATTGCTCCTAAACCCCTGACTGAATTTTTACCCCTTTACATGTCCACGCGGGGTGAAATAACCACTCAGTTCCCCATGCAGGATATTGAAGCCCTGGGGTTGCTGAAAATGGATTTGCTGGGATTGCGCAACCTGACGGTGATCAAAGATACGCTGGAATTGATCAAGAAGGATACAGGTGAAGAGGTGGACATTGACCACGTGCCCCTGGATGACGAGCAAACTTTCAAGCTTTTTCAAGCTGGTAATACTGATGGCGTCTTTCAGTTTGAAAGTGCCGGCATGAAAGCTCTTCTGCGGAACTATAAGCCGGAGAACTTTCGGGACCTGATTGCCTTAAACGCCCTTTATCGGCCGGGTCCTCTCCAGAGCGGCATGACTGAGGAGTTCATCAAGCGGAAACACCACCCGGAATCCATTGAATATGACCTGCCGGAGCTGGAACCAATCCTGAAAGAAACCAAAGGGTTGATTGTTTACCAGGAACAGGTGATGATGATTGCCACNGAGCTGGCAGGATTTTCTCTGGCAGAAGCGGATCTGTTACGCAAGGCCATCGGCAAAAAGAAAACCGCAGTGATGAAAGCGCAGCGGGATAGATTCATTCAGGGGGCCAAAAAAAGAGGTATCAGCCAGGCCAAGGCCAGCCACCTTTTTGATACAATTGATTATTTTGCCGGCTATGGATTTAATAAATCGCATAGTGCCGCCTATGCCTACCTGGCCTTTCAAACAGCTTACCTGAAAGCCCATTATCCTGTTTATTTTCTGGCCGCGCTGTTAACTTCGGAAGCTGAAAAAGGCGCCACGGACCAGGTGGTCAAATATATTAATGAATGTAAGGAAATGGGTATTCGGGTTCTGCCGCCGGACATCAATGAGAGTGATTTAACTTTCACCGTGGTTAAAGGCAACATCCGCTTTGGACTGTCGGCCATTAAGAATGTGGGCGAACAGGCCGTCCGCTCGATTCTTGAAGCCCGACGGAAGAGAGGCCAATTCAAATCTCCTTTTGATCTGGTTCAGGATGCTGATCCCAAGGCGGTTAATCGGAAAGTTCTGGAAAGCCTGATTAAAGCCGGAGCGCTGGATTCCCTAGGCTGGAGACGCTCGCAGTTATTCCATCTGGTTGATTCCCTGATTGAGTATAGCCATAAACTCAGCAAATTGAAACACTCCCCCCAGTCGATGTTATTTGGCCAGGAAGAGCTGGAAGCTCCTCCCCTTCCCCCGGAGATAGCCGAGATGAAGGAATGGGATGAGGCCCAGGCTCTGGCTTATGAAAAAGAAGCGCTGGGTTTTTATATTTCCTCTCATCCCCTGGCTCAGTACGGTAATTACCTCCGCCGGCTGGTCACTCATTCCATCAATGAGCTGGAAGAGGTCAGCGAAAATGGTCGGGAGATTCGGGTAGCCGGAATAATTGCTTCTCTGAAACAGATAAAGACCCGGCGGGATGAGAGAATGGCTGCTTTTATTCTCGAAGATATGACCGGACAGCTGGAAGTGGTGGTCTTTCCTGAGGCTTATCAGAAAAATTACGACTATCTCCGGGAGGACCTGCTGGTCTGGGTGAGAGGCAAGCTCTCCCGGGAAGCGGATACGCCCCGGCTCATTCTCTCGGAGATAATGCTCCTGGAAGAGGCCCTGGAGAAACAGGCCCGTAAGGTGGTGATTCGTCTTTATCTGCCCGGACTTGAGAAGATTTTTCTGGAGGAGTTAAAAGAGCTGTTGGCCGAGCATCCGGGTAACTGTCCGGTTTACTTCGAGCTGGAGAAACCTCTTTCCTTCCGCCTGCTGCTCCAATCCGTAGAGTACCAGGGAGTGCGTCCTTCAGATAAGCTCCGGCAGCGAGTAGAGAATCTTCTCGGGAATAATTCTTTCTTTGTGGATTATAATAATCATCGATAATTAATCGGGGTTAGTCCCGGGGGATAATTTCTTTTTCTTCCAGATAATTGATCACCCGAGCACAACACTCTTCGACAGAAAGGAGGCTGGTATCCAGCACCAGCTCCGGGCTGAGGGGTTCTTCATAGGGAGCAGAAATGCCGGTGAATTCTTTGATTTCTCCGGCCCGGGCCTTTTTATAGAGGCCTTTGGGATCGCGCTGTTCGGCTATATCCAGAGGAACTTTAACAAACACCTCGATAAATTCTCCGGAAGGCAATAGTTCCCGGGCTTTCTGGCGGTCGGCCCGATAAGGGGAAATAAAGGCAGTCATGGTGATTAACCCCGCCTGGGCAAAGAGTTTGGCCACCTCCCCTATCCGGCGGATGTTTTCTTCCCGATCTTCAGGAGAAAAACCCAGGTCTTTATTCAGGCCATGACGAATATTATCCCCATCCAGGACAAAAGAAAGATGTCCTCGCTCAAAGAGTCTTTCCTCGACGGCGTGGGCGATGGTCGATTTGCCTGAGCCGGAAAGGCCGGTGAACCAGACGACCACTCCTTTCTGGTTAAGAAGGCGTTCTCGGTCCTGTTTGGTGATCGCCCCTTGGTGCCAGGTGATATTGGTTGCTTTTTGACGGACCATGATCAACCTCACTCTGATTTATGGCGGTAATAATCAAGTAAGATCTCGACGACTTCCGGACGGCTGAATTCTTTGGGGGGTTTTTCTCCCCGGGCCAGCATCTCGCGGAGTCTGGTGCCGCTGATGAGAACCCGGTCTTCATTGGTATGAGGGCAGGTTTTCAGCGAAGCCATGCCGTCGCATTTATAACACCAGAATGTCCAGTCAATCTTTAAAGGTTTAATATATAATTCATCTTCACCGATTTCATCAAAGATTTTCTGGGCATCAAAGGGTCCATAATAATTGCCCACGCCGGCATGGTCGCGGCCGATGATTAAGTGACTGCAGCCGAAGTTCTGGCGGAAGATGGCGTGCAGGACCGCCTCGCGCGGACCGCCGTAGCGCATTTCCATAGGGTAAACTTTGAGCACCACCCGATCGCGCGGGTAGTATTTTTCGAGGAGGACTTCATAACATTTCATCCTGATCTCAGCCGGGATGTCATCGGCTTTGAGCTTGCCGACCAGAGGATGGATGAATAAACCATCCGATACTTCCAGGGCGATTTTAGTACAATATTCATGACTGCGGTGTATCGGGTTTCTGGTCTGGAAAGCAGCTACCGTCCGCCACCCTTTTTCACTAAATATTTTTCTGGTTTCAGCCGGCCGGGCGTAATAAGAACCATATAGCTGAGGATAAGGTCCTTCACTTAAGGCTTTAACTTCACCGCCGAGGTAAACTTCCGGCTGGGCGTAGATTTTAGCTACCCCCGGGTGGGCTTCATCTTCAGAGCGAAAAACATGATGGGCTTCCCAGCGTTTGTCATAGGTGAACTTGTCACTAATCCGGAGGATGCCCATAATTTCCTGGGTTTCCCGATCGACCAGNGCTACTTCGGAATTCAGCCGAAGACGTTCGGCTTCTTCCTTGGTGACAGCCAGGGTTATCGGGATCGGCCAGAGCAGGCCATTACTCATATGCATTTCCGTGACCACCTGCTGATAATCATCATGATTCATAAAACCAGAGAGAGGGCTGAAAGCACCCATAGCCATCATAATCAGATCAGATGTTTCCCGGGAAGACAGAAAGACCCGGGGCAGAGACCTAGCTCTGGTCCTTTCTTCCTGCCGGGCTTCTTCTTCAACCAGNAAAGGTTGGAGTTGACCGCCGTGAGGGGGAACAAGGGTCATCTTTACCTCCATCTTAAAAATAATTTTTTCCGATTAGTTTTTAGTGAGAGTCATTGAAGACTTCACATTTATTATAAAATTAACCGGGATGCAAGTTATTAACCCGGGTAATGGTAAAATGAGTCCTTTGAGCCGACCCGGCACTCAGATTATACTCTTATTAGAGTCTAAAGCTTAAATATTTCCGCGCCTTATGTCAAGCCGGGGAAGAGCCGAGCGATGAACTCCAAAGTTTGACAGGCCGAGAAAAAAAATGATAATACAATCACGGCTTCCATCCAGGAGGTAATTTATGGCCTATCGACTGATGATCGGNGAGAAGAGTCCGACTGTGCGCAGCTGGTTGGAACTCACATTCCCGCCGGACGAATTCATCCTCCAGTTTTTCGCCGATGGACAGGAGTTGAGGCAGGCGATTGAGGCCAGTCCTCCGGATGTAGTGCTCTGTCGGATTTCCTTGCCCGAACAGGATGGTTATCAAATTGCCGAGTGGTTTAAAGAGGAAGATTTAAACCTTAAAACAGGACTGATTCTCTTCAAAGGACCTTTCGAGGAGATTGAGGTGGATAAAGCAGCTTCTTTGCCGGTGGATAAGTTGATCGAATTGCCGATTGCTTCCCAGGAACTCCTGACTCTTGTCCAGGATATAATTGATAGCCGGCGTCTCCCGGAGAATCTTCCGGAGGAACCAGAGGAAGTCAGGGAGGACATTCCTCCAGCCGTCCAGCTGGGAGATGAGATGCGGCAGCTGCTGCGGGAAGAAATTCTGGAAATGGAGCGGGAACTGGAGAAACGCCTGGGATCGAAACTGAAGCTGGAGTTGGCCAGGTGGCTGGAGGCCAGACTGGCTCGCAGGAAAGACCGATAGGAGAAGAAAAAACCTCCAATTCCTGTTAAAATATTAACTCGAAGAAGATAAGTCTATAAATGGCGGTAAGAGAATGAACAAGAAACCTAAATTACCCAAAGCTTACGACCCCAAACCCGTTGAGGACAAATGGGCCCATTTCTGGATTGAAGAAGGACTGTTTAAGGCGGATGCCGGCTCAAGCAAACCCAAATTTTCCATGGTCCTGCCTCCGCCCAACGTGACCGGTTCTCTTCACATGGGACATGCCCTCTGCTTTACTCTCCCGGATATCATTGCCCGCTGGAAAAGGATGCTGGGCTATAATGTGCTCTGGCTGCCGGGGACAGACCATGCCAGCATTGCTGTCCACAACGTCATCGAGCAAGAATTACAAAAGAAAGGTCTCTCGAGAAAAGATTTGTCCCGTGATGAATTCCTGAAAATTGCCTGGGAATGGAAGGAGAAGTACGGCGGAGTCATCACCAANCAGTTGAAAAAGATGGGCTTTTCCCTGGACTGGTCGAGGGAGAGATTTACCATGGATGAGGGTTTTTCCCGGGCTGTCCGCACCGTTTTTGTCAATCTTTATAAAGAGGGGTTAATCTACCGGGATTATTATCTGGTCAACCATTGTCCCCNCTGCGGCACGGTTTTGTCTGATATTGAGGTGGAACACAAGGAATTGTCCGCCAAGTTATATTACATTCGTTATCCTCTAGTTGATGGCCAGGGCGGGGTGGTGGTGGCTACGACGCGGCCGGAAACCATGCTGGGTGATACGGCGGTAGCCGTTAATCCCGATGACAAGAGATATAAGCATTTAGTGGGGAAAAAGGTTATCCTGCCTCTCCAGAATCNCCCTATCCCCATTATTGCCGATGAGTCAGTGGAGATGGATTTCGGCACCGGAGCGGTTAAAGTGACTCCCGCCCATGATCCGACCGATTTTCAACTCGGTAAGAAACACAAACTTGATCAGATCATCGTCATTGACAGTCAGGGCCGGATGACTGCTGAGGCTGGCCAGGAATTCCAGGGATTGGATCGTTTCGAGTGCCGGCAGAAAGTCCTGGAAAAGTTGCGAGATGAAGGGCTGTTGATCAAAGAGGAAGATTATCGCCATGCCGTGGGTCATTGTTACCGCTGTAAAACAGTCATTGAGCCGCACCTTTCCTGGCAGTGGTTTGTTAAAATCGGCCCGCTGGCTCGTGAGGCAATCCGGGTGGTTGAAGAAGGTCGGATTCGTTTTATCCCGCCCAACTGGGCCAAGACTTATTTTGAGTGGATGTATAACATCCATGACTGGTGTATTTCCCGCCAGCTCTGGTGGGGACATCGTATTCCGGCTTGGTACTGTCAGGATTGCCAGGAAGTGATGGTGGAAATGGAAGCCCCCCAGGAATGCTCCCGTTGTCATAGTCGTCGACTGGTTCAGGATGAGGATATTCTTGATACCTGGTTCAGCTCAGCCCTCTGGCCCTTCGGTACAATGGGCTGGCCTGAGGAGGCGGAAGACCTGCGGGTTTTCTATCCCACTGATTTAATGGCCACCGGCTTTGATATCATCTTTTTCTGGGTGGCCCGCATGATCATGATGGGGCTCAAGTTTATGGGCGACATCCCTTTCNGGGATGTTTTTATCAATGGACTGGTCCGCGATTTTAAAAAGCGCAAGATGAGTAAGTCCGAAGGCAATATCATCGATCCCCTGGAGATGACCGAGAAATACGGCACAGACGCCCTCCGTTTCACCTTNGCGGCCCTGGCTATTCCGGGCATGGATATTTCTCTTTCGGAAGAAAGGATGGCCGGCTATCGAGCTTTTGTCAATAAAATCTGGAATGCCGCCCGCTTTGTTTTCCTTAATTTAGAAGAAAAATCAGGAGAGAGAGGGGAGCTGACTCTGGCGGATCGTTGGATAAGAAGTCGGCTCTCGCGGGTGGCTCGGGAGATGAATACTTCGCTGGAAGCTTATAAATTCTACGAGGCAGCCAATAGGATTTATCACTTTGTCTGGCATGAGTTCTGTGACTGGTATCTGGAGCTGGTCAAACCGGCCCTGGAAAGAGGTAATGAAAAAAGTCGGGAGACTCTGGTGGAGATGCTGGATATGATTCTTCGCCTTCTCCATCCCTTTATGCCCTTTGTGACTGAAGAAATATGGCAGCATCTGCCGGGAAGCGGGCGGTCACTCCTGGAAGCCTCCTTTCCTCAATATGAGCCGGAGTGGCTCGATGAGGCGGCGGAAGAGCAGCTGGCCAGACTACAGGAGCTGATTACCGCTGTNAGAACCATCAAAGCGGAAAACACCATTCCTCTCAAGAAAAAGGTCAGTCTCTGGGTGAAAATAACGCATTCCGCCGACAAAGATTTNCTGGAGGCCCATCAGGCAGAAATTTTCCATCTGGCTCAGCTGAAGGACATGCGATTGGTCGATGATTTTCCGGCTGCCGAAAAGTTTTTAAAAGGGCTGGCCGGTGATTGGGAGGTGGGCTTGCTGGTCGAGGAGGGCTTGATCGAGCTGGAGAAGGAAATTAACCGACTGGAGAGAGAGTTGAAAAAGACAGAAGAAGATATTGCCAAACTNGAGGCCCGACTGAACCAGAAGAGTTTTCTAGAGAAAGCCCCCCGGGAGGTAGTTGGTGAAACCCGCTCCAGACTGGAAGAGCTCCAGCGAAAGAGGGAAAAAACCCGGGAGCATCTGACAGCCTTACAGGCTCTTTCCACTTCGGAATAATTAACAACCATAAATTTGGGGCCAGTTACCTGGGGNGATTGGGAGCTCCAGTGATTGAGCCCAGGAGACAGGCCAGGTCGAAGGAAAATGAAAATCGGGGAAAAAGTCATTCATCTGCCCACTTGTTCGTCCACTAATGATGTCCTCCGGGAGCTGGCCGAGCAGGGGGAAGAGGATGGAGTGGTTGTCCTGGCTGAGGAGCAGACAGCCGGTCGGGGGACCAAAGGTCGGAGCTGGTTTTCGCCGCGGGGAAAAGGGCTTTATCTNTCAGTGCTGCTGCGGCCGGAGAGGGAAAGTGCGCTTTTTCCCCTGATGGCCGGCGTGGCTGTGGCCGAGGCCATTGCNGAGGAGTATTCCCTGTGGGTTAGGCTCCGCTGGCCGAATGATTTAATNTGGGAGGCAAAGAAATTAGGGGGGATTCTGTGTGAGAGTTCATTTGCCGGGAGAAAATTGAGTTATGTCATTATCGGTATCGGCCTTAACTTGAATCAGCTGGAAAAAGATTTTCCTGTTCCTCTCCGCAAGACAGCGGTTTCTCTCAAGATGATCCTGCAGCGGGATTTTCTGCCGGAATTTGTCGCGGGAAAAATCTTTACCTCCTTAAGCAGATGGTATAACATTTTCCAGGCAGGAGGAGATGAGCAAATTCTCAAAACGGTTGAGACATTAAATGTTTTCCAGCCCGGGGATGAGATTGCTTTTACCAGCAAGCAGGGTCAGGTGCGGGGTCAATTTCTCGGGCTTGACCGCTACGGTCGGCTGGTGGTGAGAGCTCAGGATATTATCCGGACTTTTACTTCAGGAGAAGTTCTCTCTCCAGTNAGCTGCTTGGCCCCGGGAGAGGAAGGGGAATCATGATTCTGGCTATTGATATTGGTAATACCACCATCGCCCTGGGGGTTTTTGTGGACCAGNAGCTGGTCCAGAAGTGGCGCCTCCGAAGCGATCAGGAGAAGACGGCCGATGAATACACCCTGGTTCTCCTTAATCTTCTCACCTGGGCGAAGATAAAAGAAGAGGAGATCAAGGGGTTGATTATTTCCAGTGTGGTGCCGCCTTTAACACCTGTTTTTCAAAAAGTTTGTCGTCAATTGTTCGGTCGGCGGGCGNTGGTGGTTGGGCCCGGGTTAAAAACCGGCATGGCTATTCTCTATGAGAATCCGCAGGAGGTGGGGGCTGATCGGGTGGTGGCCGCTGTGGCGGCTTTCAGCAAATACGGCGGGCCGGTCATTGTCGTCGATTTCGGTACAGCGACCACCTTTGATGCTATTTCCGAGCGGGGGGAATATTTAGGCGGAGCTATCGCTCCAGGAATAGAGATCGCCGCCCAGGCTCTTTATGAAAAAACGGCCAAATTACCTCGGATTGAAATCAGAAAGCCGGCCTTGGTCATTGGTAAAACGACGGAAGCCAGTATGCAGGCCGGTCTTTACTATGGATACAAAGGGTTAATAGAGGGCTTGATTGCTGAATTGCAACAGGTGCTGGGTCCGGAGACCAAAGTGGTCATGACCGGAGGGTACGCCGAGCTATTTTTCCCCAACCAGCAGCCGAACTTTTTCTACGAGCCCGATCTTGTCCTGGAAGGATTACGCCTGTTATATGAGAAAAATCGCCGTTAGCTAGCCCAGGGATTGCTTCTATGACCAGAGAGAAGACTGAGAGAGAAATCTATTTCCAGACTNTTGCCGATTTTGTGTTGAAACAACGCCAGGGCCATCTGTTTTTGACTCCTCACGAGATGTTCTTGATTGACAAATGGCTCCAACGGCAGATTCCTTTACGGGTGGTGCTGGAGGGTTTGCAACGGGCGGAGGAGTTCTGGCGGGGAAAAGGAAAGTCGCGGCGGACATTCACCCTGGTCAGAGTGGAGCGCTTTGTGCTGGCTGCCTATCAGGCCTTCCGGGAACGTCAGTTGGGTCGTCAGAGAACCGGGGCGTCGTCCGCCGAGATAACTCTTCCCCGAAGAAGGCTGCTAGAGGCTATTCGGCCATTTCTGGCTCCAAAGGAAAGGCGTCTTAAACCTTTAAGTAATTATTTTAAGCAGGCGGCCGAGGCTTTGCAGCGGGAGGAAACCGATGAAATACTTCTCGAGGAATTGGATGAGAAGATTGATCAGGCCCTCCTGAAGATGGCTCTTCCGGAAGAAAGGCAGGCGGTCGAGGTGGAAGTAGCGGCTCATTTCCAGGCTAAATCACGCCAAGAGGCCCAGGCGCTGGTAGAGCGGGCTTTAATCAAACACCTGCGGCGGAAGTTCCAGATTCCTTATTGTTCTCCCTATCTGTATTAGCCCGGCTGCGCCCGCGATTCTATATTTGGCTCTAAGCTTAATCCAACCATAATTCAGGGTGGAGAATTACTTGAAGGATTTTGTCAGGGGGATGTTGAAGTTCTTGTTGTAAGGCCTCCAAGGGGATTCCTCTCTCCCGGTCGGAAATAACCCAGCGGGTCAGCAAGGCGGAAGAAGCACAGATTTTTCTGGNCAGGAAATAGGAATTCTCCGGATAGATGAATGATTCTTCCGGAAAAGCCACTGAAAAAACAGGTGAGGTCACTATTTTCTCCAGATGCCGGGCGAGATCAAGGACTTGTTGTTCATAGAATTTTTCCACGGTGGTCTGCGGCGAGAGATGCTGGATAGAGGGCAGCAGCAACCCCACCTCATGACCTAGAGCATTAATTTGCTGCAGGGTTCTTTTGACTTCATCAGGCGACTCCCCCAGTTCCGGAGAGTTGATATCAACCAGAAAACTCCCCCGGAGGCCCAGCTCTTGCTCTTGCCGGGCCAGGGCAAGAGCCTGGTTTAAATCCTTCTGGACATCATGACGGAGGATGAATTTTAGAGACTGAACCTGACTTTTCACCTGAGGAATTTCCCGGAGCAAATAATAATCATCAAAAGAGTCTTTAAGAAATTTAAGGAGAGCTGAGAGTATTTCAGGGGTCATTTTCATTTGTTTGAATTTGATATTTTACAACAGACTAAGCAGGTCAACAAGCCAGATTGTACCCTGGAAAATCGCCTGGTATAATAGATAGTCTTAAATATCAGCGAAAAACACTACGAGTAATTGGTTTGGGAAACNAATGCCGGCTCTGGGAGGAGAATAATGAAGAAGGAGCTTCTGGCAATTGTGGTGGCTGGGCTGTGTTTTATCTCTTCAAGCCATTTCGTCCGGGACTTTAACAGTAATCGATGCCTAGGGACGGTCCCACCTCTGAATCAAACTCTCCAAAAAGAAGTTAAGGCTCCCAGAACAGGGTTAATACTAAAAAAAGCTGGAGTCTTCACCGGGTATACCTTATTCTCTCCCATCACTTCGACCGAAACTTTTCTGATAGATCTCGCAGGCAGAATTGTCAATGTCTGGCAGAGTGATTGTGAACCGGGTCAAGCTGTTTACCTTCTGGAAAATGGCCATCTCCTTCGAACAGGTTTTGTCGGACCTGAGGCCAATCGCACATTTCATGGTGGCGGTGCTGGTGGGCGCGTTCAGGAATTTAGCTGGGAAGGAGAATTACTCTGGGATTTTGAGTATAACAGCGATAAGTTNCTCCTTCATCATGATATTGAAAGATTGCCCAATGGCAATATCCTGATGATTGCCTGGGAGAAAAAAACCCGACGGGAAGCTATTAAGGCTGGACGGAATCCAGCCACTGTTGGTGAAGAGGGGTTATGGCCAGATTGTATAATTGAAGTCAAACCAACTAGCAGGAAAACAGGCCAGATTGTCTGGGAATGGCATGTCTGGGACCACTTGATTCAGGATTATGCCCCTGCCAAGAAAAATTACGGTCGGGTAGCTGAGCATCCAGAACTTATTAATCTTAACCCCGGGGATTGGACGGGGCGATTAACCCGTCAGCAACGGGAGAGATTAAGGTCTCTTGGTTATCTTCACTTTGCGCCCCAGCATGCTTCAGGGAAAGCTCATCCTGACTGGATACACATCAACTCCATTGATTATAATCCTGAGCTTGATCAAATCTTAGTCAGTGTTCTTGGCTTTAATGAAATCTGGATTATTGACCACAGCACAACGACCAAGGAGGCCGCTGGGCATAAAGGAGGACGGAGTGGCAAAGGAGGGGATTTGCTTTATAGGTGGGGTAATCCTCAAGTTTATGGAGCAGGCTCAGCGGCTGACCAGCGCCTTTTCGCCCAGCATGACGCTCAATGGATTCCGCCCGGATGTCCTGGAGAAGGGCATATATTAATTTTCAACAATGGACGTGGCCGGGTTGACGGTGATTATTCATCAGTGGATGAGATAGTTCCTCCAGTAGATAAAAAAGGAAATTATTATCGGCAAAAAGGAGAGTCGTTCGGCCCAGAGGGTCCGGTCTGGAGTTATGTTGCTCCCCACAAGGAAGATTTTTACTCGAGCCATATTTCAGGTTGTCAACGTCTTCCCAANGGCAATACTTTGATTTGTTCCGGAGAGAAAGGCATTTTCTTTGAGGTGACGCTGGATAAAAAGATTGTCTGGGAATTTATTAATCCTCTCTTTGGACAACCTCGACCTCCTTTGGGTGGAGCAGGACCAGAGGGTAAGCAGAACCTGAAAGCAGGCCAGAGGAATGAGTTTGGTCAGAAAAGAAGGTGGTCCGGAAAGGGGAAGTTGCCTCCTTCAGGTCCAATAAATTCTGTGTTTAAAGCTTATCGTTACCCACCTGATTTCCCTGGATTTAGAGCAAAGAAATTGACCCCTGGTGAGGATCTGGTTAGTTATGTTAAGAGAAAATATCTCCGATGAATTACAGGAAAACTTGATTCTCCTTATTATCTTTTTAGAAAATTAAACTCCATATTAATCCACCATCTGGAATAAGTATAATTCTAGTTTTAGAGCAGCTGATTGACTGTTGTGGGTTTAGCTTGCTTTTTCAGGGTTGTCTTTTTAACCACGGTGCCGTCCGTTTTTGACTTCACGGTGAACTCTACCCAGCCTGGCGAGCCCTTCATCTNGACCAGAGTGCAGAAGCGTTTGGTGTCTTTTCCTTTTAGCCGGAATTCAGCTCCTTTGGCCGGAATAATTGTAAAACGGGCTTTAGGATTTCGAAAATCGAGACCAGCTGTGCCGCCGGACATTTCCAGAGGCTGGATATTCCGGGAGTGGCGGAAGGTAATTTTATCCATGACCGCCCTCTTCAACTGGACTGCTCGGTCAGATGAAGTGGGATAGACTCGGTCGTTGACCACAGTGACTTTAAGCCAGTAGAGGTCTTCGGTCACCGGTTCGACGTCCACCTCCTTAATTTCCACCCGGGGAAGCTGACAAGCGCAGTAGAGCACGAAATGGGCGCTTTTCAGAGATTCTCACTCAATATAATGCCAGGGCGTGGTGCGGCGGAGAAGTTTCCGTGGCGTGCCCCCTATTCAGATTCTCCCTAGGTCGGGGTGGTTGACCTTATGGAGGGTAATNCACCCTTCTCCGGTCAGCTCGATGTCAATCCACTTGAGATACTCCTTTTCTGACACCCGACCGTGACTGTTATCATTTTTCAGCTGGCTGTTTTGCCGCTGAGCCAGGCCTTTTTCCACACTGTTATAAACGCCGTCGGGATTGACAATGGGACANATATAAAATTTATCTCATCGACAAGANGGGTGATGGTCTTGTCACTGCCGTAACCGCTGACCAATTTATCGATGATGAAGAGGCAGACTTCAGTGCCGGTGAATTCGTTCCCGTGGGTCGCTCCGCAGATCCAGTGGCCCGGGTTACCCTGGTAGGGCTTTATCGGCGTCACGTTTTTCACCCACTAAGAAAAGAAAAATATTTCACAAAAGAGAGAATTTTAGCTGTAAAAACAGGAAAAACAGACTTGTATTTAGGGAGTTAATTTTTATCGTGATTATTACAAGCAATCAGCCCGGAGAGCCAGTGAATGACATTCAGGAGTAATTGGGCGTTTCCTCTAGCCAGGGGGTGATTCATGCCGGCCTTAAAGCGACCTTGATTGAAAATCTGGGCGGTAAACATGGCTGCTTCGGCAAAGAAAGCGATTTTCCCCTTCCCAAAATCAGCCACTGCCCCCTGGCACCAACCAGCTACGCTGATGGTGGGAGTGTCGGGAGGAAATTTCCAGAATTCCTTGGGCATCCAACTCCTTCTCCCGCGGCCGAAGACTAAAATCGGCTTAAAATGCGGGCCGGGTTGGAAAGCCGACCCGGCAAAAGTGGCCACAGAATTAACTCTTTCCCCGGGATGGCGGCCATTGGTCACGGGATGGTCCCGAAGGGTGCCGTCCACTCGTCGGAAAATGATTGGCCTTTCCCGTCCGGAAAGAAAACCGTTTAACACATAGCCGTTGTTGACCTTGAGGCCAAAAGAGAGAGCCAGTTTTTCAATGGCGGCCGGGTCAGGTCGGTGGTCGGTGATCAGGAAGAGAGAGCCGCCTTCTCTGACCCATTTATTCAAGGCGGCTATTTCATCCTCAGAGAAAGTCGGTGGGTCTCCCTTTTGAAAAGGGGGTTGAGCATCAGCAATGACCAGTATCTGGCCTTCCTGGAGTGACCCCGGAGATATTCGCTGAAGACCGCGTTTGATGACGTAGCCATCCTGTTCGAGAAGCCGGGCGAAGGGAAGATAGGTCCCAATGGCGGTGTGAAAGTTACGGTGAGCTTCGTCAATGACCACTACCGGACCTTGCCCCGGAGGAAAGGCTGGCTGTTTTATCGCATAGCAGAAAGATAAATCAGCTGTCCGGGGTGGCTCAACCTGACTGGCTGTCTGTTGTCCGCTGCCGAAGATAGCCAGAGAAATCCCGAGAAAAAGAATAGTTATGGTTTTTTTCATTTCAGCAATTCCTTTTTCGCCCCTCGATGATCATTCTCAGTTGTTTCTAGAGACGTCAGGAATATTGACCGGAAACAATATGAATAATAATGAAGAGCGAAGGTAATTTCAGTCATTTTAATTTCTCCCTTATTTTAATTTATTGCTGGCTTTTAGGGAAAGATTTTCTTTTTATTATGCCATTTTGTGGCTTCTATTGAATAATGAGGGTCATCGCATTTTTGGATACCTGGAGGTGGAGCTTAGTAGTCAGGTTTTCATATTTGATATTAGTGATGATCATCATCTTCTTCTCCATGGCCTTTCCTTCAGTTTCGTCTTGACCAAAGCTAAATCTTTAAGTAACAACCTGATTAACTTATCCGGCACTCGTTTTTCAGGCTTTAGAGCGGATTTTCCGCCTCGGTTGACCGCAATTTTGAGTATTTGGTAATAAGGAGCTCAGAGTTTTTTATACAGGTTAAAAAATAATGCCTTTCCAGAAGAAGAACGAATGTTAAATGTGGAGACCTGATCCTAATTTGCCTGGCAGTTTTTAGTGCTCACCTGAGTAATGTCGCTCTTTTCAAGTATTCTCTTATGCCGGATAGGGGGAGTCCTGGGTCGAAAAAACCTACATCTTCACTTTTTTCATGGTGGTCATAGGGCTGGTTTCAGTACTGCTATGGGAGGTGATTTTCCCTGACACTCGGGCCAAGAATGAGTTCTAAGCTATAAGCTAGGATCCTTAGATAAAGCTAATTACCTCCATATCAAAAAGATATATCAGCTAAGGCAGAAATTGAACTGAAATTGAAACAGAAAATGAAAATGCAATCTTAAATCAGCCAGAAAATGGCGAAAATGAACGCCTGTGGATAGCTACAATTTTGTCGGAAAAAGGCATAAAAGCCGACAAAATTGTAAGGATCGTATTGGTAAAATTCTACACTTAATCTGTATCTTGCTCATTATCAACAAAATAATAGTCTATGGAAGTAATTGGCATATAATTTGCACTTCTATGTGTGTCAAGGTTAAGAAAGGAATTAATCGATGAGAAAAGAACGAAGAACTCCTGAAAGTTGCCCTCTTCAATCTGGTGAGAGACATAATAAAATGACTCAGGCAACGAAGAAAAAGCACGGCGGAACTTATCTTCCAAAAGAAATCTCTCTGACAACCCCTTTGAAACGGAGATGTTTTATAAAAACTTTACCTCTTTTCGCCTTAGCCTTGAAAGCTTGCGTGAATACTCCAACTGCTATACGTGTCGAAATAGATCCGGCAAAATGCATTGGCTGTGGCGAATGCTTAAGATATTGCCCCTTTGGAGCAATCATCCTTGCAGAGAAAAGTTCATTCAGTGTTGATTCTTCACTGTGTATTGGTTGCGGACGGTGTGCTGATGTGTGCCCATCTGGTTCAATAGTTGTTGAGTCAAGAGGTTTTGAAATTATCGATGAGAATTGCGTTGGCTGCGGTCTTTGTGTAGAGAATTGTCCGGAAGAAGCGATCTTCCTAGACCCTACGGATTACAAGGTCATAGGCAGCCGATGTACTGGATGTGGGAGTTGTGTCAATGTTTGCCCGAATGGAGCCATTTCTCTTGAGGGGAACAAAGCTTATATTGATGTGGGAAAATGCGAACGATGCGGTCGATGTTTTTCTGTGTGTCGAAAAGGAGCCATAGAAAAAGCTCTCGCCCACATCATTGAAGAAAAATGTTCTTATTGTGGACGTTGTTATTCGCTGTGTTCTCATAACGCGATTCAAAAAGGATCGCCGGCCATAATAGATGAATCCTCTTGTACTCGCTGTGGTCGATGTATTTCTGTCTGTCCTACAGATGCCATAAAGGGAGAAGCCCGGAAAGCTTGGATTGACCCTTCCAAATGTAGATTGTGTACTTCATGTATCCCGCACTGTCCCTACGGAGCAATCCAGATGGTAGGAGGATAATAATGAGAAAACTTGTCATCTGCGGAATAGTGGCCCTTGCTGTTCTTGGTGCCTCACTTCAGGCCAAGGACTGTCCCTCCCGTCTCTATGCTAACCTCCATCAAATCGGTAATAGCCCCTTCTCCTGGAGTTTTGAATTACGGGCCTTTGATTACAATGTTGAAGGAGAAAATTATTTCTTNTATGGACTTGGAGGCTTGCTTCGCTTTGAACCACACAAAAATCTCATAATAGATCTTGAAGCCGTATACAGAGAAAAGAAATATGTGGATTGCCAACGGATTAAGACCGTCTCTCCAATTCAGATAAAAGCACTTAATTTTCAATATTCCTTTGAAAAAATTCCTGTAGAAATTGTTGCCGGAAGACAAGAAATCCNTGTGGGCAGCGGGCTAGTTCTTAACGACTTTTTTGATGGGCTGGCAACGCAGATTTCTATTGGCGACTTTGAATTAAATTTCGGAGCCGGTCTGCTGGCTCTACCGATTGCCAAANAAACTCTTTCCTGCCAGAAGTGCTATTTTTACGAATACAAATCTTGTTGGAAAGGTTTTTGTAATGCAGATTACNGTGATTTTAAAATGATTTTTGCTGGAATTTTGAAAAGACTCGGCCCTAACACTTTTGGAGTGAATTATTTGCATACTTTTTCAAAGGATCCCCATTTTGATTCCGCTGTTATAAGTAGTTACGGTCGGATTAAACTTCCCCTAGGAGTCAGGTCTGTTTCTGAGTTTGCAGTCCAGAGATTATTTTACTCTAACGAGTGGGCCTACGGCTTTTACTGGGAATTGAGCCGGGTATGGAGAGCTAGGAAAATTGGCACTTTCATAGTAAAGCTTCAGAATATTTATGGAAGTAAAATAGATAACACTTTCTTTTCCCCGGTTTTTGGGAATATTTTTCTTGGAGAAAGGATGCATTATTCAATAAGACAGGGAAATACATTTGGAGCAAGCATAAAGATACTGCCACGTTTCTGGAGGGCGATTGACCTTTATACTGCTTATTTTGTCAATTCCCGGGAATACTTTTCTCCGCTACTTACGGATGAATTTGATATTGGAATTAATATCCGGTTTGACCGCAGCAATAAGATAAGAAGTTCTATTTTATTCTCAAGGGCAAATACTACCCGGGGACTTATTCATCAATTGCGATTTGATGTAAGACTGACATTTTAAGAGGTTTAAAATGAAAAAACTACATAAAATTTTAGTTCTTGGGATGATAATGTTGGTAGGTTCAACCACACTTATATTCCCCTGTCATATTTATTTCGAACCTAAAATCAAAACTCTCCAACAGGGAAAGGAAGTTGAGGTGACTATTTATGTGAAACTTGAGCACAGACGGTGTGATATTCCCCTGGATGCGACTGTAATTGAGGCTGAGAATATCGCAATTAAGGAGAAAGGCAATTGGGAAAAAATAAAAAAAGGGTTGTATAAGTTGAATATCAAAATCATATTGACAGCTGCGAAAGGGGAATTGCGTGTAATCCGCGAGTGCGAGAAAAAAGGGATTTCTGAAGGAATATTGGANGTTACGGCCGAATGATGAAAAGGATTGCAGTCGGCGTCATTATTTTTCTTTTAATGGCCTTTTCTTTTTCAAGTCTCGTTTCCAAAGGTGAACTTTCTCTGCCGCCTAAACTTGTGATGCTGTTTATTCTGCTCTTTACGGCAGCTATAGCTTTGAAACTAAAGATGTATTGGACACGATTCCCCATCCTGTTGAGCTCAATAGCCTATCTTGGTTTTTATGAAGGAAGCTGTCTCTGCCCGAATGGAGCATTACAGAATATTTTCCTCTTCCTGGGTATGTCAAAATTCTCCAGAATCGGTCTTTATGTATTTGAGCTAACTGTTATTTTCGGAATTGTGTTTTTGATGGGGAATTTGTACTGTGGTTGGGTNTGTCATAAGGGTGGAGTTCAAGAGTTTCTGTTTCGCCAGAAACTGGCCGTAAGAGTTCCGGAAAAAGTGGACCATATTCTGCGGAACTTGAGATTTGTTGTTCTGGGAATAATTATTGTCTACCCTTTACTCAAACAAGAAAAATTATTTGGAAAAATCGACCCTTTTAAAACACTTTTCAACCTCGATGGGTCTATAACCTTGGTTATTCTTTTAGGCTTTGTTCTCCTGACATCAATCTTTATTTACAGGCCATATTGCCGATATTTCTGTCCTTTTGGTGCTGTCTTAGGCGCCGTGAATGCTCTTGGTTTCTTTAAACTGCAATTCAATGGTGTCTGCACCGCTTGTCGCATCTGCGAAAAAAGTTGCATGTTTGATGCTCTCAAAGCAAAAAATCTCTCCTCGCCTGTTGTGGATAAAACGATCTGTATAGCGTGTATGGAATGCACTCGAGCCTGCCCAAAGAAAGTTCTAGAAGAAAATAAAATATTAGGCAAAAAGCGTGACTTTCAGGCTGACCTCGTTGTTTAACTTACCCGAAGTTGTGGCAAATCAATTTTCCTCATTTTTTTGAATTCTTTATTTTGCCAAAAGGATTCAAGTTTTTGATTGAGGAAAATGAGCAGATGCTTTTCTTGACTGCCCACCAAATGAAATTTGGGCCTGCCTGGTGGTGCTATTTGGCNGGCAGAACCTCAAAGGTTAAGGAACTCCAGAAGCTTTCCCATTCATGGGATGGCTTTCTAACCCATTCCATATGAGTCAGCCGGATGACATAAGGGCCCGCTTTCTCCANAGGGATTACAGTTTCGCCCTGATTGTTTGTAGTGGTGGTTNCCGCAAATTCCTCTCCTCGACCGGGATAACTCCAGGCCACTTCCGCTTGAGCCANAGGTTTTCCCTGAAAAAGTACTCTTATTTTTAGCCGGTCCCCCTCCNTCAACTGGTAAGGATTGACTAGAGGAACAATTTCCACTGGGAGGCCCACTGGTTGGCTGGGATTAGAAGTAAGACGGNGGCCGACCTGNACCACTGTTTTCGGGAATTTGGCATAGTGTTCCACGGCGCTTTTCTGGAGCAGGCCTTTTTCTTGGCGAAGACGGTAGATGCGGGTCAGGCCATCATGGAGAAGATATTCGTTGAATTCTTCAGCGGTTAACCGAATTTCTTTGGGTTTCAAGGCCGCAGCGATGACATAAGTTCCTTCCTCAGGCAAAGAGAGGCTGACAACCAAGGATTTTCCCTGGACCTGGTATTGAGTAATCTCTTTTTTNCCAGCTGGGCCCCAGAGGAAAAACTGTTTAATTCTTTCCGGAGTGACGGCATTGAGACTGTGAGGGAAGTCCATGCCGGTGTTGGCTAGAATAGTCACCTTTTCCCCTGGCTTAAGTCTGAATTGTTGCGGCACTAGCCATAGATCATGGGCACTAAGAGAGATGACCAAAGCCCCTGTTATGAAGATACTCAGAATTATGTTTCCTTTTTTCATTGTTTAATCCTTCCTTAAATTGAGTATTTTTCTTCTTGTCTTTAGTTCAAAGAACTTTATCTTTTGCTTTTTACCAGGATGAGTTGCTTTTGTCTAGAGGAGCTTTGTTTTGGGTTCATGTTTTCACTTTTGACATTTGGTCTACAAACGAAGCTTTTCGCTTTCGCCCTTTTAAAAAATTCGCGGACTCTCTTGTGAAAGATTAGATTTAATATTGAGGGCGCTCCCGGTGAAGAGGAATATTTCTGGATGGAAAGAAGTCCTCGCCGGTTCGAGAGGTAGATGATCAGCCAGTCATTAGACTCCTGGCTGAAAATGGAGAGGAGCCAGCTGGAAATTGTCCATAATAATGAACAAGGAATTTGGGGGAAATAATTGGAATGAGGGTCAGAACCAATCAAGAAAAAATGAGGACTTGCTCAGGCCGTTATTGAAGATGAGGGAAAGGCCTCTNTCATGTTAAATAAATCAAAATTTAACGCCAGCCTTTTACCCTTCCCTTATAGAAAATTTAACCAGGGGGAGAGAGATAAGCTGTTGTCCAGGTTGAGTTTATACCTTGTCTTTTGGTCAGGGAGATTTTATGATTTCTTCAGAGGGAGAGGTGAGTGATGGGCAGAAAAATATTCTGCTTAATTTTTTGGCTTTTTCTGATTTGGGGCCTGGAAGGGCTGGCTGAACCCTTAAACCGGATTAAGATGGTTCATCTTGATAGTTCGGGACGTTATCTGGGTTACGGGCGTTCGGTAATGGACCCACCCAAAATTTTCGCTTCTAAAGAGCACATCATGATTTTCTATCTCCAACCGAAAGAAAGTGGCTCGTTACCGGGAAAAAGCCGCAAGGTCTATCAGGTTGATCTTTACCGTAATTATGAGTAATCAGGGCACGGCTAAGTTAACAATTGAAGGAGAGCCGCTGGCGCTGGATGCGGCCGGCTATATCTATTTTCTGGAAAGGAAAAATTCGTCTTACATTATCTCTAAAAATCTCCTCACCTTTCAGGAAGACAGTTCCGGGAAATAATAAAGGAAATTTACCTTGAGGCTGCTCGTCTCATTTTTCGTATAATAAAATTATATTCTGGTTTATCCTTGACGTTTTCCAGGTGTCTATAGTAACATTACTATTTCAATAAAATTGATATGAATATGTAGAATATATTCAACCTGGCAAGAAGGAGTTAAGATGAAAAAATTTGCCGCGATTTTAACGGCCTTGATGATTCTAATGCTCTCGGTGAATGCCGGAGTTATCAAAAAGGCCAAGACTGAAGTCAGTTTTGCCAAATTCGGTAAATTGACAATGGTTCAAGAAGAGCGAGTGACCGACTTGAAAAAAGAGACTTTTACTGACAGCAAGTTCAAGGGNAAGGGAATTATGGGGCGTCTGGCTGGGAAGTTTGCCCTGAAATCAGGCGTTAAGGGCGAGATCATCGATTTGCAAGAAATGCTGATCTATTCTCTTGACCATAAAAAGAAAGAGTACCGCGTCCGGCCGATTGAGAAAATTGATCTGGAGGCAGGCGAACTGGGAAAAACCCAGGCTACTGAAGAGACAGCTCAGGAAGAGCAACCGGAAGAGCCCAGCGATATTAAAATCACCCGCAATGAATTTAAAGTTAAAGACACCGGAGAGAAGAAAACTATCAATGGTTTTCTTTGTCGTCGCTATGAGATTACCTGGCTCCTGGGGTGGGAAAATGTTCGCACAGGTGAGAAAGGCACAAATCGGCTGATCACAACCGTCTGGACTACCCCTCTAGAGGGAGCGGTCAAACAGAGTTTTGAGGAGGAGTCTAAGTTTCAGCAGAATTACATGAAGAAGATCGGACTGGAAATTGACCTCCAACAACAGGAGATTTTGGGCAGCAACTGGTTGGCTTTGCTGATGCAGATGGATCAAGAGGGTGAAGCCCCCAGCCAGGAGATGTCCACGTTTGCTGGTGNGATGAAAAAGATTAAAGGCTATCCAATTCTGGTTGATGGTAAATATTATCAGACAAAAGAAGGTGGGCCAGCCGAAGAGGCTGAAGAAGAAGGCGGCGGAGTCAAGAAAATGTTTGGCGGTTTTGCCAAGAAAGCCCTCAAGAAAAGTTTGAGCCGGAAGAAAAAAGGTAATGAACCGGCTTTTACCTATTATCTGGAAGTTCTGGAACTGCAGCCNGCCCCAATTACTCCAGAAACCATTACCGTGCCGGCCGGTTATAAGAAAAAAGACTAAACCGNTTATCATTTTGCCTTTTATCTTCTGCCTGACTTAATTTTAAGGTGGAATGTCAGTNTTGTCTTCGTGGACTTTGGGGGCAATTACTTTGCTCTTGGCATTCTTCGGCTGGCTCTTTTGGCAGATTTTGTTGGCTTGTCTTGGTTAGGGGAAGAGGCTCTATATTTTGATCATGAAATAGATGAAATGGAGGTCTTCTGGAAGGGCAGGCTTATTCCTTTTTAGATAGAGATGAAGGGGAGGGCAGGATAGCTTTTAAGGCAAGATTTTTTATTTAAAATCTTGCTAATGAAAATGCTGGTTCTGGCCTGCGGTTAGTTGACATGGTGCTAGGTGTTATATATTCCCCCTCTTCAAGCCACTACTTTTTTTGGAACAATGACGGTGTTAACGCCTGATAATATTTGGAACTATTATCAAAAATACGGCATTGAAGGTCTTTACCAGCGTCATATCAAAGGTGATCTCTATTGTGTTGATGAACCTTTAGATTGTGTTATTGTGATTTAATAGATTTGGCCTTTAAGCTGGGTTTTAATAAAAATATAGGCCAGGTTAAATATGAAGAGGAAGGNACTCTTTATATTAGCAATTGTCTTCGTTTCTTTCTTTTTTAACCGAGTTGGTGGCACAACTCTTCCTGGTCGACCTTTTCAAGAGAAAATTCGGCTCTCTCAAGAGAAAGAAATTATTGCTCTGGTTTATTATTTCTGCGTCTTGGATGATGAGACCATTCTTTTAAATGACATTAAAGATCGTAAATTGATGTTATACGACAATCGGGGACAATTATTAAAGTCTTGGAGCTGGGAAGGTCAGGGGCCGGGGGAATATCAAGGGATATGGAGCAGTGATTATTTTCATCCCTTCCTCGGCCTTCATGATCCTCGGGTGCAGAAAGTTATTCTTTATCGGCGCACAGGTAAAACAGATTTTCAATGGGTGGAGGACATCTATGCCGCCTCTCAAAATGTCACAGGTTTTAAGCTCTTTCAAGACAAAATAATTGATTCTCTTAATCACCTTGGTCCGCCTTACAAAGTTATTGGTTTGGTACCACGAGAGGAATTAAAGTCCGNCAATAGACTGAGAAATCTCCTGGGAGTTCAATTTGAANTTTTTCCTTTAGAAGAATTTTCGCGTTTTAGGCCCAATTACTATCCTGCCTTATTTGGTATGAAAAAAAAGCGATATACTTTTTATTTTACCTGGACTTCCTGGGGAAAAGACTTATTTCTCCACTTTTTTAAAAACATTTTTGGCTCGGGCTGAACCCATTCTATAGGAAATTACTGAGTCATATAATAAAGAAATAACATTTCTATTGTAATTCTCCAAACATTTGTTGATTGACGAACAATATTTAGATGAAATATTTTATTAGAGAGCTGGTAGTTAAAAGAGGGAGTTCAATCCCCTCCGCTTATCAAGGTAAGGGCAGGTGAGACGCCGGGATTTTTTAAAGAAAAGTGCCTGGCTGACCGGCTCTTTTCTACTGGGCGGGGGATGGTCGGGCTGCCGCCGTCCAGTTTCCGGGTTTCCTCATATTATCTTCATCATGGCCGACGATATGGGCTATGGTGACCTCAGCTGCTTAAACCCGGAATCCCGCATACCCACCCCTCAGATGGACCGCCTGGCCGCTGAAGGCGTTGTTTTCACCGACGCTCATAGTGGTTCTTCCGTTTGTACGCCTACTCGCTACGGTCTTCTTACCGGGCGCTATAGCTGGCGGACTCGCTTGAAGAAAGGCGTGCTCAATGGCTACAGCCGATGTTTGATTGAGACCGACCGCTTGACAGTAGCTTCCCTCTTGAAAAAGCATGGTTATCATACCGCCTGTATCGGTAAGTGGCACCTTGGGCTGACAGAATATTCTCCCGAGAGACCGAATCTGACTCTGGATGAATTCACTCGTCCCCTACGCCCGGGACCCAACGAATTGGGCTTTGATTATTGGTTCGGGATACCGGCTTCTCTGGATATGGCCCCTTATGTGTATATCAGAAATGGTGTGGTGACGGCTCCCCCCACTGGTCGGATTGAAGCTTCTCCCTACCCGGCTTTTTATCGGCGCGGCCCAATTGCGCCTGACTTCCGCCATGAAGAAGTCCTGCCCCGTCTGGCGGAAGAAGCGGTCCAGTTCATTCGTCGCCACCAGCGTTCCACTCCCGAACGTCCTTTCTTTCTTTATCTGGCGTTGACCGCTCCCCATACTCCCTGGGTGCCTTTGCCTGCTTTTCGAGGGCGCAGTCGAGCCGGTCTCTATGGTGACTTTGTGACCCAAGTGGATGATGTTGTAGGACGTCTGCTGCGGGTATTGGATGAGGAAAGGTTGGCCGGACAGACATTGGTTATACTAACCAGTGACAACGGGGCTGACGAGAGGTTTATCGGGGATTATAATAACGGTGTTTCCGGCCCGGGGGCAAATTTCGGCCATGAAGCTAATTACATTTATCGAGGGCAGAAGTCAGATATCTGGGATGGTGGCCACCGCATTCCTTTTATTGCCCGCTGGCCGGGAGTGATTCGAGCTGGCCGTCAATGTTCTAAACTCGTTTGTTTAACCGACCTCCTGGCCACTTGCGCTGAATTGGTTGGAGCCCAACTGCCGGAAAACGCCGGGGAGGATAGTTTCAGCTTTTTGCCCTACCTCCAAGGGCGGAAGCCTTCAGGCCCCGTGCGAGAAGCAGTTGTCCATCATTCCATTGATGGCTCTTTCGCCCTTCGTCGGGGCAGATGGAAGTATATCGCCACACCAGGTTCCGGTGGCTGGAGTAAAGGCGGAGACAAATGGCCCGCCCAGCTTTATGATATGAAGGCTGATCTGTCCGAGAGACGCAATCTTTATGGCGACCCCGCTTATCAGGAAATTGTCGAGGAGTTGAAAGCTCTTCTCCGCCGCTGCCAAGAGCAAGGTTTTACCCGCCCCCGATAAAAGAATCTGTAAGAATGGGGTCGGGCCGTGGCAATTTATTTATTATCAATAAGATAACCTTAATTTCGAGCCCTAAAAAGGTCTTATAAGGCGATTTTTGGCGCCAAAAATCGCCTTATCCATTATCCCTTTTCCCAGCCAGAAAACTTACTCTCGCTTTTACCTCCCTTAATTCACAGCCTTCTCCTTTCTTTTAGCCATTCATTTCCAATTTAAGGGAGAGAAGAGAATAATCTATGCCAAAGCCGAGAACCTAAATATAACCGGCAGTATTAAAGATCGAATGGCCTTTTATATTTTGAGCCAGGCTTACAGGAAAGGAATATTGCGTTCAGGGGAATTAATAATTGAGGTCACCAGTGGAAATACCGGGATTTCGTTTGCCGGGATTGGCAAAGCTCTTGGTCATCCGGTAATGATTTTTATGCCCGACTGGATGAGCCAGGAGAGGGTCAATTTATTAAAAAGCTACGGCGCCCAAATCAAACTGGTGAGTAAGTCTGAGGGTGGATTTCTGGGAAGTATTCAACAGGCTGAGGAAATGGCGGCGTCAGTGCCTAATGCCTTTTTGCCGCGACAATTTGCCAATGAAGATAATGTCGAAGCCTATGCTTCGACAACTAGCCCTGAGATTTGGTGGCAACTCCGCTTTCAGTCAAAATATCCCCAAGCATTTGTGGCGGGTGTTGGGACAGGAGGAACAATCAGGGGAGTCGGACGCTTCTTGAAGAAAATGAACCCTGGGATCAAAATTCATCCGCTTGAACCGGCCAATTCTCCTACTCTCTCCACGGGCCACAAAATCGGGCAGTACCGTATCTAGGGGATTTCAGATGAATTCATTCCGCCGATTGTTGACCTAAAGGAGCTGGACGAAGTGGTCAGTGTAGATGATGGTGATGCTATCTTGATGGCCAAAAAATTAGCTTGGGAACTTGGGCTTGGGGTTGGAATATCTTCAGGAGCTAATTTTTTAGGAGCCCTGAAAGTACAGAACGAGTTGGGCGCCGAGGCGGTCGTGGTGACGGTTTTTCCCGATGATAATAAGCAATATTTAAGTACCGACCTGTTAAAAGATGAACCCATAAAAAAAGGATATTTAAGCCCTGAGGTCGATCTCTTGGGTTTTCATGCCCAGAAAAGAGTTTGTGTGACTTGTTGTGATCCTGAAGAATGCGTTGATAGCGGCCGCTTGGAGTTTTCAGAAAAAGTAAATCTTCTTCCCTGCTTCCAACGGAAGTTTGGCTAAGAAAATCTCTTCCCACCAGATAATCTTTTCCTCCTTGATTAAATAATAAGATTAAGATATTCTCACTTTACCCTTTTTTGTTGACCATACACAGGATTCTGGCAAATGGATTATGGATGGCTATCCCTTGTTCCGCCCCTTTTAGCGATTCTCCTGGCCTTTCTTACCCGGGAGCCAGTCTTCAGTCTCGCTTCGGCTTGCCTGGTGGGTGTTCTCCTCATGGGGAAAGGTTTTCTAGGGTTTTCCGAGCTATTGGCCAGCACTCTCGGCAGCCGGAATTTTATGTGGGTTTGTCTGATTGAAGTTTGTATCGGCATCCTGGTCGCCTTTTATCAACGCTGTGGAGCGGTCGACATGTTTGCTGCCCGGGTCAAAAGATTCAGTCGCTCTCGCTCCCAGATCCAGTTTTTAGGCTGGAGCCTGGGTTTGTTTATCTTTTTCAGCGATTACTTCAGTCCGCTGTTCGTCGGCCCGGTAATGCGNAAGTTAACCGACAGGGCTAGAATTTCCAGGGAGAAATTAGCCTACATCTGCGATTCGACCTCTGCGCCGGTCAGCGTGCTTATCCCCATCACCGGCTGGGCAGTTTTCATCAGCGGCCTTCTAATTGGCCAGGGCCCGATTACNGGAAAAAGAGAGGCCATGTCCCTTTTTATTCACGCCATCCCCTATAATTTTTATGCCTTTCTTTCAGTGCTGCTGGTGGCTTTGATTGCCCGGGGAATTATTCCTGACTTCGGCCCGATGCGGTGGGCTGAATACCGGGCGCTCGAGACCGGCCAGGTAATTCGTCCGGGGTCTTCGCCTATGATGAGTGCTGAATTGACCGATTTGCAGGTTTCCTCGACCGGACGCCCCAATATCTGGCTCAATTTTTTAATGCCTGTTTTTATCGTGGTCTCATTTAATCTGGGGAGCTTCATCGCCACTGGTCAGGCCCGTGTCCTGGACAGTTTCCTGCTGGCGGTGATAGTTCTCGGTCTGGTGATGTTTTTTCAAAAAATAGACGACCTCCATGGTTTAATGAAGGTGGTTCTGGCGGGCATAAAGGGAGTAATGCCGGCGGTCCTCATCCTGGCCTTTGCTTATGGCATTAATCACCTCAGCCAGCAAATGGGCACGGCTCACTTCGTGGTCCGAATGAGTGAGGGTTGGTTCAAACCAGGGTTGCTGCCAGTGGTCATCTTTATTATCAGTGCTTTTATTAGTTTCGCCACCGGCACTTCTTGGGGAACCTATGCCATTGTTATGCCCATTGCTGCGCCGCTGGCGTTTGAATTCAGTGGGGGCCAGGTCTCTCCTTTGGTTTTAGCTACCATTGCCGCTGTGGCCGGCGGAGGAGTTTTTGGTGATCATTGCTCCCCTTTATCAGACACCACTGTGTTGTCGTCTCTGGGAAGCGCCTGTGATCACCTCGATCATGTCCGCACCCAATTACCTTATGCCCTGTTGGCAGCCTCTCTGGCTGCTTTCATTTATTTGCTAATTGGTCTTATTTAATTATTCTCCTTCATTTTGCTTGCTCTAGTTGTTGAATTTGGGGATTGATTTAATTTATAAATAAACCATGAGGGAAAAAATCAATTCAATGACCCGGAGAGAATTCCTTCGGGAAGTAGCTATGGGCTCGTTGGCCACCTGTCTGGCTGCTTCCACCGGCGGACTCGCCTGTCGAAGTTTATTTCATCAGCCTCCTCCCAATATCATCATTATTTACACTGACGACCAGGGTTATGCTGATGCGGGTTGTTACGGTGCCGAGGGATTCGAGACCCCCAATCTAGATAAAATGGCCGCCAATGGAGTGCGGTTTACCAGTTTTTATTCTCCCTATGCCAGTTGTTCACCTTCTCGAGCCGGATTGTTAACCGGTTGCTATCCTCCTCGAGTGGGCATCAACCGTGTGCTCTTTCCTGGAGATAAAATAGGTCTTAATCCGGCGGAAACTACCATTGCCGAGATGCTCAAACCACTGAATTATGCCACTGCCTGTGTGGGCAAATGGCATTTGGGTGACCATCCCGAATTTCTCCCGACGCGGCAGGGGTTTGATGAGTATTTCGGACTCCCTTATTCTAATGATATGTGGCCGGTTGGTTTTGATGGGCAACCTGCCACCAACTGGAAGGCTAAATATCCTCCTCTGCCGCTGATTGAGGGGGAGGAACCGGTGGCCTACATTCGCACCCTGGCTGATCAGGATAAACTGACGACTCTTTACACGGAAAGAGCGGTGAAATTTATCCGAGCCCACCGGGATCAACCTTTCTTTCTTTATTTAGCTCATTCTATGCCCCATGTTCCTCTGGGTGTCTCAGAGAAGTTTAGAGGCAAAAGTCGTCAGGGCAAATATGGTGATGTGATTATGGAAATCGATTGGTCGGTGGGGGAAATAATCAAAACCCTTCGGGAATTGGGGCTGGAGCGGAAAACTCTGGTGGTGTTTACTTCCGATAACGGGCCCTGGCTTAATTTCGGTAATCACGCTGGGTCAGCCGGACCTTTGCGGGAAGGCAAAGGCACCACGTGGGAAGGTGGCCAGCGGGAAATCTGTCTGATGCAATGGCCGGGCAAGATCCCACCCGGCCTCGTCTGTCGGGAAATGGCCAGCGGGATTGACCTTCTGCCGACCATAGCTGAATTGACCGGGGCCGAGCTTCCCCGGGTGAAAATTGACGGGCGAAGCATTGTCCCCCTGCTACTGGGCAAACCTGGCGCCAAATCGCCCCATGAAGCCCTCTTCTACCATTATGAAAATGATGGGCAGCTACAGTGTGTGCGCAGTGGCCGCTGGAAGCTACATTTTCCCCATTATTTTCGGCAGTATGAAGGATTTGAACCCGGGAAGGATGGCTACCCAGGCCCTACTGGCCGGGGACATACTGGTTGGGCTCTCTATGACCTAGAACAGGACATTGGAGAACGCCACAATGTCATCGAGCTTTATCCTGATGTAGCTGAGCACCTGAGGCGCTTAGGAGAAGAACATATGGCCGAGCTGCGGGCTAATGCCCGCCCCCCGGGAAGGATCTGATTATTCTGTCTCCAGAGTAATCATGACCATCTCCAACTTTTCTTCGTAAATAAGAGGAGCTCGCCGGTAAAAAAGTAAATGTTGATAGAGCCGCACTCCNGCGATTAAGCCAGCGGCTACGCCAAAGTAGATATAGAGTCCATCTGGATACCGGGAAAAAATCCCCTCCAGCCAGCTGAAAAAATTGACATAAGCCAGAAAACCTGCCAGATAAACCAGCCAGAAATACTGGATTTTGGCTTTGCCTGGCATAAAGGAGCAGGTAAAGGGGATCTTCTGGAAGCGAAGGAATAGACCTTCAGCTAGAAGCCAGGCTGTGACAAAGCTAAAGAGGCCATGGAGTCCGACTTTGCTCCACTCCCAAAAGAAGCTATAGAAGAGGAGCAGAAGAACAAAAAGAGGGAGGAGGGGAAAAAAGAGGAGGCCCTGGCGCAAGCCTGAAAAATAATGATGTTTTTTCTCTTTTTCGGTAAGGCGCCATACCCAATTAGCCTCGTGGGTGATGGGCAAAGTGACAGTGGTTCTGACAGCCACCAGAGTGAAAAAGCAGAGGATAAAGGTCAAGGAGAAGAGAAGGTTATCAGAAAGAGAGCGGGCTCCCCCATGGCTGCCTCCTATGCCCATAACCACCAAAGCTAAGGCGGTAGCTACTGCCAGATAGGAGATTAAGCGCAGGCGATGGGGGGGACTTCTTTTCAGGCCGGCCTGGTAAAAATAGAAGACAGCTCTTTGGAGAGGGTGGCGTAGCCACAGCCAGTGCAGGATACGGCTGAAAGCTCTTTTTGGGCGAGGGAGGATTAGCTTGGTTCGCTTGCTTTTCCCAGGTTTTTTCAACTGTCGCTGGTAACCAAAACCCATGGTCAGGAAAAAAGCTAGGCTCGGCAGCANAAGAGCCAGCAGCGCCAGCCAGCGGAGTTTCAGAAAGAAGGGATCAGTTGTTCCCAGCCAGGTTTCATAAAGACCGACAAACCACAAGGAGGGTAAGTAAAGGAGGGAGGTGGGTTGAGTAGTGCGGAGCTCTGGCAGAAGGCTATATTTAAAAAGAGCCACATTACTCAGGTGGGCACTGAAAATCGCCAGAAAGGCTAGCCCGGCAATGACCCGCTCTTTCATTTGTTCCTCAAAGGCCACCAGGTCATTGAGGAACAGGNGGTTGAAAAAATGGCGCGTCAGAAGAGAGAATTGTTGGACCTCAGGAGGCAGAGGTAAGGGGAATTTTTTCATGGCCCTTCCTCAGGATTTCAGGGTGATGAGTTCTAGGAGACGCCGGGCCTTTTCTTCAGGGTTTTCTTTGACCACCAACTGGCTGAAGACAGCTTCGAGTGAAGGGAGTTTCATTAGAGAACGAAGATTGGCTACCTTATCGTCGGCTACAATCTTCCCCTGGTGGATGATGATCACCCGGGAGCATATTTTTTCGACCACTTCTAGGATGTGAGAAGAGAAAATANTGATTTTTCCCTGTTTGGCCAGTTCTTTAAGCAGGTCCTTGATGACCAGGGAAGTGGCTACATCCAGTCCGGCGAGGGGTTCGTCAAGAAGGAGAACTTCCGGGTTATGGAGAAGCGCGGCGGCCAGGAGCACTTTCTGAGTCATGCCTTTGGAATAGGTGGAAATGGGAGAATACATGTCAGTGGAGAGCTGAAAGACATCCAGTAAGCCCGTGATTTTTTTCTCCAGCAATTTCTCTGGCAGGCAGCGCAGTCGCCCCACTAACTCAAGATATTCGAANGCACTTAGGTGGGGATATACGGCTGGTTCTTCCGGCACATAGCCGATTATTTTTTTGAAAGCGGTCATCTTCCGACGGACATCCTCGCCCTGATAGAAAATGCTCCCGGAGGTAGGCTCAAGCAAGCCGGCCAGGATATTAATGGTAGTGGTCTTGCCAGCTCCGTTGGGGCCTAGGTAACCCAGAATTTCACCAGGCTTCACCCGGAAGCTGACCTCATCGACAGCCCGGATGACGCCATAGCGCTTGCTGAGGTTTTTTAATTCCAGCATTTTCCTCTCCCCCTTTATTATGATAAAGATTCTAGCGTTCTGTTTCAAACGAACCTAGGGGACGTTCTAGAGTGCTTCCTCCAAAAAAGCGATAATTTTCGGCCAGAATTCAGGGTGGGTCGAGATATCGAAATGGCCTTTTCCGGGAACCANCCAGACGGCTGAGTCTGCTTTTGTCCGTTGGGTAGTCTCCTGCAGTCGGCGCGCCTGGGAGAGCGGGACCACGCGGTCTTCCTGGCCATGGATGATGAAGAGCCGGCCTTTAAGGTGAGGAATATTATTGACGGGCGCCAGTTCGTCGAATGTTATCCCGATTTTCTTTTGATAATATTTAAAAATAAGAGGCACCAGGGGAAAATAGGGNATATGTTTTCTTTTGAAATCCCGCCGCATCATCTCTACCGGATGAGCAAAGGATCCGATGGCCACGGTGGCTTTAACCCGCTCATCATGAGCGGCCACATAAATGGCCGCCGCTGCTCCAAAGGAGAAGCCAAGGAGAGCCAGTCGTGCTGGGTCGACTTCCTCTCGGTGGCGAACGTAATCAAGGGCCGCCTGAGTGTCTTCAGCGAATTTCAGGAGGCTGGAAAATTCATCCTGATCGCTGCTGCCGTGCTGGCGGGCGTCGAAGGCCAACAGGTTAAACCCGGCGGGTTGCAGATGTTCAATATAAGGGAGCATGGACTCGAGATTTACTCCCCAACCATGGAGCAAAATGATAGTCGGCCCGGGTTCTCTAGGAACCTTGTCAGAGGAAGTCGGCACCCACCAGCCGTAAAGCCGGCGGTTGTTCCGAGTGGGGAAGTGAACTTCATGAAAAGAAAGCCCCAGAGCGGCCGGTGTCCGTTGGTGAGGCACGGGTTGCAGCTGGTAAAAGGCCTTGAGTTTATGGAAAGTAAAAAAGATGGTGATTCCAAGAAGCAGGAGAAACAGGCCGAGATAGATCATTTTTTGATGAAGATTTAAGGATACAGAGAAAAAATTTTTTTGCAAGAGAAAAATAGGGCCTTACCTCCGTCCAGGGAAGCCGGAGAAGGCATGTTTTTAGTGAAAAATATCTCTTGATTTTCAGCGGTAAGCTTTCCATGGAGGCCTTAATCTGTTATAAATGAATATAAAATAAAGCGAAAGCGATAATTAATTAAGACAGAGTTTTTTCATCCGTCTAGAGGAGAATAATTTAAATCGACCATGAGCACCAGAGATAAAAATAATCTAGAACTACATTTATATCGCCGTTTGTTGGCCCTTTTTCGACAGAGAAGAGTCCAGGGATTGAGTTTTACCCGACTGAGCCGGGAGCTGGGCTTTCGGGCCAAGGATAAGCATCGTCTAAAAAAAATCCTGCAACAGCTNGAACGAGAAAAGGTCTTGATTCGTCTGAAACGCCGGTATTTTTTAAATCCCCGGGTTAAGCTGGTTAAGGGCCGTTTCACCACCTCGGGTAAAGGTTATGGTTTTTTGATTCAGGCCGAAAAGACCGGCGCCGATGTTTTTATTCCCGAACGATTTGCCCAGGGAGTGGTGGAGGGCGATGTAGTTGAGGCAATTGCCTGGGTTAAAGGACCCCGGGGCCGGGCTGAGGGTAAAATTTTGGGGATTGTTAAACGGAAGCGCTCCCGGCTCATCGGTGAATATCAGGAGCGGGCAGGTCAGGGATTTATTCTGCCCTTTGATATGGTCTCGGAGGAACCCCTGCCGGTTAAGCCGGGAAAAGGGGGAAAGCCAGAGGAGGGGATGATTATCGCTGTTGACCGGGGTTCCCTGCGCATCCGGGAGATTTTTGGTTTTCCGGATGATCCCGGAGTTGACCGGAAGGTGGTTATTGAGCGCTACAGCCTGCGGACTTCCTTTCCCCGCCGGGTCAGGGAGGAGGCGGAAAGACTGCCGGAGTCCATTCCTTCGGCAGAATATAAGAAGCGCCGCGATTTGCGCCATTGGGTAACAGTGACCATTGATGGCGCCCAGGCCCGGGATTTTGACGATGCCGTCAGTTTGATTAAAGATAAAGGCGATTATCTTCTTGGTGTTCATATCGCTGATGTCTCCTATTATGTCACCCCAGGCAGTGCTTTAGACCAGGAAGCTTATGAACGCAGCACCAGTGTTTACTTTTCTGAGGCCACCCTACCCATGTTGCCGGAAAGACTATCCAATTTTCTCTGCAGTCTCCGGCCTCAGGAAGACAAATTGACCATGACCGTGCAGCTGCGGATAGATGCCGAGGGGCGGATTAAGGAAGCGGATTTTTTCCCTTCCCTTATTCGCACAGCGGCCCGCCTAACCTATGACTCCGTGTATAAAATTTTTCAGGGANACCAGCAGGAGAGGCAGAAATATCAGGCGTTGGTGCCCACTCTGATGGAGATGCGGCGCTGTGCCCGACTTTTACGCCAGCTTCGGGTGGCTGAAGGCAGTCTGGATTTCGATCTGATCGAGCCGGAGTTAATTTATCAAGAGGGAGAGCCCATTTCGGTGATGGGCTTCGAAACCAATGAGGCCCATCATCTTATTGAAGATTTTATGCTGGCGGCCAATGAGGCGGTGGCCACGTTTTTAACTCTCAAAAAATATCCTCTCCTTTACCGGGTTCATCCGCGGCCCTCGGTGGAGAGTCTGGAGAGGTTGAAAAAAATTCTGGCCCACCTCAATATTTCTCTGCCCCCCGCGAAAAGAATACGCTCCCAGGATCTGCAGCGGATTCTGGATAAAGTCAAGGGCCGGCCGGAGGAAAAATTTGTTCAGGTTCAGATTCTCCGCAGCCTAAAACTGGCGGTTTATTCCGACCAGAATGTAGGCCATTTTGGTTTGGGGAAAGAACTCTATACCCACTTTACTTCGCCCATCCGCCGGTATCCTGATCTGGTGGTTCACCGGATTTTGAAAAGGGCCCTGGCCAAGCAGCCTCCCCTTCCCTTGCCGCTACCGGAGATCGGCGACCATTGTTCAGAAAGAGAACGGCGGGCGGAAGAGGCCGAAAGGGATCTTCTCCGCTGGCGGATCTATCGTTTATTAAAAGAGAAATTGGGAGAGGAGATGGCCGGTATGGTGGTTGATATTACTCCCGAAGGGCTGGTGGTGGAGTTGCAGGATTATTTTGTTGATGGTTTTCTCCCCTATGAAGAAATTCCCGAGCCCGTGCGCATTCGCTGGAAAGAAAAGGCGGTTATCCGCCGGCGGGGCGGGCCGGTTTATGAGTTGGGTGATATAATAAAAGTGGTCATTGCCCTGGTGGATCCCTTCCGCCAAAAAATGCGTCTGGCCTTACCCATGAAGAAAAGAAGACCACGATGAAAATGGATAGGACAAAGAAATTTCACTTCTTTGAAGCAGTCACGCCCAAACCTCTTTCCTTACCCGAAAAAACAGTTAAAGGTGTCTTACGCCACCAGCGAAAAAAGTATTCCTTCCGCCTGGAAATATATCGGTCTAAGCAAGAGGAAATAGTTGACAATAAATATTATTTACGCTTAAATGTCAACCCAGCCGCTTCTTTTAAATGGGGGGATACTGGTGCTCTAGAAATTACCAAGCCAGATACAGTCCACTTTCTGGGAGAAGTGAGAATTCTTGGCCCAGCTGTCTTTGAATATTCCCCCCAGCGGGCAGCCAGGCATCTCACCTGGCTGAAGAGGATGAGCGGGACTTTACCTGAGGCTCTTGAAGCCTTGGCTCAGAAGAAGGGGATTAAGGGCTTAAGGGAGGTGGAGTTAAGCTGGTTCTTCAATCTTAAGAANAGACAGCTTTGGCCTCTCCTCGAGCAGGGTGAACAGGAGGGTCGCTGGAAAATCTTGAGCCATCAACCGCTGCTCATCTACCATCCCCAGAGCCTTGAGTTTCTGGAAATCAAAATCATCCAGCGGATCACTAAATTTCACCAGCAGCATCCCGATGACCTGGGGATGACTTCGGCTCAGTTAAAAAAGAAACTCGCCCTTCCCCAGCGGGTTTTACATTATCTTCTTCGTCGTTTATTAACAAAAGGCGAGCTCATGCAGATAGAGGATTATTATTTCCGACCGCAGTTTAAGCCCCAGCTCACTCCAGAAGAAGAGGAAATTTTAAAAAGGATGGAAGAAATAATCCTCAAGGGGGAATTGCTCTCCCAGTCCCTGGAGAAAATTCAGCAGGAGACCGGTCTTTCCCGAAGCAAGTTGAATATGCTGTTGACCATTCTGATTAATCGCCGGAAAATTATCCAGAGCAAAGATGGCTATTACCTCCATTCCCAGTGGTTAGAGGAAATAATCCAGAAACTCAGGCAGTCTGGGAAAAAAGAAATTACTGTTGGGGATTTCAAGCAAATGACCGGCTTGACCCGGAAATACGCCATTCCCTTACTGGAATTACTCGACCAGATGGGTATTACCCGCCGCAAAACTCCTTCAGTGCGGGAGATTTTAATTAGCCCTTCTGATTGAAATTAAAAAACAGGCGAATCAATTATTTTTTCGGAAATTTATTATCAACCCAGAAAAACTGATTGCGGTGAGTCAGCGCAAATTTAGATCTGTAGATCTAAATGAGCCAAAGAGGAGGGAGGTTCAACGCAGAAAGAAGCCGTGCTGGAGCGGGTCGCGGGGATCGAGAAAAAATTCGCTTTTTCCCACCAGAAAGGCTTCCCCGCGTACTTCCGGAATGACCGCTGGATAAGGGCCGAANTGGGTAGTGGCCACCACCCGACCGGTGAAACAGGTATCAATAAGACTTTCCACGGTGAATTCTTCCCCCCGAGTCAGTTCCCCGCGGGCGAAATGGATGGCCGCTCGGGCCGAGACACCCGTGCCCGTGGGACTGCGATCGACTTCACCCTCGGCGAAAATACACACATTCCGGCTGTGGTGATGAGGTTCGCGCGGCGGGCCGACAATAATTACTCCGTAGAGAAAACTTAGATCTTCCGAGTGGGGATGGCGGACCGGTTGGCGGGCGGCGATGGCCTGTTTAAGTTTGATCCCCAGTTCGACGATTTTTTTGAAGTCAGTCGGGATGAGTTTCAGACCGAGTTCTTCCGCCCGTAAAAAGGCATAAAAGGCGCCGCCAAAAGCCAGATCGTAGTGGAGAGAACCGAGACCGGGAACATCGATTGTTTCATCCAAGGTGACCACAAAGGAGGGGACATTCTGAAAGGAAACCTGACTCACCTGATTGTCCTCCCGCACCGCCCGCGAGATGACCTGGCCAGCCGGAGTGTCGATGCGCAGGGTGACTTCACGGCCTTCTTTCTGGATAATGCCCAGGTCGAGAACCACTTTGGTTAAGGCGATGATGCCATGGCCGCACATGGTGCTGTAACCTTCGTTATGGAGGAAAATAACGCCGAGATCGCTCTCCGGGGAGTCGGGCTCAGTCAGGAGACAACCATACATATCAGCATGACCGCGGGGTTCCCACATCAGGGCCTGGCGGAAGTGGTCGAAGTTGGCCTGGAGAAAACGGCGTTTTTCCAGAATGCTTCGNCCTTCCAAGGAAGGCCAACCCGAAAGGATTACTCGAAAGGGTTCACCGCCGGTATGAGCCTCGATCGTTTCAAAACGCCTCCAGGAAGGAGGTGGCTGCCAGGATAAATTTTTAAGTGACTCAGCCAGGTGAAAGTCACTCATAATTCCACCTCCTGACCGATGGACTGCTGNCGGGCTTTCTCCAGAAGAAGCTGGGCCGCCACCACATCCTGTACCGCCAGACCCACGGATTTAAACAGCGTGATTTCCTGCTCATCCTCCCGTCCCGGCAGCTGCCCCCGGGCGATGTCCCCGATCTCAGCATAAATATCCTGGGGGCTGATCAGTCCCTTNTTTAAAGGGATAATCAGGTCACCGGCTTCTTCCAGACANGCTTCCCGAGAGTCAACCACGATTTTAGCCCGGCTCACCACTTCCTCGGGTATTTCTTGCATCCAAGGAGTGAAGGAGCCAATAGCGTTGATATGAGTGCCGGGCGGAAGACTCTCTGCTGGAAAAACGGGCCGGGTGGCCGTAGTGGCGGTGCAAATGATGTCAGCTTCAGCCACTGCCTCTTGGGGGGAGGCGGCGATGTCTATCCTGGCAGGCACCGGTGGGCCGCTTCGTCTCATTTCTTCACAAAAGCGAGAGGCGGCGGTTTCATCCGGGTCATAAACCAGCACTTTCTCCAGAGAGCGGACTTCACTGATCGCCCGAAGTTGGGTCCGCCCCTGCACCCCGGCTCCGAAAATAGCCGCCATTTTGGCTTCCGGTCGGGCCAGCAGTTCAGTGGCCACCCCGGAGGCTGCTCCGGTCCGGAGGGCGGTGAGAGAGGCGGCTTCCATTAAAGCCAAGGGCTGACCTGTCTCAGCACTGAGAAGAAGAAAGACCGCCTGAATGGTCGGGCAGTTGTATTTTTTGATATTCTGTGGAAAAACAGAGACAATTTTTGTCCCCAGGGCGTTTTCGCTCCGGAGATAGGCGGGCATAAACAGGGTCACGCCCTTGGCTTTCTCCACCGGAATCTGGAGTCGGGTGGGCATAATCGCCTGGCCAGCACTCAGGGCGATATAGGCTTTTTTCACCGCCTGAATAACTTCCTTCATGGTCAAAACTTTGTTGATGTCATCTCGGCTGATAATTCTTAGTTTCATCAGACTGTCCTTTTTTCTCCTTTTAAAGAATTAACCGAACGAAATCTATCCGGCTGGAAGGGACTCAAATCGAAGTCCCTTCGGCCGTAAATCAGCCAATCGCTGAGAACATCGGCCACGGCTGCGGCATGCTGGAAACCATGACCTGAAAAACCGCTGGCCACCCAGAATCCTTCGACTTCCTCGATAGGTCCAAGAAGGGCATTTTCATCCGGGGTCATGGCGTAAAGTCCGGACCAGCCACGGGCGATGGCCGCTTGGGTGAAGGCTGGCGNCCGGTGGACGAGTTTCTCGATGAGTTTTTCCAAAAATTCCCGGTCAGTACCCTCCCGGAAGCCGGGTGGCTCATCAGGATCGCTCATGCCCAGGAGATAACCCGGTCCTTCCTCCCGAAAATAAAGATGCTCTTCAAAATCAATGACCAGAGGAATTGGTCGGGGAAAGAGTTCGATAGGTTGGGTCACGAAGACCTGACGGCGGACCGGCCAGATGGGCAGATTAACGCCGGCCAGCGCCGCCACTTCAGCTGCCCAGGCACCGGCGGCATTGATGACCACTGGTGTCCGCCAGCGGCCCTGAGGAGTGATCACCGCTTCTACTTGACCGGCTTGTACAGCAATTCGGGTGGCGGGGGTCTTTTCCCGAATAATTACTTTTTGCCGACGACAGGCCTGAGCATAGACCATGGCCACCTGATAAGGATCGGTGTAGCCGTCTTCCCGACAGAAACTGCCGCCGATGAGGTCGTCAGTAAAGAGGAAGGGCCAGCGTTTTTTTATCTCCGTGGCTGTCAGCAGCTCCACCGGAACCCCAAAACGCTGTTGAGTTTTAACATTTTCCTGGAATTCTTCCCAGATAGAGGTGGTCTGGACCAAAAAGAGGTAACCTACCTGGTGGAAAGGAAAAGGTGTTCGGCTTTCTTGGGAGAATAAGTGGTGAAGCAGGTGAAGGGAGCGCTGGGAAAGGAGAATATTGGCTGGATGGGAAAATTGCTGTCGAAGACCACCCACACTCAGCCCCGTGGCCGCCTGAGCCAAGAGTTCCTTTTCCAGGAGAACTATCCGGAGGTCACTTTTTCGGGAGAGATAATAGGCCAGCGCCAATCCCATAATGCCGCCGCCGATGATGACCACATCCGCGGTTTTTTCCCGACGATTGTTCATGCTGGATAATCAGCGGTCCGTCAGGTTGGAGGAACAGCCTGGTCTCTGGGTGGAGATTATTTCTTTTCTTTTGGTTTTTTCTTTTTGTCTTCCAGGGCAGAACGGAGTTTTTCCGCAAATATCCCCCCAAAACCCGTTGGTTGAGAGATAAAAGGTTTGACCGCCTCTTTTTTCTTTTCTTTCTCCTTCTCTTCTCTAGTCAATATTTCTTCTTCGGCTTCCTCTTTGGCTTTGGTGGCAATCAAAGCCTCATGTTCAAATTCTTCAAGTTCGATCCGCTCCTCGATGAATTTTTTCTCGCCACGCCGCCGTCGGGGTCCCATTTCCAGCTCTACCCGAATTTTTTGTTTCTTTTTCTTGGGCGCCTTTTTGGGTTTCTTTTCTTTTTCTTTTATTTTCGGAGGACCGGGTTCGCGAAAGACCGGTGGCTCTTCCACGGCTGGTTGAGTTTCCACTGGAGGTTGAGCTTCGACCGCTGCTTCGTCTGTTTCAGTTGGAGGAGCCGTCGGGGGAATTGCTTCTTCCGGCGGGACTTTTTCTTCTTTTTTCTCGCGGGCGGCTCGCTCTTCTTCTAGAATCTGGGCGATCAGTGTTTCAGAGAGAGACAATCCCTCCGCCGCTGTTCGTTCCGGCGGATGTTCTTCGACNGCCAGCTCTTCTTCAGTCTTGACTTTTTCGTGGTAGATGTAAACCCCTTTTCTTTTTTCCGATTCTTCAAATTCGGGAGCATATTGAAGAGTGGCTTCAACGTCTTCCTGCGTGGTCCGCCGCAGCATATCAACCAGGTGGTAGGCTTTGAGATAGTGAAGGTTTCTTTCATCTTCAGGGCTAAATTCTTTATAAATAAGCACCAGTAGTTCTCTCAGGTCAGCCACTTCGCGCTGGTCGTATAATTGGAGAAGCCTATCTAGGGATTCATCATCGATATGGATGATTTTATTGGGCAGGGCAAAGGAAAAGAATTCTTCACCGGTTTTCTTGAAAGTATCAGTTGCTGGATCATAGGTCAGTTGAGGAAAAGAGATTTTTTTCTTCGATGTTTTCAGCCAGAAACGGAACCTGGTTTTGGTTCTTCTCTCCAGAGTGAGGCTGGCTCCCTGAGGCACATGAAAGCGGTCATAAATATCTTTCAGGCCNAGGAAAGCATGTAGGTTCGAAAAATAAAAGACCGAATATTCTTTTTCTTCTTCAGGGTCTTCGAGGATATATTCGATCGCCTGAGACAGTTCCTTTTTTAGAGCTAGAGGAAGGCGGACCCCCCCGGAGAGGATATCCCGCCAGCCAAGATAAATCTTCAAGGGGAACTCCAGATGAGGAACAAGAGCAGTTTTCTGCTGGACTGCTTCCTCAGGAGGGGAAATCAAAGGTGCTATCANGGGGATATCCCGGCTCATTTCGTCCAGAATTTCTTTGAGAATCCATTTGCCCCAGCCCTCCGGGAAGGTGTAGACGAATTTTTTGCGGTATTTTTTGTGGATCAGGGCATTAAAACTCATACAGGCCAGGGCATATTCCTTCGCCCGGAAGGGAATAGCAAAAATATTCTGGATGATTTCTTCGGTGGGAACTGAATGTTGTTTTTCCCGGATATAATTTTCGGCTTCCTGGATTTTTTCCTCAGGAATAGCCACCTGTTTTTCGGTTAAAGTCCATTTGTCTTCCCAGCAGAAAAAACGGTCATCGTGGTGAAGAGCTTTCTCCAGATTCCGTTCGAGTTTTTTTAGATCTTTTTCTGTCAGAGGGATCTCATGAAGCCGGGGGTCCTGTTCATGAGGAACAATTTCTGGTTCGAGTCCCTGACCATCGAGATTGCTGGGGAGCAGGACCTGGGTTTTGGTCTTTTTCATGTAGTCAATGTGTTTGCGGAAGATCCCCCCACCGCTGTAATCCACCTCGAGCATTTCACAGTTGAAACTTTCGTAAGGGATTTTATTGACCACCCGCAGGACAACCGCCCCGGTGAACATTTCTGTACTTTTGCTGGAGACCATCAANGGTTCGTTATACTCTTTGTAGATTAAATCACCGACCTCGTAACGGCAGGTGGGATCGTATTTTTTTATCGGCTGGTTGAGTTCGCTGGCAGTTTTTTCGAAGGCGAGTTTGGTGGTTAATTCCCCTAGACGAAGAGGTTCAGTCGAGGCAGCCAGAATATCGTAGATGAAATCCAGATCCTGGGCTGAAATTTGCGTTATTTCCGGTTGTTGTGCCATTTTTTGCCGTTCTATTATACACTTTTTTTCTGGCTCATGAGAAGCGAGAGAATCGCTTTTTGGACATGAAGCCTGTTTTCTGCCTGGTCAAAGACAACTGATTGGGGGGAGTCAATGACTTCGGAGGTGACTTCTTCACCCCGATGAGCCGGTAGACAATGCATGAAGAGAGCGCCGGGTTTAGCCTGGGCCATTAATTCCTGATTAACCTGGAAGGGCGCAAAGATTTTAGCTCTTTGTTCTTTTTCATGTTCCTGGCCCATCGAGGCCCAGACATCAGTATAGACTGCATCAGCTTCTTTAACTGCGGCGACCGGGTCATGGGTGATTTCCAGGGAAAAGCCGCTTTCCCGGCCATCTGCCTGAGCTTGTTTAACTATTTCTTCCTTGGGTTCATAACCTTTAGGGGTGGCCACGGCGATGTGAGTCCCGGCTTTGGCCCCTGCCAGCATCAGGCTATGACAGACGTTATTACCGTCGCCGACATAGGCCAGTTTAAGCCGCGCTAAATCGCCTTTTTTCTCTTTTAAAGTGAGGAAATCAGCCATGGCCTGGCAGGGATGAAGCAGGTCAGTTAAAGCATTGACTACCGGGATACGAGCCGCCTCAGCCAGTTCGACCACAATTGAATGGGCAAAGGTGCGGGCCATTATGCCATCGACCCATCTCTCGAGATTCTTGGCCACATCATAGGGAGTTTCTCTGGTCCCCAGTTGGATATCGGCCGGAGCCAGATAGATAGCTTCACCCCCCAGCTGAAGCATGCCCACTTCAAAAGTCACGCGGGTGCGGAGGGAAGGTTTCTGGAAGATCATGGCCAGGATTTTCCCCTGCAGATGCGTTCGGAATTTATGCGGTTTTTCTTTCATTTTTTGCGCCAGATCCAGAATTTCATTGAATTCATAGGTGGAAAGGTCATGAATGGTGATAAAATCGCTCAGCATAACTATTGCCTCCTTTTTTTAAGGGATGCGACTATCTTGGTTCCCGAGCGGTTGATAAGGGCCGCTTTGAGATGACTGGCGGAGGTGATCAGAACTTCCTGACCGCCATGTTCGATATATTCCAGAGCTGCTTTTATTTTGGGGCCCATTGAACCGGGAGGGAATTGTCCTTCATCCAGGTATTTTTGCGCTTCTTCAGTAGTAATCAGACGGAGAGGTTTTTCTTCAGGTGTGCCGTAGTTTAAGCAGACCTGGGGCACATTGGTCAGGATGATGAACAGGTCAACTCCTACCTCTCGGGCGATCAGGCTGGCCGCATAATCTTTATCAATTACCGCTTCCACTCCCTGGAAAAGACCGTTGCCGTTGATAATCACCGGAATCCCCCCTCCACCGGCGGCAATGATGATCACTCCTTCTTCCACGAGAGACTTGATGACTCGTTTAGGCACAATATCAATGGGTTTGGGAGAGGGAACCACCTTGCGGTAGCCGCGACCGGCATCTTCGATCATCGTCCATTTTTTCTGGCGGATCAGCATCTGAGCGCGATACTTGGTGTAGAAGGGCCCGATAGGCTTGGTGGGGTTCTGGAAAGCGGGGTCGTGACGGTCCACCACCACCTGGGTGATAAGGGTGGCTACTTCTTTATCGATCGATTTTTTGCGTAATTCGTTGATAATGGCCTTTTCCAGCATGAAGCCCATACTGCCTTCAGTCATGGCGTCGCAGACTTCCAGGGTGAAAGGCGGCACCTTGGTGACGGCTTCTTCCATCTGGATAAGCAAATTCCCCACCTGGGGGCCGTTGCCGTGAACAATGATCAACTCATAGCCCTTCTGGACGATATGAGTCATTAGCTTGGCCGCCTTCTGGGCATTTTTCATCTGTTCGGATTGCAAGCCCTTCTGATGGCTGGGCAGGATGGCGTTGCCTCCGAAGGCGATCAAAGCTTTTTTGCGATTCATTAGAACCTCTCAAGGATTTCCGTTAAATTGGGTGAACCGATTTCCTCCAGTTCATAAGTGACCCGCAGCAGAGGTTTGGAGGTTTTAATCAGCCGGCCCAGATCAATCGGTGTGGCGCCGATGACCAGGTCACAGGGCACCCGGTCTATGGTTTCCGCCAGTTCCTGGATCTGTTTTTCACCGTAACCCATGGCCGGCAGCACTCGGTCCAGATGAGTGTATTTTTCAAAGGTGGCTTTAATGCTGCCCACGGCATAAGGTCGGGGATCAATCAGTTCTGCTGCCCCGTATTTTTCAGCGGCAATCACGCCAGCACCGTAGGGCATTTCGCCGTGGGTCAGCGTCGGCCCATCTTCGATGACCAGCACCTTTTTTCCCTTGATGGCTGCCCCATCCTGGATGAAGATGGGAGATTTGGCTTTGACTATTATTGCCGAAGGATTAACCCGGTGGGCGTTGGCCAGGACAATCTCCACATTTTCCGGTTTAGCGGTTTCTATTTTATTGATAACCAGGACGTCAGCCCGACGGAAATTGGTTTCGCCCGGATGGTATTTCAATTCATGCCCCGGCCGATGGGGATCGACGACCACAATTTCCAGGGCAGCTTTATAAAAGGGGACATCATTATTCCCACCGTCCCAGAGAATGATGTCCGCTTCTTCTTCGGCCTGGTGAAGGATATCAGCGTAATCCACGCCGGCATAGACCACAATACCGTTACGGATGTGAGGTTCATATTCTTCCATTTCTTCGATGGTGCATTTTTGGTCGATCATATCCTCATAGGAAGCAAAACGCTGGACTCTTTGTTTCTCCAGGTCTCCGTAAGGCATGGGATGGCGGATGACGACTACTTTCCGGCCTTTATCCCGCAGCAGGAGAGCGATTTTGCGGGTGGTTTGGCTTTTGCCGCAGCCTGTTCTGACTGCACAGATCGAGATAACTGGTTTTCGGCTATGGAGCATGGTTTCCTTGGGCCCGAGCAGAACAAAACTGGCGCCGGCGGCCATGACTTCAGAAGCCTTGTTCATCACATATTCATGGGGGACATCGCTGTAAGAGAAGAAAACTTCATTCACTTCATATTTTTTTATTAATTCAGTTAGTTGCTCCTCGGGATGGATAGGGATCCCTTCTGGATATAGTTTCCCCGCCAGGCTGGGAGGATATTTCCGACCTTCGATGTCCGGAATCTGGGTGGCGGTGAAGGCAACCACCTGATAGTTTTCATTGTCACGAAAAAAGACATTAAAATTGTGGAAATCACGTCCGGCTGCTCCCATGATAATAACTTTTTTCATAAGACCAACTCCTTTCCTGAAGGTGATAAAAAATTTAAAAATTATTTATAATGAATTCAAAAAGAATTAATTAGTATAATACAGGGGACTAAATTATGCAATAAAAGAGAGATAAGAGCTTCCGTTTCATCGTCCTAATGGATACCTAAAACTGACGATGGAAGGAGACATCGTTTAAGAAAGAGTCAGACACACTAACTAGTTATAACCAGAAGTGAAGGTGTCTGACACCTTATTTTATCTGAAACCTTGTTTTAGANCATCAGATATTCAACTATGTGNGCCACCTGTCAAGTAAATTATTTAATTCATTAGTATGATGACCCGTGGTTCCTTGTTGATGCATCATCCCGGGAGAGGAGGATCTGTTTATGTTTGCCGGGGAAATTTAGAGGACTTTCCGGACCGGGGTGGTTTTGGTTGGCGGAGAGGTGGCTTAGGCCGGGGAGAACGTCTGATTATCTGCCAGGCCGGTTTTTGCCGATTATTAATGCGTCGAGTCATGGGGGTTTCTCCATGTGAGGGGGGCTAAGAAGGGGCACCTGTCCGACTGATAGGTCGAATCATCTTTTTTCTTTAAAAGCCAGGGATTGGAATTTAATTTTATGTTCATAATTTTATAAATAATGAATGGTCACTTTCTTAGTGGCGGGGNCCAAAAGAGCATAAGAACATTTCCCGCTCAACCACCCCCCGGCTTCACCTGGATTAATGATGAGGAAGTCTCCTTTCTCTTCGACAAATGGCTTATGGGTGTGTCCAAAGAGATAAACATCCACTTTTCCCTGGAGAATGTGTTGCTCCTCTTCTGGTAGGGCAATGTGGCGGAGGTGAAATTTTAGACCCGCGGCGGTAAACTCGTAAGGAGCTGGCTGGATAATTCCCCAGCCGTCTATTGCCTTTTTAAGTCCTTCTTTTTCCCCGTCGCANTTACCGAAGACCGCCNTGAAGGGACAGTTGAGCCGACTCAATTCCCGGGCGGCGAAGGGGGCGACGAAATCACCTGCGTGGATGACCAGTGAACAGCCGAGGGTGTTAAAAATATCCACGATTTGCTTCAGGGCATTGAGGTTGTCATGACTATCAGAGAGCAGGCCGATCATCTTTCATACCTCCTTCCTGAGTATAGATAATCCTGGTCTCGCCGTAAAGTCCCCTTGCCCTGGAGAGGAGGGAAGTGGCCTTTATCCAGGGTGTGTCAGAGTGGAATGTCCTCTCTGTGTCTTAATTGAAAAGGTGGATAGACCGGATCCAGGGGACTTGGCTGGTATTGACAGGGGAAAATTAAATGATTAATATATTATAGATTTTGTGAAGGCGCGTAGCTCAGTGGAAGAGTGCTTCCTTGACGCGGAAGAGGTCGAGGGTTCGATCCCCTCCGCGCCTACCATTCTTTTCTCCTGATGGAAGGATTGATTCCCCCAGACAAAGGAGAGAAGATAAAACTGTAATTAGATGTGAAAGAGAGATGATAACATAGATGTCTNCTTCCACCCGGAGGGGGATCACTCAAATAGTAAGGTTGACTTTCCCCTCGGATTTAATTCTATTTATTTTGGACAGAAAAGAGGAATTTTCCAATGAGACAAGCAAAAAAAGAAGATTCTCGAGAGCCCAAGGAAGGGAACTCAATTAGTAGTTTAGAAACTCTCCGTCATAGTGCGGCCCATCTTTTAGCCCACGCCGTGCTGGACCTTTTCCCGGGCACTCAGGTCGGAATAGGCCCGGCGGTGGAAAATGGCTTTTATTATGACTTTTTACGGGACAAACCTTTTACTCCTGAAGACCTCCAGGCCATAGAGAAACGAATGAAGGAGCTGGCCGCCTCCAATATCCCCATTGAAAGAATTATTCTTGAGAAAAGCGAGGCCATTAAGCTTTTTCAGGAGATGGGCCAGACCCTGAAGGTGGAATTAATCGAAGAAAAGGGCGACAAGCAGGTTTCCTGCTATCGGCAGGGTGGTTTTATAGATTTTTGTCTGGGTCCTCATCTTCCCTCCACCGGCGCCATCAAATATTTCAAGTTGCTCTCGGTGTCCGGTGCTTACTGGAGGGGAGATGAACGAGGCCCTCAGTTGCAGCGGATCTACGGGACCGCCTTCTTTACTCAGGAAGACCTGGATAATTATTTACATTTCCTCGAGGAAGCTCGCCAGCGGGACCATCGACGACTGGGAATAAACCTTGATTTATTCAGTTTCAATGAACTTCTNGGGCCGGGACTGGTGCTCTGGCATCCCAAAGGCGGAGCCATTCGGAAAGAACTGGAAGATTACTGGCGTGAAGAGCATTTTCAGGATGGCTATGATTTTCTTTATACTCCCCATATTGCTAAACTGGATGTCTGGCGAACCAGCGGCCATGTTGACTTTTACGAAGCCATGTTTCCTCCTTTCCAGAGTGAAGGAATCGAGTATGAGTTGAAACCGATGAATTGTCCTTTTCATATTATGGTCTACAAAAGTCGACTGCGCAGTTATCGCGACCTCCCGCTGCGTTGGGCCGAACTCGGTACTGTTTATCGCTACGAGAGAAGCGGCGTCCTCCACGGCTTACTCCGGGTGAGGGGTTTCACCCAGGATGATGCTCATATCTTTTGTCGGGGCGANCAATTGGAAGAAGAGATAACCCGAGTGATTTCCCTAGCTATGCGGATGTTGCGGACCTTTGGTTTTGAAGAATATGAGATTTTTCTCTCCACCCGGCCAGAAAAATATGTCGGCCGACTGGAGGATTGGGATAGGGCTACCGAAGCTTTGAAAAAATCACTCGAAGACAGAGGACTTCCCTATCAGATAGATGAAGGAGAAGGTGTCTTTTATGGACCAAAAATTGATATTAAAATTAAAGACGCTCTCGGTCGTTCGTGGCAGTGCACCACCATCCAGCTTGATTTTAATTTGGCGGAGAGATTTGATCTAAATTACACCGGTGAAGATGGTCAACCTCATCGGCCCTTCCTCATTCACCGGGCTATTCTGGGTTCACTGGAGAGATTTTTCGGCATTCTGATTGAACACTANAAAGGGAATTTTCCTCTCTGGCTGGCGCCGGTTCAGGTGAGTATTTTGCCGATCGCTGACCGTCATAATGAGTATGCCGCCCGGATAAACCAGCTGTTTCGTCGTGAAGGATTGAGGAGTGTGGTTAATGCCCGGCGGGAGAAAATAGGTCATAAGATAAGAGAAGCNGAAATGGAAAAAGTGCCGGCTATTTTGATTGTCGGAGATAAAGAAGTCCAAAATGAGAGTGTGTCTTTACGGGTGCATACCGTGGGGGATAAAGGGGAGATAAAAGTAAGCAAATTCCTTGAAAAAATTAAAAATTTGATTAAGAATAAATCAATCACTTACGATTTTTAAGGAGGTTAATCATCAGAAGGCGCAGATTTGGACCCGTTAAAAAGAAGGAAAAGCCCCATCGGATAAATGAAATGATACGAGCCCGAGAAGTCAGACTGATTGACGAAAACAAGAAACAGCTGGGAATTATGCCCCTGGCGGAAGCCCTGGCCCTGGCTCGGGAGAAAGATCTGGATTTAGTCGAGGTCGCCCCCCAGGCTAACCCCCCGGTCTGCCGGATAATGGATTATGGCAAGTTCCTCTACGAACTTCACAAAAAAGCCCAGGAAGCCAAGCGGCATCAGAAGCAGGTGCAGGTCAAGGAAATTAAGTTCAGGCCAAAAATAAGCATCCATGATTACACGTTCAAAGTTAAACACATTAAACGTTTTCTCGAAGATGGCCACAAAGTCAAGATTACTATCATGCTCAGAGGGCGAGAGAAGTACAAGCCAGAGATGGCTTATCAGGTTATAGACCGAGTTTTTAATGATATTCAGGACCTCGGACAAAAAGACGGTGATTTTAAAGAGCAGCCTTGGGCCGTCTCGGTCCTGGTCGCGCCCAAGAAAACAGGAGGAAAAGATGCCAAAACTAAAAACACACCGCGGAGCCAAGAAGCGGTTCAANGTGACAGCCAACAAAAAGGTGCTTCACCAGAAGTCGAATAAAAGTCATATTCTGACCAAAAAGTCAGCTAAGAGAAAAAGAAATTTAGGCAAGGCAACTCTGGTGAGTAAGGTAGATAAAGATAAAATCAAACAAATGCTGCCTTACGAATTTTAATTGTATAATTATTTAATTGGGAACCAGATAAAGAAAGCCAAAAGAACACAGGAGTTACTGACAAAGGAGGAGCCAAATGCCCAGAGTAAAAAGAGGCCCTAAGAGACGAAGAAGAAGAGCCAAGATTCTGGAGTTAGCTAAAGGCTACTGGGGTGCCCGGAGCCACAACTACCGGACGGCTAAAGAAGCAGTTGAAAGAGCCCTGCAGTATGCTTATCGAGACCGTCGAGCCAGAAAAAGAGAATTCCGCCGCCTGTGGATTATCAGGATTAAAGCAGCTTCAGAAAGCTATGGTTTGAGTTACAATCAGTTTATTCATGGATTGAAACAGCAGAACATTGAACTCGACCGGAAAATTCTGGCTGATTTAGCGGTTAATCATCCCCAGACATTTGCCCGGATTGTTGATCAGGTCAAGAGCATTTCTTGAACCTCAGAAGCATGGAAGAACTACAGGAAAAAATAAAACAATACCAACTCAAATTTGATGAGGCTGCCAAGAACGTCAAATCCCCTAATGAGTTGCAGGAGCTGAGAGTTCAATTTTTAGGAAGGAAGAGAGGCTATCTCACTAAATTAATCGACTCTTTACGAGATCTTTCTCCTGAAGAGCGACCTTTGATCGGAAAAGAGATAAACGAACTCAAGAAATACATAACTTCCCGCCTGGAAGAGATAAACCAGAACCTGGCCGCAGAGACAAGAAAAACACCCAGGATTGATATCACTCTTCCGGGGAAAACCATTCCTTTAGGAGCTCCTCATCCCATTGTTAAGTTTCAGGAAGAGATCGAGAATATTTTTTATCAGATGGGTTTTTCCGTAGAGGATGGACCAGAGATTGAAACAGATTACTATAACTTTGAAGCTCTTAATTTCCCACCACACCACCCGGCTCGCGATGATTGGGACACGATTTATATTGAGGGACGTGATGATCTTCTGCTGCGGACCCACACCTCACCGGTTCAAATCAGAGCTATGGAAAAAAGGAAACCTCCTATCCGGATTATCATCCCCGGACGGGTGTTTCGCAAAGAAACCCCTGATCCCACTCACCTTCCTATGTTTTTCCAGGTAGAAGGATTGGTGGTGGATGTCGGCATCACCTTTGCTCATCTCAAAGGCACTTTAGAAAGCTTTCTCCGCCGCCTTTTTAGTGAAAGGATTAAAATCCGGTTTCGTCCCAGTTTTTTCCCTTTTACCGAGCCTTCGGCTGAAGTGGATATCAGTTGTACTGTCTGTCTGGGTGAAGATAAAGAATGTCGGGTTTGCCGGGGGAGCGGTTGGATTGAAATCCTGGGAGCGGGAATGGTTGATCCTCAGGTTCTGAAAAATGTGAATATTGACCCCGAGAAGTATTCGGGCTTTGCTTTCGGCATGGGGATTGACCGGACAGCCATGTTCGTTTACCAGATCAGTGATATGCGCTCTTTTTACGAAAATGATCTGAGATTCTTAAGGCAGTTTTTGAAACAATGAGAATAAGTCTTGATTGGTTGAAAGATTTTATCGAGTTGGATATGTCCCCTGATAAACTTATTCAGGTGCTCAACTCGATTGGCCTGGTGGTTGATGAAGTCAGCGAAGCAGAAGGCGATCTTATTCTGGAGATTGAAACTTATGCTAATCGGCCAGATACGCTGGGCCATTTGGGAATTGCCCGGGAGCTGTCAGCTGCTTTAGGGCAGCCATTAAAGGAACAGCAATGGCCAGTAACCGAGACCTCAGAAAAAACCGAGGATATAATCGATGTCCAGGTGTTTGTGGAGGAGCTTTGCCCTCGTTACTGTGGCCTGGTGGTCCGGGGAGTTAAAGTTGGACCATCGCCAGAGTGGATGCAACGGAGGCTGCGCGCCGTCGGGATAAAATCAATCAATAATGTGGTGGATGTGACTAATTATGTCCTCTATGCGACAGCTCAACCCATCCATGCTTTTGATCTGGCCAAACTAGCTGGCCCAAAGATAATTATTCGTCAGGCGAAAAAGGATGAATCTTTTCGGACTCTTGATGGAACGGAGCTTAAGCTCTCACCTGAGATGATGGTCATCGCTGATGAGCAAAAACCAGTGGCTTTGGCCGGGATTGTTGGAGGAGAAAATTCAGCTGTGACTGAAGATACACGAGACGTGTTTATCGAATGTGCCTATTTTGAACCCATTTCCGTGCGTCAGACAGCCAAAAGATTGGGCTTACAAACGGATGCTTCTTATCGCTTTGAGCGAGGGACGGATATTTCCTTCCCGCCGCAAGGAGCCTGGATGGTAGCTTCTCTTTTATGTCAATTTGGGGGGAAAGTTACCAGGGGATTACTTGATATTTACCCTCATCCCCGCAAGAAACGAACTCTGATTCTCAGACATCACCGAGTCCATGAGTTACTTGGAGTGGAGATCCCAGCTGAGAAGATTGAATCCACATTTAGAGCCCTCCAGTTCGGAGTAGATGCCACCCAGCCCGGCAGCTGGAAAATCTTGGTGCCTTACCACCGGGTAGATATTGAACGGGAAGCAGATTTGATCGAGGAAGTAGCCCGCTTTTACGGTTATGACCAGATTCCAGCAACTTTTCCGCCCCTGAAGCAACTAGAACCGCCTCCTTCGCCAGCCAAAAAAACAATTCAGAGAATGCGTTCTATCCTTTTTCATTATGGATTTAATGAAGTTTTGAATTTCAGTTTTATGAGCGAGGAAGATGAAGCCTGCTTTGCCAGTTCCAGACGAGCCGTCCGTTTACGTAACCCGGTTTCCAGTCGCTCAGCTTTGATGAGAACTACCTTATTACCTGGTTTAATTAACAATGTTGCCTATAATCTCAACCGCGGGGCGGAGGGTGTTCATCTTTTCGAATGGGGAAAGATCTATTTCTGGAAAAATGACGATGCTCGAGAACATTTATCTCTGGGTTTGGTAAGCACCGGATTAATGGCCGCCAAACACTGGTCCTCACCACAGGAGAAGAGTGATTTCTTCCGGCTTAAAGGGGCGGTGGAGGCTCTATTTTCATTGCTCCGCTATGAACCGATTAACTTTCTTGAAGAAGAACATCCTTGGTGTGAGAAAGGTGTATCTTTAATAGTTTCTTATAAGGGAGAGCCCATTGGCTTTCTGGGCTTACTTCGGCAGGAAATCGGGCGCAAATATGCCCTTAAACAGGATGTCTGGATTGCTGAGTTTGATATGGGTTATCTTTTGGCCAAACAACCGCGAGCTTTTCGGTTTCAATCGGTGGTGAAATATCCGGCGGTTATCCGGGATGTTTCTTTCCTGGTTGATTCTAATCTGCCTTATCAACAGGTGCAGGGGTTTTTGGAGAAAAGAGAGATTCCCTGGTTGGAAAAATTTGAGTTGTATGACCGCTTCACCGGGGCCTCTATCCCTCGGGGGAAGGTGAGTCTGTCCTTTCGCTTTGTCTTTAGACACCCCGAGAGGACTCTGGAAGCTGAAGAAGTAGATGGTTTCATGGAGCGGATAATTCGGGCTTTGAAAACTGAGTTTGGTTTCCAACTTAGGGAAGGAGGGAAAATTGACAAGTGAACTGGAAAGAATTAAAATTCTGGAAGGGAAGATTTCCAAATTAGTTGATTTCTTGAATAGAACTTTAGCTGAGAATGCGGCTTTAAAGAAAAAAATCAAAGAGCTGCAAGCGGTGAAGAAGGAGTATGAATCTCAGACAACTAAATATTCTCAACTTAATGAGCATTTGAAAGAACTCGAACAGGAGAGAGAAGAGATCAGAGCCAAAGTTGATGCTCTCATTGCTCAGATCGATGAATTGGGCATATGATTGATAAAATTTTGGAAATTGAGATTTATGGACAGAAATATAGAATACGGGTCAAAGGAGAAGAGGATGAAGAATATATAAGCCATTTGACTTCGTATGTTGATCAGAAAATGAGAGAGGTTGCCGTGAAATCAAAATCAGCTGATACGGTTAAAATAGCGGTTTTAGCCGCCTTAAACATTGCTGATGAGTACTTTGTAGCCCAGAAAAAATTGGATCAAATGAACGAAGTCATTGGCCAGATTGAATCCGAAATAGAATGTTTGGAGGACAATCTCTTAAAAGATGCGAATACATAAAGAGACAAAGGGAACTTGGTCAGGAATAAATCAAGGCGACCGGCCAATTAACTGGCCGATCGACTTCATTACGCAGCCATCTGACCAGTTTTCAGGAGAAGAAAAGTCAGGATTAATGGCCAGCTGATTAGTTATTTCTTACCGAGTTCCCTGTTGCCCTCCTTATCCCCTCTCCTTTGACGCCCCGTAAAGGAGGTAGTCAGAGTGAACACGTTAACGGGTCTATTAATCATAGCCATTGTAGTTTTGGTTGGAGTGGTTATTTNGCTGCTCGTCCAAAAATCAACTGGGGCTAGACTTCTTTTTAAAGCCAAACAAGAAGCCCAGGAGATATTAAAAAAAGCTCGGGAAGAGGCCGATAAACTAAAAAAAGAAGCTACTTTAGAAGCCAAAGAAAAATTTATTCGCCTGAAGACCGATTTCGAGCGGCAGACGAGGAATCAACAGCGCAAGCTGAATGAAATGGAACGTCGTCTGGTCAGGAAAGAAGAGAATCTGGAAAGGAAATATCAGCTTCTGGAACGCAAAGAAAGGGATTTTTCTCATAAAGAGAGAGCTCTTTATCAAAAAGAAAGAGAGTTGCAGCAGAAGGAGGAAGAATACCGGCAGAAAATAAATGAAGTGATTGAGGAACTGGAAAGAGTGTCTCATCTTACTCAGGAAGAGGCCAAAAGGGAATTGCAAAAGAGGATTGAAGATGAAGCTAGGCTGGAGGCAGTCCAGACTCTCCGACGAATCGAAGAGGAGACACGGGAGAAAAGCCAGGCCATTGCCCGAGAAATAATCAGTCAGGCCATTCAGCGCTCAGCCGCCGAGCATGTAGTGGAAACCACCGTCTCAATTGTCGACCTCCCTTCCGACGATATGAAAGGGCGGATTATTGGCCGCGAAGGCAGGAACATCAGAGCCCTGGAATTAGCTACGGGCGTGGATATTATTGTCGATGATACCCCGGAGGCAGTTATTCTCTCCAGCTTTGATCCCATCCGGCGGGAAATGGCCCGGATGGCGATTGAAAAATTGGTCATGGACGGGCGGATCCATCCGGCTCGTATTGAGGAAGTGGTTGAAGCCGTGAAGGAGGAATTGGAGGAGAAAATCAAGCAAGAAGGCGAATCGGTCATTCTGGAGCTGCGGATTCAGGATATTCATCCCGAATTGGTTAAACTATTAGGAAAGTTAAAATATCGGACTAGTTACGGCCAGAATGTGTTACAGCATTCCAAAGAAGTGGCCTATCTGGCGGCGATCATGGCCCGAGAATTGGGGGCAAATGAGAATGTGGCTCTGCGGGCTGGGCTTCTCCATGACATTGGCAAAGCCGTTGACCGAGAAGTGGAAGGAACCCATACCGAATTGAGTGTGGAATTAGCCCGCAAGTATGGAGAATCGGAGGNAGTTATCCAGGCGATTGCTTCTCACCATCGGGATATGGATTTTCCCTCAGTGGAGGCTGTCCTAGTTCAGGCGGCTGATACTTTGTCCGCGGCTCGTCCTGGAGCCCGACGTGAACTGCTCGAGACTTATATCAAGCGGCTGGAGAAACTGGAAGAGATAGCCAAATCATTTGAAGGAGTGGCTAAGGCTTTTGCCCTCCAGGCTGGCCGAGAAATCAGGATTATTGTTGAGAGTCAGAAGATTTCCGATGAAAGAGCGGCCTTGACCGCCAAAGATGTCGCCCGCCGGATTAAAGAAGAACTGGATTACCCCGGCCAGATAAAAGTCACTGTAATTCGTGAAATGAGAGCGGTTGAATATGCCCGATAGAGTCAGATTGTTGTTTTTAGGTGATATAATCGGTCGTCCGGGCCGGCAGGCAATGCGGCGTCTTCTGCCTGGCCTGGTTAAAAGATATGACCCGACGCTGATCATCGCCAATGGTGAGAATGCCGCCGGAGGGGTGGGCTTGACGGAAAAAGTGGCTCAGGAACTGTTTGAGTATCTAGATGTTATCACTTCGGGTAATCATATCTGGGATAAGAAAGAGATTTTGCCCCACCTGGATAAAAATACCCGTATTCTGCGGCCAGCTAATTACCCCCCGGGAAGTCCCGGGCAGGGGACAGCAGTTGTAGAGGATAAAGCTGGTTTTTCAGTGGCTGTGCTTAACCTCCAGGGAAGAGTTTTTATGGAACCGATTGATTGCCCCTTTCGCCAAGCCGATGAAGAAATTGTTCGCCTTCGGGAAAAAACCCCGGTCATTATCGTCGATTTTCATGCAGAAGCCACTTCAGAGAAACAGGCCATGGGCTGGTACCTCGATGGTCGAGTCTCAGCCGTTTTAGGAACCCATACCCATGTTCCGACAGCTGATGGTCGTGTTCTGCCTCAGGGAACGGCCTTTGTCACGGATGTGGGCATGGTTGGTGGTCTTGATTCAGTCATCGGGGTTCGACGGGAACAGGCGCTCCAGCGCTTCATTTCCGGTCGGCCTCAACGGTTTGAGCCAGCTAAAGGGAGGTTGGTCATGATGGCTGCTTATGTCGAAATTGACCCAGCCACGGGTAAAGCCTTAACCATAAAAACAGAGGTAGTTGAGGAAGAAAGTGAAGCTTCATAACGGCACTGGCCAGGACAGAAAGGTCCTGACAGTTTCCCAGTTAACTCAATTAATTAAACAGGAGCTGGAAACTCTTTTCCCGGAAGTATGGGTGGAGGGAGAAATTTCTAATTTACGTCCTTATCATTCGGGACATGTTTATTTCACTCTGAAAGATAGCCAGGCTCAATTGCGAGCTGTTTTATTTCGCTCAGCCGCCCGGCGGGTTCCTTTTGAGCTCAAGGACGGTTTAAAAGTGGTTTGTCGGGGAGCCATCTCAGTCTACGAACCCCGGGGGGAGTATCAGATTATTGTTGAGGAGATCCTGCCTCGGGGCAAAGGGGCTCTCCAGCTGGCTTTTGAACAGCTAAGGGCAAAGCTAGAGAAAGAAGGCCTGTTTGCCAAAGAATTGAAGAAGAAATTGCCCCTGTTACCGAAGAAGGTAGGAGTGGTAACTTCGCCCCACGGAGCAGCGATTGTGGACATATTGCGGACCCTGGAGAGACGATTTGCCCGCCTTCATATTCTTATTTATCCAGTTCGAGTTCAGGGAGAAGGAGCGGCCGAGGAGATTGTCGAAGGCATTCGCTTTTTGAGTCAGATCCCTGACTTGGATGCCATTATTGTTGGTCGGGGGGGCGGTTCGATTGAGGATCTGTGGGCTTTTAATGAAGAAATTGTGGCCCGGGCAATTTTTGCCTGTCCGGTGCCGATCATTTCCGCTGTGGGTCATGAGATTGATGTTACTATTGCTGATTTGGTAGCCGATGTCCGCGCTTCTACTCCTTCAGCGGCTGCGGAAATGCTCATTGAGAAAGAACAGGCTTTTGAAGAAAAAATAAGCAACCTGGCTCGACGGCTTTCTCAGCGGATACAGGCAATTTTGCAAAAGCAGAGGCATGATGTTCTCCTCCGTATTCAACATCGGGCTTTCCAGAATTTTAGGATGAGACTCTTTACACTGGAGCAGAGAGTTGATGACCTGGAAGGTAGAGCCAGAAAGCAGATCGTGAATATTTACCAGGAGATTCGGGCTTGGCAAGCCCAGGTGAGGTTGATGAGTGAAAAAATAACCAACTCGATGCGGAAAAAACTGGCCGGATTGAAATCAATGTGGGAAAAAGTAGCCACTCAACTTGATGGAGTGAGTCCTTTGTCGGTTCTCCGCAAGGGATATGCCCTGTGCTGGCAGAAAGATGGACAGAAGCTTATCCGCCAGGCCAGCGATGTCCTGGTCAAAGATGAGATCCTGGTGACTTTTTATCGGGGGGAACTTACCTGTTTGGTTCAACAGGTAGATGCCTTGAAAACAATTGAGTCCATGCTTTCTAAGGAGTCAAAATGAAAAATCTTAGTTTTGAAAAAGCCCTGGAGGAATTAGAAAAGATTGTCGAACGGTTGGAAAATGAGGAATTAACCTTGGAGGAGAGCTTGAGGCTTTTTGAAGAGGGTGTTAAACTAGCTAGATTCTTAAGGGAGGAACTGGAAAAAGCAGAGAAGAAGGTGGAGATCCTGTTGAAAGATGAAGAAGGAGAGTTGAAACCCCAATCCTTTGATGTGGCCAAACGGCATGAATTAGGTGAAAACAAGGTGGTTGCTAATAAAGAAGAGGACGAAGATATACCTTTTTAGAAATAATCCGGGGATGAGGTAGCGAACGGGAAAAGAGAAAAAGGCAGAATAATGGGTGAGGTTATTGATCTCTTACAGGCCTGGAGGAAAAAGATAGACTCAGCCCTCGAGGCCTACCTGCCGCGAGAGGAAAAAAGTATTTATGAGGCCATGCACTATGCGGTCTTTTCGGGAGGAAAGAGGTACCGCCCACTTCTTCTATTTAGCGCCGGTCATTATTTCAGGGCGGCTGAAGAAGAACTTCTTCCGGTGGCCTGTGCAGTGGAATTTATTCATAACTATTCCCTTATTCATGATGATCTGCCGGCCATGGATAATGATGATTTTCGTCGCGGGCAGCCCTCTCTCCATCGGGCTTTCGGAGAAGCATTAGCTTTACTGGCCGGTGATGCTCTGCTGACCCTCTCTTTTCAGGTGGTGGCGGAAGCTCCTTTTCCGGCTGAAAGAGAGACGGTCAAGGTTGATATTATCCGCTGGTTGAGTCGAGCTGCCGGGGTTGAGGGAATGATTGGTGGTCAGATTCAGGATTTATACTTTTCCGTTCAGGCAGAGAGTGAGCCGGCTTTTCTGGAAATGATTAAAAAGAAGACAGGCAACTTAATCATCTTTTCTGTGATGGCTGGAGGAATTCTGGGAGGAGCTTCCGAAGAAGAGAAACAAATCTTATATTCTTTTGGCGAGAAATTAGGCTATGCTTTCCAGCTCCGGGATGATCTCTTTGATTTAGGCCAGGATGAACAGGCTTCCTCGTCAAGAGAGGATTCTCCGAATTTTACCCTTACTTTCGGCCAGGAAAGGACCAGATACCTGATTACCCGGTATCTGGATGATGCTCTAGGGGTTTTAAAAGAGGGGGGGATAAATAGTCGGGAACTGATTTATTTAGCTGAAATGCTTCGCCTGGAGAATTAAGATGAAAAGAGAAGTGCTTGAGCAAATTGAAACACCCCAGGATTTAAAGGAACTCAGTTTAAAAGAGCTCAATCAGTTAGCGCGGGAGATAAGGAGTTATATTATTGAAATAGTTTCGGAAAATGGCGGCCATCTGGCTCCAAATTTAGGTACAGTTGAATTAACCCTGGCCCTTCATCGGGTGTTTGATGCTCCTCGGGATAAAATCATCTGGGATGTAGGACATCAGTGTTACACTCATAAGATTGTTACCGGACGGAAAAATCTTTTCCCTAAGATAAGAAAATATCAAGGGATTTCCGGTTATCCCTCCCGGGAAGAAAGTGAGTATGATGTTTATAATACCGGTCATGCCTCGACAGCTCTCTCCGCGGCCCTGGGAATGGCTGTGGCCCGGGATAAGATAAATGAAGACTATCATATCATTGCGGTGGTGGGCGATGGCAGTTTGACGGGTGGTGTAGCCTGGGAAGCTCTCAACCAGATCGGCCATTTACGGAAAAGGTTGATTATTATCCTCAATTATAACGAAATGTCGATTTCTCCTAATGTGGGAGCTCTTTCCAAATATCTGTCCTATTTAGTCTCTGGTCAGCATTATCTTCGGGTCAAGGATACCGTTAAAACCATTTTAAAATCGCTCCCTAAAGTTGGCTGGCCGGTGATTAAGATGGGCCGGGCGGTTGAGGAAGCGGTGAAAAAAGTCTTTTTTCCCGGATTGTTTTTTACTGAACTGGGTATTCGGTATATTGGCCCTGTCCAGGGGCATAATATAAGTTCGCTGATCGAAGTTTTTGAAGAAGCGAAGAAAATCGATGGCCCTGTTTTGATTCACTGTATAACCAAGAAAGGTAAGGGCTATCCTCCGGCGGAGAATAATCCTGAACATTTTCATGGAACTTCGCCTTTTAATATCCGGACAGGTCAGCCGAAAAATAATGATTCGACTTTAAGTTACTCGGCTGTTTTTGGACAAACTATGATTCGCCTGGCCCGTGAATTCCCCCGAGTGGTGGCCATCACCGCTGCCATGAAAGAGGGCACGGGTTTGGCGGAGTTTAGCCTCCAGTTCCCGGAACGTTTCTTTGACGTAGGAATTGCCGAACAGCATGCCGTGGATTTTGCCACCGGGCTGGCGCTGGGAGGTTTTCAGCCNGTTGTGGCCATCTACTCCACTTTTCTCCAACGAGCTTACGACCAGCTTTATCATGATGTCTGTTTAATGGATATTCCGATAGTCTTTGTTTTAGATCGAGCCGGGATTGTCTCTGATGACGGCCCCACTCATCAGGGGATTAATGATCTAGTGTATTTGCGGCATTTACCCCATATGATTGTCATGGCTCCGAAGGATGAAAATGAGCTGCAGCATATGATTTATTCCGCCTTGGCTTATTCTCACCCCGCGGCCATTCGTTTTCCCAAGGGTAAAGGATATGGAGTTAAACTGGATGAGACCTGGCGGAAGATTCCCCTGGGAAAAGCAGAAATATTGAGAGAGGGAACCCATCTGATGTTTGCCCTGGGGAGTATGGTTCGGCCAGCTCTTGAGGTAGCTGAGAAGTTAGCCCGGGTGGGGCTTGAATTTGCCGTGGTTAATGCCCGGTTCGCCAAACCATTGGATGAAGAATTAGTGTTGAGGTACTCCCAACCGGGCCGATTTATCATTACCCTGGAAGAAGGAGTCATTACCGGCGGATTTGGTTCGGCGGTGCGGGAGGTTCTGGATAGAGAAAAGAAATTTGACGTTTGGTTTAAGTCAATTGGCATTCCTTTAACCATTTATCCTGTGGGGAAATCAAATGAAATCAAAGCTCTGCTGGGTCTGGATGTTGAGGGGATTTATCGACAGGTTCTTGACTTTGTCGAGGAGATGACTTCAGGTGAAAGAAAGAGCCGATAAGCTTCTGGTGGAACAGGGATTAGCTGAAAGTCGCCAGAAGGCTCAGGCTTTGATCATGGCTGGCCGGGTTTTTATTAAAGGTCAGAGAGTGGAGAAACCGGGGCAACCATTAGTAGTGGACTCTCAGTTGGAAGTTAAAGCGCCCCTTCCTTTTGTCAGTCGAGGTGGACTAAAATTGGCCGAGGCTCTGGATGTATTTCAAGTGGATGTTAACGGTAAGATAGCTGCTGATCTGGGCGCTTCCACTGGCGGATTTACCGATTGCCTTCTTCAACGGGGAGCGCCAAGGGTCTATGCCGTTGATGTTGATCCCCGGCAGCTTGATTGGCGCCTTCAGCAAGATGTCCGGGTTATCCCCATTCATAAAAATGCTCGTTATCTGGAAAAGAGTGATTTTCCGGAGCCGCTCGAGATAGTAACCTGTGATCTTTCTTTTATTTCAGTGTTAAAAGTATTACCAGCTATCCGGCGTATTCTGAGTGGAGCGGAGGTTCTGACCCTGGTGAAACCTCAATTCGAGGCTGGGAAAGGTCAGGTGGGCAAGAAAGGAATAGTGCGGGATCCGGCCATTCATCAGGCGGTTCTGGAGAGAGTTCTGAGCCAGGCCTGGCGGGAAGGATTCTATCCTCATGGTCTTCATAAATGCACCCAGAAGGGGCAGAAGGGCAACCAGGAGTTTTTTATCTTCTGGAGAATTGACCGAGTTGGTTTTTCCTGGAAAGAGGTTTTAGACATTATCAAGGAGATAGTTAGGAATGAGAAAAATTAAACGTGCCGGCATTGTTATTAAACCCCATGCGGACAATATTAAGCAGATTTTGCGAGAGGCCATTGAATTTCTCAATTCTAAAGGAATAGAAAGTATTTTGGAAGATGTCGCTGCTCATAAAATAGACTATCCCACTGGACTCCCCCGGGAATCAATTCCCACGGTGGCTGATATGGTGATCGTTTTCGGGGGAGACGGGACTCTGTTAAGTGTGGCCCACTTAGCGGCCTTACATGATGTTCCGGTCATGGGGGTAAATTTAGGACGGTTAGGATTCCTGACGGAGGTTCCTCTGGACGAGATGAAGATCACTCTGGAAGCTTTATTGCGGGGGGAATCAAAAATCGTCAGTCAGCGCAAGATGCTTTCGGCTACCCTTGGGGAGAACCGATATTATTGTTTAAACGATGTGGTGATTAATAAAGGTGCTCTAGCGCGGATGATTCGTTTTGCCATCTTTATTGATGGTAAACAGATTGCCTGCTTGAGAGCCGATGGCTTGATTATTTCTACTCCCACCGGTTCAACTGCCTATTCGCTGGCGGCAGGGGGACCGATTATCTACCCCAATTTGCCGGCCTTTGTTATTTCGCCAATTTGTCCCCATACTCTGTCTTTCCGACCAATGGTCATTTCTTCAGATTCATTGGTTGAGGTGCAGCTTCTGGCCAGTGAAGAGGTTTATCTGACGATTGATGGTCAGCGAGGTCAACAGATGAAAAGCCACGACCGGGTCAGGGTGAGATGCTGTCAGCATGAACTGACTCTTATCTCTTCGCCCAAACGTAATTTCTTTGACCTTCTTCAGGAAAAGTTGGGTTGGGGATAAGCGGGCTTAAAATACGTCGGTGGTTCAAGCCCTCCTTTTCTTCCCCTTTAATTTGACTTTTCTGGAAGCTCTAGATTAATATATCTTTACTCATGTCAGCTTCCTTAAAAGTAGCCTACGTCACCACCGAACTTGCCCCTTATGCTAAATCTGGAGAATTAGCTGATGTTGCAGCTGCCTTGCCCAAATATCTTGCCACCCTTGGAGTGGAGGTGGCTGTTTTTCTGCCTTATTACCGCAGACCGGAACTGGAATCCCTGGAGAAAGAAATTGTCTGCGCCCGTCTTCCTGTGTATTTAGGTGGTCGGGTGGTTAAAGGACGGGTTTGGCGGAGCGATGTGGGTCGGTTTATTCTGTATTTGATTGATAATCCTCGATATTTCTGGCGGGAAAACATTTATGGTTCCGGTCGAGGGGACTATCTGGATAATGATGAACGATTCATCTTTTTTTCCAAGGCTGTCCTGGAAGCCATTCATCATACCGGCAAGAAATTTGACGTTATTCATTGTAATAGCTGGCCGACGGCTTTAATCCCTGTGTTTTTAAAAACACTTTATCACCGCAGAAAAATATTCCAGCAAACCGCCACCGTCTTAACCCTCCATAATGTAGCTTATCAGGGAGTCTTTCCCCCGGAATCGCTGGCTCTAACCGGGCTTAACTGGAAATATCTTCAGAGTGGGTTGCTCTCTCTGAATGGACATTTTAATTTTTTAAAGGCAGGCATCGTCTATGCCGACATGCTTAACACGGTCAGCAGTTCCTACCGGAGGGAGTTGTGGACNCAGAAGCACAGCCATGGGCTGGCTTCTATCCTCAAGACGAGACGTGATGAACTGGTGAGTATCCGCAACGGCATCGATTATGAAATCTGGAATCCCGAGAACGATAAATATATTTGCTGGAATTATCAACCTGGAGATTTGGAGGGAAAGCGCCGGAACAAAGTGGATTTACTTGAGGAATTTCAACTCCCCGTTGACCCCGATATTCCCCTCCTCGGAACATCGTTTTATTTCGCTGCTCATAAAGGGGTGGATTTACTTCTGGGAGCAATGGATGAACTGATGAAACTCGATCTGGGATTGGTCATCCTTGGTCGGGGTGAAGACATCTATGAGAGAGCTTTATTATCTCTAGTGAAGAAGTATCCCCATCGCCTGGCCGTTAGATTTGACTGGAGTCCGGCGCTGGTTCATAAACTGGCCGCAGGAGTAGACATTTTCTTAATTCCCTCCTTATCGGAACCTTGTGGGCTGAATCAACTCTATAGTTTTCGCTATGGGGCGGTGCCTGTGGTGAGGACCGTGGGTGGGCTTCAGGAGACAGTTCATCATGTCAATCCCCGAACAGGGAAGGGTAATGGTTTTGTTTTCAAAGAATATACTCCTGATGCTCTCGTTAAAGCGGTGCGGGAAGCAATCAAATGCTATCGCCGACCATCTTTATGGCGGAGAATTGTTCGCCAGGGAGCCGAGCAGAATTACTCCTGGGAAACCTCCGCCCGGAAATACCTCCGACTTTATCACCAGGCCTTGCAGAAACAAAGAGGTTGATTTTTACCTGTTTATTTTGGCTCCCGCTTTGATTTTCGAGATATTCTTCCCCTGTCTTCCAGAGCGAAACTGTGGTAAAATAAGAAATCTTTAATAAAGATAGAGGAATTTAAATAGAGGAAGAAGAGACATGAGCGGAGGTTATGAGATTGTTATTATTGGAGCCGGACCAGCTGGTTTGGCAGCCGCCATCTATGCGGGGAGGGCCCGTCGTCGAACTTTGGTTCTAGAAAAGGGACTGCCGGGAGGTCAAATTTTACTGACAGATTGGATTGAAAATTACCCGGGATTTCCGGAAGGGATTGCTCCTTTTGATTTAATGGAAAAATTCAGGAAACAGGCGGAAAAATTCGGAGCAGAATTCAAGATGGACGAAGTAAGGAAGATTATTCAGGTGGATAAAGGCTGGAAAGTTGTTGGGCATCAGGGAGAATATGAGGCGCGGGCGGTGATCATCGCCACCGGATCCATTTACCGGAAGTTAGGGGTTAATGGCGAGGCAGAGTTAACCGGGAAAGGAGTGTCCTACTGTGCTACCTGTGATGGGGCTTTCTTTAAGGATAAAATAGTGGCCGTAGTCGGTGGCGGAGATAATGCTCTTGAAGAGGCTCTTTTTCTAACTAAATTTGCTCGGAAGGTTTACTTAATTCATCGGCGAGATAAATTGAGAGGAGTTAGGATTCTTCAAGAAAGGGTCTTTACTAATCCCAAAATAGAGGTGGTGTGGAATTCAGTTGTCACCGAGATTATCGGCCAGGACCGGCTGGAGAAGGTTAAGTTGTTCAACAGGGTGACTCAGAAAGAATCAGAATTATCTTTAGATGGATTGTTTATTTCCATCGGTATGGACCCGAACACGGCCTTTTTAAGAGGACTCCTCGAACTAAATGAATATGGAGAGATTAAAGTCTCATCTCAGATGGAGACTTCCCGGTCCGGAATTTTTGCCGCTGGGGATGTGACCAATGTTTGTCCCAAACAGGTGGCGACTGCTTCCGGCTCAGGTGTGGCGGCCGCTCTGGCGGTGGAAGAGTATCTCAGTCGTCAGGAGTAGATTGGCTTAGTTGAGCGAGTTTTTCTTCCAGTTCTTGGACTTTCCGCTGGAGTCGGCGGAATTTTTTTAATAAATCATAGAGTTGGGGAATAGAAACCCACGCTTTCCGCCAATCCATAATATTAAGATGAGGAGAACCGGCTATTTTAGCCCTAGCAGGTACACTTTTGGTCACGCCTGTTTTGGCGGCCATTAAGACTTCATCGCCAATTTCAATGTGGTCTGTCAGCCCTACCTGTCCTCCCATGATAACTCGTTGACCAATTTTGGTACTCCCGGCGACACCTGTTTGAGCCGCAATAATAGTGTCTGGCCCGATGGTGACATTGTGGGCGATTTGAACCAGATTATCGATCTTTACCCCTCGGCTGATCCGGGTAACTTCAAGAGCAGCCCGGTCAATGGTTGTGTTAGTGCCTATTTCCACGTCATCTTCAATGACCACTCTTCCCACCTGAGGAATTCTTATTGACTTGCCAGATTCCTCCTGGAGAAATCCAAACCCATCGGCTCCAATAACAGCTCCAGGTTGGATGAGAACTCGTTGGCCAATCTGGGTATCCTCGCGAATGGTGACCAAGGAATGGATAAGACATTCTTCACCGATAGTGACGTTTGGATAAATTGAGACCAGAGGAAAAATGATTGTTTTCGCTCCGATAACCACATTTTCTCCAATGACACAGCCCGCCCCCACCGAGACATCGGGGCCAAGTTTGGCTGTAGGATGAAGGATAGCTGTTGGATGAAGGCCAGGTTGAGGCCGGTAAGGTTGGTAAATGAGCTCCAGAGCTTGAATGAAGCTGAAGTAAGGATTGGGGGCGCGAATCACAGGCAATGGAGGGCGCGGTTCGTCTTCGGCTACAATAGCGGCTGCGGCGGGTGATTTTTGGAGAATCGGCCGGAATTTTTTATCAGCCAGAAAGACTAAATCTCCAGGTTTAGCTGTTGTCAAGCTGGCGGCTCCCCGAATGAGAGTTTCCCCTTGTCCTTCATAAGCCAGCCCCAAATGTTGGGCCAATTCCTCGAGGGTTATCGGCTTAAAACGTGGNTGGTCAGACATATTCCTGATGAGCCCTTTCGTTGAGGACAGCGGCCAGTTCTGCCCCCCAGAGGAGGATTACCAGGGAGAAAGATATCCACAACAGGAAAAAGATAATAGAGGTTAATGTCCCCTGTAATAGTTTAGAGAGGACTATGCCGATAGCTGAAATATGAGCCACATAGAAAGCAAATAATCTCTTGAACACCTCCCAGAGGAGAGCAGCGATACAGGCGGCAATAACTGCGGCGCGGGTGTAGACTTTTATTTCAGGAATGAATTTATAGAGCGAGAAGAAAACCAGGAAGGTCAACGTGAAGGGAATTAGGTACTGAAGGAAGAAGTTGTCAATAAGAGAAACAATTTTGGGGTTGATGTGGGTGGCCACAAAGGGACTCTCCCGGATAGTTCGATGGATAGCAGTCCAGATAGCCGTAATAGAAAGAGAAATCAGGAGAATAACCCCGATGACGAACATGATCATATATTCCATCAATCGGTTATAGAAGAAGGACTTCTGATAGTTGGCTTTGAAGATGAAGTTGATGGCATAGATCAGATTGGAAAAAAGAAAACTGGCGGCTACAAAAGAACCAATGAGACCGAACCAGCCCAGATTGGCGATATTCCGGGAGACGACCTGAATTCGCTGAAAGAAATAGGGATCGAGTTTAGCAAAGAACTCATCGGAAAAAATATTTAAGCTCCGAAAGGCCAGTTCTGAGCTACCCAGGATTTTAGCGGAGATATAGGCAAAGAGAGCCACGAGAGGAACAGAACAAAGCAGAGCAAAATAGGAAATAGTGATAGCAAAATTACCGCATCTGTCCTCGTTGAATCTTTTTATGGTGGTTTTAATAATATTTATGGCCATCGCCAGGGTAGTTACCAGGCGTGGCCAAAATATTTTTATTTTACTCACCGAGGATTGATCGCTTTTAATTTATGATGAGGAGCCGATTTAAACGTATTTTCCCCATTGAACCATGAGGATGATAATCGAGATAAGCAGAGCATAGATAACCAGAGTTTCAATAAGCACCAGTCCGAAAATGAGAAGGAAACGGATATGGGGAGCAGCTCCGGGATTGCGAGAAATACCTTCGCAGGCACTACTGATAGCTTTGGCTTGGCAAAAGGCTCCGGCAGCCGAGGCAAAAGTGATGATGGCTCCCCCGATAATAATCGACCACTGGAAGAGAGGAGCTTTGCTTCCTTCAGCTGTTTGAGCTAAAGCAGGGGAAGAGAGCAAAAGACAGACAAAGAAAGCTAAGAGAATCATTTTTCCTTTTTTGGTCATGTTTTCCTCCAAAATTTAATGTTCTTCTTCATGAGCGACAGCTCCGGCAATATATATACAGGCCAGGAGCACAAAAACAAAGGCCTGAATAATCGAAGTAAAAATGGCGATGGCCATGAAGGGCAAAGGTAGAAAGAAGGGAATGATTGAGGCGATGATCACAATAAGTAATTCCTCGGCAAAAATATTGCCGAAAAGACGGATTGAGAGGGAGACTGGCCGGGAAAAGTGACTGATAATTTCTATAGGGAGAAGCAGTGGAGCCAGCATGGGGATGGGGCCGGTGAAATGTTTGAGGTAACGAAAAAAACCCTGGCTTTTAATGCCTTCCCAGTGATAATAGACGAAAACCACCAGAGCGCAACCAGCGGTGACATTAAGTTTGCTCGTGGGTGACATTAGCCCGGGGACCAGTCCCAGGAGATTACAGAATAAGATAAAAAGACCGATAGTCGCTATGACCGGCAGATATTTTCGTCCTTCTTCACCCACGGTATCCAGGAGAAGACCCTCGAATAGTTCGATCACCATTTCCAGGAAGCTCTGTCTTTTTCCTGGGACAAGGCTTAATTTTCGTGAAGCCAGACCGAAAAAGAGGATTAGGCTAAGAGCGACGATGATGACCATCACCAGATAATCAGGAAAGAGATGTTCCGGATGAGCAATTTTTATGCCCAAAGAGGAGAGGAGAGCAGCCAGAGGTTGACCGATGAAACGGTTAACTATCTCAACAATAAATAGACTATGTTCTAGTTCTTCCATCTTTTCCTGCTAAATAGCCCAGCGATAGCTTCAACCATGATAACTATTATTAACATGGAGAAGCCGATAGTAAAAGCAATTACTCTTTTTTGGTAAAGCAAAATTATAATAAAAAAGATAAAGACAATCAATAAAAGGCGGAGTCCATAGAGAAGAAGCGAACGACGAATGGCTTTTCTGCCAAGATTGGCCAGAATATGGGTCAGGGAGGATTTTAATCCCCAGAAACTTAGGGCACCGATTATCCCTCCANCCCAAAAGAGCCAGGCATTGGTCAAGTCAAAGAGAAGATATACAGGGACAGCGAGGAGGGATGAGACCAGTATAATTTCCCGAGGGATACGACGCAGCAACTTTTCCTCCCCTCCAGGGAGAGCTGAATTTTTTTTATCCATGTAAATAGCCTTTCTGAGTAAAAATTAAATAACCTGATTGGCGATTGAGCCTGGAACTATTCATCTTCCTTGCGGGTTGAGGTATTTAATTTTTTGACAGCTCTCAGGAGGCTGGTCAGACCGGAGATAATACCGAGAATAGTAAAGATGAGGAGTAACCAGGGATGAGTTCCCAGTAATTTATCCAGCCAGTAACCAAAGAAAAGTCCTACAATAATTGATGAGGGAAGGATTAATCCCAGAGAACTTAGTTCGGCCAGACGGCGCCAATCTGGTTTTCGGGGAATCATTCTTCTTTTTGTTGGCTGAAAATTTTCCTCTAAGATGGGGTTATTATTACCGGAAGGAAGGGTGATGTCAAGGGTGTAAGNATGGTGAGGCTGGGGAGGCAGCCAACGCTTCATTCAGCGAGACCAGAGAGGTGGAGAGGTAACCCTGAAAGGGATAATTAGGCTCATTCTCAATTTTATTTAGTCAGGAAGTGTTTGGTTTTGATGAACATCCCCCTGAGTTAAAGTTTAAACCGGGGGGATGATGATCTAGGAAGAATATGGTATAAATATAAATTAATAAGGTGAAACACAATGAAATATTGGAAACTCAGCGTTTTTTTATTTTTATTGTTTTTGAGTGTGAACACTTGTACAACCACAATTAATCAGACCTCCCAGGATAGAGATCAGGATCCTCAATATCAGTATGAGAAGGCCGTGGTAGCCTATCGGTATGGACTAAAAGATGAAGCCTTGAAATATCTCCAACGAGCTCTTGAGTTAGCCCCCGATCACTCCCCTTCTTATAATCTTCTGGGTTTAATCTTCCTGGAAAAGGGCAATTTGAGTCAGGCCGTGGGCTATTATCAAAAAGCTATTGAGCTAAATCCTGAATTTCCGGAAGCTTTATATGGTTTGGGAAGAGCTTATGAAGAATTGGGAGAGAAAGAGAAGGCCCTGACTGTTTATCAGCACTCTTATCAACTGGCTCCTAAACCAGAAGTCGCTTTTTCTTTAGCTAAAGCGCTTTATTTAAGCCAACGGCTGGAAGAAGCTTTAAGAATTGTCGATAAGCTCCTGGAGTCTCAACCCACTCCTGGAGCTTATAATCTTCAGGGAGTTATCTTGAATCATCTGGGACGCTATGGAGAGGCAGTGGAGAGTTTTCAACAGGCTTTAAAGCTGGCCCCAGAGGATGAAGTGGCGGCGGTTAACCTTGGGGTGGCCCTAGTCAATAGTGGTGCCAAGGATAAAGCCCGGGCTTTATTTGAAAAACTTTTACCACGACTAAAGAACCCGGAACTGAGAGTCCGGGTGGAAGATTTTCTGCGCCAGATTAAAAATTAAATTATCCGGAAAAGAAATTGGAGAGGCTCATTTGGTTGCTTAATACACCCTCAAGTTTGTCCGGAATGAGGCGGAGACATGCAATTTTGTGGGTCTTTATAGTTGTTTTTCTTCTCCATCTTTTAAACCTGTCTGGTTTCCCGGCAGAAGAAATTAAGATAATCGCTCAGCGGACAGAACGGGATAAAANCAGAATTTTCGCTCAAGGAAATGTGGAAATTCATTATAAAAATCTTAAGCTTCTGGCTGATACTGTGGAGTTAGACACGGAAACTAAAGAAGTTGTAGCTGAAGGGCATGTTGTTCTTCACCTGCCTCAGGAAGTTATCACTGCTGAGCGGCTTCAATTTAATCTTGAGTCCAAAGTCGGGGAGTTGAAAAAGGTCCATGGATTAATAAAACCGACTGTTTTTTATGAAGCCGAGGTTATCAAAAGGGATATTAATGATGTCTATAGCCTTTCCCGGGCGAGAATCACCTCCTGTACTCAGCCGGTACCCCGCTGGGTTTTCTCCTGTTCTCGGGCTACTTTTAAGAAGAATGAATACATTGAAATGTGGGGGGCCCTGTTNAAAATTAAGAAAGTCCCGGTTTTTTATTGGCCTTACCTAAAATATCCTCTGGGTGAGGAAAGGAAGACAGGTTTTTTGACCCCTCAGCTGGGCTATTCAGCCATTAAGGGGATGACTTTTTCCCAGAGTTTTTACTGGGCGATTCGCCGAAATATGGATGCGACTTTCAATTTTGACTATTACTCAGCGNGGGGNTTTGGGGGTGGTCTGGAATACCGATATTTGTTTTCTCAGAGTATAGGCGGTGAAATTCGACTGTTTGGCTTCCATTTTACAACTCCTGAAGAACTTGGTTATCCCCAGAATGCTTATATAGTCCGCCTTAAACATAATCAACCTCTCCCTTTTCAGTTCAACCTCGTAGCTGATGTGGATTATCAGAGCTCTTTTGATTTTTTAAGAGAATTTGATAATAATTTTAAGAGAGCCCTGGTTTCCAATCGGAAGTCCGAGATCTATCTTTCCCGCTCCTGGTCGTTTTTCAATTTGAGTATCCGGGCGTCAAGATTTGAGACATATTTCCGCCAGCTTAATAATTCCGTGATTCGGTATTATCTGCCTCAAGTAAGTTTGAGTGCCACCCGGATGAA
>MTOP01000006.1 GCA_002010725.1 Candidatus Aminicenantes bacterium JdFR-80
CATATTTTAAATGCCTGGCGATGAAAAGAAATTGCCGGCAAAATTTTTTTAGGAGGTTTGTAATGAACTCAAAGAAGTTATTAGTTTTTCTAGGAATTGTTNTTCTGGTGGGAGTGGGCTTAATCCTGGCTACTCCTCAGAGTCAATCCCAGCAAAATCGTCAGGTCAAAATGAATAAANTTACTTCCCAGAACACCGTCCGCAACTGGCAGCAATTACGTTACCAAATGATNTACCGTGATATGAATGGCGATGGGATTAATGACCTTTATCGGGATCATGATGGAGACGGTATTCCCAACTGTCAGGATCCTGATTGGAACTGCCCTAAGGATGGCACCGGCTATCAGAATCGGAAGGGCCAGCATCATCAGAATAAACACAACAATAACCAGTCTAATGGACAGCAATCCCAGTTTCGCCATGGTCAAGATGGCAACTCTCCCCACATGGGTGGCAAGGCCAGTTTCCGGAATTTCAGTTCCATGGCTGGAGCGGGCAAAGCCTTTACCAACCGCTCTTTTCGGCAGGGAATAGGTGGACTCGGCAGCGCTTTCTGTGATGGAACGGGGCCTAAGGGGTTTTCTCGCCAAGGTCGGCGGTAACCGAGCCTGCCTTTTCAACCCCCCTTCCGCCACAGGAAGGGGGGAATTTTTTTCAGGAGAAGAAAATGAAGCGAGCGAAAGAGGGACTAGGATATAGTCTTCTTCAACCTGGACCCAGAAGAAGAGAAGAACAGAGTTGGTTTTTGAAAAAATTTCACCTCTGCCAGATCTTGATATATTATAAAGAACACATGAGAGCCTGGTTGATGAATAATTTTGATAAAAAGAAATTTAACCGGCGAATCTTGGAGGCTGTTATATTATTTCTCCTGGGAGTTTTTGCCTGGTTCCCCTCCTTTCTGGCCGCGGAGACAGTCTCTTTTTCTTTTTTTCAGGGGATGACCAATAATCTCTATCAGAATTATCTGGGTGTCTCGGATATGATNACCCGGCTGGGAGTGGAAGCGGAAAAGAATGTCGGCTCTTTCTCTTTTTTTACGCAAGGAGATCTGAGTTNTGTCTTGGAGAATAGCGATTTGACTTATTACACCCATTTAGTGGGTGCTGATTATTTGNTTCCTCTGGGAGAAAAATCAGCTATCTATGTGGGCCTTCTCGGCCGGGGAGCCCTCTACCGCCAGAGTTATACTGATTTTAACTATCTGGCGCTCCAGGGCCGGCTGAGTTTCAAGAGCTATCTGAATCCTTCGTCCATTTTTCAAATTGATTCGCTAACTGAGATTAGAGATTATTCCGGGTCGATATATGACTTTATTAATTCCTCGGTGGAAATTACCCTGGACAAATACTGGGCCTCCAGGACTACCCTGAAGGCGGGTTTATTCTGGGGATTGAAGTCCTATCGGCATCCTTTTCTATCTCCTGATATGGAAGGTTACACCAGCTCTCCATTCATGGGTGTTTCATCTCCGTGGGTTCATTATTCGGGTAAAGGCTACNATCATGGTGCTCACGGGGGATACACGGGGATGACAGACTATGCCCGGCCTGCGGCCGAGGGAGAAGGGAAGTCGCTCCAGGTAACCGCTCTCTCTTTGCTCCTGGCGCAGGGACTGGGAGAACGGGTGGGTCTCAGAGTTACTGCTACCCAGCAGTGGAATATTGCTGGTCAAAACCCCTTCCGAATGCTTGATGAATACTATATGGTGGAAAATCCAACATATGATCGCTTTGCCTGGGAGGGAAGGATTATCTCTGGACTTTTGACGGTCATTGCTCCCTGGAATATCGAAGGGAAAATAGGGTATACTGTCTCCTGGAAGAATTTTCCCGGCATCGAAAGTTATGATTTAGAGGGGAACACCTTGCAAGTGGAGAGGGAGGATAAGCGACATGAAGTGGAAGCTCGCCTGGAAAAAAATTTCCGCCGTTTCTCTCTATACCTCTCTTTTATGGTCGTCCGCAACCACTCTAATGATCCCTACTTTGATTGGCGCGGCTTCTTTATTTCAGGTGGATTATCCTGGAATATTTATCTGGGAGGGAGGGAATGACCAGATTTAAGGGGTTTCTGGCTTCCATCCCAGGAATTTTAATCATCAGNGGGCTTCTCTTTTTGCCCGCCAATATTTTTTCTGCCCCTCAGGTGGGACAGGGAAAATATTTTTACAATGTGGATAAAGAGATCGCCCTTAAAGGCAAAATTGTCGATATAAAGATGGAGTCCTGTTATCCCGGTCAGGGAAAATTTCTTATCCTTTATATTGAGGAAGAGAAGACCGGACGAAAGTTTATAGTGGAAGTCAGCCCAATCTGGTTTTTTGAACGCAATTTTCACCAGGGAGAGAGAATCGAGCTGAAGGGATCGCTGGTAAAAGAGAGCGATGATGGTTCCTACGTGATTGCCCGGGAGATGCGTTGTCAGGGAGAACTTTTTATTCTCCGGGACAAGCATGGGTTTCCTTCCTGGCGGGGGGGGCGACAGCACCGGATGGGCCGACGGAAAAAGGGACATTGAAGAAGAAAAATTATCTTCTCTTTTTTTATCTCCCTTTTTTAATCCTGATTCTTATTTTTTCTTTTCTTTACTATCTTAACCGCCGCTATATCACNCGGCAGGTGGAGGCGGTGGTTTATGAACAGTTGAGAGCCACCGCCGGTATTTTAAAAAAAGATATTAATCGTCTCCTTCATGAAGGCTATCCTCTTGAGGATGTATTTAAGTTTTATTCTGGTGAAGAAAATATTTATTTCATCGCTGTGCTTGATGAACAAAAGAAAATTCTCGGTTGGAGTTCCCGTTTTGAGGGTTACCTGCCTCTCTCTTCACGCGACCTCCAGCCGGAGAGAAGCTGGGTGATCGAATCCCCCTTAGGGAAAATATATAATTATTTCACACCTTTTCCAGCTGATGATGAAGGAGCAGNCAAGTATCTTTATCTGGGATATTCTCTCCAGAATTTGGAGAATCTTCTAGCGCAGTCACGAANAAATTTCTGGATCATCCTGGGGGTGTTCCTCCTTTTTGGACTGATGATGTCCATGGGGTTTTTCGTCCTCCAGCGACGGTTCTGGGCCAAAGAGCAGGAAGTTCTCCAGACCAGAGCTGAAATGGAGCGGTATCGGGAAATATCCGCCTTTACCTCAGGAGTGGCCCATGAAATAAAAAATCCCTTGAATTCACTGGCTTTGCTCTTTGAAATTTTGAGAAAGAAAGTCCCTTCGGAACTTCAATCGAAAGTTTCCCTCGGCCAGGCCGAAGTGCAACGGATTTCCCGGGTAATTGATGAATTTTCCCGCCTGTTGAAGCCTTTGCGGCTACAGCGGGAGAAGATTGAGCTGCGGGATTTTATAGCTAGGGTAGTTCAAGAATATAGAGCTCTGGCTGAGGAGCAGAAAGTCATGATTAAAGAAAATGTTCCCGCCAGGATTTATTTTCAGGCGGACCCCCTTCTCCTGGCTCAGGCGGTAGGCAATATTTTAAAGAATGCCATCGAGGCCTCCTTTGGGGGCCAGGTGGTTGTTAAAGGGCAGAAACAGGGCGATAAAATATTAATTTCCATTATTGATTCAGGTAAGGGCCTGAGTGATGAAGAGGCGGCCAGAATTTTTGAGCCTTTCTTCACCACCAAAAAGGAAGGTCTGGGCATTGGCCTCTACCTGGCCCGCAAAATCGTCGANGCCCATGGGGGTCGAATAAAGGCTCGCTTCCGGAAAGAAGGCGGGACTATATTTAAGGTTGAGCTAGGAGGTTAGGGATGAAAAAAGCCACCATTTTAATTGTGGAAGACGATGCCACGCAAAGAGAGCTGATTCGCCAGAATCTGGAGGAAGTGGGCTATGAGGTGATAGAGGCGGCTGATGGCCAACAAGCATTGGCTGTCCTGGAGCGCTGCGCCATCGACGTGGCCATAGTTGATTACCGGCTGGAGAAAGAAACGGGCGTGGAGGTGATTCAGTCTCTTCTCCAGCGTAATCCATTAATCACTACGATTATGGTCACGGCTTATGGCAATGTGGAAAATGCGGTCGAAGCTATGAAGCAGGGAGCCTATGATTATATTATCAAGCCGCTCGATTTTGAAAAGTTTCTTCTTGTCCTCGAGCGCGCTTTAGAACGGCAGAAACTGCGCCAGGAAGTGGACCGTTTACAAAAGAGTATCGGTGAAAGATTCAGNACTAAAAATTTTATTGTGGCCTCGCCCGCCATGGAAGAAGTGAGTTTTCTGGTAGGCAAGGCCGCCCAGAGTGAAGCCACTGTTCTTATCTCGGGAGAAACNGGCACCGGGAAGGATATTGTGGCCCGGACAATTCATTTTGCTTCCCGCCGGCGAGAGGGCCCCTTCCTGGCCGTCAACATTCCGGCTTTGCCTGAAACTCTAATCGAAGCAGAGCTTTTTGGAGCTGAGAAAGGCGCCTTTACCGGAGCCTTTGAGAGGAAAATAGGCAAGTTTGAAGCAGCCGCCGGAGGAACCATCTACTTGGATGAAATAGGTGATCTGCCCCTTTCATTGCAGGTGAAATTACTCCGGGTCATTCAGGAACGGGAGTTTTTCCGGGTGGGCTCATCCCGACCACTCCAGGCAGATGTCCGAATCATAGCCGCCACTAACCGCCATCTTGAAGAACTTGTCCGGGAAGGCAAGTTCCGCTCAGACCTTTACTACCGGCTTAACGTGATCCGCATTCATCTCCCCCCATTGCGGCGCCGGAAAGAGGATATTCCACCCCTGGTGGATTTATTTATCCGTAAATATAGTACTCGGGAAGGCAAAGAGATCTCCGGGATTTCCCGGGAAGCCCTTCATCTTCTCCTGGGCTATTCGTTTCCCGGAAATATCCGTGAACTGGAGAATATTATCGAGCGGGCTGTGGTTTTTTGTGATGGAGATATTATTACTACCAAAGATTTACCGGTTTTTGTGAATGAGGCCCGGGAGGCTGAGTTGATGAGGGGAGAGCCAGATGATGATTTGCCCCTGCCGGAAAAAGTCAAGAGGCTGGAGGTGGGAGAAATTACCCGGGCTCTTGAGAAATCCCGGGGCAAGAAAAAAAAGGCGGCCGAGCTCCTGGGGATCACCGAGCGGATGCTTCGCTATAAAATGAAGATTTATGGACTGGAATAATGAAAGGGCCACGATTTGAAGACAATTAAATAATTAATATGTCAGTTAAATTAATTGAGACGATAGATAATATTCACCTTGGAATATATAATAAATTATTTGTTGGCCTTGTCAGTACTCTAACAATATCAAGCAAATACGAAGATAGAGAAAAATAAAAATTAGTCTTATTTGACTTGACAAGCTCTCGTTTATCGGTGAAAATTCTCCGTTATGGCTCGGGACGGAATAGTCCATCCCCTTACTTCCGCCTGGCCCTCCCTCCAATCTCCCCGTGAATGGTGTTCTGGCTGTGGTCTGGGAATAATCCTGCAGAGCCTGGTTCGAGCCGGCGATCAGTGTGGATTGGATTTTCCCGGCAATGTAGAAATAATTATCTCCGGTTTGGGTTGTCTGGGATTACTGGGCAGGACCAGAGGTTTCCCTGGAAGAGTGGTCCCACCTCAGAGGCTTACCAGCACGGCCTTTTCCCTGGCAGAGAGGAAGCCTGAAAAAAGATTTATTCTGTTGGTCAGTGAAGCAGATGTTCTGGCAGGAGGGTGGAGGGCTGTCTTGCCTGCCAGGAAAGACCAATTGATTATCAGGGGGGCTGGCCGGGTGATCGGTCTGTATGTCAATTCCGGGCTGTTATCTTTATATTTGCATTCCAGGAGAAAGATTCCTTTGCCCTCTGAGGTGAGGGGCGAGGGGATTCAATTTAATAATCTCCCCGCTGAAGCCCGACGACGGGGAGCCATCTCTGCCTCCCGCTGGACTCCTCTCCATGTCCGACGTCTCACCCTGGCCTTAAAGCAGGTCCTGAAGGCCGAACAGGGGTTTCATTTTCTTGAAGTTATTTCTCCCTGTTTAATGGTCTGGGCCGACAAAGAGAAGTTGGGGGAAGTGTTGGAGAGAATGGATTGGCTGAAGAAGAGCTGTGAGATTCTCCCTCAGGCTTCGATTGATGAGATGGATTTGGCTCAGGGAAGTAAAATTACAATTGGTTTTCTCAGCGAGGATTGAAGTCGTTTAGATGATAAAAATTATGAAGGAAAAGTTGTCTCNTCCTGTTTCTCATTATCTAGGAGAGTCATCTGTTTCTTCCCAGTGTCCGGGATGTGGAATCGGCTCGGTCCTGTTTGCCCTGCTGGATGCCTGCTTTTCTTCTGGTCTTGAGCCACCCAGCTTGAAATGGATCGTGGGGACAGGATGTTTGCACCAGCTTGGCCAGAGATCGGGGTTGACTTTTCCCTCATGTGCAGTGGAAGACGGGCGTTTAGGGGAGGCTCTTTTGAAAGAAGTTCTTTTGCCTGATGGCCCCCCTGGATCGCCCGCAACGGTGGTTCTCATGAATAATCTGGATCTGTTTTTATCCGGAGCCGGGGACTGGCTGGCTTTTGTTCGGGAAAGGATCAGTGCTGATTACGGGTCTGGAAGACCGGAAATGACCGGGGTGCAGCGGCTTCCCTCCTCCTATTCCGGGCTTGATTATCGAAGAAAAATGAATTTTTCCCCTTTGGCTGGCTCGGCGCCTATCGTGGTCATCCATCTTAATAATTGTCTTTATGTGAGCGGTGAAACAGGAATATCTCCCGCTACTCCTTTAAGAAGGATGTCGGTGGATGGAGAATATGAGTTGCCGTTCAACCTCCCGTTGCTTTTTGCCCGCTTGAATCCAGAACTGATGGCCCGCTGGACTCCTCTTCAGGCTGGCTGGTTACGTGAGACTCTGGTTAAGGCACTCCTTACCCCTGGACTTTCCTTCATTGAAGTGGTTATTCCCTGCGTAGTCTGGGCAGTGAAGGAAAATCGGGTCCTCAGTGCCGGAGAGAGGATCGCTTTTTATGATCGTTGGACTGTTTTTTATGCTGGAGAATCACTGGCTGAGCTTGATCTGCGGCAGGGCAAGATTATTGTCGGGGAATTGGTGAATCGCCTTCCTCTCCTGGAGCACCACCGGGGAAAACAGCGTTCCCTTGACTGGCAGGCCGGAGAACATGAGATTCATCTGTCCTTTGAGAGATGTCAGGGATGTGGTTTNTGCCTTGACCTGTGTCAGGCAGGTGTTTTCGCTGCGGGTAAAGAGAAGAATCAGCGAGGATATATTTATCCTTTAGTNGCCCATCCAGAGAAGTGTCTTGATTGCGGCCTTTGTGAAATGCTTTGTCCTGAGCTGGCCATTAGAGTAGAACGAAAAGCGGGGCCACCGAAGAAGGAACATCTAACATGAAAGCGAGGATTGTTTACCGGGAACAACTTTGCCCGGAAATCTACCTGTATAAGATTGAAGCTCCCCATGTAGCGGAGCGTTTCCGTCCGGGGCAGTTTGTAATTATCCANACACATGAAAAAGGTGAAAGAGTTCCTCTTACTGTAGCCGAAGCTCACCCCGCGGAGGGAACAATTTCCCTGGTCTTTCAGGTGGTGGGCAAGACTACTCTTCACCTCAGTCTTCTTCAAGAGGGAGAGTGTCTGGAAAACTGTGTGGGACCTCTGGGTAATCCCACCGAAATCAGGCGGTTCGGCCGGGTTGTCTGTATCGGTGGTGGGACAGGAATCGCCTGTCTCTGGCCAATTCTCAAAGCATTGAAAGACGNTGGTAATGAAGTGGTGACTATTATCGGAGCCCGGACGGCCGAGCTGCTTATTCTGGAAAAGGAAATTCGCCAGNCCAGTTCAGATGTTTTTATCACCACTGACGATGGCACCAGGGGCGAAAAGGGCCTGGTGACGGATGTGCTNACTCGTTTGTTAAATACCCCCGGAAATTCTGTCTCGCTGGATATCCAGCGGGTGATAGCTATCGGACCACCACGCATGATGAAAAAAGTGGCGGAAATCACCCGGCCATTTCGGATAAAGACGATTGTCAGCCTCAACACCATCATGGTCGATGGTACTGGGATGTGCGGTAGTTGTCGGGTCTTTCTAGGGAAAATGATGAAATTAGCCTGTATTGATGGACCTGAATTTGATGCTCACCAGGTTAATTTTGAGGATGTCATCAGTAGGTTGGAAATGTTTCGCCAGAAGGAAAGACTGGCTTTGGAGGCTTATCAACAGGAGCTGAGAGCAAAAAGAGAAATAAGTGAAGAGAGGTTCGCCAGTGATTAAAATTTGCGGGCATCGAGTCCCCATGCGGGAATTACCTCCTGCACTGCGGATAAAGAATTTTTCTTCAGTGCCTTTAGGCTACACTGAGGAAGAGGCGATCCGGGAGGCTCAACGTTGCCTCCAGTGTCGGGGTGTTCCGTGTGAGGTCCACTGCCCGATTCATCTGCGGGTTCTGGATATGATTCGAGCGGTGGCTGCCCGGCGTTTTGAAGAAGCCTTTTTCATCATTCAGGCTGACAATCCCCTGCCGGCTATCACTGGCCGGGTTTGTCCCCAGGAAAGTCAATGTGAGGGGGTTTGTCCTTTAGCCCAGNATGGCGATGGTATTAATATCGGCAAGCTGGAAGCTTTTGTGGCTGACTGGGCGCGGAAGAGAGGTCTTCGGGAGAAGATTAAGATAGAGGAGAAGCCCCAGCGAGTGGCGGTGATTGGCTCCGGGCCGGCCGGCCTGATCTGTGCCTATGATCTGCGACGTTGGGGTTATCAGGTGGTGGTGTTTGAGGCTCTTCATAAGGCCGGTGGGGTTCTCCAATATGGTATTCCGGCCTTTCGCCTGCCGACGGAGGTGGTGGATTACGAAATTTCTTACCTTAAGGAAATTGGCGTTGATTTTCGACTTAATTTCTTTGTTGGGCAGAATATTCCTTTTGACGAATTAAGGCGGGATTTTGCGGCCATCTTTATTGGGACAGGCGCTGGTGCTCCTCTATTTCTGGGAATTGAAGGAGAGAATCTGAAGGGTGTTTATTCAGCCAATGAGTTTTTAATCCGGGTTAATCTGATGAAAGCCTATCGTTTCCTCGAATATGATACACCGATAATCTGTGGTGACCGGGTGGGAGTGATTGGCGCCGGTAACGTAGCTATGGATGCCGCCCGCTGCGCCCGGAGGTTGGGTGCCCGGGAAGTATATATCCTTTATCGGCGGACAAGAAAAGAGTCTCCGGCCAGGGAGGAGGAGATTCAGCATGCTTTGGAAGAAGGGATTATCTGGCAGGAGCTGGTGGCTCCCCGGAGAATTCTGGGCGATGATAGGGGGTGGTGCAGGGGAGTGGAACTGGTCCGGATGAGACTGGGAGAGCCTGATGGCAGCGGTCGGCCGCGACCTCTGCCCATTGAAGGAAGCGAGTTTGTTCTGGAGCTGGATACAGTCATTGAAGCCCTGGGGACAACGCCTAATCGTCTCTTCCTGAAACAGGCTCCTGAGCTAGCGGTTAATCGTTGGGGACTTATTCAAGTGGATGATCAACTACAGACCAACCTGACCGGTGTTTTTGCCGGCGGCGATGCCATCAGAGGAAACGCCACGGTAATTCTGGCTCTGGGGGATGGCCGGAAAGCTGCTGCCGCCATACACCGGATGCTTTCCCTGAGGGGTAATAGTTGAGTAAGGAGACAGGATTTATTACTGAGAATTAACCTCAGGAAGACGAGCTGGCTTATAGATGGTGAAATGTTGTCGGGGAAGAAAATCAAAATCCTGCTCTAATTGATAACCGGCTTCCCTCATTTCCTGGATTAGTTTTTCCTTGGGGATATAATGGCCGAAGAGACGGTGGAAAGAAAACAATTTACCTTTTTTATATTCAATAATGGCCACCCGGCCCTCAGGTTTGAGGAACTCCGTAAGTTTTTTCAGGTACTCCTGGCGATGGGGTAAATGATGGGTGACATTGCGCATGAAAATAAGGTCCAGTTGGAGAGAGGGGAGATTTGGTCGCTCGCTGGTTGCCTGGACCAGAACGAGGTTGTTCAGGCCTTTTTCCTGGGCCTGCTGCTCAATGTAATGAAGAAAGTCAGGATTGGCATCGACCGCAAAGATTTTCCCTTCAGATCCCACCAGTTCGGCCATTCTTAAAGAGAAGTAACCTCCTCCGGCCCCGATATCGGCGACAAACTGGCCGCGGCGGAGGTTGAGAGCCTTTAGTATTTCATCTGGTTTGCTTTTGGGATCGGCAGCCAGACGGTTGAACATGATGGCTTTTTTGTTATCCATTATTGGTGGCTCCTTTTCTCGGAGAGATCAATCTGTAAATTCAAGTATAGACCACTCCAGCTAAAAAATGAATAAGAGACGGCTATTTTCAAAAAAGGGGGAAAATCCTGCCTTGGGATGTGATTCTCGATCAAGGTTTGACGTCATCTATATAGAACAGATATATCTGGCCTGCCCGGGGAGGGAAAGGGCTGGAGAAGATAGCAGGAACAATGGCAAAAGGAAAACCAGGCTTTCGTCCGGAGGCTGCCGGTCATCGTCGACGACTGAGAGAGAAATTTCTTAAAGTCGGGCTGCAGGGTTTTCTGGATTATGAAATCATTGAACTTTTATTAAGCCTGGGAACTCCGCGGCGGGATTGTCGCCAGCCGGCCAAGAAAGCGCTCCAGCGGTTTAAATCACTGCGGGGGGTTCTGGAAGCTGAACCCGAGGAACTCCAGAAGATTGAGGGGATTGGTCCGCATAATATCTTTGGAATTAAATTTATTCAGGAAGTAGCCCGCCGCTTTCTCCGGGAGAGAATGCTCAATCAACATGTTTTCCGCTGTTCTCAGGAAGTGTTTGATTATCTATATCATGCTCTGCGGGATGCCCGGAAAGAAAAATTCAAGGTGCTTTTCCTGGATGCCAAAAATAAAATTATTGAGGAAGAGACTCTCTTTGAAGGAACTGTTGATTCGAGTATTGTTTATCCCCGTGAGATTATGGAACGAGCTTTGCGCTATAAAGCCTCAGCCATGATCTTTGTNCATAACCACCCCTCTGGTGATCNTGAACCTTCGACCTGTGATAAAGAGATCACCCGGGATCTGGTGGTGGCCGCTTTAATCATGCAACTCAAAGTCCTGGACCATATTATTATCGGTAATAATTGTTATTACAGCTTTGCTGATGAGGGGTTGATTCAGGAATACGAACAGCACTTTTCCCGGTATCGGCTGGAGTTTTGATGCAAATCCCAAAACTCGCAGCACTCATGAACTCGCAACTTGACAAGGCCCTCCGTCAGGATTAAACTGCCTCCCGGANNTTTAAAGTGNGGGAGGGGTCAAACCTAGTTTCTCCCCAGGTCAATAAAGAGGAGGGAAGTTACATGTCTTCCATCACCAAGTCTTCATTAATCACTATTTTTGCTTTAACCGCAGCTTTGGCCTATCTGCTTGTTGGAATTTCTCATTTTCTTATGCCCCCGGAACAACTTCATTTTGCCCACGGAGTAACAGCTGAATTTTTTGTCTCTTTATCCCATGAATTTCTGGCGTTTCATTTTCACTATTGGGCTTTTATTCTGGCGCTACTATTTACCGGTGGGGTTTTCTCTCTGATTCAGGCAGAAGAGACCTGGCCTCGTTTTTACACGATAGCCAGACTCTGGGCCTATCTGGGATTGGCTGTCCTGACCTTTGACTTTGCCCGGATGCATTTCCAAGCCATTCACTGGGCTGCAGGATTTTCCAGCCTCTCCTCTCCTGCCAAGGAAGTTCTTTTGGCCTCAGGTTTGGACCGGCTCGATCCCTATGGAATCAGCTTTAATCTTATTGGATTTTTTGTTATCACTTTGAATTACCTGGAGTTGCGTTCTCGAAGACTTCCCCGCTGGATTGCCCTTTTAGGACTGGCCGGAGGGCTGCTTTTGCAGCTGGTCCTGGTGGGGACTGTCAGCCATCTGAGTTTATTAATTGATCTGGCCGCCGGGCTGGGAGGAATTGTTATTTTCCCTTTATGGTTGGTTTCTTTTGGTCTCTGGCAGCGGAAAGACCAGGCGCTGCCGATTTGAATGTTCTCCGAAGTCAACTAACAGAAAATAACAATAGGGAAAAAAACTCCTTTTATGTCATTCACTTCTTCTTTCCTTTTCCCCTCCTCTCCTTTGCCCTTGCTCTTCTTTCAGTCCCTTCTCTTTCTGCTCCCTTCTTATAACCAATTACTTCTTTTTTTCACCTTCTCCCCTTTTTATTGTTTTCTTCCCGCCCGAAAACCAGCGCAGCACTCTCCCTACTTTTTTCTCCCTAATATCGAACACTCTTTCTACCCCTCCCTCCTTCACTCCCCTCCTCTCTTTCTGCATCCTTCTTCCTCCTCAAACCCCGGCACGCTTGCTTCTCTGCAATTCGACCCTTCTTCACTGCCTCCGGCACCCCCTCCCCTGCCCTGGTGGTAGATTTTTACCCANTCCTTCTTCCTTTCCTCTTNACCGACCGCTTCTCTATCTCCCGCTCTTTCCTTTTTTTGGAGCAGTTGAAATGCTCATCCTTTGTAAATTACCTCCAGATGGGGTAAACTCAACCTGAGGAGGCGCAAGAATGAGAGAGGTTAATGATAAAAATTTAAAGATTAAGCCCATAACTCAGGTGGCCGAAGAGCTGGGAATTGACCCGGAAGCCCTTGAAATTTATGGGCCTTATAAGGCAAAAGTTAGATTCGGGCAGCTATTAGAAGAGAAAAAGCTTCGGGGGAAACTAATCATGGTCACAGCCATGAGCCCTACTCCCGCTGGCGAAGGGAAAACAACCACTTCTATTGGGCTGGTGGATGCTTTCAATCAGTTGGGCCATAAAGCTGTAGGAGCTCTCCGTGAGCCATCCTTAGGACCGGTTTTCGGGTTAAAAGGGGGGGCTACCGGAGCTGGCCGGGCTCGAGTTTTTCCCAGTGATGATATTAACCTTCATTTTACCGGCGATATTCATGCTGTTTCCGCAGCCCACAATCTTTTGGCGGCTATGGTGGACAATCGGCTTCATTTTGATGGCGCCTGTGGCTTGCTGGATTGTCGTCGGGTCACCTGGAAAAGAGTCGTGGATATGGATGACCGGGTTCTCCGCGAAGTGGTGGTGGGCCTCGGGGGACCTCTCCGGGGAATTGCCCGGGAGACTGGTTATGACATTACTGCTGCTTCAGAAGTTATGGCTATTCTCTGTCTGTCTTCTGACCTGCAGGATTTAAAAGAGCGTTGTGGGAATATCCTGATTGGGTATTCCCCGGAAAAAAAGATGGTTTTTGCCCGGGATATTAAAGCTCAGGGAGCGATGGCCGCTTTACTTAAGGATGCCATAAAACCGAATCTGGTGCAGACCGAGGAGGGCAATCCCGTTTTTGTTCATGGAGGCCCATTTGCTAATATTGCCCACGGCACAAATTCAGTAATCGCCACCCGGCTGGCTCTCAGCCTGGCGGATTATGTCGTCACCGAGTCAGGGTTTGGGTCTGATCTCGGGGCGGAGAAATTTTTTGACNTCGTTGTCCGCACCGGTCATATTCCACCTCCGGCCGCCTGTGTCCTGGTGGCCACTATCAGAGCTCTTAAGTATCATGGAGGGGTTTCTTTGAAAGAGCTAGGGGAAGAAAACCTGGCTGCCCTGGAAAAAGGTTTTGCCAATCTGCAAAAACATATAGAGAATCTGCAGACGTTCGGGGTGCCTTTTGTCGTGGCCATCAATCGTTTTCCTCAGGACACAAAAAACGAGATATCACTCATAACCCGTCTCTGTCAGAATGAAGGTGTCCGGGTGGCCCTGAGTGAGGTGTATGCCCGGGGAGGAGAAGGAGGAAANGAGTTGGCGGCCCAACTGATTGAAGCCATGGAAAGGGATGAACACAATTTTAACTTTCTTTATCCTTTGGAGATGTCCTTACAGGAGAAAATCGAGACAGTGGCTCGCAAGATTTACGGGGCAGCCGCGGTGGCTATGGAGGGCAAAATCGAACGGAAAATTAAGCGCTTAGAAAAAGCCGGCTTTAGCCATNTGCCAGTGTGTATCGCCAAAACCCAGTATTCACTTTCCAGTGATGATGAAGCTCTGGGACGACCGCGGGATTTCACCCTGATTGTCACCGATGCTTCTCTCAGTGCCGGAGCTGGGTTTGTGGTAATTTACTGCGGTGATATTATGACTATGCCCGGTCTACCCCGCCACCCCGCCGCCGAGCGGATTGATGTGACCAACGATGGGCAAGTCATCGGGCTTGAATAGACCTTCAACCGGGTTTACAGTTCCCCGTTAATTGTGATAAAAAGAGGGTGATTTGAAAATTATAATTCAAAAGGAAGGGTCATCATATGTGTGAATTAAGGGATGTTTTTATTGTTGGGGCAGCCCGGACCCCCATTGGAAGTTACCTGGGTACTTTGAAGAATTTTTCCGCCCCCGAATTGGGCGGCCTGGCTATCAAAGAAGCGGTGAAACGGGCCNGTATTTCTGGCGAGGAGGTGGATGAAGTTATTATGGGCAATGTAGTCTCGGCCGGTATAGGCCAGGCTCCGGCCAAGCAGGCCGCGGTGAAAGGCGGGCTTCCCTATACNGTCAGTTGTTTTGCCGTAAATAAAGTCTGCGGCTCGGCCCTAAAAGCAGTCGCCCTCGCCACGCAGGCCATCTGGNTGGAAGAAAAGGAAATTGTTGTGGCCGGAGGNATGGAGAGCATGAGTCGAGCTCCTCATCTGCTCTGGGGACTCCGGGAAGGAATTAAATTTGGTGATGCGACCATGAAGGATGCCATGATTTATGACGGACTGTGGTGTGCTTTCCATGATATCCATATGGGGAATACCGGCGAGATAATTGCTGAGAAGTTTGGAGCCACCCGGGAAGAACAGGATGCCTACGCGGTTTCCTCTCATCAGAAAGCTCTGAAGGCGATTGACCATGGGTATTTTGATGAAGAAATTGTTCCCGTGACAGTCCCGCAGCGTAAGGGTGAACCGCTTATCTTTAAGGTGGATGAAGGCCCTCGCCGGGACGCCACTCTGGAGAAATTNGCCAGGCTTAAGCCGGTTTTCAAGAAAGATGGGACAGTGACGGCGGGAAATGCGTCTACTCTGAATGATGGAGCCGCCGCCGTGGTGGTGGCCTCGGCTGATGCGGTCAAGGCGAAAGGGTTGAAACCAATGGCCCGGATTCTGGGAAGTGCCACCAACGGTGTTGAACCTTCAATGGTTATGTATGCCCCTAAGGGAGCTATCGAGAAACTGTTGGCCAACATCGGCTGGAAGCTGGAAGATGTGGATCTTTTTGAGATCAATGAAGCCTTTTCCTCCCAGATGGTGGTTCTTCTCAAGGAAATGGGACTTGACCGGGAGAAAGTGAATGTTCATGGAGGAGCAGTGGCTCTGGGGCATCCCATTGGAGCAACAGGAGCCCGAATTCTGGTGACGCTTCTTTACGCCCTTAAACATCGAGGGCTGAAAAAAGGGGTAGCTGCTCTCTGCCTCGGGGGTGGAGATGCAGTGGCTATGGCTATCGAAATGGTTTAGGTAATGAGGGGAGGCAAGGCAATGGCGATCAAAAAAATAGGCGTTGTCGGCGCCGGGACGATGGGGACGGGTATTGCTCAGGTGGCCGCTACGGCCGGCTTTGAAGTGATTCAACACGATGTGACTGAAGAAATCCTGGACCGTTCCCGACAGAAAATGGAGAAGAGTCTCCTTAAACTTATTGAGAAGGGCAAAATTGAAGGAGACAAAGATGAAATTTTAAGCCGTATCCAGGGCACAACCCGACTGGCGGATTTAAAGACCGTTGACTTTATTATTGAAGCAGTCTTTGAAGACTTTCAGGTCAAAAAGGCNGTCCTTGGTGAACTGGATAAACTTCTTTCGCCAGATNTAATCNTTACTTCAAACACCTCATCTATTTCCATCACCCGACTGGCGGCGGTGACTTCCCGGCCGGAGAAATTCATGGGCATGCATTTTATGAATCCCGTCCCGTTGATGGTGCTGGTTGAGTTGATCAAGGGAATAGCGACAACCGAGGATGTTTTTCAACAGGTGAAAGATCTGGCCGAGACGATGGGCAAAGTTCCGGTGGAAGCCAATGATTTCCCGGGTTTTATCTCCAACCGGATTTTGATGCCGATGATCAATGAAGCGGTTTATGCCCTGATGGAAGGCGTGGGCACAGTGGAGGCCATTGACCAGGTAATGAAATTAGGCATGAACCACCCCATGGGGCCGCTGGCGCTGGCTGATTTAATTGGCCTGGATGTCTGTCTCCATATTATGGAGGTTCTTTATGATGGCTTCCGGGATCCTAAATACCGACCCTGTCCCCTTCTCCGCAAGATGGTGGATGCGGGCTACTTGGGCCGCAAGACCGGCAAAGGATTTTATGATTATTGTCAATAGGAACCGTGATTATAAAATAGCGACCGNAGCCCTTAAGTATCGTTCTTAGAGAAGGAGGGGGGCTGGCTCTCCGATTGAAGGAAGAGTTGAGGGAGACCAGCCCAGCAGAAGAGAGAGAAATATAAGCCAGGAGAGATACCTGGCCAAAAAAAGAAGATTGCCGGAAGATTGAATCTGGCTAATAATATATGTGGAGGAAAAAATGAAGAATTCCCCGGATAAAAACCAGCTCTCCAAGAGTAAAGCAGTTGAGGCAGCTTTGCTGCAAATTGAAAAGCAGTTCGGCAAGGGTTCGGTGATGAAGCTGGGACAGAAACAAGCGGCCGTGAGAGTTCCAGTTATTCCAACGGGNTCAATATCTTTTGATTTAAGTCTGGGCATAGGGGGATTTCCTCGGGGTCGGGTTGTGGAGATCTTTGGTCCCGAAGCCACCGGCAAAACCACGCTGGCTTTGCACGTTATTGCCGANGCGCAGCGAAGAGGAGGACTGGCCGCCTTTATTGATGCCGAACATGCCCTGGATCCACTTTATGCAGCCCGGATTGGTGTCGATATTGATAATCTGCTCGTCTCTCAACCGGATTACGGCGAACAGGCTCTGGAAATAGCCGAGGTCTTGGTCCGCAGCGGAGCGGTTGATGTTGTGGTCGTAGATTCGGTGGCGGCTCTGGTGCCNAAAGCTGAATTAGAAGGGGAGATGGGCGATACTCATGTGGGGCTCCAAGCCCGCTTAATGTCCCAGGCACTGCGCAAACTCACCTCCATTGTTAGTCGGTCAAAGACGTGTTTTATTTTCATTAACCAGATGAGAGAAAAGATTGGTTTTTTCCTGGGGTCACCGGAAACGACCACTGGAGGGAGAGCNTTAAAATTTTATGCTTCACTCCGGATTGATGTTCGCCGGATAACTAATCTAAAAGAAGGCGATAAGGTCATTGGGAACCGGGTGAAGGTGAAAATTGTCAAGAATAAACTGGCTCCTCCCTTTCGCGAAGCCCAGTTTGATGTTATTTATGGTGAAGGAATTTCCCGGGAAGGCGATCTGGTTGATTGTGGAGTGGAATACGGCCTGATTGAAAAGGCCGGCACCTGGTATTCCTATAAAGGCGAGCGACTGGGACAGGGACGAGATAATGTCAANAATCTTCTCAAGGAGAATAAAGAACTGGCGGCTGAATTGGANCGGGCTATCCGCCAGAAGGTTGGTCTCCCGATCGAGTCCCAGGCGGAGGAATCTCAGTCCAAGCCAGCATAAAGAAAATAACTCCAGACCTGCTCTTTTTGCTGGGTTGCTTATTTAAAAACAGCTTACCTNTATCCTTATTCCAGCCCGGCCTTGATTTTTGTGAGGCCATAAGAGGGAGAGCCAGCCCTCATGAATTTCTCAAAGAAAGTGCGTCCTTAGAAAAGGCTGTCTTATTTTTTTAAGTGCTCATCGAGTAATTCGGCCAGCTCGGTCAGAGAACCGTGAATTTTNAAGCCCGGAAATTGGTGTTGCCGGAGCCCTTCATAGACAATAATGGCCACAGCATTGGAAAGATTCAGGGAGCGGGCGGCCGAGATCATGGGGATCCGAAAGCACCGTTCTTCGTTCTTCTGTAAGAGAGGCAAAGGCAATCCGTAGGTCTCCTGGCCGAANACAAGGAAAACATCGCCGGAGAAGTCAATCTGGTCATAAGTTTTCCGGCCGTATTTGGTAATATAGAAAAAATTACCACCGGGATTTTTCTCAAAGAAATCGTCCAGGTTTTCATAAAGGGTAACTTTAACCAGGGGCCAATAATCAAGTCCAGCCCGGCGGAGCCAACGGTCTTCCAGGGAAAAACCCAACGGTTTGATTAGATGAAGGTGGGTTCCGGTGGCAGCGCAGGTCCGGGCTATATTACCCGTATTCTGAGGGATCTGAGGGGAAAAGAGGACGACATGCAGTGAGGAAATGGTCTCTTTCATTCTTCCTCCACCGCTTCCAATTGAACGCGAACTTTGATTTTCTTCCCCCNGCGGAGAATGCCCAGCTCCACCCAATCACCTACTTCATATTTTTCAAACACATAAGCNAGGTCATCGTAATTGCGGATTCTTTGTCCATCAACGGAGATAATGATATCTCCCAGAATGTATTCTCCTCTTCTGGTCCGGGCGATTCCCTTTAAGCCGGCTCGGGCAGCACTGCTGCGGGGATAAACCCGGGCGATTATCACCCCTTCAATGCCCAGTCTTTCCGCAATTGACTCAGAGACGATTGAAATATCCAGCCCCGGGCGAATGACCTTTCCATAGCGGATAAGCTGGGGGACGACTCTTTTCACCGTATCCACGGGAATGGCAAACCCGATGCCGGCGTTGGCTCCACTGGGGGCCAGAATAGCGGTGTTAACTCCAATAAGACGCCCGCTGGAATCCAGCAGCGGACCTCCTGAATTACCGGGATTGATGGCGGCGTCAGTCTGGATGACATTATGAATCTTGCGCTCGGTCATGGAGGTTATTTCCCGGCCAAGAGCACTGACCACTCCGACGGTCAAGGTGTGATCAAGTCCGAAAGGGTTGCCGATGGCCAGGACTTTCTGACCGACTTTGAGCGAAGCTGAGGATCCCAGAGGAATGGGGGTCAAGAGATGAGCTGGAGCTTTGACTTTGAGGACGGCCAGATCTTTGCTCGGCGCGAGACCAACGAGTTCAGCGTCGTAGGTGACATTATTCTCCAGAGTNACCGTCAATCGGCTGGCTCCTTCGACCACATGAAAATTGGTAACAATATGACCTTTTTTATCCCAGATGAACCCGGAGCCGGTTCCTTTGGGTATTTCGAAGACATCCAGGGTGAAAAAGTCCCGCCGGAGGACTTTGCTGGTGATAAAGACAACCGCCGGTGCGGTCTTTTCAAAAATCTCAATGGTGTTTTTTTCGTCCTCAAGAAGATTTGTCTGGGAGAAAAGGGGGGTGAGTAAGCTTAAGTTAATTATAAAGATAACCAGCCATTTTCTGGTCACTTTATTTCCTCCGGAGGAAAATTTTCGCGGAGTTTCTCCCAGGCCCATTGAGCCAGTTCTGCCGCTGTTTGATTCATCGTTGCCGGGGAGGGTTGGGTGCTCAGCCACTCATTTTCAACTTCATAGGCTCTGGTGAGGATTTCATGTTCAATATCCAGGAGAAGAGGCAATACGCCCTGGCCTCGATAAGTAAGAAAGCGGCTTAAATTGAGATATTGAGTCATGTGTCCCCGTCGGTCAGGATAAAGATAAGCTTCGATAAGCTGGGAATGATGATTGAGGGCTGAGCCTTTTTCACCGGTTAAAACCGATGGAATTTTGTTCANCCCTGCCCAAACCGGCAGAGCCACGGTGCAGACGGGTTGGCCCAGCATGACCCACATGGTGGTTAAATAGGCTTTNTCGGGGGAAGGAGCCCCGACAAAGACTGTTACTGCCTGAGTGGAGTTGCGATTGATGGTGTCATTGGTGTTGATATATAGTGGTTGGGGGCCAGGAGGGAGAGGTTGTGCCAGGGGGAAAGAATGAATTTTTTCATTGACCAGATCACGGGCTGCCTGTTGAAGGATAAAGGGAACACTCAGGCGTTTTTCTGCCGCCGCCTGCTGAAAAAGGTGAGAGATTCTTTCAAACCTGATGTAGCCACCGCCTGTATAAGGAGTGGGGGCGGTAAACGCATAATTGGTCCGGACAATATAGCCATCAGGCGCCACGCGGGGGTCATTGGCATCAAATTTAGTATAAGAGTCAGAACTGGTTTCAAAAAAACAGGCATTCCCCAGAGCATCAATGACGCCAAAGTTGGCGCCCACTTTTCTTTGACCATTAGTCTGTTGAAGAAGATTTTCAAATTCAAGGACGGTGGCGCATTCTTCCAAGGCCCGTCTCATGAAGGTCCCGTTTTCAGCCATCCCTTCCCGGCCACTAGATAAATCGCCGGAAGCCGAATTCATAATAGCGAAGCCGGCTGTATTGCAGCCAGCCCAGACATTCCGGCCCGTCGGGTCATTAGCATTGACCAGAGCGATAATGCCGAATTTTTTCCCCTGAATATAGATGATCATGTTGTCTTCGGCTGATGTGTCCCGGTTCTTCCAGAGAAGAGGCCGTCCTTCCCGGCTGGCTTTAGCTGAAATTACGGCCACTGTACAGGGGAAAGTTGGCCAGGCNATCAAGAGGATAAGGAGAAAAGTGGTCAATATTCGAGAACGGAAAGATAAGGACCATAGGGTGAGCATTTTCATTCCTACCTCCATGGAAAATAATTATTTATGGATAAGGGTGGCCGACCACAGAAAGATAAAGGATGCTTTCTTTCTGACCATCCACACCGAGGAGATGATTGACTTCATCATCGTAGAGGGCCGCCACCTGACAGGAACCAAGGCCAAGACCCACCGCTGCCAGGGCTAGATTTTGAGCGATATGACCAGCATCAAGGTAAATATAACGATAGGCTCTTTGTCCATATTTCCATTTTGAGCGGGCAAAGATACCTGTCCAGCAAAAAACCACAGCAGCAGCTGCTGCCATCTCTTGATTGAGTGCCGCGGCGGCTATCCCACGGGAGAAATCACCCATTTTGATTTGAGCCAATTGGTGTAATCCCACCTGATAATGATATATCCCTGCCTCCAGGGAAGCAACCCGGTTGATTACCAGATAGGTTTCCACCGGGTATAGCGCTCCGGCGGAGGGAGCCGCCCGGAAAAAATATCCTCTGCCTTGGTGAGTGATTCCCTGAGTAGCCCAGAGAAGCTGAGAGAGCTGGTCTAAACTAATCGGCTGAGCTGAAAAATTTCGAATACTCCGACGACGGAGAATTGTCTCCCAGAGGCCGGGTCCATTCTGCCCGCGGGGTGGAGGCAGGGATATCCGGGGACATTCGGGATATGATTTATCTGTTCGGGGCGGTGGCTCCCAGAGACGACCACTCACCGGGATTTTACCCCGGATGTATTTTGTTTCCTTCTGAAAGCTGTCTCCTATGCCGGTATTCATGGTCGTTCTCCTTCTTTTTTTATTTATTATTATAAACATTAATTTGAAAAAAGATTCATCGATCAGGGAAAGNAGGCTCCCCTCACTTTATTTTCTTGATTTTTTTCTTGAGGTGTTTTCTTTGGGGATCAGCCTGAAGAGCTTTGATNTAGTAACGACGGGCGCGGGCTTTTTCCCCTAACCGGAAGAATACATCGCCTGCCTTTTCCAGAAGGTCAGCATTAAGTGGATGGAGTTCTAAAGCTATATTGATTAAGTTCCGTAGGGGCCCGGTTCGCTGGCTTTTCTCTAGATGAGAGGCGAAACTTATCAGAGCAGAAGGACTGATGCCTTGTGCCTGAGGGTCAATAGATTTAGCCTGAAGGTAAAGACGCCGGGCCTTATCCTTATTTCCTACCCAGAGTTCAGCCTGAGCCAGGTTGGTTAAGGCCGCGGTTGATTGAGGGTAAAGCTGTAAAGAGCCCTCCAGAAGGGCCAGGGCTTTCTTGGGTTGATTCTGGCGGAGGAAAATAGTGGCCACCCGGGCAAACTGACGGGTGTAGTCGGGATAAATGCTGGCCCCGGAAAATTTATTTTTGAGAACCGGGAGGAGATGATCAAAATCGGTCCAGGGAGTAAGACAGAGGTGGCGAAGCTCATCTGTGTAGACCCGCTGCCAATCTTTCTGCCATTTGGCAATAAGATTTTTCAGAAAGGAGGAAAGAGGGAAATAGCGGAGAGAAAAGCCTTTTTCTTCCTTTAATTGAAGATAGTCCTGGAAAAACGCCAGAGGACCAAGCCGATGGTATTGTTTAAGAAAGGCCTCTCCTCTCAGGCGAGCTAGAGAAAAGGCTATCCAGGTTCCAACTTTGATCAGGGTTTGCCCGCTTTTGGGATGAAAACCATTGTTGATTTTCAGCCTGGCTTTTAGCCAGTCCCGGGCGATAACCTGGCGATTAAGATTATGGTTGAAATAAGCGAAGGCCCGGGATAGCTCCTTTGGCTTTGAAGTGAGAGGAGCGCGGTGCCAATCAAATTGACTCAGACCGTAAAAGAAAGTCTGTTCCAGAGCCTGATAAATAAGACGATCTTCTCTTGAAGGACAGTAAACTTCAAGATCGAGGTCTTCATCAAGGACAAGTTCCGCCAGCCGGGTGATATAAGGAGTCAGATCCAGTCGTTCCCGGTTGGAGGCAACAGCCAGGGCAAATTTTTCCGTCGGGAAGATCAGAATATAGGTCCTGGTTTCAGGTTGAGAACCGCCGTGACTGACCTGAAAATGGCCTCGCCAGGGTCTGACGTTCCACCCCATCCCATAGCCGGTGAAATAGCCGTCCCGAATAGACATGGAGGTAAACATCCGGTTCCAGGTTTCCGGCCGGAGAAGTTTCTGCTGGATTATCCCCCGGGCATATTTCATCAAGTCAATGACCGTTGATCTGGTCCCGCCAGCGGCAAACCGGCTGGAAATATCAACAAATTCCGAATTTTTGATTTTCCCGTTGACCAACTGGTAACCCCGGACTCTATTGGGGATAAGCTCCAACGGATCGTCCATTCTGGAGTTCTTCATCCCCAGAGGAATGAAAATATTTTTTTTGATGTATTCTCCATAACTCATTCCGGAGGCTGATTCAACAGCTGCTCCNAGTAGGTTAAACCCGTAACTGGAATAATGATATTTGGTGCCTGGTTCAGCCACCAGTTCAAAATCGGCAAAAATGGCGATGGCCTCCCGGGTGTTTTTATGTTCTTTAATGCGGCCTTCGACAGCGTAATTGCGGTAGTGGCTGATTCCGCCGAGATGCCCCAGCAGAAAGCGCACAGGGATAGGCCATTTTTTTCGGGGAAAATAGGGAACATAAGTTCTGATGTCAGCGTCAAGCTCGATCAAACCCTTCTCCGCCAGCTGCAGGACAGCAATGGCAGTGAAGGTCTTGGTGATTGAGGCCAGCCGGTATGAGCTTTCAGCCTTAGCCGGGACTTTGTTTTCCAGATCAGCGTAACCAAAACCCTGCGCCCAGAGAGTGTTATCTTTTAAAAAAGCCACGGAAAGACCTACTGCCTGGTCGATTTTCATCTGAGAATTAGCAAATTGGGCAAATCGGTCTAATTTGATTTTTAGTTGAGGAGAAAGGCGGGAGAGGTTTTCTGAAGCCTCTAATAGTGGGAGAGTGGGGCTCAGGAGGAGAATAGCAAAAACAGAAATTATAAACCAATAAGGGAGCGTATTTTTAATTTTCATAAGGAGACTCTCCTTCTTTGGTGATAACTAACTTCTCATTTTTTAATGAGAGTTTCGCTCTCATTAGAAGAAATGGTCATAAGATTGCGCCAAAGATGAGAAAAAATATTATAGCCAGGCCAGCGGCCAGAAAAGCATAGGGAAGTTGTGTCCGGACGTGGTCGATGTGATCGGTGGCGGCGGCCATTGAAGCGATAATCGTGGTGTCGGAAATAGGTGAACAGTGGTCGCCAAAAACTCCTCCTCCCAGGACAGCCGCAATAATAAGTCCGGGATGAAGTTGGATTAAATTGATCATGGGGACAGCTATCGGGATCATAATAGCGAACGTTCCCCAGGAAGTGCCGGTGGAGAAGGCGATAAAGCAGGAGATGGCGAATAACACGGCCGGGATAAGGCTGTGAGGCAGAGTGGCCTTGGCTGCCTGAGCCACAAAAGGTCCGGTGCCCAGCACTTCACAGGTATCACCAATGGCAAAAGCAAGAATCATTAGACTGGCCAGGGGTACCAGTCCGCCTACTCCTTTCATGAAAATGTCAGTGATTTCTCTTGTTTTCATCAATCCCTGGGCCCGATAAGCTATTGCTCCCGCCAGAAGACCGGCAATTACGGACCACAGGACTGAAAGGGAGCCGGAACCTTCCATCAAGCTTCCCTGGCCGGTAATAAGAAGAACAATGGGCATCATAGTGACCATTACTCCCACGGGAAGAATCATGTTGATGGCTCGATAGGGAATGCCGGGCTTAGGCGGCATCGTGACCACGTCATCGGAGATTAAAGGCTCGGCACCGTCTCGCAAGAGTTTATTTTCCTCCCTGACCCGGCGTTCAGCTTCTTTCATCGGGCCGATATCTCTACCGGTGAGGACCACGACCAGGACGAGGGCCAGGGCAAAAATAGCATAAAAGTTAAAAGGCATGGAGGAGACTAACATGCGAATTGGGGAGTCAACTCCCTGGCCGGCTAAAAGACCGATGATGAAAGCTCCCCAGGCATTAAGAGGGATAAGGATGCACTTGGGAGCGGAGGTTGAGTCAAGGATGTAACTCAGTTTTTCTCGCGATATCTTGAGACGGTCAAAGATAGGTCGGGAGACNGCTCCAGAAACAAGCACACAGATGCTGGATTCAATAAAGATGACAAATCCGAGAAACCAGGCCAGAAGACCGGCCGAGCGACGAGAGCGGACGATTCCTTTACCCATGACCCANTTGACAAAACCCACCATTCCCCCTGAATATTGAGTGAAAGTGATAATCGCTCCAATGAGAGCACTAAAAATGATAACCCGGGTGTTATCCGCATCCTGGAAAACGCGGATAAGGATATCCACGGTGCGNATAAGTCCGCTCAACGGATTCCAGCCGGAAATGATGGTCCAGCCCAACCAGATACCCAGGCCAAGGGAGATATAAACGTGTTTGGTTTTAATAGCCAGGAAGATGGCCAGAAGGGGTGGTAGAACTGATAACCAACCAAATGAATCCATTTGAGTCTTCAGGAGATATAGCATCCAGAAGTGAGGAAGTCAAATTTTTTAGTGGGTGTTTTTCAGATAAGGCCGCAGATAGCGGCCGGTGATGGAGCGGGGAGACGAGATTATTTTTTCCGGTGGTCCTTCGGCCACAATTTCTCCCCCTTTATCGCCTCCTTCGGGACCGAGATCAATGATGTAGTCGGCGCATTTAATCAGGTCAAGATTATGTTCAATGACCACCACGGTGTGGCCGATCTCGACCAGTTTCTGGAAACAGCGGAGAAGGACAGCCATATCATCTGGATGGAGGCCGATAGTTGGTTCATCAAAGAGGTAAAGGATATGTTTATCTTTCTGATGAACCAGGTGGTAAGCCAGTTTTATTCGCTGTAATTCTCCCCCAGACAGGGTGGTGGTGGGTTGACCCAGGCGGAGGTAACCCAGGCCCACTTCAATTAGAGGAGATAGTTTCCTGAGAATCTGGGGAGAGTCCTGGAAAAATTCAGTTGCTTCCGTCAAGCTCATCTGGAGAATTTCATCAATATTTTTACCCCGATATTTAATTTCCAGGATTTCTTTCTTAAAACGTTTCCCCTTACAGGCTTCGCAGGGAAGAACCACGTCAGAGAGGAATTGCATTTCGATTATTTTCTGGCCGGCGCCTTTACATTCCTCGCAGCGGCCTCCCCGGGTGTTGAAGGAGAAAAAGCCGGCTGAATAACCCATCAGGCGGGCTTCCCGGGTCTGGCTGAGGAGTTCCCGGATATCGTCCATCGCTTTGGTATAAGTGGCGGGAATGGAACGGGGNGAAGAGCTAAGCGGACTCTGGTCAACGATGACGGCTTTATCGATGAGTTCCCGCCCTTCAATTTCTTCAAACCCAGCGGCGGTTGAACCGGTTAGCCCCTGATAAAGNATATCATAAAGGAGGGTACTCTTTCCTGAACCTGAAACACCGGTGATACAGGTTAAGACATGAAGCGGCAGATGGACATCTATGTTTTTCAGATTGTGTTTATGGGCCTTGCGAATAACCAGAAATTGCTGCGGTTGACGTCTTCGGGAAGGCAAGGGGATATTTTTTTCTCCGGTGAGATAAGCAGCGGTGATGGATTGGGAGCATTGCAGGAATTTCTGGTAAGTACCTTGATAGATAACCCGGCCGCCATGTTCCCCGGCCCGGGGTCCCAGGTCAATTATAAAATCTGCTTCTTTAATGATGGCCGGATCATGTTCAACCACGACCACGGTGTTACCCCTTTCTTTTAAGGACTGGAGGATATTGACCAGTCTTTGATTATCCCTAGGATGAAGACCTATGCTGGGTTCATCCAGAACGAAAAGAGTGCCGACTAGGGAAGCGCTTAAGGTGGCGGCCAGATTAATCCGCTGGGCCTCTCCCCCGCTCAGCGTAAAGGTCATTCTGTCCAGGGTTAAATAGTCAAGTCCCACTTCGAGCAGGAATTTTAATCGGTTCCTGATTTCCCGGATAATTCTCTCGCCCACTTTTTGCTGAAAGGAAGTGAGGGAGAGAGAAGCAAAAAAGTCATCTGCCTCTCCAACTGTCATCCGGACGACATCCCCGATGGATTTGCCAGCCAGGCGAACGCTTAAGGCCTGCTGATTAAGACGGGTTTGGTGACACTCCGGGCAGGGAATATATTTCCGGTACCGACTCAGAAACACCCGAACCTGAACTTTATATTTTTTCGTCTGCAGCCAATCGAAAAATCCTTTGACTCCATAATAACCATCGCCTCCATCAAGAATAAAACGTTGCCACTCTTCTTTCAGGTCTCGAAAGGGAATATCAGTGGGAATTCCCCGGCGACGGGCTTCATGGAGAAGTTCCTCCATCATTCCCTGAGAAACAGGTTTGGTCCAGGGCTCGATGGCTCCCTCTTCCAGGCTTTTGCTTTTGTCAGGAACGATTTTGTCTTCGTCCAGCACAGCCAGGTCACCAAAGCCATGACAGCGAGGACAGGCTCCTTGAGGGCTGTTGAAAGAGAATAAATTGGGAAAAGGTTCTTCATAGGCCAGCCCACATTTCTTGCATTCAAGTTTTTCGGAAAAGAGCATTTCTCGTTGGCCATTAATGATGACTTTGGCCCGACCGTGGCCTTTTTTGAGGGCTAGTTCAAGAGAATCGACCAATCTTTCTCTTTCTTCGGGAGTCCTGGTTTCCACCCGGAGCCGATCAACCAAGACGTCGTATCCTGGGGAAGTGGGTATTTTTAAGCGATGGATGGTAGTGATCTCTCCTTCTTTAACCACNCGGTAAAAGCCATCTTTTTCCAGGGCGCTCAGATTCTCAGGTTGAGGCCAAAAGAAAGTAATCCAGAGCTGGGTTCCCCGGGGAAGCTGGTAGAGCTGGTCAGCGATGGAATCAATGGTGTCCCTGACCACCGGGAAGCCACATTTTAAACAATGAATTGTCCCCAGGCGGGCGAAGAGGAGTCGGAGAAAATCATAGATTTCTGTGACTGTGGCGACGGTGGACCGGGGATTTTTGGTGGAGGCTTTTTGTTGAATGGCAATNGCCGGTGTTATCCCTTCGATTAGATCAGCGTCAGGTTTCTCCATTCTATCAAAAAATTGACGGGCATAAGCTGAGAGGGATTCAATGTAGCGTCGTTGTCCTTCTGCATAAAGGGTGTCGAAGGCCAGCGATGACTTGCCTGAGCCGGAGACACCAGTGATGGCAATGAGCTGGTAAAGAGGCAGGTCAAGGTCGATATTTTTTAAATTATGAACCCGCACTCCCCGGAGAATAATGGCTTCTTTCGAGCGGGTGGGAGAAATGGGAGATGGTTTCATTTTTTGCCTAAACTAATAATTATAACTTTCATCTTTAATTCCGCCAAGGTTCTTTCAGCAGCGATTAATACAAACTGGAGTTTTTATTCAGGGGAAAGGAGATAATTACTGGCGTAAGATAAAAATATGGAAAAAATATCTTAATTGGTATAATAAACAAAATTTATCTTCGAGGAGGCAGCATGACCAAGGGAACTAAGTTGGCCCTTCTCCTGGGATTGATTCCTTTTGTGACCCTGGTATTTGCTTTGCCCCTGGTCAATCGTCTTTATCCGGTGATACTGGGATTACCCTTTCTCCTTTTCTGGATTTTGCTCTGGGTGGCCTTAACGCCAGTGGTCCTTTTTGTTGCTTATAAGCTTGAGGAAAAGGATAATCAGAATAACCGGGCGGGGAGGAGCTGATGACTCCGGCTTTAGTGATCATTCTGGGTTTTATTGTGGTGGCCTCNCTTCTAGGAATTATTGCCGGCAGTCGAGTTAAGATGAATCTGGAAAACTGGACAGTGGGAGGGCGGCGTTTCGGAGTGATTATCATCTGGTTGCTCATGGCCGGGGAGATTTATACCACCTTTACCTTTCTGGGAGCCAGCGGCTGGGCTTACTCCAAAGGAGCTCCGACCTTTTATATTTTGATCTATGGGACATTAGCTTATACTCTTTCCTTTTTCATTTTGCCCCCCTTGTGGAGAGTTGGGAAAAAATATGGCCTGCACACCCAACCGGATTTTTTTATTCACCGTTATCAGAGTAAAAGCCTAGGGGTTCTGGTGGCGATGATCGGTGTTTTTTCCATTATCCCTTATCTCCAGTTGCAATTAACCGGCCTGGGGTTAATTGTGGAGGTGGCCAGTCAGGGGGCTATTAAATCGCATTGGGCTATCTTTTTTGCTTTCATTCTGACTTCTCTTTTTGTTTATACCAGTGGCATCCGGGGGACAGCCTGGGTCTCGGTGCTTAAGGACATTATGATGCTGGCGGCCGTGGGNATTGTGGGTTTCGGAGTGCCGGCGATTTATTTTGGCGGCTTCGGCAAGATGTTCCGGGCCATTCTTGACCAGAAGCCCTATCATCTGATCTTTCCCGGGTCAACCTCTCATATGGGAGTTGGCTGGGTTATGTCCACAGTTCTCTTGACCGGTCTGGGATTTTATATGTGGCCCCATGTCTTTGGCTCGGTCTTTTCCGCTAAGAGTGATAAGGTGATCAAACGTAACGCCATCATTATGCCCCTCTATCAATTGCCGATTTTGCTGGTTATTGCCGTCGGGCTGACGGCTTTTCTGGTGCTGCCTGATTTAAAGAACGGAGACCTGGCTTTTCTGGCGCTGGTGGAAAAAACCTATCCTTCCTGGTTTCTTGGTTTTGTTGGTGCGGCCGGGGCGGTTACGGCCATGGTGCCGGCTTCTGTTCTGGTTCTTTTTGCCTCTACTCTCCTCAGCAAGAATGTTTATCAGTCGATAATCAACCCGCGCGCCAGTGAAGAAGTGGTTATGCGGCTTTCTCGTCTTCTCCTCTTGGTCATCACCGGGCTAGCTCTCATTTTTGCCATCTTTTTCCCCAATGAATTGGTCAACCTTTTGATTCTGGGATATGACGGAGTCTGTCAGTTCTTCCCCGGGGTAGTTTTTGGGCTTTTCTGGAAGAGAGTTAAAAAAGAATCAATTTTGGCTGGCTTGGTTGCTGGAATTGGGGTGGTCATGTTTTTAATCCTCAGTGGTCATGATCCATTTCTGGGATTGAATGCCGGGTTTGTCGGACTTATAGTTAATCTGGCGGTGACTTTGCTCGCCGTGGGATTAATGGGGAAGCGAGTGGCGAAAGATGCCCCAGGAGATGTGAGTTAAGAGAAGGCAGGCTGGAGAAAAGGGAAGAGCTGGCACCGGCTGGCCCATTGAAGGGAGGAGAGTAGGGAGGNAGAATTTTGTCGCCAGGAATTTCCTGGTTTAAGTTGCTCATAATGACCGTGATTCAAGGAGGTGATTGAATGAATTTAGTTCCTCGGGAGCAAATAAAACAGGGAGTGGCGAAGATAAAAGATGAAATTATAAACTGGCGGAGAGATTTTCATCGTTTCCCGGAAGTGGCTTTTCATGAAGAGCGAACGAGTAGTGTCATTCAGCAAATTCTTCAGGAATGGGGACTGGAGGTCAGGCGGTTGGCGGGCACTGGTCTGAGGGCTGTTCTCCGGGGAGCCCGGAAAGGGCCGGTAGTGGCCCTCCGGGCAGATATGGATGCTCTGCCGCTTCAGGAAGAAGGAGAGAAGCCTGTTCTTTCAGAGAAAGCGGGGTTGGCTCATTGTTGTGGTCATGATGGCCATATGGCCATTTTATTAGGTGTGGCCAAGGTCATGGTTAGTCTCAAAAATTCCCTGCCTGGACAGATAGTTTTTATTTTTCAACCGGCCGAAGAATTACCCCCGGGAGGGGCTAAGCCAATGATTGAAGAAGGGGTGCTGGAAGGGGTGGATGTTATTTTCGGGCTCCACTTGTGGCAGCCTTTGCCCACCGGTAAAATCGGGATTCTGGCCGGCCCGATGATGGCTCAGGCCGATAATTTTGAAGTTGAAGTAAGAGGCAAAGGAGGGCACGGTTCTATGCCTCATTTGACGGTTGATCCAATCTGGGTAGCCGCTCAGATAATTTCGCATGTTCAGGGGTTGGTGAGTCGAGAAACAGATCCCCTTCAACCATTGGTCATTTCCTTCGGGACAATTCAGGGAGGCACTATTTACAACATAATTCCTGAAAAAGTTCGGTTGACAGGGACGGTGCGGACTCTGGATGAAAAAGTCCAGGCCCAGATTGAAAAAAGATTGAAGGAGGTTTGTCAGACCACCTGTCAGACGTGGCGGGCTGATTGTGACTTTTCTTATGATCGAGGTTATCCGGTGCTGGTGAACCCAGAAGATATGATTGATTTTGTTCGACGAGTAGTCAAGCAGCTCTGGGGTGAGGATAGATTGGTTCCCATTAAACCGGTGATGGGCGGCGAAGATTTTGCTTACTATCTAAAGGAAATACCAGGAGCTTTCTTCTTTTTTGGTGCCGGCAATCAAAAATCATTTCCTCATCATCATCCCCGCTTTGACATTGATGAAGCAGCGTTACCGGAAGCAGCTTTTCTGCTGGCCACCCTGGCCTGGGAGTATTTAGTCAGAGGGGAGTAAGAGAACAAGTTTTTTAGGATTGATAACCAGTGGAACTAGTACCTCTTCTAGGAATAGCTCTGGCCCTGGCCATGGATGCTCTGGCTGTGACTGTGGCCGTTTCCTTAAGCCAGGGGGGGCTAAATCTGGGCCAGCGCTGGCGTTTAGCCTTCTATTTTGGGTTTTTCCAGGGGGGAATGACCTTTGGTGGGTGGTGGTTGGGTGGAAATCTTATTAAACTTATTAGCCGTTATGACCATTGGGTGGCCTTTGGATTATTAGTGGTGGTTGGGGGGAGGATGATCTATGAGGGTTTCCACCAGAAAGATTTCTCATTGCGTCGGCGCCGCGATCGGACCAGGGGGTTATCAGTTGTTTACCTGGCATTGGCTACCTCGGTGGACGCTCTGGCGGTGGGATTGAGCCTGGGCTCACTGGGAGTTATGATTTTAACTCCGGCCCTGGTAATTGCCGGGGTGGCTTTTGGGGTTACTTATAGCGGTGAATATTTAGGCCGGTGGTTAGGTCAGGTTGTGGGTCAAAGGGCGGAACTTTTCGGAGGTCTTCTCCTGGTAATCATTGGCTTGAGAATCCTGGTGATTCATCTTGGAGGAACATAGAAAAAGAGACTGTCAAAACCGATGATTAAGTGGTGGACTGGGCAATTGAGAGATAAGTTTAATAAAATTATCTCCTTTTAGGAGGATGGAAAATACAGATTTCCCGTTTTCCCTGGAGAAAAAAGAATAAACCCGAATGTCTTTTCCAGGATGATGGATCGTTGAGGAGGAATTTTCTTTCACCCTATTTTATTTTTTTGAAAGTTTAGTAAAATTAGAGAATAACTAAAGAGGATGGTTAGGCCATGTTGGTGCGAGAAGTGTTTCCACCGTCTGCCAAGAAAGAGCATCAGGTGCGGGCCCTCCTATTGCTCTCGGGAGGATTGGACAGCCTGTTGGCCGGCTGCCTCCTCCAGGAGCAGGGAATTGAGATTGTGGCTGTCACCTATGAAAGTCCTTTTTTCAGTGCTGCCCGTGCTATGAGAGAAGCCCGCAAAATGAACTGGCCCCTGGTGGTCATAGATATTACTGAAGAGGAAATCCAGATAGTCGAAAAGCCAAAATATGGTTATGGGAGAAACATGAATCCCTGTATCGATTGTCATGCCCAGATGGTTCGCCTCGCTGGACAGATTCTCGAGAGATATCAAGCCAGTTTTGTGGCTACCGGGGAGGTGTTGGGAGAAAGACCGAAATCGCAGAACTGGAAAGCTCTGGAGATAGTGGAAAAAGAATCCGGTCTGGAGGGGCGAGTGCTGCGACCTCTTTCAGCCCGGTTGCTTCCCGAGACAGAAGTGGAGAAAAAGGGGTTGGTAGATCGGGAAAGGTTACTGGATATTCAGGGACGGAGCCGGAAGAGACAAATGGAACTGGCTGAGAAGTTCGGGTTGGAGGATTATCCCACCCCTTCAGGAGGATGCTTATTGACTGATCCCGGCTTTTCCGCCCGGTTGAAGAAATTGCTTCTCTGGCGCGGCTGGCTGAAAAAGGAAGATATCTGGCTTTTAAAAGTGGGGCGCCACTTTTTTGCTGAGAATTACTGGGTGGTGATTGGTCGAAATGAGGGAGAGAATCGCTTGCTTCAACAATGGGCTTTGCCTGANGATGTTCGGTTGACAACTGTTTCCCGGCGAGGTCCTCTGGTGGTTATTAGGTTCAAAGAAGGAGCGTCGGAAGAAGGTATAAAAGAGGCGGCTTTATTAGCCATACGTTATAGTCAGGCGCGGTATGATGACCAGGCTGTAGTTGGCTGGGAAGGCAAAGGTAAACGGGGAGAGTTGCAGATAGCCAAAGATGAATGGGAGAAATATTTGGCCCCAGAGACCCAACCAGCATCTCAGACGATTCCTTATCGAGAATTGCCCGGCCAGGAAAATTCTTGAAGTTTGGTTGTGAGGGACTGGCCTTTAAAATTCAATCTTTGATTTCAGCCCCAGGTAAACTGAAAAACCGTAGGTTCCGTAGCCCTTAACCAGCTCATACTGCTCATTAAGGAGATTTTCCATCCTCAAGAAAACCTGTAGCTGGGGCAGGAAAGTATACGAGATATTGAAATTGACCAGTTTAAAGGGAGATAAAGTCACCCTCCGGGGCGGCCAGAGAGAGTAATCAAGATCGTCCCGTTGTCCGTAATAAAGCAAAAGAAGGGTGGTTCGGAGTTTTTCTTTTATATTAAAATGCAGGCCGAGATTCAACCGGGTTGCGGGTCGGCGGAGAAGAGGCTGATTGGTTTGCCGATCCCGGGCCTGGAGGTGAGTGTAATCAAGAGTGACCTGGAAATGGTTAAACAGGATTGTGCTTCCAGAAATTTCCCATCCCCGTGAGCGAGCTTTACCTGTATTGATATATCCCCGAAAGAAGTCAAATTGAATCAGATTATCGTAATCCTGAGAAAAGAAAGTGAGGGCCAGCTGAGTTTTATTTTTGAAGAAAGGTTGATGACAACCGATTTCCCAGCCTCTGGATTTTTCAGGCTGGAGATCCTCATTGCCGATAGGTCCATAGAGAGATGGCGGGGCATAAAGTTGATAGAGTGAGGGAGCTTTGAAGCCGGAACCGAAGCTCATTTTTAATTGAGTCCGGGTGAGAGGCAGGATAATCGAAGGAGTGAGCCGGTAAGTCACCACCGAACCGAAATGCGAATAATGGTCCCAGCGGAATCCCACCTGGCAGAAAAAGTATGGCTGGAGGCGGATGAAGTCCTGAAGGTAAAAACCGGCGGAATGAGCCTGGTGGTTGGGAAAGGTGCTAGCAACCTTACCCCAGGGATTGAAACTGATATATTCGGATTGGCCGGTTTCTTTTTTGAAATCCACCCCAAAAGTGAGAGTGTTCTGAGGATGGAGGTATAGGTTATGTTGCCAATCCAGTTTGATAAACATGCTCTTAAAATCGGCCTGGTCTGAATAGTTAGGATAGGTGTCATCAGCTGGATTTCTATTTTTTCGATGGTGATAAACCAGGTTGACCGAAAGAAGCTGTTCCCACCGGGAGCTGAAGAGAAAATTTCGCCATTGCAGTCGGCTGATTAGATGGCGGTTTTTTTGTAGATTATTGGGGTCATCACCGTAAGGCCCGCCAAAATTATCTATTTCAGCCCGGGCACGGATAATCCGGAGAAAAAAACTGAGTTTGTTCTCAGGGGAAAAGGTCAAATCTGTACGGCCCGAGAAGGATAAGTTGCGGTAGCCATCTTTTTCGGTGTTGCCGGGATAAACAGCGCTGGCCGCGGAAATGCCTTCGTCCTGAAAATGAGACAGGCTGAAGGAAAAGGCAAGTTGGCGCCATTCACCTGAAGAGGAGATTTGGGCTTGATTTGTTTTCCAGGAGCCAACAAGGCCGGAGAATTCAAGATGAGGTTTGCCCTGGCCGGAAGAAGTAATGATATTAATTACCCCACCCAGAGCGTCAGAACCATAAAGGGGACTTTGAGGACCGAGAAGGATTTCGACACGTTCAATATTTTCCGTCTGAAGGTGGGCTAAATCGAAGGAGCGGGAAGGAGAGATGGGATCATTCACCTCTACTCCATCGATCATTACCAGGGTATGTTCTGAATTGGCCCCACGAAGAAAAAGAGACGTCGCCATTCCTGCGGGACCGGTTTGAATCATCGAGATAGCTGCGCTTTTCTGGAGAGCATTAATGAGTAGTGGTTCTCCGGTTTGAATCAATTCTTCTTTAGTGATAATGATGATGGACGCTCCAGTTTCCCGGGGAGTGGTTTTAATCCTGGTGGCGGTGACTGTAATTTGATGGTGGATTTTAGGCGGTTTTTGGTCAGGGTTACTTTCTTTGGACAATAGGGATACAGGACCGACCAGAGACCAGAGAAGGAAAATGATGAGTGATTTTTTCATGGGTGAGAGCCTCCTTTGGACTAAAATGGCCCCCACACTTCGTTTGGAAAAACTGGTTGGATAAGATTGAGAGAATGATTAGCGGTAAATTTGTGCTCAACCTTACCTTCCTCCCGAAGTTGGGGTTGAATGGTTTAAGGGGAGGTCTCCTGACTCTCGGGTCATCCTCCTTCCAGGCCTTCCCACCCTCGGGGAGGGCAGTGGCGTAATCTGGAATTCGTCACCGATCACAGTAGCGGGGGCTGTGTCCGATTTTCACGGACTTCCCTCGCCCCTAAACCAGTCAACTGTTCCCAAGTTATCTTGGGCAGTAAGTTTTAAGTTTAAAAGAACCTGGAGGAGTTTGTCAATAGAACTTACCTGAATTTAGAGCAGGGTTATATTATGTTGTTCACATAGTCTGATTGTTTCCATGTCCCAGATTCCAACTTGAACTTCACCAATATGCACTTTTCTTAAGAGAAACATGCACAATCGGCTTTGGCCGATGCCCCCACCGATGGAGAGGGGAAGTTTTCCTTCTAAAAGGAGTCGGTGGAAGTATAGATGGCGTCGCTCCTCGCAGCCGGTTATTTTTAACTGCCGAAGAAGGGTGGCCGCATCTACTCTAATCCCCATTGAAGAAAGTTCAAAAGCCTGCTGAAGAGGTGGATACCAGATGAGGATATCTCCATTCAACCCGGGTCCTTCTTCCGTGGGGGAGGTCCAATCATCGTAATCAGGAGCCCGGCCATCATGGGGTTGGCCATCAGTTAGAGGAAGACCTATTCCCTGGATAAATACAGCGCCGTGTGTTTTGCAGATTCTGTCTTCTCTTTCCCGGGGTGAGAGCTGAGGGAACAGNGCCTGGAGTCTTTGAGCATGAATAAAGTGGATTTTTGGNGGGAGGAAGGGGGTGAACTGGGGATATTTTTGACAGATAATTGTTTCCATCTGGAAAATACACTGATAAATTTTGCTGACGATTTCTTTGAGAAAAGATAAGGACCTTTCTTCTGGGGTGATGACTCTTTCCCAATCCCACTGGTCAACATAAATTGAGTGGAGGTTGTCCAGAATTTCATCCGGCCGGATAGCGTTCATATCGGTGTAGATCCCTTTTCCCGGCGGGATCTTTAATTTGGCGAGAGCCAATCTTTTCCATTTCGCCAGAGATTGAACTATTTCTGCTTGAGTGTGATTCAGGTTGGTGACCGAAAATTTGAGGGGGCGTTCAATCCCGTTGAGATCATCATTAATTCCTGTTCCGGATTGAACAAAAAGAGGAGCAGTCACCCGCTGAAGATTNAGTTTCTCAGCCAGTAAGCGTTGAAAGGTAAGTTTGATTTCCATAATCGCCTTCTCTGTTTCCAGAACATCGAGGGCGGGTTTATAGTCAGGTGGTAAAATCAATCGAGTAGCCATAATTTCCTCCTTTAATCTGAATTCAGGTGAGGGAAAAGACAGAAAATAGAGTTATCGGGCGGTGGGGACCGCCCGATTATTATTGGAAGTTGTGCAAACAGGAGGGGTTATGGGGAGGGAGAGGAGAGTTTCTTTTTTCTCTTCCATTTAGGAAAATCATTATAGCTAAGAGATGGAAGATGTCAAGACCTTATTAAAATTTTTTCTTTAAGGGAGAGACAACAAGAATGATTTTGTTCTTCGAAACAGGGATTAATATTGACACATAAGAGGAAGATGCATTATTGTTTTACCAGCTTAAGATTGAGGGAAAGCCATGGAAAAAGTAACGAGATTTAGTATTTCAGTTGATACCGAACTTTTAAGGAAATATGATTCTCTTCTTAAAGAAATTGGCTATTCTAACCGCTCGGAAGCTATCAGAGATTTAATCCGGGAAAGATTGATCAAAGAGGAATGGAAGGTCCCCGGGAAAAAAGTAGTTGGGGTGCTGGCGCTGGTTTATGATCACGGCACCAGAGAACTGACTGAAGTCCTTAATCAAATACAACATCGATATGTCCAGGCAGTTATTGCTTCCCTGCATGTTCATCTGGATGCTCATAATTGTCTGGAAATAATTGTTTTAAAGGGAACTGTTTCCCGGGTAAAAAAGATTGCCCAGGAGTTGCTCACTCTTCGCAATGTTAAACATGGCCAATTAACCATGACCACTACAGGTGTTGACATTCCCTGAGAGAGTCAGTTTAGTTGATAGACGGCTGCCCCGGATGAGGCAGCCAAAGAGGGGATGGATTTATGGGTAAGGGGATTTAATGGAGATAAGTAAATCTACAATTAAGGGGAGAGGATTGATTGGTAATGTTTATTCTTATGCCCCTAAAAGTGGGCTGTTTTTTAATGATGATATCAACCATCTCCATAAAAAGATACGAAAAATCAAAGGATTTAGTTGCCGAAAGAGGAAAAAAAGTCATTTTTTTTGGATATTTCAACTAAAATTTGGGAAAATTTGCATTTTTACTTTTACGCTCTCCCGAGAGCGCTAATTTTTTAAAAAAGTAAATCAANTGATTTCTTTGGCAATTTTAATAACTGATGCGAAATCAATTAGTTAACACAAAAACTACTGGCGATGTCTTTCTTCTNCCCCCCCTTAAAATTACTACTTTTAATTATATCACATTAAAAAATTAAAAATCAAGAAAAAATTTATAATTTTTGAAAATTTATGATTTATAAGGGGAAATTGCTGCAAATAAGATTAAATAACCTTATTTTTGACACGATTCTTCACCTAATGAAAAAGGACGGGGCTGATTGATGGTCATAGACTNTAACCTCTAGATCTCCAAAAGGGTGATGAACCTGAAAAAGAGAGGAAAGTAAGTTGTTTTTTGGCAATTGCCTTGAAGAGAGTCTCAGGCATTTAGGAGGGCGATGTNCCTGGAAATTTATCTAGTTTGATTTGGTGATAAGGGTTTTTTAAAATGGAGATGATTTATTTAATCTGGAGAATTAGAAGATGAATCAAGAGGAATTTAAAAGATTTGGCTATTTATTTGTGGATTGGGTTGTCGATTATCTAAGTAGAGTGGGTGACTATCCTGTTTGTTCTCCTCTTCAACCAGGAGAGATCAAGAACAAAATTCCCCATTCTCCACCGGAGGAAGGAGAATCTATAACTGAGATATTCCACGATTTTGAAAAAATTATTCTTCCCGGAATGACTCATTGGCAGCATCCCGGGTGGTTTGCTTATTTTCCGGCCAATAATAGCCCCCCTTCTATTCTGGCGGAGTTATTAACCGCTGGTTTGGGCGCCCAGTGTATGATTTGGAAAACATCTCCGGCCGCCACTGAACTGGAAGAAGTGGTTTGCGGTTGGCTTCGCCAGATGCTTGGGCTGCCGTCGGGATTAGCTGGGGTTATTCAGGACACTGCTTCCACTTCTACTCTGGTGGCTCTTTTAACCGCTCGAGAGAAAGCGACGGATTATCAGGCTAACTTAAAAGGAATTAAACTACCTTTATGTGTTTATGCTTCACAGGAAGCTCATTCTAGCGTGGAAAAGGGAGTGAAAATCGCCGGTTATGGCCGCGAGGCCCTCCGCTATATTCCCGCTGATGAGAACTATGCTCTAATTCCCGAAGCTCTGGAAGAAGCGATTAATCAGGATAAGGCCGAGGGATATCAGCCTGCTTGTGTGGTGGCTACCCTGGGAACAACTTCCTCTGGAGCCGTCGATCCCCTGGCTCCCATCGGGCGTATCTGCCAGAAACATGGGCTGTGGCTGCATGTGGATGCGGCCTATGCTGGCACTGCCGCTATTCTGCCGGAAAAACGATGGATTCTGGAGGGCATGGAACATGTTGATTCTTTTGTATTTAATCCTCATAAATGGATGTTGACTAATTTTGATTGTTCGGTTTATTTCATTAAGGATAAAGAGGCGCTGATCAGAACATTTGAAATTCATCCTGAATACCTGAAAACCGGGGTGGATGCCGTGGTGAATAATTACCGGGATTGGGGTATCCAGCTCGGTCGAAGATTTCGTGCTTTGAAATTGTGGTTTGTCCTTCGCTATTATGGAGTCTCAGGTCTCCAGGCAATTATCAGGAAACATATCCGTCTGGCTCAGATGTTTAAGGAATGGCTTGAGGATGATGAAAGATTTGAGATATTGGCTCCCGTCCATTTTTCTCTGGTTTGTTTTCGTCTGAATGATGGCCGGAGCGAGGCAGAATTAAATGAGTTGAATCGGTCTTTTCATCAAAAAATCAATAAATCGGGGCGGATTTTCCTGACCCATACTTCATTGAGGGGAAAATACACAATTCGGTTAGTAGTCGGCTCCCGGACAACTGAAGAGGAGCATGTGAGGGAGGCGTGGGCAATAATCCGTCAGGCAGCTGATGAAGTAACTAAATAGTCTGTCCCCAAAAATTTGCGCCCGGTGCCTTTTGAGGGACAGTTTTTCGTCAGGAGCTCATTAATCTTGAGATTGATTTAGCTTCAGTTGTTTGGCTCGTTTCACAGAAATATGGTAATCAGTGAAATAAGGGAGGCATTTTTCACATAATAAACCGCTTAGATCCCCCCTAAGATGGGCCCGGCGGAGAAAAGTCATTCTGGCTCCTTTGAAGATGTCTTCCAGAGAGTCTGTGGTGGCATTTCCTAACGTCAGTTCTCCTTCGGCATCGGCACAACAAGGGACAACTGTCCCATCCCAGAGAACGACTAGAATCCTCCAAAGATCCCGGCAGGCAGTCATTTTTTTTCGTTTAAAAGTAAAAAATTTAGGTTGAAGATGCACATAATCCACCCGGTTTTTCCAGAGGTTAAAGAATTGTTCAATATGAGGAAGTGTTTCTTCAAAAACGAGCATAGACGCTTCAATCCATGTCTGGGCACCCAAAGCATTCCGTAATTTGACAAAATTAAGGACGTTTTTTTCCAGAGTTTGATAGGCGAATCCCCTGACCTTTTCAAAACTCTCCTCACCGCCGTCAATAGAAATTTTAAGAATGTTTAATCCCGCCTGGATAAGCTGCCGACTGGTTGATTCATCCAGAATAGTTGCATTGGTAGTTAACGCGGTCAGTTTGCCTTTTTGATGAGCATAATCAATCATCTCCACCAGTTGGGGATGGAGAAGAGGCTCACCCCAATTAGTAAGGTAGACTCGTTTTATCCCGGGATTTTGATCAATAATATTTTGAAAGAGCTGCCAAGACATGAATCCTTTGGCTCGTTGCATGGTTGTATTGGTGGGACAATGGGCACACTTTAAGTTACAGGTATTGTTGGTTTCAATACCGACCGTGGTTAAACGGAAGACGTGGGGCAGCCGGAGCAGTCGTAGAGTCTGGTTGATAAATTCCGACCAGAAGGTATCCAACCGCCGATACCGGGATTGGACCAGAGGTAGCCAGGCATTGGGAGGTAACCCGTAGAGTTTCATTTTAATTGTTCTCTTTCGGGGGAGTTATTGGCCGACGTACAGCCAGGGCGAGAAGATAACCGTGATGCTGGAGGAATTTAAATTTATTATATAAATAGTGAAAAAACTTAACTGGCCAGATGGTGGTGACTAATAACCAGGGAGCCCGGGTATAGAAAAAGAGGTCGGCCATCCGGAGAATTCCGGGCATAAAAAGAATGGAGGAATGACCGATGATCTCGAAACCAATCCGGGTGAGGAGAGAGGTTAATTCTCGCCGGGAAAACGATTTTTCGTAGCCGAATGAATAAACCTTGGTCTTCTGAAGAAACCACACCAGGAAGGGCCGGAGAAAAGGATCGAATTTATTGGGTACGCCGATAATTGCCTTGCCGCCAGGTTTAAGGACACGATAGAGCTCCTGAAAAGCAAGAAGATATTCAGGGGTGTGTTCAGCCGTGCCCATGGAATAAATACAATCGAAAATTTTATCCTGATAGGGAAGCCAGCGGATGTCAGCCACGCAGAGATGGGCGGAAGGCGATTGATGCGGTAGAGTTTCTTTGGCCTGCTTGGTTACCCGGTCAGATATATCAAAAGCAAAGGTAAAGGCTCCCTGAGCAGCTGACCAGTGGAGGATGCGGGTGTTTTTGACTTCATTCCAGAGATCGGTTTTTAAGAACAGTTTTCCTTCAAGGGGGGAAAGGAATTCTTTGATAACTTGGATTTCCTCTAATCGATATATTTGGGTAGAGGGAGCCTCATGATAGGAAGGCAAGCGGTCCATGGAGGCATTCCAGTATCGCCTGAGTTCCTGAGTTTCAAACGGTGTTTTCATTTAAAACTTAAAGCAAGTTTATACCAAACCGATCAGGATGGCAATTGGGAGATAGGGAGAGCGGTTTCTATTCTATTGTGGGGGTGGCTGACAGGAAAAGCGAAGCTTCTTTTCTGGATCAATGAAACGGGCGTAGAAACCCCAGCCTCCTTCTCCCTGGAGGATTTTAAGAAGAAGTTTATTCCATCCTTTATGGAGGGTGACCNGAATTGAGTCTTGATCGGGATAAGCGGCGCGGTAAGCCGGGTTGGTGTGGAGGAGTTGGTCATTCAGCCAGATCCGGAGGCCATCATCACTGCCAANAAGAAGTTTGGTTGGAAATTTTTCCGGAGAATAAATATAGACAAGAGCATAGGCGATGCCCTGATTTGGAGGCTGCAGAGTATCGTCCAGCCGGATATAACCCGAAGGATGAGATTTGATGACCTGCCAGGTGATTTCTTGTTGATTTTTCCCCCGGTAAATTTGCTCCAGGTTAATTTCTTTTTCCGGAGGGTAAGGTTTTTCGAGGNAGCTCATATCCGGGGCATCAAAAGGACCAATGAGCTGCCACTGTTGAATGAAACGAGGCTGGTCTGGTTTGATTTCGCAGGTGATAAAACCGAATTCTCGGGGAGAGTCCTCTTTTNGGCGAAAAATGAGCGTGTTAGGTCCTTCCCGCAATAGAAGAGTTGGAATATCTATTTTGCCGATGGCCACATTTTCTTTAAAGGCTTTAATGGTAGCCACGGNGGAGACTGACTTCGATTGGTCTTCGACCAGAATAACATCATAATTCCCCATGTTTGGCCCCTGAAGATAGAAAAGGGTAAGCTGATAGGATTCGCTTGTCGGGACAAAAAAAGTAAAGACGACTTCCTCCCCCGGTTGAGCTCCATCTGTTTTAACCAGGGGTAGCCTTGTTCCACTGGGGGGCATATTCTTTTAGACGGGAGAAGACCAGGCGCTTGGCTGAGATTCGCCATTTAAGATTAGAATCGACCCACGTCATACTGGATGATTTCTGGAAGTCCTCCTTTTGCCATTCCGGTAACACCAGAGATGCAGCTTCTTCATAGGCATAAGGAAGACGTGAGGCTACATCCGGTAAAGAGGGGAAAGGTTGGTGCGGTTCAAGTTGATACCAGTAAGCTACTGAGGAGAAGTAGTCAGAACGATTATTATTGTGACCATGTTCGATGGTCACCTTAATTGATCGGGAAAAGGGAATTGGATCAGGAATGTGGAAACGATAAACAGTGGCTTTTGATCCTACCTGAAAATCAGGTTCCTGCAGGGGACATCCATAGAAAAGGTTGGCGTCCTCTCTCATTCCCCAGGCATCAGAGAAATAATCTTCTGAGCCGGTACCGTGGAGGGAGGGAAATTCTTCCCCGTCCACATAAATCATATCATCGCCTTCACCCCACCAGCCAATTGATTGCTGGAGAATACTCAAATTACAACCAACATAATGTCCTGACCCTTTTGCTTCGAGAATAAGATAGTTTTTCCCGGGTTGACAGGGGAATTCCTGGCGATATTGAGCGTGAAAGTAGGGAGTCTCGGGGGGGAGATGGGTGAAGCGGCGATAATCAATATAATAATAAAAAGCTCCTACGGGAGATCTTCCTTCATTGGTAATAGTTATCCTGGCGGATTTTTGAAAGGGCATGTACCAATAACAATTGCGGGCCCGGCCGTTTGAAGAGCAAGCAATGGGCAGGGAATGGAGATTGCGGTTTAAGCCATGGCCTACCCCGAAGAAGTCACCCAGAGGAGCTTCGACGGAAGGGTGGAGTTCACCGTCCCAATACATCCTGAGGATAAGTTTTCGGCCGTAAAAAGGCTCTGCGGCCACTGTAACCCAGATGTGATGAATGGCTCCAGGTCCTGGGATTTCAGCNAGGACCACTGTCTGGCCTGGGAGAATAGTGAGACGGTCTTTGTTCCCTCCACTNCGGTCAAAAGAAGAAATTCGAGCGCTTTGAAAGTTTTGGACACGTGCGAGTTTCTCCAGTAGATTCTGGCCGTCTAGAAACAAATTGAGGCTCAATCCTAATCCCAGAAAGACCAGAAGNCTTTTTAGCCGAGTATATCCATTTTTCATTTTCTCCACCTAAAGAAGTGNTCTATTGTCTTATGGTGATTTTTTTAAATAGACCCCATCTCAGTTGGATTATTTTCTTATNGTTGGCGAGGCAGTCCGACTGTTTGAAAGAAGGCCGAAGCCGGAGCAATCCAGACTTTATCGGGATTAACACTTAAAGGGAAGTTTTGAATGATTAAATCTTCATCCAGGATTTCTCGAGGCATATTGGGATTAGCATAGGTAATGGGTGAAGGAGTATTGGCCACCAGGGCTTCTTTCAGACTCTGAGCATCATCGGTAATAATCGCAATATACAGATTTTCAAAATTGAGGTATTTACGGACGGCCCGGTTAACTTCCTCGTGAGTGATTTTGGGGAGTCTTTTCTGCACTTCAGCCAGAAAATCTTCATACCCATAATAGTGGGAATCCATCTGCCACCCGAGGCGCTCTCCCAGAGTTTGGGCATAAAGTTTGGTGTAATTGAGAAGGTACTCCCGGGCCAGCTCGAAGCGTTCGCGGGGAACCCCTTCTTCTACCAGTTTCTTTAACTCTCGAATTGCCTGCCGGAGGACGAAATGTCGGTTGGAATTAGCCAGGGGTCTGATCCAGATAGAAAAGTATTGTTGCTGCCGGCAGTGGTTGGGTTCAGGAAATTTATCCCGACCCTGGACAAAGTGTTCGATATAGGCATAGTCTCCGTAATTCTGGCCTCTTTCTTCTCTTATTTTCTGAAACAGCCAAGAAAGGTGTTGACGGTGTTCTCCAAAGTGAGCTTGGGCAATCCACAGAGCAAAAAAGTCATCGTCGGCCCGGGTGAGTTGGATGGGGAAGCCTATGGAGATAGCTGTGGCCGGGGTCTTTTTTTCAGCGATCATAATTTCNAGACCCTGAGGGGCGCGAGGTTGGGGNAGCTGCAGCTTTGGTGTCTGGCCCTCGGGAAGCTGGGAAAAGTCATTGATTACTTTTTCGGGAAAGTTGGCCGGGTAACCCCCGGCTAGTCCAATGACGAGGTTGCCTTGGACGAAGTGAGTCTGGTAGAAGTTTTTCACATCTTCTAGAGTAAGTTTACGGACACTTTCCACTGTGCCTGCTTCATGGTGACCATAAGGATGGTCTTCGTAGAGCATGAGGTTGAGGATTTCTTTGCCGAATTGCTCATCCATGTTGTTGACCAGAGTTTTTTCCAGGAAGTTGAGCTGATTGGTCTTGAGGCGGATAAAGTCTTCCTCGCGGAATCCCGGATTGAGGAGCATATCTTTGAGAATATTATAGTAATTTTCGAGGTTGTCGATGTGAATTGTCCCGGTGAATACCGACATTTCTTTATCCACCTGGAGTCTGAGTGAAGCAGCCATGGGGTAGAACATGTTCTGAATATCTTTATAGGTTATGTTCTTACTGCCTCCGTTAGCCAGCATAGACATCGTCAGGTAACATAATCCTTCTTTTCCAATGGGGTCATGAGCTGAACCCACATTGAGGAGGATCCGAAAACTGACAAAGGGATTGTCTGCCACGGGGAGAAGTTCTGTGCGGAGAGGAGGAGTGCTTTTCTTGAAACAGGCGAAAGAGAGACCAATCAACCCCAGAGCCAGGCCGGCAATTATAAGTCGATTGATTATTGGCTTCATTTTCCTTTCCCTCCAGTTAAAGTAACTACGGTGGAGTTATTAATTGTAAAGTATTTTTTGGCTATTTCCTGGATATCCTGGGGAGATATCTTTTCATAAAGCTTGAAGAGTCGATTAACAGTTCCGGGGTCAGCGGAGAGATTGATATAGAAAGCCAGAGTTCCAGCGACGCCGTCAGTGGTTTCCATGGCCCGCAGAAAAGAATATTTAAGATTAGATTTAATGTCCTGAAGGAGATCTTCGGAAACAGGCTCGTTCTTGGCTTTGGTTAATTCATCAAAAATAGCTTTTTCCACCAGCGGTAAGTCCTTTTCATCCTTAAGAACAGCAGTGAAGATAAGCAGGTAAGGATCACGTCTATCTGGAAAGCTGGCATTTAAGGAAAAACAGATTTGTTCGTCAATGACTAACCGTTGGTAGAGAGGCGAGCGACGGGAGAAGTAAATTTCTGCCAGCAAGTCTAAAGCGGCCTTATCGATCTTGCTGTCCGAATAAGCTGGGCCGTGAAAAGCAATAGCTAATCGAGGTAGAGTTTTTGTGGGCCATTCATAATGGGCTCTTTTTTGTTTTCTCTGGGGAGGTTCAGTAGGAGTGACCAGCTGATATCCTGATTTTTTCCAGGGGCTGTAATATTTTCTAACATAAGTCATTAGTTCTTCGTGGTCAAAGTCTCCCACAACTAAGAGGATAGTATTATCCGGAGCATAGAATCTCTTTTTATACAATTGAGAATATTCATATTCATTTGGCATATCTTTGATATCTTCCAGATAACCCAGGGTAGTATGTTTATAGGAGTGTTTTTCAAAGGCGGTGTGGCGAAGAAGTTCATATAGACGGCGGAAGGGGTTGGAGACGCTCGAATAATACTCTCCTTCAATGACCGGGGCTTCTGTTTTAAGCATTTCTTCATCAAAGTAAAGATTAATGAATCGATCAGCTTCCACACGGACGACATCTTCCAGGTGATCTCGTCCAGCAAAGACCACGAAATAGCAGGTGTAGTCATCGGTGGTGTAGCCATTTGTGCCGGCTCCTAATCGGGTAAGGAAGTTATCATAAGCTTCTCGAGGCATGGTTTTAGTGCCTTTGAACATCATATGTTCGAAGAAATGAGCGAAACCGGATTTCCCTGGTTCAATTTCATTGCGTGAGCCGGAGCGGACAATCGTATAGTAAGAAATAATATCCGGGTTTTTTAAGGGAATAGAGACAACTTTTAACCCGTTTTCTAATTCTTCAATTTTGTAGTTATAAGGGAATACCTGAGATGCCTGGAGACTATGAGGGAATATAAAGAGAGAGAGAAGACAAAGGGTGAGTAGCCAAGAAACCATCTTCATCAGTNTACCTCCTTCGAGAAGGATTGACCAAAAGGCAGGGTTTTATACCTGAGGTTTTTGGTCCATTCCATTTTTCCTTTATATATACCAGAAAATAAAAGAAAAAAAAACAAAAAGGCCTTTTATCCTGGGCTGGAAATTGATTTAACTCCAGGATGATTTTTTTAAATTCTCTCTTTTGGTGAGACAAGCGGTTCCAAGGATAGATTTTTAAATTAGAGTACAACTTGAGTTTTGTTTTCTGGGGNGAGTGTTTTTTGAAAAGATTAAAAAAAAGAAAATCAGGCTTTTGAAAAGTTTGCCAGATACCTTTCCGGATAATGTCTTTTAAACCAGGCCGGGCATGGAAGGTCAAGGAAGATGTTTTTCCAGCCAGCCAAAGCGGGCGTCTTGTTTCATGTCTTTATGAGTATAGGGTTTTATGTCTAAAATAGGTGTACCTTCGATCATATCAATATCTTGGACATGGAGGATTCTTCCTTCGCGGTGGAGAAACCGGACAATGGTCAGGCCGATGGGATTGGGTCGGCGAGGGCTGCGGGTAGCAAAAACCCCTCTTGGATGGCCGTCGTGAGGAGGATAGGAGATTAATTTTCTTTCTCTAGCTTGATGAAAGACAAAAATAACATAAAGATAGGAAAAGCCATCAATTTCATCAAGTCCTTTGGCAAATTCAGGGAANATTTCTAGAGTGCCTTTAACTGATTTGAATCCGTTTGGGTCTAAATTTTTTTCTCGGGGGATATCTTCACTTTTTTTGAAGGGCGAATGGACGAGGCCAATTGGTTTAAAGATAAATTCCATAATTGATCCTCCTCAGGTATTTAACTTGAGAAAGGAAGGAAATGATCTCCTGTTGATTTATTCCCAGATAGATAAAGTGTCCGGGACAGCCGCAGTCAGAAGCCCCTAATTTTTTTAGTTGAGGAAGGAGGAAAGAGGAATGGTGGCGGATTTTTTCGGCTAGAAAACATTCTTCTGTTTTTAAATCATTCAGTGGAGTTGGGCGTTTTAGCCAGATGCCGTTGAGCTGGGCTCTTTGCCGGAAATAATCAATGTGCCAGTAAAGATTTTTTGGGGGTGAAAGATGACGTTTTAACCGGGAGGCGAGATTTTTTCTGGCTCGGCCGACATAAATGTAATATCCAGCGGGGAAGTCAATGATCCCTTTTTGACCCATTTGAAGAGAACAATTTTGCGGCAGGTAAAGGAGAAGCAAGTATACTCCTTTGGCCGGGATCTTCTCTGTTTTTTCTGATTTAAAGTCTCCGCCACTTCTCATTATGGCCAACCCCTCACTTCCTTCCCGCCCTGGCGTTGTTTTTTNCCTGGCTTTTTAAGCTGAAATTTTCCGCTGGCTTCCGCAGGAGAGATATTTTATGAATAAAAAGATTCAAGAGCAAAATTAGTAAAATAGTTAATTATTGGCAGCCCCTTGGGAGGAAAAACANTGATTTCCTGGAGGAACGTCATTCATTAACAAAGGTCAACCATTTGATGAATTCCGGTATTTTCCCGGAAACGACGTCCTTGTAAGTTTGACGCATTTTGAGGGTGATTTCTCCGGGCGAACCTGCCCCCAGAGTGTACTCCCGGGAAGCACTGTCGGATTCTGAACCATCACTAATTTTCACAATGGGGGTTACTTCAACCGCAGTACCACAGAAAAAGGCCTCATCCGCAGTGAAAAATTCTTCTTTGGTGATTGGGCCTATTTCTGTAGGGAAACCTAAGTAAGCGGCAATTTCCAGGAGGCTACTTCGGGTGATTCCTTCCAGGATAGACTCTGAATTATCATTAGTTTTGAGGACCCCATTTTTGACAATGAATATGTTTTCTCCTGGGCCTTCAGCCACCCGGCCTTCCAAATTAAGAAAGACTCCTTCATCATAACCGCGAGCTCGGGCTTCCATTCCGGCGATGGCGGATTGAACATACATGCCGCCCAGTTTCGCTCTCATATCGAGTTGAGAATGGTGAAATCGACGTTGGGGAAGAATGAAAACATGAACACCCGTTTCCGCTTTTTCTCCTAGATAAGCTCCCCATTCCCAGGCAGCGACATTTAGTTCCACCGGACATACCCGGGGAACAAGCCCCAGATTTCCATAAGAATAAAAGAGAAGTGGCCGGATATAGGCTGTTTGGAGTTGATTTTCTTTGATGACTTTTTTTATGATGTCGATTATTTCTTCTTTGGAATAAGGGACGTTCATCTGTTGGACAGAGGCGGACAGGAAAAGACGGTCGATATGTTCCGGCAGCCGGAAGATGGCGGGCCCCCGGTCTGTATTATAAGCCCTTATTCCTTCAAAAACAGATGTCCCATAATGAAGAGCGTGAGTCATAGCATGTATATTAGGTTGGGACCAATCGTAGAATTTGCCTGATTGCCAGAATTTTTTAGCTTTAGGAAAATGGGTGTTTTCAAACATGAAGACTCCTTTCTTAAGATGAAAATAATGAGAATTGTGGCTGAAAAAAAGCGAATTTTTTTCTTAAGGGGACATGCTTATATCGAAGAAGAAACTGGAAAAACTCGGGTTCTTCTTTTTCTTTAAGGAAGACAACCTCCTCTTTCAGAAAAAATCTCGAAGAAGAGCCTTCGAGGAATAAATTTATCACAAAAATTATTATTTGAAAAGTTAAAAATTTAAGTTGAAAGCTTCCTCATTCCATGAGGCTTCTCTTTCCTGATTAATCCTGTGAAAGAGTCATTTCTTAAGAACAAATTCCCAGGCACACCAGACATCAGCCGGATGAGGATCAGGGGGACAGATTAGGCAGCGGGTTTCCAGACGGGGGTCAATGGTTTTAGCGAATTCTCTGTATTCAACTAAGCCGACTGATTTACAGGGGAAGTCGGATAATCCCTGGCGTTGTCGGGCTTCCTGAACCCGACAGGAGAGCATGCGAAAAACACACCGGTTATCACTTACTTCAACTACCTCCTGACGGTTTATCCGGGCATAAAGCCGGAATTCAAGGGCTTGAATAAGAGCTGGAATTCCTCCGCCAGGTTCGAGGTGAAGATGTTTCATAATCCGTTTGGCTTCAATTACCGTAAATTTTTCCCAGGCCTGACGGTCTAGTTCGAGAGCAACTTCCATCCCAAAATGCTCTTCGACGGCCCGGAACCATAAGCCGTCATGAGCCAACCAGTTTTTAGCCGCATCCGTAAGGAGTTCAAGTAATTCTTCTCGACTTAATTCATCGATCTTTTTAATATTCATGATTATCTTTCTCCTGCAATCTTCAGAGGATTAACTATCCTTATTCTGATTTAAAAATTTCCCTTTGATAACCAGTTAGGTGAATTTTTTGGGCTATAAAAAGAGACGGCCAAGACTTGGTGATCGCTGGTGAATAAATATTCAGGCTGGCTGAGGGTTTGGTGGGGACACAGTTGCCGGAGAGGAACTGGCTTAAATTCATAGCGTTAGATCCGGTCCTTATAGGTTTCAATGAATCGCCTGATTGACCGATCGTAAGTCCTCTCAACTTCAGGGGGAAAGAGGCATCCGGGGAGCTCACCCATTTTCCAGTGATACTGAAGACATTCACAACAAACACCCTTCCGACTACAGGGTTCCCAGGTACAGGTGCAATTTTTTAGATTATCTTCCTGGTGGCAATTTCTCATTCTGCTTAGACCTCCTTAGTTAATTAGGGGGAGAAAAATTAGTTTTAACCAACTTTTCTAGAAAAAACAAGTTTTCTTTATGGCCTCTTTGGTCAGTAATTTTTAATTAAATAGTTAGCTTTAGGACATCGCCCTTTTGACTACCCGGGGCNGGGAGACCTTCATTCTTCTCCTGGTTGGCGATACATCTTTTTCCAAGGGTGTTTTTTCTGAAAGAGATAATCAGCCAGAGCGCGTCGCATGGTCTCGGCTGCCAATTGGGCACAATGGACATCTGCTTCCGGGAGTCCGCCCAATCTTTTAAGAATTTCATCGGCGCTGACCAGGGCGAGTGCTTCGGTGAAAGTTTTGCCCTCAGCCAGTTCGGTAGCCATACTTCCGCAGGCAATAGTAGTGCCACAACCGTCAGTAAAAAATCCGCACTCGGTAATCTGGTCGTTCTTGATCTTGAGAAACATTTCCATCGTGTCACCGCAGCTTCCCTTTACTTTAGCGTAACCATCGGGTTTATCGAGGCGTTTGAAATTCCGGGGGTTTTGCCAGCGCTCAATGACGGCGGGCGAATATTGCTGTCGGAGCTGATTCATGATTTGTTCCTGAAGCTCCCGGGTGAATTTTTCTAGATCTTCATTATTATTATTCTGAGACATTCTTCAGCCCCTCTGAAAAATATTTAGTTAAGCGAATAAAAACTATCCTCACCGGGGTTTGACCTCAAACCCCATAAGGAGAAGTTATTATCCATGATTATACCAGAAATTATGCCTAAAAAAGAGTCGACTGACCCATCTGGCGTAAATAGCCTCTTGTTTCAGAGAGTCGGTCACCATTATGATCCAGAGTCTTAGTTCTTGATCAGGCTGTTCTCAAAGCAATTTTTAGCCGCAGCATTCATCTAGAAGACCTCCTCTCCAGAGNTATTAAGAATAAAGAGATAACTCTCTTTTTATTTTTTCCCAGAGCTGAATGAGAGAGGTTGAAGCACGTCCATGGGGGAACAACTCGAGATAAGGCTTTCCCTGGCGAAGTGATTCAGTTACTTCTTCGGTAAAAGGAATGCGGCCGAGAAGAGGGATGTTTTCCCGGGTACACCATTCATCGATTTCCGCGGAGCGGGTGGGATTAAGATCGAATTTATTGAGACAGCAGCCAACCCTGGCTTTAAAATGGCGGGCTGCTTGGACTACTCGCTCCAGGTCATGAATCCCGGCTGGTGTGGGTTCTGTTACGACTAACACCAGATCGCTTCCAGAAAGAGAGGCGATGACCGGGCACCCAATTCCTGGGGGGCCGTCAATGAGAATGAGCTCAAATGACTCTTTTTCAGCCAACTGAGTGGCTTTCTTTCTTATCTCGGTTACCAGTTTGCCCGAGTTTTCTTCGCCGGGCGATAGGCGGGCATGAACAAAGGGGCCGTAAGTAGTATTGGAGATGTACCAATTCCCGGAATAATTTTTCTCCAATTTAATGGCTCCAGGGGAGCAAACATAGGAACAGATTTTACATCCTTCACAGGAGAGGGGGTCGATCACTACCTGGCCAGAACTGATTTGGGATATGGCTTGAAAACGACAAACCGGCAAACATTCCAGACATCTAGTGCACCCATTCTCTTCGATTACTGCCTTTACTCCTCCAAAAAACCGGTTTGTCTCTTTAACTTGGGGAGATAAGAGAAGAAAAAGATTAGCGGCATCCACATCGGCGTCAACAATAATTTTCTTTTTCGCCAGCACAGCCAGGGAGGCGGCAATAGTTGTTTTGCCTGTTCCTCCTTTGCCACTAATAATGGTCAGTTGTTTCATTGGATTAATTTCCTAATTCTGGCCCATAATTCCAGGAATTTCTTTTGATAGGAGGGCTGATACTGGAGTAACGGTTTGCCTTCTGAATAGGCCTGAGCGATCCCCCGGTCGAAGGGAATTTTCATTAAAATGGGTAGATTTTCCTGGTGACAATATTCCTCAATCATCCGGTCATGAGGAGACTGAGAGCGATTTATTATTATTCCGGCCGGAAGTTGGAGTTTTTTGAGTGTTTCCACAGCAAGTTTCAGGTCATTGAGTCCGAAGGGGGTTGGTTCGGTTACCAAAAGAACAAAGTCGCTGCCCTTTATGCTTTCTACGGCTGGACAGGACGTTCCGGGGGGAGAATCAATGAGTACCGCCCTTTCCGGAGAGATGAGCTTTTTAAGCTCTCGAATTACCGGGGGCGAGAGCGGCTGGCCAGCGTCGAGTCGTCCCTGAAGAAATTCCAGTTGAGGCAGCTTTCCTTTATGGATTAGGCCGATGCGCCTTCCTTTTTCCCTAATTGCTTTCTCCGGGCAAAGCAGGCTACACCCCCCGCAACCATGACAGAGCTCAGAGAAAACAAGCACCTGGTCCGGGAGAACAGCCAGGGCGTTATAAGCGCACACCTCCCCACAGAGACCACAATGCGAACATTTATCTTCAATTATTTCCGGGACAGGAAGAAGGACTTCCTGGGAAGAAATTATTTGGGGTTGGAGGAAAAGNTGGGCATTAGGGCCTTCGACATCGCTGTCAATAAATTGAACTGGCTCTTTTTCTTTAAGGCTTAGAGCCAGACTTACGGCTACCGTTGTCTTGCCTGTGCCTCCTTTGCCGCTGGCAATGCTGCAGATCATTGTATTTCCAACCTTTGGCCTACAGTAATCCTGATAAAGTCCTGTTGATATTCTTGGGAGATAAGTGATGTTGCTTCCTCTCCCGTGCAGTGAGCCGGCGCAACTTTTTTTACTCCTTGCAGACGAAATGTCTGAATTATTTCCAAAATTTCTCTCGGGCTGAATCCGGCCAGATGAAAGCCTCCGATGAGAAGAGTTATAGGCTGCGAGAAATGTTGTTTAACCCAGGAAATTATATTAACTATGCGAGGATGGGCGCATCCAGTTATAACGATTATTCCCGAGGGGACTTCTAAGACCAGGGATTGTTCCTTTATCCATCCCTCGATGATTCCGGTGGAGATAGCCTGAGGACAGAGTTTGTAGGAGGAGGTGATTTCTTGAAGATCAATTTCCTTTTGACGCCAGTTGTTTTTATCTTTTTCCGGAAAGGATGCCGGGAAGTAAACTTTGAGATGAGGGTTGGCCTCGATAAGCTTAGCCAGCCCACCGATGTGATCAGAGTGGTGATGGGAAAGAAAGACACACTCTATTTGCATGGGAGATAATTTAAGCTGGCGCATATTGTTTAGAAGAATCTCCCCTTTGGCCCCGGTGTCAAAGAGAATGGTTTTCTCTAGACCCTGGATTAGACAGGCGAATCCCCAATCTGGCTTAAGTCTTTGATTNNCAGAAGGATGGTTGTCATAAAGGATAGTTAATTTAACCGAGGTTCTGGCTAGTTGGTGATGTTTCATTTGGTTCCACCCGCTTCATAGATCTGATTTTCCGGTCAATAAACAATCGTTATGTTTGCCTGGGACATCCCTGAGTTAGACTTGGGCTAATGCCTGTTCCAAATCGGATTTAAGATCTTCAAATCCTTCGCAGCCGACTGATAAGCGAATGAGATCGTCAGTTATACCGGCCTGCTCTTTTTCTTGTTGAGGAACTCCCGCGTGGGTCATGCTGGCTGGGTGCTGGATGAGAGATTCAACTCCCCCCAGAGAAACAGCGAGAGTGGCTACCTTGACGGAGTTGATCATCTTTTTTCCTGCGGCAAAGCCTCCTTTTAAGCCAAAACAGATCATAGCCCCAAACCCTCGCATTTGACGGCGAGCCAGGTCATGCTGGGGATGAGTTTCCAGCCCCGGATAGTTTACCCAGGCTACTTTTGGATGGTCCGCCAAATAGCGGGCTAGTTTAAGAGCATTTTCCTGGCTTTTCTGAACCCGCAAGGCTAAAGTTTTAATTCCTCGAAGAACCAGCCAGGCCTGGTGGGGATCCATATTCCCTCCCAGAAGAGTCATCGTTTTTCGGAGTTGGTGATAGAGGCCTTCTTCCCGAGGAACAATAATTCCGCCTACCACGTCGCTGTGGCCGTTAAGGAATTTGGTGACGCTATGGAGAACTATATCGGCCCCCATTTCAATCGGGTTTTGGAGGATGGGGGAGGCGAAGGTGTTGTCNACTACCAACAGGAGGTTTTTCTCTTTGGCCAGTTGAGCACAGGCAGCAATGTCCGTTAAGACCAGTGTCGGGTTGGCCGGGGTTTCAATGAATAAAAGTTTCGTTTCTGGACGGATNAGGCGGCGGATGTTATCTATCTTTGAGGTGTCGGTAAAATCAGCCGAGATCGCAAAGCGGGCCAGAATGTTTTCCACCATGACCCTGGTGGCCCCATAAACTGAAGCTGTACTAATGAGATGAGAGCCTTTTTCCAACAAACCGAAAAGAACCGTTGAAATTGCCGCCATGCCGGAGGAAGTAGCGATTCCTCCATAGCCGTTCTCCAGCGCGGCCACGCTGTCTTCCAGAGCTTTTATCGTGGGGTTGGCGATCCGGGTATAAATGTAACCCTTTTCCTGCCCGGCAAAACGAGCTGCGCCTTGCTCAGCGCTTTGAAAGGCAAAGGTTGATGACTGAAAAATAGGGACTGAAACTCCGCCATAAATCGGGTCCGGTTCCTGACCGGCATGGATAACCTTGGTGTCCATGGTCTTATATTCCTTTTCGTGCAACTTGTTCCTCCCAATAAAAGTAATAATGGTATTTGNTGGGGAAAACAGTCGGTTGTTTTCCCCTTCTTTCGTTTAGTAATCCTCTCATAGAATTTATTTTAATTAATTTTTTCGACAACTCCCGTTTACAGCACAGGGAGGTGTGTCACATCTCTCAGATCGGCCACAACAGGTCAAACCGCTGGGTCTAGTTGAAGAGACAGAGACACGGGCAGGGGTAGAGAAGATTTTTTCAGTGTTTTTACTCTGACAGTGAGGACACTGCGGTCGAGAGAAATCCTCAATGGATTTAAAGAATATTTCAAAGATTTGTCCGCAGTTGAGACATTTAAACTCATAGATAGGCATGAGTTATTACTCCCTGATCATAGGTGCTCCGCATTTAGGGCAGGAAATTTGAGAACAAGGGGTNCCCCGTGGATGAGAAATTCTGTGACCACAGGAGGGGCAGAGACAATTTCCTCCGGGTCCAGCCCCTCCGCCTCGGCCTCGACCTTGGTTGCCCCGGCCACGACCAAAACCACTTCCTGAGCGTCCTCTTGTTTGATACATGCTATCCTCCTTAAGTAATTAGGATGATGAAGGCTTCAGAATGCGGTCGACTATTTTCTGAAAAGCTCTGGCTGCTTCTGATTCAGGNCGGGAAGCGACAAATGGTTGGCCNTCATCGCCCAGAGCTACAATTTCTGGATCTATGGGAATCCGGCCTAAAAAGGGAATGCCCAGCTCTTTAGCGGCGGCTTCACCTCCCCCTTCTTTGAATAAATTGATTTTTTGCCCACAATGAGGGCAGGTCAGACCGCTCATATTTTCGACTATTCCCACTATTTTCAGATTCAATCGACGAGCGAAGGTAACTGCTTTTCTGGAATCAAGAAGGGAAATTTCCTGAGGAGTGGTCACAATGAGAGCCCCTGTAGCCGGAATCAGCTGAGCCACAGAAAGAGGTTCATCACCAGTTCCAGGAGGCGAATCGATGATCAACCAATCCAATTCACCCCATGTGACGTCACCCAGAAATTGTTGAATGGCCTTCATTTTCATTGGCCCCCGCCAGATTACAGGCAGGTTGGGGTCTTCTAGCAAAAAAGCCATGGAGACCAGTTTTAAATGACCGTTGACTTCCACTGGCTTGATTCCTTCCGGTGAAACATCCAGACGTCTATCTTCAACGCCCAGTATCTTAGCCAGGTTGGGGCCGTGAATGTCGACGTCAAGCAGGCCTACCATTAAATTTTTCTGGGAAAGGGCGAGGGCAAGATTGGCCGCGACTGTGCTTTTACCCACTCCTCCCTTGCCGCTGAACACAAGAAGTCGGTGTTTAATTTTTTTAAGGTTTTCTTCTACCTTGGGGTCGACTTGAATACTCATTTATCTTCTCCTGGATAGATTGAATTTAAGGCTTGACGTACCGGGCCCGATGCTCCAGTAATAATCTGGATTCCAGAGGCAGCCAGAACCTGGGAAGCTTTTGGACCGCATTCACCTGTCAGGACGGCGCGGACTCCTTGTTGGGCCAGAAATTGGGCNCTTTTGATGCCAGCCCCCTGAGCGAGCTCTCGATTGGGATTAGGATAAGCGCGGAAATTCATGGTCTGAGGTTCGATGATGATGAAATAGGCACATCGACCAAAGCTGGGATCAACCTCGGCCTCCAGGTGATCTCCTTGAGCGGTGATGGCAATTTTATCTCCCGGGGAGATGGTGAGTTCTTTTAATTTTTGTTCCGAGTGGTCATGTTCATAGTGATGATGATCACAGAGATCTTCGCCTTCTTCCAGTTCCTGGCGGAGAAGTTTATCAATTACTTCTTCCACCGGCCCTTGAATGCCGGTTATGGTTTCAATGTTAAATTGCGCGAATAGGCTTTGGGCCCGGGGACCCATCCCGCCGGCGATAATGCAATTTACTCCTCTTTGGGCCAGGTAGTTAGGAAGAAAACCAGGTCGATGCCCTGGATTAGGGATTGTTTCCCGGTGGATTATTTTCCCTTCCTTGACTTCAATAACGGTATAAGCTGAACAGCGACCAAAATGAGGTGAAACTTGATTGTCATCCGTGGCGATAGCTATTTTCATCTTGATACTCCTTGATGATTCCGGATAAATAATTCTATTACTTTTCCTTTAGTTTAGAAAATTGTTTTTGTTGCTTATTTGNGAGAATGAGAAGGGCTGGCTTCCTTGGATGTAGTAACCAGCCCTTCTTCATTCCGGTTAACCCTCAATTCTCCGGTCTTCCCCATTATGATGACTGCGATTTGGCTTTTAATTCATTAATTCTTTTTCTAATGGCCTGGAGTTCTTTTTCGAGAATTTTGGCTTCTTCTTCCAGGAAGGAAAGTTCGTCTTTTTCGCTAAGATAAGGGGCCCAGGGAGGCCCGAAGGGAAAACGGTAATAGGGGTGGTAAAGAAACCACCAACCAGCTGGTCCCATTCCAAATGGCATGGCCGTCACCTCCTTTATCTAGGTTGGTGAACCACACAGGGTTAACTTTTGGGGGATTGTTTGGATTTTGCTTCGGCCACTGGTTCAGTCTCGGTTTCTGGGTACTCTGGGTAAGATGAGTAGGGATATCCATAGGGGTGGCCAAAAAAAGCTGGGGGTGCTCCGGGGGGCAAGGGATAGCCGAAGAAATGTCGCCAGCCTCTCCCTCGGCCGAAGCCCCAACCTCTTCCCCAACCAAAACCGCGACCGAACCAACCTCGGCCAAAACCAAAACCTCGACCTCGTCCGAACCAGCCGCGACCAAAGCCCCACCCCGGTCCAGGATTCATAAATCCTGGAGTCGGGAAACCAGAGCAATAGCCCATTCCTCGGCCAGTGCGAGGTCCATAGCCTAACGGTCCTGTTCTATCTCCAAAAGGCATAATTGCACCTCCTAATAAAATTTTTTCAGATATTTAAAATTAATCTTTCTGACATTGCTGGCATAATCCATAAAATTCAATATTATGATCCTGAACGAGAAATTTATATTTTTCCGCTAGATGTTTGGCTGATTTATCCACCAATTCCAGTTCCTCATCGGCAAAATCACTATAGTCAATTATTTTTCCGCAGCTAGTACAGATAAGATGGTGATGATGGGGCTTGTTTTCCGAAGCAAACTCATAGCGACTTTCTCCCTGACGAAAATTAAATTTTTTTATCATCCCTGTTTTTTCCAGCAAATCCAGAGTCCGGTAGACAGTTGTTAAGCCAATTCCTGGATAGCTCCTGAGAAGAGCAGAATATATTTCTTTAGCACTGAGATGCTTGGTTGTCTGACTGAGAAGTTTCAGAATGGCTTCTCGGGGCATAGTCCACCGGCAGACATGTCCGGCAAATCTTTTCCGCCAACGATGTTGTCCCGGCATATCGTCCTTTCCTTATCTATTTCTGATAATGAAAATCATTTTCATTAAAAATATAATCCCAATTCTTCTTTTTGTCAAGTTAAAATGTCTTATTGTCAATATTTATCTAAATATGACCAGCCATTGGTTCAGGTCTTCACCTTTGACCTGGTGAACTTTGTTGGCAAGCAATAAAAAGTCAAGAGGTTGTTGGCTATATTAAACGCACTAAGAACTCTTATGGCTAGAACAAATGTCAAATGTGAAGACCTGGTCCCTGATTTTTTGTTATAATCTATTTAAAATTTAAAACCAGGTGAAAAATGAGTAATCAAGAAAAACAATACGGTGAAAAGGAAGCCAAAGCTGGCTTGGACACCCCTCTTCCTCCCCTGGAGACATTTCCCAACCAATTTCCCAATTATGAAATAAAAATAGAAATTCCTGAATACACCTCTGTTTGCCCAAAAACAGGTTTGCCGGACTTTGGTAAAATCACCATCTGGTATGTTCCTGATAAATCCTGTTTGGAGCTGAAATCCTTAAAAATGTATATCCTGGCCTATCGCAATCTGGGGATTTTTTATGAGAACGCCGTCAACCGGATTTTGGAGGATGTGGTGGCCGCTTGTCNGCCCAAGAAAGCCAGGGTAGTGGGTGAATTTAATCCCCGCGGAGGGCTGAAGTCAGTGATTGAAGCTCGGTATCCTCGGGAGGAGTAAAAAGCCAGGCTCTTTTCCGGCAAAACTAGTATTTTTATTAACAAAAATCATATAATTCTTCTTTTTAACTTTTCTCTTTTCAGGAGAGATCCAGGGAAGAGCAGAAATTGTTACTCCATTGGGTATTTAGGTTGATTTTCCTTGAAAAATGTCTTTGGGAAGAAGACGATAATGGTTAAATCAGGATAAGAGGATGAGGAAAAACGAGAGTAAGGCCGGGGCTCAACTCGGCCTGACCGATTTAGGGATGCTGATGGCAGTGGTTTTATGGTCCTTGAATTTTCCCATGATTAAAATAGCCCTGCGGGAATTCTCTCCTTTAGGTTTTAATGGAGTTCGGTTAGTTTTTGCCTCTGGCCTACTTTTTTTGTTCCTGGTGCTTCAAAAAGAGAAGATAGTGCTGCCTCATCGTGACTGGAGGCTATTTCTTTTTTTGGGTCTGGTAGGCACAACTTTTTACCAGCTCTGTTTTATTCATGGATTAAACTGGACCACTGCTTCTAACTCAGCCATTATAATTGCCATGGCTCCGGCCATTATTGCTCTGGTGAGCACCAGTTTTCGACATGAAAGACTTAGCTGGCTTACTTGGTGGGGGATTGTTATTTCTTTTGCCGGGCTTTATCTTGTGATCACTCAACAGGTAGGCGGATTTGTCTGGTCTTTAAAGTATATAAAGGGGGATCTCCTTATCTTTACGGCTAATTTTCTCTGGGCTATTTATACGGTTTGGGCCAAGCCGCTGCTTAAAAGATACTCGCCATTAAAATTTACCGCTTGGACCATGACCCTGGGGACAATTTTTTTCCTGCCTTTTGCCGCCAAAGACATCAGCCAGCTTCCCCAGACCAGAATAAGCCTTTCTTCATGGGGAGCTCTGGCTTATTCAGGGATTTTTGCTCTGGCCATTTGTTATGTCATCTGGTATTCCTCAGTTAAGCGAGTCGGCAATAGCCGGACAGCCATTTATGATAATTTAATCCCGCTTTTTACCATTCTTTTTGCTTTTCTTATTCTCGAAGAAAGGCTTTCTCTCGGACAGGGTATGGGAGCAATGATAATTATTGTTGGCGTAATTATGACACGATTAGGAAGAGTCGAGGCCCAGGAAACAGAGTAAATTTGATTTTATTATTCAGATTGGTTTAATATAGTAAAACGNCAAGGTTTGATTAAATGGGAGAAATAAATGAGAAGGACAGCAAGAAGAAAAAATAGAATCTATACTTTTCTTTTCAGCGTAGGGCTGAGTATGGGGGTAATCCTGCTCCTCAGCGTTAGTGTTGGCCAGAGTAAAGACCTTCCTCTGCGGCCCTCTGAGGAGAGTCTGTTATCTCCCGTACGGATCGCCCTAGTTCCTGGGGGCCAGGTGGTGGTCAGTGATTTCTTGAAGGAAGGTGTTTTCCTCCTCAAGCGGATGAGGCGAAACGAAGAGAGGAGAAAGTGGAAAGTAATATCGTTCCTGCCGATTGAGGGACGACCGCTGGGAGTGGCGATTGATCAGAGAGGGCGACTTTATGTCGGGAATGCTTCTCGTAAAAGGGTTGAAGTCTATCAGACCAACCGCAACTTTCGAAAGTGGAAGTTCAGCCATTATTTGGAAGGGAGTATCGAAAGACCCAATGATATTGTCGTCTCTGCCTCCGGTCTGGTTTATGTCGTGGCCAGTGACGAGAATAAAGTCAAGGTTTATCAACCCGAGGGGGATTTTCTTTTTGAATTCGGTGAGGACTTGCTATCTTTTCCCACGGGAATCGCTATTAATAAGACGCGGGGAGAAATTCTGGTAGGCGATTTTTTTCATAAATGCATCCAGGTCTTCGATGAGAACGGAATCTGGTTAAGAGCCATAGCCGGCGGCTGGTTTCAAAGCGAGGTGAGCCGTCCTCAAGGTTTGGCAGTTGGCAGGGACGGCCGTGTTTACGTGGTTGACGCCAAACGAATCTGTGTGCTTATTTTTGACCATGAAGGGCAATTACTGGCTACCTTTGGTGAATATGGAAATACGCCAGGCCATTTTCGACTTCCTCTCGATATAGTGATCGACTTTCATGGCAATGCATTGGTGACCGATAATCTGAAGGCCACGATTGAGATCTTTCAGGGGGTGGCCAAATGAGACAGCCTAAGTTCATCACTAAAACCTGGTTACTGGTGATGGCAGTGGGGGCAGTAGGGTTGATTTTTTTGACAGAGCCGAAAAAAACCGAGGCTTTGAATCCCCAACATCAATGCAGTAACTGTCACAACTTGCATTCAGCCAAGGGGAATCAATTACTGGCCGAGCTGGAGGCTGAAACAACCTGTTTGACCTGTCATGGTCCGGGTGGTCCTGCCACAGCCAAAGCAGCCAATCATGCCGGCTACACCTGTGTGAATTGCCACAATCCACATGAGGGGGAGACCAACTGGTTAGGTGGACAAAACATCAAGATGATGAGAGCTTATGTCGAAGGAGATGATGGGACAAGCCGACCAGTAGTTTTTGAAAGTCGAGGGACTTCTCTCGGAGAACCTAAGCTGCATTCTTTTTGCGATGGTGATCAGGATGGTAACGGAGTCTGGGACGGTGTTTGTGATACTTGTCACTATTCAGGCTCCAATACACCTAAGAAACACATTGGATATACGGTAGCCAGCGGCCATCAACATCAACAGGGCAAAACTTGTACAACCTGCCACACTCATCTTAATGGTTTTCTTAAGTAGGATAAATTTTTGTTTTGATAGCTGAAGATAGAAGAGAGGGTGCTTCCTCCTTCCTTCTAAGTAGTTTGAGTATTTAGAAAAACTAATTCTATTTCAATTTGAAAATCTTGTGAAATTGCAGGCCCAGTCTAAGTGAGGGCAGCCCGGAGGTGGTAGATTCCTCAAGCAGCTGCCAGGCTTTTTTTCTGCTCCAGAGATGATTGGTCTGAGGTTGCAGGATTAATGGCACTGAAGGAGGAAAAGCCTGGCGGATTTTTTTGATAATCTGGAAAGTAAGTTCTTTACTGACTACGAGCTTAATCTCTTTGGCCTTGGTCAGGAATTGGGGTTGAAAATAGTAATCGGGGGGTTTGGGAGAGATGGTCCACCAGTCAATTTGCAGGTTCCGATAAAGAGTAGCGTTTGTTTCTATCTGGAGGAAAAATCCATCTTGCTTAAGTCTGAGGACCAGTTCTTCTATGTTCTGCAGAAGAGGTTCTCCTCCGGTCAGGCAGATCCAATTGATGGGCCAGACATGATGTAGTTTTTTTATTCTTTTAATAATTTCATCGGTAGTTAACGAGGTCCCCCCCCGCCAGGCATATTTTGTGTCACACCAGGGACAGCGCCGGTTACATCCAGCAAGGCGAATGAAAAAAGTCGGCTCTCCACAGCGCAAGCCCTCCCCCTGGATAGAGGCAAAGATTTCTTTAATCTTCAGAGTAGGTGGCTGAGGCATCTTCCGATTCCCAGACAGTGACTTCTTTGACGGGCAAAGTTTTTCTGAGTTCATAATAAAAATGGCGGGCCAGATTCTCAGCCGAAGGAGGGAAATCATAAACATCATTAAGGAGGGTATGGTCAGGGAGAATAGCTGCCAATTGGTCTTTTAGCTGAGTAAAATCAAGACTAATTCCTGTGTGATTAAGTTGACTGGTCACCACACTGACCTCCACGTGAAAAGTGTGGCCGTGGATCTTTTCACATTTCCCCTTATAATCTTTGAGGAAGTGGGCTGCTTGAAATTTGTCTTTTACTTTAAGTGTCCAACTCATGGGTTCATTCCTTTTNTTCNAATATTTATTTTGTTCTTTTTTGAGTTGATTTTTACAGCTTNCCCTCTTTTTTCAAGCGGGTGATTAAATGGTCTTCCTGACCGATTTCCTGCCAGGCCTGGGCTCGAAGAAGACAGGAAGAGCATTTTTGACAGGGAATTTCCTGGCCGGAATAACAGGAGATAGAATAGGCATAATCGGCCCCGAGGGTCAGGCCGGTTTTGATGATTTCTGATTTTTTTAAATTGATAAACGGAGCTATTATCTTGATGCTTTGGCCACCGAAGGCTGCCTTGGTACCCTCCCGAACAGTCTTTTCCATAGCCTGGATAAAAGAAGAGCGTGTATCGGGATAGTTAGGAGAATCGATGGTGTTGAAACCGCAAATTATCGTGTCTATGCCCAATACTTCTCCCCAAGCGGCGGCCAGGGAGAGAAATATTCCGTTCCGAAAAGGAACATAAGTTGGTGGAACTCCTTGGTGGATTTCCTGGATATCCTGAAATTGAGGNAGCTCCCGGGTGAGATCGGTGAGGGCTGAGCCTCCAATTTGAGTTAAATCAATCGGAAATATTTTTTGGGGAACGCCGATTTTTTGACAAATCTTCTGAGCAAACTCAATTTCCAATCGATGACGCTGTCCGTAATCTATCGTCAGAGCCCAAAGATGAGCAGATTTGTTTTTCGCCCAGTAGAGGGCGGTGGTGGAATCTAGTCCTCCCGAGAAAAGAACAATAGCTTTCTTCATTGGGTTTGAGAATTTATCCTAATCGAGACACGGCAAATTTGCAAGGTCTGGTCTGGAGAAGGCTCGAGTATATTGCCTTTCAAGAAAAGAAAAAGGAAGACCAGGGTGAGATTCGGACTAAAAAAGAATAGAAGGTGTCGAGCCAGACTGACCAGGCAATTGGCCTTTTGACTTAAAGAAAAGATTATGAGAAGATTTATACCCCTTTATTCCAGGAAGGAGTTGATCTTTATGGGTGAGGAGATAAAGGATTTTAAAGAAGAAATTGAAAACCAGCAAAATTCAGCCTCCCTTCAACCCCAAAATGTCGAGGTGGGATTTGAGCTCATCACCCGTGCGGAGAGGGCTTCGGGTTTGGTCGTTCGGGATGACCAGTATGATTTTTACTGGCTAGAGGAGGCCGCCCGGAAAACAAGGAAAAAGGGATATCGATTTAGTCTGATTGATACAGGATTTTTACCCTCAGAAAAGATAGAATGGCTGGCAACAGCGGGTGCAGATATTTATTCTTCGGATGAGGCTCAACGGGAAATTACCCAGCTGGAATTTATTCAGGTTGCCTGTCGCCGGGGAAGAAGTATCCTGGCTTATTTTTTTCGGGGCTCTTTNAATTCTGATGAAACATCCACTGTCGGGCAAAGTTTAAGTAATCTTGGCGCCCAGGGAGTGTTTCTTCATTTAGCCAATCGAGAAGAAGAAGAGATAAAACTGATGGTCCCCTTAGCCCTAGAATGCCGCCGGGGGGGCAGCTGGCTGGTCTATTATCATCGGGGTTCACTAGAAGAATACCTGTATCCTCTGGCGGAGGCAGGAGTTTGGTTGCATCTTTCCTCCCAGCAGATCAGGACCGAGAAAGAGGAAACAGTTCTCCTGGAGTTGGCTAAGCTCTGTCAAAAAAAGGGCGGGAATATTATTCTTTATCTGGAGAACGAGCTCTCACTAATTTTTCTTGACGACCTTCTTCGAGCGGGGGGCTTTCTTGTTTTTCTCCACCAGCTTTATGATTACCGCTCTCCTTTTCGCCCTTTACAGGAGGAAGCGCGCCGACGGAAACTGGATTGGCGGGCTTATTACTTATACCCAAAACTTCTTAGATGAAGAAGTTCAGTGCATTTTGAGTGCCTGAGATTGAAGAAACTGGGAGAAGGAAACCAGGGACTGTTCATCCGTTTATCCTATTACTGGCCAGNGACAAAAACAAGGGAAAATGATAAATATGACGATGGTCACCCTAACAAGGCAAAAGTACGAACAGGACAGTTTTTNTCCCTGGTAGCCCATAGAAACAATAACCGTTCTCCTCTTACATATCATAATCTTCATCCTTTTAAGGTGAAAATCAAAGAATCTGTTGATGATTAAATATTGGTCCTATTGGCACACTCAGANGTTCAAAATGGGATGGACCAAAAAGTTATATTTTACAATAACTATAAACTTGATTTTGTCGATAAATATATTAAAATACTAGTCATTTTGTTTGGGGTATTAGTTTTTTGGTATTCAATTGACCTATAATTAAGGAAAAGATAAGTTGTAGAAGGAATTAAGATGAAGAAAAAGAAAGAAGCTCTTCTTTCAAACACGAATGAGCCAACCGCCGAGGAAGCCCTGCTCCTGGTTTCCAAGGCTGAGGAAGAAACTCAGCGACTTATTGAAGAAGCTCATCGCCAGGTGACGACAATTATTATTCCTGAGGCTGAAAGGAAGGCGGCTCAATCCCGGGAAGAAATTCTTAACGAGGTTAAGAAGGAAATAGCCCGGCAACGAGAGAAAATGCTCCAGGAGGCTCAGAAAAAGGCGGCTGAAATTGAAAAACAGACGGCCAGGGAAGCAGAGGTGCTGAAACAAAAAGCAGCGACTAATCGCTCCCAGGCCCTGGCGATGATTACTCAAGAAATTGCCAGGATAATGAATGAGAGGAGTTGAGAGGTGGCGGTAGCCGAGATGTTGAGGGTGGAGCTTATTGCTCCAGCCAGATTGAAGCCTCTCCTCTTGAGAAAATTTCAAGAAGAAGGACTTATTCAGATAGAAAAGTCTGGCGTGGAAGCCAGCCCAGATGAAATGACGAGTGATGAAGTCAATGAACTTGTTGCTCTTACAGAAAGACTTAACAAGGCTATCGTTTACTTAAAGGGATGGACTGAGGGATCAGGGATTAAAAGATTTTTCTCTGGCCGGCCCACGCTCAATAAAAACGAGATTGATTCCCTCAAAAATGATCCCTCCTGGCTTAATATTCTGGAAGCGGTTGAAGTATTAAAAAGAAAGGAAGATGAGCTCTCGAGTCAGATTAAACAATTANAGAGGGAAAAAGACAATCTCCTGCCACTGGCCCATTTTCCTCTGCCGCTTGAGCGAGTCAAGAAATTTGAAGAGACGGATTTTATTGTCTTTTCTCTGGGAATTATTCCCAGTACTTCCCTGGATTCTTTACAGGAATATAGGCAAAATGAGCCTTTTTGGGCCGGTGAGATAGGCCAATTAGCCAAGCGGATTGTCCTGGGGGTGATTTATCTAAAAAAGAATAGACTTGAAGTCAGGGAAGCGCTGGAAAGGCTGGGTTGGGAGCCATATTCATTATCCGACTTTATTCTTTCTTTTCTGAAAAAAGGAGAAACAGCCGCCGACGTTATTTCCCGGCTGGAGCAGGAAATTGAAAATTTGAAATCAAAAAGGGCTGCTTTGCAGCAAGAAGCCAAGAGTTTAACGGCTCATCTTCAGCAACTGATGAAAATAGCCGATATTTTGGAGAATGAACTAAGACGTCAGGAAGTTTTTAGTTACTTAGGAAGAACTCAGACTACTTTTTATCTAAAAGGATGGATCTTGGCTGAAAACAAGAGAAAGCTTATCTCCCTCCTCCAGCCTTATGAACAGATTATGTATCTTAATTTGTGTTCTCCCCAGCCCGATGAAATTCCTCCGATTATTCTTCATAATCCCTCTGTGTTTCGTCCCTTTGAACTAATTACCCGCTTATATGGTTTGCCCCAACCGCGTTCGCTCGACCCCACCATTTATCTCAGTCCCTTTTTCTTCGTTTTTGTGGGTTTGGCTGTAAGTGAAGCTGGTTATGGTCTATTGGTCAGCCTGGTGAGTCTCATCGCCCTTTTTTATCTAAAATCAAGGAAAGGATTGCGCTCTTTCTTGAAACTGCTTGTCTATCTTGGGGTGGCTAATATTATCCTGGGAAGTCTTGTTGGGGGGTGGTTTGGTTTTCCCTGGCGTCGGGTCCTCCTGCTTGATCCTCTGCGGGACCCCCTTTCTTTTCTTCTGTTAGCCCTCGTACTGGGTTTTATTCAAGTTTGGTTTGGAACTTTCCTTAATCTTATTCAGGAAATAAAAAAGAAAAATTATTTAAGGGCTATTTTTGTTGAGGGAGGTTGGCTGGTGCTCCTTCCGGCCCTGATTGGAGCCGGTTTGACGGGGAGTTTTCTGGGGTGGTTGTTAGCCGGCTTGGGAGCATCGGGCATAGTCTTTTTTTCCTCCCCGGCCCGTAATCCTGTGGCGCGCTTTTTTGGAGGATTATACAATCTCTATGATATCTCTCGCTATTTAGCGGATGTTCTTTCTTATTCGCGACTTTTAGCTCTTGGTTTAGCCACCAGTGTGATTGCTATGGTAGTCAATACTTTGGCCCAAACGGCTCTGGGAATTCCGTGGCTGGGCTGGCTTATAGCTACCCTCGTTTTTATTGGTGGACATCTTTTTAATCTGGGGATTAGTTTTCTCGGCGGATTTGTTCATTCCATGCGCTTACAATTTGTTGAATTTTTCGGTAAGTTTTTTAGAGCCGGGGGTAAACCGTTTCAGCCATTGGCTCTGGAAGGAAAATACATTGAATTTGAATAAAAGACACAATGGAGGTTAGCTTATGGCTATTGGATTGACCATTGCTCTTTTAGGCGGAGCCATAGCTGTGATTCTCGGGGGCATTGGTTCGGCTATTGGCGTCGGATTGGCTGGTCAGGCCTCGAGTGGGGTGATGAGCGAGGATCCGGAAAAGTTCGGAAGCCTGTTGTTGTTGGTTGCTCTGCCTGGGACTCAGGGAATATACGGTTTTTTAAGTGCTTTTCTCGTTATTTTGAAAGTGGGTTTAACCGGAGGCTCTCCGGTGGTGCTCAATCTTTATCAAGGATGGCAGATTCTGATTGCCTGTCTTCCGGTTGGGCTGACCGGACTGGTGTCGGGGATTCATCAGGGAAAAGTCTGTGCTTCTGGTGTCTTTATGGTGGCCAAACAGCCCAAGGATCTGATGAAGCCGGTTATCATGGCTGCTCTGGTGGAAACCTATGCTGTCCTCGGTTTGTTGATTACCATTCTTCTCCTCAACGGGATTAAATTATGAAGTAACAGGTGAGGAAAGGACTGTTATGGGATTAGAGGGAATTATCGAAGAAATTCGCTCTTCCGCCGCCAAGAAAAAACAGCGCATTCTTGAGGAGGGACAACGTCAAGCCGAGGCTATCATTGAGCGAAGTCGACGCAAAGCTCAACAGGAAGCAGAGCAATTAAGACGGAATCTTCTTGAAAGGGCCCGGGTGGAGGCTCAGCAAATTGTGACCAGGGCTCGGCTGAAGTCCAAACTCCAGTTGCTAGCTTTGAAGAAAGAACTTGTTCGGGAAATTTTTGAAGCTGGATTTGAACAGATAAAAACACAAATCTCCACGCCTCAACGGGTAATTATTTCCCCGGAAGGGGAAACAAAAGTTGACCTTGATGAAAAGAGATGGAAAGAAGAACTTCTGGAGTTGCTGGAGAAGAAAATAAGCGAGGTGCTCTGGTCATGAAGATGGAGCCCGTCAGGGAGAAACTCCGGGCAATTGATTATGCCTATTCTCTCGGTCGAATTCATGCCCTGGAGAAATATTTGCTCCCCAGCCAGCTTTTTCGGGAGGCCGCTGGAGCTACCACTGCTNCGGAGGCAGCCAAGATGTTAATCGAGGCCGGACGATTTACCAGCAGTCTGGAAGAAAAATTTACTCGAGAGGAACTGGATGATTTTCTTCGGGCTGAGAAAGATGCCCTTACTCAGGAGATGAAGGAAATAATGCNGGCTCACCAAATGTGGGCGATTTTTCAAGAAGAGGACAGACCGGAAAAGGTCCTGCCATTGGCCAGGAAGTGGGGCAATGAATTCATTCTCAGCTATTTAAAGTTAAAAATAGATCTCCTTAACCTGAAGGTAGTCCTGCGCGGGGCCTATCTGGCACTTGGTGAACGACAGATTGATCAGTGGCTTTTTCCTGGAGGTTTCCTTTCCTCCAGTCAGTTAGATGAATTGCAACAGAGACCCTTGAGTGACTTTAGCCAGGTTTTAGAAAGAACACCCTATAGAAGCTGGTGGATAAGTAGTTGGGAGGTTCTTAAAGAGGAAGACAGTTTTCTAGCCTTTGAACGGGAGAGTGAAAATTTATTGATTACTAAACTTCGAGAAGCAAAGCAATGTGTCTTTGGGCCTGAACCTATTTTTGCTTATGCCCTGGCCCGAAAGCATGAATTAAAGTTATTTCGACTGGTGGTCGCCGGTAAGATGCAGGGGCTTCCCCCAGCAACAATTCAGCAGAGAATAGGCTTGACTTATTTTGAGTAGCAATGGGTATCTTGGGACACAAAACGGTTAAAGAAAAAAAATTCTACCTCAGTTCTTTATCTGAAGNGAAAAGGTGCGCTTCCCTGCAGAGGAAAATGAATTGGAAAGGGATACCAGGGTGATGGAAGGAAAAATAGCCATTATTGGCCGGGATAGAAGCGTCTACTTTTTTCGATTGCTAGGCTTTGAGGTGTTTTTTCCGATGAACAGACAAGAAGTGAGAGATCTCCTGATGGCCCTGGAGCAAAAAAATATTGCTGTTTGTTTGCTCCATCAATCTTTTCTATCCGAGACCAAAGATATAATTGAAGAGCTCAGGCCGAAAACATTTCCGATTGTGCTTCTTTTTTCTGATTATCAAGAGACCACCGATTCTCTTCAGGAATGGGTGGCGGAAATGGCCGTCAGGATTACAGGCTCTCATGAATTAATAAGGAAGAGGCAGGAACATGAGTCAACCTAAAGTTATTCGAGTTGCCGGGCCCCTGGTTGTAGCCTCAGGATGTTGGGGGGCTCGAATGTATGATATGGTCAGGGTCGGCCATTTAGGGCTGGTGGGTGANATCATTGAATTACGCGAAGATCTGGCTTTTATCCAGGTATATGAAGACACTACCGGTGTTGGACCTGATGAGCCGGTGGTGTTAACCGGGAAACCTTTAAGTGTGGAATTGGGACCGGGTTTGCTCGGCTCAATCTATGATGGTATTCAGCGTCCCCTGAACTTAATCCGGGCCCAGGGAGGAGACTTTGTGCCTCGAGGCATTGAAGTGCCGGCGTTGGATCGGCAGAGAGAATGGGCTTTTCAACCCCAGGTTGACCAAGGAGATGAGGTTCATGAAGGGGATATTTTGGGCATTGTTCAGGAGACACCACTAATTGCCCACTGTATCCTGGTGCCGGAAGGCGTCGAAGGAAAGGTTGTTTCTATAAAAGAAGGAAAGTTCACGATTGATGAAGTGGTGGCCAACGTGGCTACTTCTCAGGGGGAGATTGGGTTAAAACTTTACCAGGTCTGGCCGGTCCGTAAGAATCGTCGGGTCAAATCAAGATTAATGCCGGCTGAGCCTCTCATTACCGGCCAAAGAATATTGGACACACTTTTTCCCCTGGCCAAAGGAGGCACAGCCTGTGTGCCGGGACCTTTTGGCAGCGGGAAGACGGTTGTTCAACATCAATTGGCCAAGTGGTCTGATTCTCAGATCATTGTTTTTGTGGCCTGTGGTGAGCGCGGGAATGAAGTGGCTGATCTTCTTTTAAGTTTTCCTCAGTTAACCGACCCCTATTCTGGACGGCCACTAATGGAGAGAACGGTTATTATTGCGAATACCTCCAATATGCCGGTCGCGGCGCGAGAGGCCTCCATTTATACCGGGATGACCATTGCCGAATATTTTAGGGATATGGGTTACTCTGTGGCCCTGATGGCTGATTCAACCAGCCGCTGGGCCGAAGCTCTCCGGGAGATATCCGGTCGGATGGAAGAGATGCCAGGAGAAGAAGGTTATCCAGCCTACCTGGCCAGTCGGGTAGCTGAGTTTTATGAGCGAGCGGGCAAAGTAGTCTGTCTGGGAAGCGACCACCGGGAAGGAGCTTTAAGTGTGATTGGGGCTGTTTCTCCCCCTGGAGGGGATCTCTCCGACCCGGTAGTCCAGGCGACCTTAAAAGTCGTCAAGGTCTTTTGGGCTCTGGATGATCGATTGGCCAATATGCGCCACTTCCCGGCGATTAATTGGCTTTTAAGTTATTCTCTTTACGTTGAAAATTTGAAATATTTCTGGGAAAAAGAAGTGGCTGATGAATTTGCTGACTTGCGACAGGAAGCGATTAAACTTCTGGCCGAAGAGGCCGAACTTCAAGAAATCGCCCGGTTGGTCGGTTTGGAATCTCTTTCTCCCCGGGAGAGAATGGTTCTTGAGACCGCTCGTTCAATTCGAGAGGATTTTCTCCACCAGAATGCCTTTCATCCGGTGGANACTTTTTCTTCTTTGCGCAAGCAATATCTCATGCTGCGGACAATTATTCATTTTCACCATCTGGGGTTACAGGCTCTGGAAAAGGAAATAGATTTAGATATGATAATCAATCTCCCAATTAGAGAAGAAATCGCCAAGATGAAATACTGGCAAGATGAGGCCGAGCTTATAGCCGTTTATGTCCAAGTTGAAGAAGCGTTTAAAAAATTAACGAAGAAAGGGGACACACCGCCAAAGGATGAAAGCCAGAAGAGTAATAATCAAGGGGGAAGCTGATGTATCGTGAATACCTGACCGTTTCCAATATTGTTGGTCCGTTAGTCATTGTGGAAAAGATTAGGGATGTGTCTTATGGAGAATTGGTGGAAATTGAGACCGGAGATGGAATGATTCGCCGAGGCACAGTCCTTGATGTTTCCACGGAAAGAGCTGTAGTCCAGGTTTTTGAAGGAACTGTAGGGCTTGATATCCAGCAGTCCCGGGTTCGTTTCCTCGGTCNGACTCAACAGTTGGGCGTTTCTCCGGATATCCTCGGCCGGATTTTCGATGGCTCAGGCCAACCCAAAGATGACGGACCACCTATTATTCCTGAAAAGAGGCTGGATATTCAGGGAAATCCCATTAATCCGGAGGCCAGAGACTATCCCTCGGAGTTCATTCAAACCGGTGTTTCGGCGATCGATGGCCTGAATCCCCTGGTTAGAGGGCAGAAACTACCTCTTTTTTCCGGGAGTGGTTTGCCTCACGCCCGCCTGGCGGCTCAAATTGCCCGCCAGGCCACCGTCCTGGGAAAAGAAGAGAAATTCGCTGTTGTTTTTGGTGCTATGGGCATTACTTTTGAAGAGGCGCACTTTTTTATTGAAGATTTTCGGCGGACAGGTGCGCTGGAGAGAGCAGTTCTTTTTCTTAATCTGGCCAATGAGCCGCCAATTGAACGGATTGCCACTCCCCGCTTGGCCTTGACCAGTGCCGAATACCTGGCCTTTGACCTGGAGATGCATGTCCTGGTCATTATGGTTGATATGACTTTCTATGCGGAAGCCTTAAGGGAGATTTCAGCGGCCCGCAAGGAAATTCCGGGACGACGGGGCTACCCGGGTTATCTCTACACCGATTTAGCCACCATTTATGAGCGGGCGGGCCGGATTAAGGGCAGAGCGGGCTCAATTACCTTGATTCCCATTCTAACCATGCCTGAAGATGATAAAACCCACCCCATCGCTGATTTGACCGGATATATCACTGAAGGTCAGATTATGCTCAGTCGAGAACTTCATCGGCAGGGAATCTATCCACCGATTGATGTTTTGCCCAGTCTCTCCCGCTTGAAGGATAAAGGAATTGGTGAGGGAAAAACCAGAAAAGATCATGCTGATGTCTTGAATCAATTATTCGCGGCTTACGCCCGGGGCAAAGAAGCCCGGGAGCTGGCGTTGATCCTGGGAGAAGCAGCTCTTTCTGACCTTGACCGGTTATACCTTCGCTTCTCCGATGATTTTGAAAAACGGTTTGTTCGTCAGGGAGAACATCAGGCTCGCTCAGTGATTGAGACGCTGGATCTTGGCTGGGAGCTCCTCCGGCTTCTTCCCCGTCAGGAATTAAAGAGANTAAGGCCGGAATTCCTGGATGAATTTTATCCTCAGGAGGAAACCCAGTCATGAAGCTACCGGTTAACCCCAATCGAATGGAGCTTTTGCGCCTACGGCGGCGGTTGGCGTTAGCTCGAAGGGGCCATAAACTCCTTAAGGATAAATTAGAAGAGTTAATGAGACAGTTTCTTGAGACCCTCCGCCGTTTTGAGGAAGTCCAATCAGAGTATCAACCCAGGCTTCATCGTCTTTTGCAGGCCTGGGGGTTGACCAGTGCCCTTCATGACCAGGAAGAGTTAGAGAGGTTGATTCCCCAGGGAAAACTGGGGATGCACGGCGAGATAAGGAAATCATTGGCCCTGCCTTTACCTGTTTTAAAAATAGNTTCCCAGGAGACTGCTTCCTATGATTTAAGATTGACAGACAGCGAGCTGGATGTAGGCCTGAAAAAAGCCCAGGAATTTATTCCCCGGCTGGTGGAATTAGCCCGGTTGGTTAAGACCATTGATCTTTTNGCCCAGGAAATCGAAAGAACAAGACGACGGGTTAACGCGCTGGAGCATATTCTAATTCCCAACCTGGAAGAGACCATNAGGAGTATCGCCAGCCGGCTGGAAGAAATGGAAAGAGCCTTCCAGATACAACTGATGAGGGTCAAGGAGATAGTGCGGGCGAGATGAAGGAATATCTGAAAGTTTATTGATAGAGTAAATATTTTCTTCGTTTCACCCTAAATTCGCGGGCATCATTCTCCAGTTGTTTCATCAGGGAGTTGAAAGAAAGGCGATTCTTTAGGTATTCGCTCAAAAGAGAAGACCCGAAGAGGCGATTCANGCCGGTGGTTGTGGGCTTAATTTTATCCGGGTAATATTTCTTCAGGATTCGAATAAGGTGGAGAGTGAAGTAGACCGGTTCTATTAATCTTGGTTCCTCGACTTTAATTTGCACTCCCTGGCAGANCCGATCTTTGAAGGGAGGGGTGAGAATTTTTCCAGGGATAGAGCGGGGAATATAGGTAATAGCCTGGAGGCGGAGACCGGCTGAGGAAGGGTGGGATGATAATTCTCTAATAAGTAATTCAGGTGCAATCCAAGGAGCCCCCACCCGCAGAAAGGGTGCCTCGGTGCCCAGACCCTGGTTGATTCTTAATCCACCGAGAAGACCAAAGCCGGGATAGAGAAGAGCATTCTCCGGGCCAGGAATATTGGGCGAAGTGGGAATCCACTCCAGCCCTGTTTCCGGCCAGAGGTCGGCTCTTGTCCAACCTTCCATCGGGATGACTTCCAGCTCAACGTCTTTGGGAATCCAGCCTTCTCCTTTCATCATCAAGGCAAGCTCTCCCGGGGTTAATCCATAGCGGATGGGCAAAGGAAGAGCGCCAATAAAAGACTTAAATCGGGGTTGGAGAAGAGGACCCTCAATCTTTGCCCCTCCCAGGGGGTTCGGTCGATCACAGATAATAACTTTTTTATTCTGGGTAGCGGCTGCCTCGAGGATATATTTCAGAGTAGTGATGTAAGTATANAACCGGGTGCCAATATCCTGGAGATCGTAGATGAGGACATCAACCCGAGCCAGTTGCTCGGGAGAAGGTCGAAAATGCGAACCATATAGACTGTAAATGGGAATATCCCGCCAAGAAGAATTGCGGACTGGTTGCCCAGCCTCAATTTCCATCTGTAGACCATGTTCAGGGGTAAAAATAGCGGTTAAATTGAGATCATGGTGGCTAATGACTTCCCAGAGGGGTTTCCCCTCAGGGAGGCGAGAGGTCTGGTTCACTACCAGACCAAGCCGTAACCCTTTCAGTTTGGCCAGGCGAGGCGGGGCGAAGAGTTTTTCATTTCCCAGGATGACCCGNGGGGATGANAGCTTTTGGCGGCGGTCGACAGCCAGGAGGCTTAATGGCTTCCCTCGAGTTGGTTCCTCTCCGAAAAAATACAAGGGATGAAATTCATTGCTCCTTGGCCTTTTATGGGCTGGGGGGGAAAACAAAAGTACAGAAGACAGCCCAGTGAGCATGATTCCCAGAACAATGAATTTGGTGAAATGCTTTTTTCTTCCGGAAGATGTCTTCATCTTATTAATCGAATTAAGTTGCCTCAATTGAAAGCAGCTCGGTTTTGGAGAGGCTTTTTAAAAAGTACAGCTCCGGGGCTGCCTTTTTTCTGGTTAAGACTGGAGAAATAGAAGAGGGATATAACCAGGAGAGATTACCCATATTGATGTTTATCATCGATTATATCTTCTTTTTGCCAATCTTTTATCCAGTCTTCCACCTTAAATATTTTCATCCCTCCAGCCGCAGTAGAGCAGACCACCCGATTTAAGCCCGCGTTGATGATCATTTTCTTACAGATAAAACAGGGGAAAGCATTGATCGGTTTCTTTGTTTTGTAATCTGATCCAAAGATGTACATATCGCCACCCAGTAAACTCACCCCGGCCCGGGCTGCGTTGATAATGGCGTTCTGCTCAGCATGGACACTGCGGCAGAGTTCATATCGCTGGCCGTGGGGAATGTTTAATTTATCGCGGAGACAAGCCCCGTGTTGAAAGCTGTCTTTGGTTTTGCGGGGAGCTCCCACATAGCCGGTGGAGATAATCTGATCATCGCGGACAATTAAAGCGCCGATAGAGCGGCGCCAGCAGGTGCTCCTCCGGCTAACTTCTCGGGCAATGCCCAGATAGTATTCATCTTTGGATATTCTTTTTGGTTTCATATGAACCTCGCCAGTTTTTGATAAAATTCCTCGAGGGTACCATCATTTATAATAAGATAATCGGCCAGAGCCAGGCAGGCTTGGAGTTGCTGGTGATGGGGATTGGTTGACCTCTCTTCGGCTTCCTTGGCTTTGAATTCGGGCAGAGTTTGGACCGATTCAGCGCGTCCCCGTTTTAATATCCGCTGGAATCTTACCTCTACCGGTGCGTCAATAGCTATTAGGATGAATTGAGCGTGTTGCCGGAAAAAAGTGACTTCACCTGGATTGCGGATGCTATCGATAACAGCCCTGTTTTTTATCCGTTGCCAGGCCCGGCGAGCCAGAATGTCTGCCCCGTATTGGCGACGCAATTCATTGCCGATTTTTATCAGATTATCCCGACTGAGAGCCAGCCCTCGCTGGACTAACTCTTCTCGAAGAATATCGGACAAGGAATAGCTTTCATACCCATGGCGGTGGAAGAAAGCGGCCGCTTCACCTTTACCAGCGCCGTTGGTACCCGTCAGACCAATGATTTTTATCTTATTGTTCATATTGTTCATAGGTTGTTTGCTTACCCAGCTCGCTCAGGCGGTGAAGAACGGGAATGTTTCCTTTTGCCGAAGATAAAAGCGATGAGAATAGAGAGTCCATAGAGCCCGAGCATGGGAAAAGCAATAATGCTTTGAGTTATCATATCGGGAGTAGGGGTGATAATAGCGGCAATAGTAAAAACAGCCAGAACAGCATATTTAAAGTTTTTAATCATCCACCGAGGAGTTATCAAGCCCATTCGGGAGAGAAAGAAGACCAGCGTAGGCAGCTCAAAGACAAGGGCGATCCCCAGCAGAACTCGAAGAGCCAAGGAGAAATATTTGTCCACAGTGATGACTGCCTGGAAATCTTGGCCCATGGTCAGAAAAAAACGACAGGCCCAGGGGAAGACGATGAAGTAGCCGAAGATGGCCCCCAGGAGGAAGAAAATAGAGGTGAACAGGACGAAGGGGATAACATATTTTTTTTCATGTTGATAGAGGCCTGGAGCGATAAAATACCATAACTGGAGAAAGATAAAGGGAGAACTGAAAAAAATAGCCGCTAAAAAAGAAACCTTAATATAAAGCATAAAGGGGGCCGTGAGAGTTGTGTAGGCCAGTTTTTCTCCTTCTGGGAGGAATTGGGTTACCGGCCGAGCCAGAATGTCAAACAGGTCTTTACTGAAAAACCAGGCTGGAATGACGGTCACCACCACAAACAGGGCTGAGTAAAAAATGCGCTTGCGCAGGTCCTCGAGATGTTCGAGGAAAGTCATTTCATCCGGAGACTTTTTTCTCTTCTTCATCCTCCCTGGTTTCCTCTGGAGTTTCTGGAGGAACTTCGGCGCCTTTTTCTTCAGGAGTGGCGGGGCTTGGTTCTTCTTCAGTCAAAGTACTACTTTGGCTTTCTTCCTGGACTTCTTTCAATTCCTCGATCTCGATTTCTTCCTCGATTTTCTCCCGGATTTCTTCTGAAGTGCGACGGAATTCCCGGATGGCTTTCCCGATGGATCGACCAACTTCCGGTAATTTCTTGGGGCCAAAAATAAGCAGGGCAATAGCCAGAAGGAGAATAAGTTCAGGGAAACCGATGCTTCCAAACATTTATTCTACTTTCCTTAAGATTTACTTGGAGAAACCTCGATCGTCTTTTTCAGTTAAACCAGATGGAAATATAGCCTTTAGAAGGGAGTAAGTCAAGCCAGAAAAGAAAAATGTAACTTANCGGCAGCTTGAAGACCATCACCGAAATATGAAAAGAGGACACTTCCAGGAAAAGTCAGAGGTAAGCTTTACAAGCCAGGAGGCCTTTGCTAGTATGAAGGACGGCGTGAAGAAAATGAGAAAAAATTTCCTCCTGGTGTTTTTAGCTTTGGGGCTGTTTTTCCAGCTTAAACCTGTTCTGGGTAAAGATCCCTGGGCAGATGGGTTGACCAAGATCCAGATGATGACTGAATTTATCCAGAATAACTATCATCAATCAGTCTCTGAGAGAGAGCTGGAAGAAGCGGCTATCAAAGGAATATTACGGACTCTCGATCCTCATTCTTATTTTTTAGATCCCCGGAGGTTTTCCCGGCTCACCGAGGAATATAAGGGCAAATATTATGGCCTGGGGATTATGATTCAGAAGCAGGGCGAAAAACTGGTCGTA
>MTOP01000039.1 GCA_002010725.1 Candidatus Aminicenantes bacterium JdFR-80
GAGTGATGAGGTTGGGTATCCGGTTCCAGTTCTAAGCCAGAGGTAGCGCGCTAGAGTCGAAGCTCAAGCCCCTTCCGCTTCCCGCGGAAGGGGCTTTTTTTTTACCGGTGTTGGTGATAAAATACAACTGTTCAGTCAAACCTGAGCTGGATGAGCTGTAGATGGAGGAGAATAATAATATATCATCAACCAGGCACTCCCGGCTCAGAGAAGCTGATGAATGGAGGTTTGCTATGAAAAAGATTATGGTCATAATTGGTTTATGTCTTTTCTTAGTTGGCTTCATATCTCTGGCTAGTTTTGCCCAAGCCTATAAGGGCAAGGGAAGGGTAGTCGGTTATGTGTTTGATGAACAGGGTAACCCCATTGAAGGAGTAACTGTTAAGTTGTTTTCCCATCGAGCCAAAGCTGGGTTTGAAGTTAAGACCGACGATAAAGGAAAATGGGTGGCAGCCTGGATTCGAGGCGGAGGCTGGGATGTCGATTTTGAAAAAGTGGGTTATGCCCCTAAAAAGATTTTTCTCCAGATAAAGGAGTATGGACGGAATCCAGAAGTTAAGGTAACGATGAAAAAAATTGCTGGATTGGTGATAACTGATGANTTGAAGGAGTTACTAACCGAAGGGAACAAGCTTTATAATGANGGAAAATATCAGGAAGCAATTGCCATTTACCAGAAAATCCTGGAACAGTTTCCGGATGCATATGTAATTAACAAAAATATCGGCAATGCTTATTTTCAGATGGAAGAGTATGACAAAGCGGAGGAATACTATAAAAAGGTTCTGGAAAGAGACCCCAACAACAATGATGCCAAGATGTTAATTGGCAATTGTTATGTCAACCGAGGTCAAAATGAAAAAGCCCTTGAGTGGTATAATCAGATTTCATTTGACGATATTGATGACCCCATTGTTCTTTATAACATCGGTACTAATTATTACAACTTAGGAAAGTATGAAGAAGCGCTTCGTTATTACAAAAAGGCGGTCGATATTCAACCCGATTTTCTGGACGGCCTTTATCAGCTGGGTCTAGCTTATTTGACTACTCAGCAGTACCATGAATCAATTACCGCGTTTGAGAAATATCTCCAATTAGATTCAGAATCAGGTCGAGCGGAGCAGGTGAAAAATTTCATAAACTTCCTGAAAACAAAAATAAAGTAATTAAAATTATTTATGTTTTTGAAAAAGAAGAGGATTTTCCTCTTCAATTTAGAGAAAATTCATCGGCGAATCTCCATATATACTTTTCCAGTTAATCCTTCTGCTTCCAGCTTTTATGACAAGGAGAAATTTTTACTTAAGATAGCCTTTATTCGGGTTGACTCCTCTTTAGCCTCTTGGTTTGGTGAGTTTTCTCCGGAAAGAACCGGACTTTGCCCTGGGTTTTAGAGTAGAAAAGGAAAGTTCTTTGGTTCGCTTAGCGGACAAGAGAAATTAAAATTAGAGGAATTGAGAAAGCAATGGTAATTAAAAGATTTATTAAAATGGCAGGGTTGGCTTTGGTTTTAGTCGTAATAGGCTTCAATTTATTTAACTGCGGCGGTGCAAAAAAAGTGAAACTTGATGTGGCCAGTGAAGAATTTTATGAATATGCCCGGCTCATAATGACCAGAGAGGAGGAGGAGATTTTTAAGCATCTCCCGGACAAGGAGTCTCGTCAGGAATTCATTAAGGATTTTTGGGCCAAGCGGGACCCTGACCCCGATACAGAGGAAAATGAGTATAAAGATGAGTTTTTCCGGCGGATCGAATATGCTAATGACCGATTTAATGAAGGAGTNCCTGGCTGGAAGACGGATAGGGGCAGGATTTATATTTATCTTGGGGCTCCAGATAAAATCGATTTTACCTTGCTTCACGGCAACCCCAACATTAAAGGGCCAATAATGTGGTGGATCTACTATCGTTACGGAGTGGGAATTCTTTTTGTGGATAAGGACGGTTACGGGCGGTTTGCTTTTGATCCTTACAGTGGTGTTTACGGAGATCTTTTTGGGGCGATTGAGATGGCCAAATTAGGGTTCACCTTTATTGGGGAAAATCCTACAAGAAAATTTGTCGATTTTTCGCTCAAATATGAGCATCGGCAAAGACTCCTTGTAGTTAGCTTAAATCCAGAGGACATAAGTTTCCGGCAGAATGAAGAGGGTCGTTTGGAAGCAGATTTTGATTTTACTTTTTATATTTATCCCGAAAAAAATACGCGAAAAGAAACCAAAACTGACCACCGAAAGTTAATTCTAAGTGAAAGCGAATTAGAAAAGATGAAAATGATTACATTTAATTTTGATTTTGCTCTTCCCAAGGGAAAATACTATTTTGATGTGATCATAATCGGACAACCTGATAACTGGAAGACTCGCAAGATATTTGAAATTAAGATAAAATGAATTTCTCATAAGAACTTGTATAAGAGGAGTAACTTATTCGGCTAAAAAGGAGCGATGATGAAGAAGAGAAAGGTTATCGGACTGGGATTAATTGTTCTCATCATATTAATGGCGGCGGTTAACGGTTATGGCATAGCCAAAAAAATAAAAGAGAAAGATTTACCTAAAAAGTACCGGGATTTCCTTGAATTAGTAGCTTATATAATCCTTCCAGAAGAAAAGGAAGTCTTTCTGCAATTGACGACTGATCGCGACAGGGATTTATTTATTGAGTCATTTTGGAAACAGCGCGATCCAACCCCTGGGACTCCCCAAAATGAATTTAAGGAGGAGCATATTCGGCGATTTAATTATGCTAATAAATTTTTCAGCCGGAATTCGCCTCGGGAAGGCTGGCGGACCGATATGGGACGTTTTTATATCATCCTCGGCCCCCCCACAAGTATCGAGCGGTTTGAGGGAACATTGGGGATTTATCCCACTCAAGTTTGGTATTATTATGGTGATCCGGCCAAGGGATTGCCCCCCCATTTTGCTTTAGTTTTCTTCCAGCGGAGAGGAGCAGGAGAATATCGTCTTTACGACCCTTTGTCTGATGGGCCAGGTGCTTTACTGGTTGATTCTCAAGGAATTTCTCCAGAAGACTATGAGGCTTTTTATGAGAAGATTAGAGAATTGGCTCCTACTCTGGCTGAGGTCTCTTTAACCCGGATTCCTGGGGATTTTCCCTATAATTACCAGCCTTCACCCCGTAACAATATTCTGTTGGCTGATATNATGAAATTGCCCAAAAAGAATATCAATCCCAACTACGCGACCCATTTTCTGGAATATAAAGGAATGGTCAGTACTGAATATATGACTAATTACATTGAGAGCACAGGGACAGTGGCCGTGATTGAAGATCCATTCATGGGAATTCCATTTATCCATTTTTCTGTTTCCCCGAAGAAAATCTCGCTGGATTATTTTGAACCAAAAGATCAGTATTTCTGTAATTTTACCCTAAGTGCCAGTCTTCGTCGGGGCAAAAAAATTCTACTCCAGTATCAGAGGAATTTCCCTTTCTATTTTGATCCGAGTGAGCTTCCCCGGATAAAAAGTAACGGTCTGGCTATTGAAGATTCTTTTCCCGGGATAGAAGGCGAATATAAGTTGATTGTGTTACTTCAGAATTCTATTGGAAAAGAATTTTGTGTTTATGAAGAAAATATCGTTATTCCGCCTTATTCCACCTCCCCCCGGTTAAGCAAGCCNATTCTGGCGTATAAGACCCAATCTTATGGTCAAGAACTCCATATCCCATTTAAGATTTTTCAGGAGAAATACATAATTGACCCGGCCAATACATTTTCTTCCCAGGATACCATCTGGGTGGTGACCCAGGTAAGTGGGCTTAATCAAGACTTATGGTCCAAGGGAAAAGTGCATTTGAAGATTAACGGCATGAAAAGTGATAAAGCAGTTAAGAAGTCATATAATATATTTTTAAATGCCTATCCTTACCGCCAATCAATTTTTGTCGCCCAAGCTATTCAAGCCAGCGATTTTACTCCGGATTATTACGAGATGGTACTTCAGTTATACAATGGGCAAGAAGAGAAAATAGCTGAAACCAGAACCAATTTCATAATTTCTCCGCTGAAGGCAATTTCGCATCCCATAGCCCACTCTAAAGCCATGCCCTTGAGTAATAATTTTCTCTATTTCTTCATGCAGGCCCAGGCTTATGAAAAGGCCGGACTTTTAAAGAAAGCCCAGACTGCTTATCAACGGGGTTTTGGTCTCAATCCAGATTATCCCAAAGGGATTATTCTTTATGGCAATTTTTTGAATAGAACAAAAAGATTCGATGAATGTCTGAAAATTATTGAAAGATTAAAAGATAAAGAGAAATTCCAGTTTCAGTATCATCTTCTTCGCGGTCAAGCTTTGATGGGTAAAGGGCTTTATGGAGAAGCCATTAATGAGCTGGAAAAAGGAAACAAGATCTACAACAGTGACACCAGCCTGCTTAATTCTTTAGGTTATTGTTATTATCAGAGCGGCCAGCTTCAGAGAGCTCTTGAAGTGCTCCAGGCTTCCTTAAAGCTTAATCAGAAGCAAAAGGATATCCAGTCCTTAATTAACGAAATTGAAACCAAACTGAAAAAGAAATAGACTCTTTTCCCCTAGTTTTGTCAACTAGAGAGGAGCTGTTTTTTAGCTTACTTTAAAATCAATTCGTTTTTCTAGTGATTTCTGGGAAACCTTGTCAGTTATCTTGATGACCAACGTATAATCACCAGGTTCAAGGTCTCGCTGCTCTTTTCTTTCAGTTGTTTCTTCTCCTTTGGTGGTTTTCACAAGGACTGTCTTTTTCATCGGTAGTGGCTGACTGACAATGGGAAAGTCGTAATGAGCTTTAGCGTAACGAATAACAGCTTTGTCTCCTTGGACAACTTCATAGTCGACTTCGATGTCAAATTTTCCTTCTTGGGTGGGTTGAGCCCCAAAAATATAAAAGAAGATATCCAGGTTATCGCCGGGCTTGAAGATTTTTTCCACATTGGGCATAATTCGGAGCACTGAATAAGTAAAGAATTCTCGGTGGACCTCGGCTCTCGTTTCAGGAGCAGCCATCCTTTCAATTTTTTTACTGAAAAAGATGGGAGTTGTGTCTAAACGATCTCTNAAATCTGCGGCATTGGGTAAGGAGAAAGAGAAATATTGGGTCCCGATTTTATCCAGCTGAGGGGAACAAATGGCCATGGAGAGGAGATAGTCACCTGGAGGGAGAGGATATCCCGTGGAGTACATGGCTTCTTCGTCAGGGTTGTATTCATTACCATCAAGTTCAATGTTAAAGGGAATATATACTTCTTTAACCAGTTCACCTGGTTGATTATTCACCAATTGGTTGAATTGGAGGAAAATGTGTCCTCGAGCAACCAATTTGGCCGGGGTAGCTTCAAAAGCAGATTCTTCGGTTTTTTGTTCTTCTTTTTGTTGTTGAGCTTCTCCTGTGGGTTCAATGGCCACTGGGGCAAATCCTAGATCAGCATTTTTGACCTTAAAGAGAAAGATACTATGAATATTTTCTCGGGCTGGAAGATAGTAGTGTTCAACGAATTTGAAAGGGATGTCGAGTCGGGGCTGGCGAGTTGTCATGCCTTCTTGGAAAATAGTTTTGACTTCTTTGGGGATGATAATGACGTTCTTTTTCTCCTGCTTTTTCTCGTCCTTTTTTTGAGCCATTAGAGCTGGGGTGAAAATGAGGAGAACAATAAGGAGAGTGGTTAAAGTTGCTGTCAAGAATTTTTGAGTTTTCATGTGACCTCCTTAGTTCGGATGCGGCTCTTGATTATTAAGGCCAGATTCCGTTTTAATTAAGAAAATACTATACCAGAATCAAAGTAAATTTTCCACTCATAAGGTTGAGCTTCATTTTAAAATTATTGGAATTATTTATAATTTTAAGTTAACGCTTCTTAAAAGAACGGGAGGCCTTTTTCTGGTAGATCAGGACGTTTTGATTGTGTTCCCGGAGGGTGCGACTGAAAACATGAGTTCCATCATTGCGGGCAACAAAATAGAGATAATCGACATCAGCTGGATAGAGGGCAGCTTCCAGAGCGGCCTGACCTGGATTGGCAATTGGCCCTGGAGGAAGACCAGGATAAAGGTAAGTGTTATATGGTGAGTCCAGTTTTAAGTCATTCCAACCTAATCGACCATCATATTTTCCCTTTAGTTTAAGAGCATAAATAATGGTTGGGTCACAATCGAGTTTCATTTTTTTCTTGAGGCGGTTATGGAAGACCGCTGAGATGAGGTTTCTTTCCTCCGGTTGGGAGGTTTCCTTTTCGATCAATGAAGCGAGAATGACAATTTCTCGTACCGAGAAGCCCAACTGGGAAGCTCTGGCTTGCCAGGAGGAAGAAAAAATCCGGCGGAATTGCCGGACCATTGCTTGAACAACTTCACCGGGCGAAGTTCCTTTGGGGAAGGAATATGTTTCAGGAAAGAGATAACCTTCTAGGTTGGTAGCCAGGGGATCAAGATCTTTGATTAAAGAAGTAGTTTCGGTGGCGGCGATGAACTCATTAGCTGAAAAAAAGGAAAGCTTTTTTTCGAGAAGAGTAGCTATTTCAAAGCGAGTCAGTCCTTCCGGAATGGTGATGGAATGNAGGAGGACCTGGCCTTGAGTTAGAACCTGGAGGAGTTCTTTAATAGAAATGGGTGTTTTAATTTTATATTCACCGGCCTTTATTGGTTGATCGGGATAGAGTACCTGAAACATTAAACGGAAGATAAAAGGATGAGTAATGATTCCTTTAGCTTTGAGCTGATGAGACACCGAAATCACACTGGCTCCTTTGGGGATTTCAAAAATGATATCCTGGGGGAGGGACTCAGGACGGTGGTTGTATTCAATCATGACCCANATGGTAAATAGCAGAAAAGTAACCAGGGCAGCCGCAAGTGCGATTTTGAATATTTTCAAGAAATTTTTAAAGGGAGTTTTCATCTGCTCAATCTCACAGGGAAGAATTTTTTNAACCAAAAGGAGCAAGGTGGAGGATGGCTTTAGTTCCAATCAGGCGGAGAGCGAAGATTGACTTAGATGTCTTTTCCATGGGGACGTTTACTTTCAAGATAATTGGCTAGAATAAGGGTGGCCGCCAGTCCATCTTCGTATTTTTTTCTTTGGCGTGAGTCGACTTTTTGTTCATGAAGAATAGCCTGGGCCTGTTTGGTAGTTAATCGTTCATCCCAGAGAATAACCTGTTTGGCAAAGGTTTTCTCCAACCAGNGGGCGAATTCTTTTGTCTTTTGGGCTTGGAGACCTGTTTGGCCATCCATGTCCAGAGGTAAACCAACAACTACCTCTTCTATATCAAAACGGGCAAAGAGATGGGCAAAGTATTGTTGATCTTCGGCGAGAGATTTTCGGATGTACTTGCCTAAGTACTGGGCGGTTAAACGGAGAGGATCACTAATGGCTAGCCCTAGATGTTTATCACCAAAATCAATTCCGAGAATTCTCTGTAATTTTTTAGGGGATGAACTCATTTTTCTCTCTGATTATCTAAGAAAGAACAGCCTTGCTGGGGGCTGTTTTGTTTGACAAATCTCTTTTGAAAACGGTGAAAACCAAGGTGGATCAATTCTTCAAGAAGCCGATTATAAGGGACTCCAGAAACTTCCCACAGTTTGGGAAACATACTGATAGCAGTGAAGCCAGGAATAGTATTAATCTCATTGAGATAAACTTGTTCGCTACCCTGTTCCAGGAAAAAATCGACTCGGGCCATTCCCTGACCGTCGATGGCCTGGAATGCTTTGATTGACAGGTCCTGGATTTCCTTNATTTTTTCATAAGGCAAGTCGGCCGGAGCGATGAGTTTAGCCTTATTTTCCAGGTATTTATCCTGGTAGTCATAGAATTCCCGCGAGGGGATTATTTCTCCTGGAAGAGAAGCTCGAGGATGCTCATTTCCCAGAATACTGCATTCTATTTCCCGGCCGGTAATGGCCTTTTCAATAAGAATTTTATTGTCATAAGAAAAGGCCTTCTGGATAGCCTGTTCCAACTGGAATTCATTTTTTACTTTGGAGATCCCCACACTTGAGCCCAGATTGGCCGGCTTGACAAAAAGAGGAAAGGAAAAATTATCTTTAATTTTAGTCAAAGAGCTTTTTTTATCTGAAACCCACTGTGAAAGGAGGAGGGGGAGATGAGGAACTACCGGCAATCCTAGAGAGTGCCAGATTGTCTTGCANATGATTTTGTCCATGCCGATAGCTGAGGCCAGGACTCCAGCTCCAACATAAGGCACTCCAGCCAGTTCAAATAGTCCCTGAATGGTGCCGTCTTCACCAAAAGGGCCATGGAGGACAGGAAAGTAAATGTCGGCCTGAAGATATTTGAGAAAGGGGGAGGAGTTCCAGGGTAGAAAAGAATAAAACTCGCCGGAAAGAAGTTCTTTTTTTGAAACTAATGGGGAAGGAACTAGACGCCAGAATCCCATACGATTGATGTAGATCGACAAAACTTCATATTTTTCCTGATCCAGATGCGAGAAGATGGAAGCTGCTGAGATCAAGGAGACATCGTGTTCATCAGATCTCCCCCCGAAAAGAAGAGCCACTTTAATTCGTTCAGCTTGACTCATCTTTTTTATTTTAGCAAAAAAAATTAAGCCAGACTATTTGCATTTGGATTTCAGCATCATCACAAGGGGGGTGAATCGAAGAGGAAAAATTGCTAGAACATGGCGTTATCCTTTTGGGTCAGAAGGGTGACTGGCTCGCTGAAGGAATGTTTTGTCTTTTGTCCGATGGAGAATTTTAGAAAAAGAGAATAGTTCCCGGTTTATTTTTTTTATATATAATGAGCTTTAAGTGTGTTCTTGATTATTTAGAACCAGCTGTCTTTATGAAGATGAAAAGAGTGAGAATAATAGTTATCAACCGAAATCCGGGGGGTATTGTGAATTAATTGCTGCTTTAAAGAGAATTTTCAAGTCGTTGGCTAGGGTTGAATTTCACCTTCTTCTTAGCTGAAATCCGAATAATTTGTCCTGTTTTTGGGTTTCTGCCCATTCTTTCCTGTCTGATTTTAATTTCAAAACTACCGAAGCCCGAAAGAGTGACTCTTTCCCCCCTTTGCAATGCCATGCTGACACCTTGAATTAAAGCAGATAAGGCCTTTTTTGCTTGATCAAGGGTGATGCCAGCGTCCTTTGACATTTTGCTGATAAGGTCCTTCTTATTCACCCAAAGCCTCCTTTGCTGATTTGAAAAGTAATTTTGATTTTATGTTATTGTGGAGAAAAAAGGATGTCAAGAATATATATTGAGTTGGCACATTAATTCCGGTGGATATTTTCCTAAAAATTATGTGGTGGCTCGACTAAAAAGGTGGAAATATTTTTTAATAAGGAAGAATATCAGTTGATATTAGTGGTCATATTTACCCGGGTCTTCAAATTAAGAACTTTACAGGAGAGATTATGGGTATTAATCCAGGTTTAAAATTGACACTTAATTTTTAGCTGAATATAATGATATCAATAAGCTTAAAGCAAGAGGTGAAATCGTGAAGATTAAAACCATTTTTTGTCGGGGGAGAATATTTTTTATTGGGATGCTGGGCGTGGGCATCCTGTTGATGATGGGGGGGGTATCGAGAGCTCAACAGCAACGACAGTATGAAATTAAAAAAGCGATAATTTATCAGGATATTTATCCTCTTATTTCTGAATCGGATCTCTATTGTTCATTTTTGATCTGGGAAAAAGAAATGCCCGATTTGAGGATTATCGGGGCAGAAAGAGAATACGAACGGGTGCTCTTTAACAATGGTGACATTGTCTATTTGAATAAGGGTAAAGCAGAAGGACTCCAACCAGGTCAATTATTTTTAATTCTTGAATTCGAGCGAAAGTTGGCTGGATATGGTTATTTAGTTCATAAACGCGGTCGGGCTCGGGTGATTCATTTGAGCGAGCATGGAGCTACAGCCAGGATTGAAAAAGCATGTGGTCAGGTAATGTTGGATTTTTATTTGGTTCCTTTTGAAGAAAAAGAAGGCTTAGCTGGGAAAGATTTAGGATACAATATTCCACCTTATATCACATCAGGCCCAAAAGGCGAAGTCATCTATCTCTACATCGATTTTAATCAAATTGGTAAAGGACATTGGGCTCTGATTAATTTAGGCAAAAGCGATGGCTTGAAGATTGGGGATCAACTTATTGTTTATCGGGAACCAGTCAAAGGAGCGCCACTGCAAATCATTGGCAATGTTTTAGTGATCGATGTCCAGGAACAAACCTCCACAATTAAAGTCCTTTCCTGTCGAGATGCAATTCGGATTGGTGATTTGATTCAGCTCCGCCCCCGGGCGGGGAGTTGACTCGTTAGTAATTAGAAAAAAAGAGCTTGCNTTGACAAAAAGNTGTGGAAGGGAGATAGGGGCTGAAATAAAATCTATCTTTCCTTATTAATTAATATTAATCTTAAGAAAACATAATTCCGTAGAAGACCTTCTTAAAAGTGTCATTTTGGGTAGTGAGCAAGAGAGGCTGGATTAGGGTGGCTGTTGACATAAATTAAAGATTTTGCTAGGTTAGATTCTGCCAGAAGTGAGCGGGCGTAGTTCAGTGGTAGAACGTCTGCTTGCCAAGCAGAAGGTCGGCGGTTCAAATCCGCTCGTCCGCTCCACCTCCCGGTTGTTTATCAAGAAATGAGATTAATTTTTCACCGAACGGCGCGGTACCCAAGTGGCTAAGGGAGAGGTCTGCAAAACCTCGATTCGCCGGTTCGAATCCGGCCCGCGCCTCCAGTCCTTCCTTAAAAGCTCTATTTATTCTCGATAGCCAAAGCCAATCTAGATAAGTTTAGATAGTCTAGGGAAGTTTTAAGGAGAGAAGCCGAATTTTCTGAAGATAATTATAGGATTATCTTGATTCAGAAGACGATTTGTTCCTCCGGTAAACGAGAAAGAGGTAAAGAGAGGCTCCAAATAGAAGGGCATCGTTCAGCAGGAGGGTTAGGCCCACCCGATGGCTCAGTGGGCCGAAACAACCACAATTGGTGTCGATCCCTCTAACTAGAGTAATGATAACTAGTCCGATAAAGCCTCCGAAGAGGCCAACGGCTAGAATAGATGCACCTTGACGGAAAAATCCGGTTATTAAACATAAGCCAATTAGGAATTCAAGCCAGGGAAGAATTATCGCCCCCAGAAAGGCCAGTTCCTCAGAAAAAAGACGGTAGTTGAGGATATTGCGAGCGAACTCAAGGGGATTGATAATTTTGAGAAGACCCGACCAGATAAAGATACCTCCAATAATTATTCGGAATATAGTCTCCAGACTCAGAAAGAGTTTTACCTTAGACACCTTTTCTTCCTTAATTGTGTTATAGAGAAGAACTGAAAGGTCAGGAAAGAGATGAGAGAATTTATACCCTGGCTGTTGGAAGAAGCATATCTATTAGCTATTCTATTAGTTCGTAGCATAATTCTATAGCCAATCATTTTTTTTCGGGTGAAGTCACCTCTACCGGCAGGCCGGCGGACTGCCACCCACTCCATCCCTCCAGGATTACTCGGACTTCAGGGTAGCCTTGCGCGATTAATTTTTGAGCTAAGGCGACGCTGGAACGACATTCTCCTCCTTCACAGTAAACCACAAGCGGATGGTGAGGGGGAATGAGTTCTGGCTGGAAATATTCTTCAAAATGTTCATAGGGGAGGTTAAGAGCTCCAGGAATATGGCCTGCCTGATATATAGCGGGTGAACGGCTGTCAATGAATATGGCCCTCTGGTTTGCCAAAAGATCTGCTGCCTCGTCAAGCGTAATAAAAGTCACCCCTGGATAGCTGTTTTGTTCAAGGAATCCGGGAGCCAAATTTCCCCGGTGAAACTCCCGAATAAGTTTGAGGTTAAACAGGCTCCCGATGAGCGTGGCTACAAAGATAAGGACCAAAGCCTCTCGGCTTATTTTCCACCAAGTTGTCATGGTTTTTTCAGAAGAATTACCTTTAATTAACTAAAAATACTTTGATATTTTTTTAGTCCTTCCCGAAAGACAATGATAGCTCGTTTTAAATCTTCCTCTTTAAGGACGTAGGCAATCCGGACTTCATCTCGTCCTTTTTTCGCTGTGGCGTAAAAGCCTTGGGCCGGGGCGACCATAACCGTTTCTCCCTCCAATTCAAAATCGGTTAACATCCAGCGGACAAAATGTTCGCTATCTTGGATAGGTAAACGAATAATAATGTAAAAAGCTCCTTGAGGTTTATGCATGACAATTCCCGGGATTTTACTCAATTCTTCATAGAGAAGGTCTCTTCTTCGTTGGTATTCCTGGCGGATAGCCTCAAAATATTCCCGACCCAGTTGGTAAGCCGCGAGAGCCGCTCTTTGTTCCATGGTTGGTGGGCAGAGTCGAGCCTGGGCAAATTTGAGAACAGCTTGGTAGACATCTTGGTTGCGGGTAATTACCGCTCCCACCCGTGCCCCACAACAGCTGAATCGCTTGGAAATACTATCGATGACAATGGTTCGGTCCCGCACTTCTTCGAACTCAAGGACACTGGTATGGTTGACGCCATCGTAAATGAATTCGTTGTAGACCTCATCCGCAATAAGAAAAAGATCTTTTTCCAAAACCAGATCAACCACGCGGGCGATTTCTTCCCGTGTGTAGACTGTTCCAGTCGGGTTATTCGGAGAGCAGAGAAGAATGGCTTTAGTTTGAGGCGTAATCTTTGCTTCAATTTCATGGCGGGGCGGCAGGCGAAATCCTTTTTCTACATCCAGAGTTAAAGGAATTATGTTGACATTGGCAAAGGCGGCATAGCCATTGTAATTAGTATAATAAGGTTCAGGGATGACAATACTACCTCCTGGGTCAGAAACAGTACTAAAAGCAAAATGAATAGCCTCTGACCCGCCGATAGTAATGANAATGTTATCGGGATTTATGTCGTAGCCTCTTTCTTGATAATAATTTGCTATAGCTGCCCGTAGTTCAGGGAATCCTTGAGCCGGGCCATAACTGAGGACTTCATCCTGAGCTTGACAGAATGCCTCCCAGACTGGTTTAGGTGTTGGAATATCTGGTTGGCCAATATTAATAAAATAAACTTTTATTCCCCGTTGCTGGGCTTGGTCAGCCAGGGGTTTTAGTTTTCGGATCGGCGACGCCTGGATCTCCCGCCCCCTTTTGGATATCTCCATTGATGATTCCTCCTCTCTTTGATGATAATTTATTAATTCGGGATGAGAAATGATTATGACAGATAGCCAAGATTTTTGTCAAAAATTTTTCTTGCTCCAAGGTAGGTCATTCTGATATGAATTTAAAGGTTGCTCAGGCTTATAATCAGCCATCTAAGATTACAGAGGGAGATATTTGTGGAGAAAGGAGCGCGGTTAATCGACGCGGCAATTATTGAAAAGCAAACCTGGGGGGAATATGTGCTGTTACGTTTACTGGCCCCAGAAATTTCTTCCCGGGCTGACCCGGGACAGTTTGTGATGGTGAGGATTAATCAGCAGCTAATTCCTCTCTTGCGGCGTCCTTTTAGCCTTCTGAGTGTTGACCGAGATGAGGGGACTCTGGGGATATTCTTTCAGAAGGTCGGGGTGGGGACTATTCTTCTTAGCCGGTATTTTCCTGGGGAAGCATTAAGTTTAATTGGACCTCTCGGTCGGGGTTTTTCTTTTGAGGAGGTTACCCGAGGAGATAGAGTTCTTCTGGTGGGTGGAGGAAGAGGTATCGCTCCCCTCTTTTTCTTGGCCCGGCGATTAAAAGAAAGAGGAGTCCAGGTAACTGTTTTTTATGGTGGAAAAACAGAGAAAGATCTCCCACTGAAGAAAATTTTTGAAGAAGAGAAGCTGATGGATAAACTTGTTCTGACCACTGAAGATGGCTCATTAGGGAAGAAGGGCTTGGTTACTGATATTTTGGAGAAAGAATGGGCTCCTCAGGAAATTGCCAAAGTTTTTGTTTGTGGTCCAGAGGCTATGATGAAAAGAATTGCTCAATTGACTCAAGCTCGTGGAGTGCCGAGTGAATTTTCTCTTGAAGCTTTTATGGGTTGTGGTTTTGGAGTATGCTGGGGATGTGTNCGTCGGATTAGGCGGCCAGAAGGGTTCCAGTGGGTTAAAATTTGTGAAGAGGGTCCTGTTTTTCCGGGAGAGGTTATTGATTGGCAGGACGAAGAAGAGTTTTCGGGTAGAGCCAGGTAAATGAATTTATTGAAACAATAGGAATTATGATAATGGAGATTTAAATGGGGGCACATAAGGTCGATCTTTCAGTTGACNTGGGTTTTATTCGTTTGGCCAATCCAGTCCTTACAGCTAGCGGTACCTTTGGTTATGGACTGGAAATGACTTCATTTGTCGAGCTAAAGAGGTTGGGCGGCGTGGTGGTTAAAGGCCTTTATTTTAAACCNCGAGTGGGTAACCCTCCCCCTCGTTTAATTGAAACCACGGCCGGTCTTCTGAATGCTATTGGCTTGCCTGGCATTGGAGTTAGAGCTTTCCTCCGTGATATTCTTCCCCGGCTTCGTCGGAAAGAAGCGACGATTATTGTTAATGTGTGTGGTGAGACCATTGAGGAATATGAAAAAGTTGTTCGTTTACTTGATGAGGCAGAGGGGATTGCTTTTTATGAGTTAAATATCTCTTGTCCTAATGTGGAAAAAGGTGGTCGCTGTCCAGCCTTGGAACCTCAGTCCACTTACACCATTGTTTCCAGAGTAAAAAAAGTTGCCAGGCGCCCGATAATGACTAAATTGTCTCCTAATGTAACTGATATTGCGGTTATTGCCCGGGCTGCCGAAGACGGCGGAAGTGATGCACTTTCCCTAGTTAATACTTTTCTCGGTTTGGCTGTGGATGTTGAAGCCAGCCGTCCCAAACTCTCCAATGTTTTTGGTGGGCTCAGCGGTCCGGCGATAAAACCTCTGGCTTTGCGGCTGGTTTATCAGGTTGTCCAGGCTGTGAAAATTCCCGTGATAGGAATTGGAGGAATTGTAAATGGTCAGGATGCTTTGGAATTCCTGGCAGTTGGGGCGAAGGCAGTGGAAGTGGGAACAGCCAATTTTTTTGATCCCCGGGCCACAGAGCGTATTATTAAAGAATTGGAAGATTTTTGTCTGAAACATAAAATTAAAAAGATTGAAGAGTATATAGGTTCATTTCGAATATAGTTATAGGTTAAGGAGTTGTTAATGGCTGAAGATAAAAATCTTCTTCTCTCCTCTTTTTCCTGGGAAGAAAGGATCATTATAGCTTTGGATGTTTCTACCCGCACTCAAGCTCTTAAATTAATTGATCTTCTCCCCCAATCCCGGATTTTTAAAGTGGGCTTACGTCTTTTTGTGGCTGAAGGCCCAGCGCTGGTGCAGGAGATTATTTCCCGGGGCAAAGAAGTTTTCTTGGATTTGAAACTTCATGATATACCTAATACAGTGGCTCAGGCAGTTGGAGAAGCTGCTAAATTGGGGGTAAGAATGATCACTATTCACACCTCTGGAGGAAAAGAGATGATGAAGAAAGCGGTAGAGGTTTTGAACTCTCTCCCTAGGGCAGGGGCGAAGGCTCGACCATTACTCCTTGGGGTGACTGTGCTGACCAGTCAATCCTCAGAAGACCTCGAGGAAATAGGCTTACCTACCGATCCTGCATCTCAGGTATTACGGCTGGCTCAATTGGCTGTAGATTGCGGCTTGGATGGTTTGGTATGTTCTCCTCAAGAAGTAGAAGCGGTAAAACGAATAACACGGCAGAAGATGGTTCTTATTACTCCAGGGATCAGACCTTCCTGGAGCACCCAAGACGATCAGAAAAGAATTATGACTCCCCAGGAGGCTCTCCAGAAAGGAGCCGATTTTCTGGTAATTGGCCGGCCAATTATAGCGGCTCCTCAACCCGACAAGGCTTTCTGGTTAATTGTGGAAGAGATAAAGAGTTTAAGCGACGGGAAGAAAAAGAACTAAATTCTCAATAGGCTCCGCTAACGGCTCCTACCGCAAAAATTCCGCCAAGGATGAAGCTAATAATGGTCAAGATAACTATGGTGACTATCAAAGAGACGATGAAATAGACCATGACTTTTTCCTTCGGGGTATCAAGCATTCCTTCGGCAAAACCTAAGTAGAGAATATATAGACCATAAAATCCNGCAAAAAGAACAAGAATTCCAAGGTAAGGAATGATGTAGAGGGCACCGGCTACCCAGTAAGGAGTCATACAGTAAACAGCCAGGGCCATCGCTTTGTTCGGATTTTGGGTGGAACCAAAAGTTGGGGCGAGGGCGTTGATGATGAAGCCGACAACGAAGACTGAGACTAGGGAAAAGATGTAGCTTAGGAGCATATAGAGGAAAGCCGATCCAAGACTGTAACGGTACCAGCCGACAAAGGGGATGTTCCGTCCGATAAGCCCCAATCCAATAAAATGAGCAATTGCTGGAATTGCGGCCAGGATCATCGCATACGAAGTAAAAAGGTCTTTGACCTGGATGTCTTCGGATTTTATTGTTTCCCATGCTTTTTTGGGATTAAGAATTATCCCCTGAGCTNTGGAGACTAAATCCATGCCATGCCTCCTTTTATATTTGTTCCCACTATATAATCATTTAATTAAAAAAGTCAAATATATTTGAAATTATTTAAAATAGTGCAAGGTNGGAGCTGAAGGGTGGTTCTTTCTTCTCCTCTGGTTTTCCCACAAGNGGTTTTGTCCCAATTAGATGGATTACTCTTTTTCCAAAGAAACAAAGATTTTTCATCCCTTTCTGGTCTGTCATTTAGGTATATAGTATGTAGAATAACATTGATTTTTTCTCCAATAAAAGTTATAGTAATAAACNACAGGGCAATATCCACGTCATGCCCGGTTCATAAAAGCTCTTTACTTCAGAATGTTTTTATAAGGAGTTAAGGAATGGCCAAAAAGTACGTCTACTTTTTTGGAAAAGGTATAGCTGAAGGCAACAAGGATATGCGTGATCTCCTGGGAGGGAAAGGCGCCAATTTAGCTGAAATGGCCGGCATTGGCTTGCCAGTTCCCCCTGGATTCACGGTTTCAACTGAGGTCTGTAATTTATTTTTAAAGTCGGGAAATAAGCTTCCCGAAGAAGTTAAACAGGAAATTTTAGCTAATTTACATAAGCTGGAAGAAGTAACAGGCCAGAAGTTCGGGGACTCACGCAACCCCCTTCTTGTCTCAGTTCGGTCGGGGGCAAAGTTTTCTATGCCCGGGATGATGGATACCATCCTCAATCTGGGATTGAATGATCAAACGGTTGACGGTCTGGCTCAAAAGAGCGGTGACCGCCGGTTCGCCCTGGATTGTTATCGCCGTCTTATCCAAATGTTCAGCGATGTAGTTNTTCAAGTGGAAAAGAAGAAATTTGAAGAAGTGCTTAAAGAACTCAAGCAGAAGCATAAGGTAACTCAGGATTTTGAACTATCTCCGGAAGCCTTGGGGGAAGTGATTTCTCGGTACAAAACTTTAGTTAAACAAGAGACAGGGAGTGATTTTCCTCAAGATGTGTATAATCAGTTGTTTATGGCTATCGCCGCGGTATTCAACAGCTGGAATAACCCCAGAGCGATTACTTATCGGCGGTTAAATCATATTCCTGAGGATCTGGGAACAGCGGTGAATGTCCAGCAAATGGTTTTTGGTAATTTTGGCCCTTCTTCAGCTACAGGTGTTGGCTTTACCCGGAATCCAGCCACCGGTGAGAAGGAGCTTTTCGGTGAGTATCTGGTTAATGCCCAAGGGGAGGATGTAGTTGCTGGAATTAGAACCCCTCTTCCTCTGAAGGAACTTGCCCAAGAAATGCCCGAGGTTTATCAGGAGTTAGTGGAGATTACCACCCGCTTGGAGAAACATTATCGCGATGTTCAGGACTTTGAATTTACTATTCAGGAAGGCAAACTTTATATGCTTCAAACCAGAAACGGCAAGCGGACGGGTATGGCGGCCGTCAAGATTGCGGNGGATATGGTTCATGAAGGTTTAATAACCAAAGAGGATGCCATTCGACAGGTGGAACCCCAGGCCTTAGATCAACTCCTTCATCCGGTTTTTGATCTTGAAGAAAAGAAACAGTGTGAAGTTTTAGCCACAGGCCTCGCTGCGTCACCCGGGGCCGCTACCGGACAGGTAGTTTTCACAGCTGAAGAAGCTGTCGAGTGGCAGGAGAAAGGTAATAAGGTCATTCTTGTTCGGGAAGAAACCTCTCCGGATGATATCCATGGAATGAGTGCTGCTCAGGGAATTCTAACTGCTACGGGGGGAATGACTTCCCATGCAGCAGTAGTGGGCCGACAGATGGGAAAACCAGCAGTGGTCGGCTGTGGCGCGTTACAACTCAACGTTGAGAAGAAGTATTTGCAGGTCGGCTCAACTTTTGTCAGGGAAGGAGAATGGTTGTCTATTGACGGAACTACCGGCGAAGTTCTTGTAGGGAAAATAACTACCAAACCTTCAGAAATAATCCAGGTCTTACGAGGTCAACTCAAACCAGAAGAGTCGCCCCTTTATCAATATTTTTCAGAACTTCTTTCGTGGGCTGATGAGGTTCGTCGCTTAGGCGTACGAGCCAATGCAGATACTCCTGAGGATGCTCGCTTAGCTTTTGCTTTTGGAGCGGAAGGTATTGGCCTTGCCCGGACAGAGCATATGTTTTTTGCTAAAGAAAGGTTGCCTTATATCAAGCAAATGATTCTAGCTCAGAGCGAAGAGGAAAGACGCGCGGCCCTGGCTAAACTTCTGCCCTTCCAGAAAAAAGATTTTTATGAACTCTTTAAAGCCATGGAAGGCAATCCAGTGACTATTCGGACTCTTGATCCGCCTCTTCATGAGTTCTTACCGAAGAAGGAAGAATTGATGGTGGAGTTGACTGAATTAAAATGCCAGGGAGGAAATGAAGAGAAGATAGCCGAGCTCGAACAACTTCTGGAGCGAGTCAAAGCTCTTTCGGAGTTTAACCCCATGCTGGGTCACCGTGGCTGCCGACTCGGAATCACCTACCCGGAAATAATAGAAATGCAAGCGCGGGCAATTTTTGAAGCAGCCTGTGAACTGGTTAAAGAAGGAGAGCCGGTTTATCCAGAAATAATGGTGCCGCTGGTTGGTTCGGTTCAGGAGCTGGCCCACCAGAAAAAGATAATTGTTTCTGTCGCCGAGGAATTGATAAAGAAGTATGGAGTCGAGTTGAAATACAGTGTAGGAACGATGATTGAAATACCCCGGGCTGCTCTGACGGCTGATGAAGTTGCCCAAGAGGCGGAATTCTTTAGTTTTGGAACTAACGATTTAACCCAGACCACTTTTGGCATTTCCCGAGATGATGGCGTGGCCTTTATCAACCATTATCTGACCCATGGAATTTGGCCGGATAATCCCTTTGAGACGATTGATATTCCTGGAGTGGGCAAATTGATGGAATGGGCCGTGGAGAAGGGGCGTCAGACCAGACTTGATTTAAAAGTTGGTATTTGTGGTGTTCATGGCGGTGATCCACGCTCAATCTATTTCTGCCATAGAATCGGGTTGAATTATGTCAGTTGTTCGGCTTATCAGGTGCCTATTGCCCGACTGGCCGCTGCCCGAGTTGCCTTGGAAGAAAAATAGCGATTCTCTGTTTCTAGCACTAGTTTGTCGCCGGATATTTTTCTAGAAAATTATTCACAGACGAAGACATCTGAAAAAGAAGATATTTTTTTCTTGAAAATACCCTTTTATTAATTCACTGAACATTATCTGGTTTGAGAACAGAGAGAGGAGATAATTTCTCCTGACCTCAGGGACATCCGGTGTTGAAAAAGCCAAAGAGGTGACTGATTTTTAATTAAATATGCTTTAATCTTAGCTGGAAAAGCTGGTGAGTCTCTTTTTGATTGGAAGAAAAGAGGCTTCCAGCTCTAATCCCAAACGTTAGAAGTTGCTTCGAAAGGCAGAGAGAGTCACCGCTTTGGTCAGAGGAAAAAAGGGGAGATGGTCAAATTATTTTCAAGACCAGTCGGGCAAGAGCATAATTTTCTTAAGTTGTGAGAGGGCCTTTTTTTTGGTATGTATAAGCTCTGGTCATGAAAATAAGGGATTTATGGCCGCGATTAACGGCCAGGGCGAAGAAAAGAGCTCCCCGGGGGTCATTGGTTTTTATTTATAATAATATTTACTGGATGATTCCTCTCCGGAGTCATGTGTTTTCTCCTAAAAAATATCGGCTTCTTTATGAACAAGTGATTCGGGTGGGAGTTAAAAAGGATCAATTGATATTATCTCGATTGGCTACCTATGAAGAACTGCGTTTAGTTCATACAGAAAAGTACTTGAAAAAAATTTTCCAGGGGGACCTATCTCCCGCTGAGATCCAGCGCCTTGAAATTCCCTTTGCGCCGGAAATAAGAGAGTTTGCTCTTCTGACTGTCGGCGGAACTATCCAGGCTGCTGAATGGGCTCTCCAGATTGGCTTAGCCGTCCATTTAGGGGGAGGATTTCATCATGCTTTCCCTGATCATGGAGAGGGATTTTGTCTGCTGAATGATATTGCTGTAGCGACTGAGAAACTTCTCCGGNAAAAGAGAGTTCAAAGAGTAATGATTATTGATTTAGATGTTCATCAGGGGAATGGCACGGCAGCTGTTTTTGCTGGTCGCCAAGAAGTATTTACTTTTTCTCTCCACCAAATGGACCTTTATCCAGCGCAGAAGGAGAAATCCACTCTAGATATAGGTCTATGGTCTGGGGATGGCGATGGTGTTTATCTTCAAACCTTAAAAACTCATTTTCCTCAGATTATTGATGATTTCCACCCAGATATCCTGTTTTACCTGGCAGGAGCGGATCCTTTTGCCAGGGATCAATTGGGGGGGTTAAAACTGAGCAAAACGGCTCTCCAGGAGCGAGATCGATTGATTATTTTTGAAACCAGGAAACGCCAGATTCCTCTGGTGGTTCTTCTTGGGGGAGGTTATGCGTTTGATGTTAATGATACCGTCGAGATTCACCTCCAGACAATTAAAGTGGCTCGACAGACTACTCGGCCCTGGCCGCTTTTCAGAAAAAAATTTCTGCCGTCAAAATAAAGATTTTCTTAAGGGGATAGTTTAGTCTTCTTCTAGAGTGGTTTCATTGGTCAGCCAGGCCAGATAAGGCTGGTATCCTTCCTGAAGGGGAAGGGAGATGATTTCCGGGACTTCATAAGGGTGATGTCGGGTAATAAGGTTGACCACTCGGCTGAAATTATCAGACCTGGTTTTAATTAAAAGCACAAATTCTGACTCCTTCTGCACCTTTCCTTCCCACCAGAAATATGATTCCCCCTGACCAATTATGGTTACACAGGCAGCAGCCCGGTTTTCCAGGAGAAGATGGGCGAGGTTTTCTCCAGTAGCTTGATCCGGCACGGTGGTTAAGATAAGAGAGAAGGTTGTTTTTAGGGAAGATTGGTCCTTTTTACTCATCAGACCTCCTTAAATTAATCCTGCAAAAAAATATGGGCAAACACCTTAGCGTCACCAATCATATTGTCAATAATGCAATATTCATTGGGCTGATGAGCTGTTTCATCTACTTTGGACCAGCAGGCTGCTTCGAAGTTTTTATCGCGGAAAAAAGAAGCGACTGTCCCGCCGCCGATACCCACAGGTTTTCCTTCGACCTGGTACACTGTTTGAATAGCCTTTTGCAGAGCTTTGACTACGGGAGCTTTGGGAGAAGTAGGCGGTGCGGCTGGTGTTCTTTGTTCCTCTTGCAATGAAATTTTTACTCCATACTCGGTTTCAATGGTTTTCATTATTTTTTTTATTTCTTCTTCGACTTCATCAATTGAGTATTCCGGTAGGATCCGGCAGTCCAGGTAAAAAACATCTTCGCCGGGAATAGTATTGATATTAGGCACATTTGGTTCCTTTTTAGTCGGTTCAAAAGTGGAAATTGGAGGGTCAAAAAGGGGGTTTTCTTGAGAAAATGTTTGGTAAAGGGAGTTTAATTGGATAACCAGAGCGGAACTAGCCCGAAAAGCATTGATGCCTTTTTCCGGAGTTGAGGCGTGAGCCTGTTGCCCGACCGTGGTGAATTTTAACCAGAGAATACTTTTCTCAGCCACCTCGATCATAGTGCCTTCGGGGTTACCTGCGTCAGGAACGATAATTAAGTCATTTTTTTGGAAAAAGGAGTTATTTTGTAGGACAAATTTAATCCCTTTTTCACTGCCTGTTTCTTCATCAGCGACCATAAGAAGACCAACGTCATATCGAGGCAGAAGTCCTTCTGCCCGAAAGGCTTCTAAAGAGAAGATGGCGGCGACCATATCTTGTTGATTATCTTCCACTCCCCGTCCAAAGATTTTTCCTTCCTCCACCCAGGCTTTGAAAGGGTTGCCTTTCCAAAGAGAGAGCTCGCCGGGAGGAACAACATCAAGGTGGGTCATAATCCAGATGGTTTTTGATGAATCGTGACCTTTGTAAAGTGCAATAATATTAGGCCGGTATCCGGCGGGAGTATCTAGATCAGGCGCCTTAAGGACTTTTATTGTCTCGTAGCCTTTATCTTGAAGATAGTTAAGAAGGAATTCAGCCTTTTGGGCTTCACCCTCTCCACCGCTTTCCGGCGAAATTGCCGGGATGCTGCACAGTTGAATTTGAAGATCAATCATCTCATCTCTAAAATCTTCAATTCTTCTGAATATATGGTCAATATTGTTCATTTGATGACTCCTTCCTTGGGAAATCTTACCTTCCTTGATCAGTAAAAGCAAGAATAAGGCATAGTATTTTTCCCTGTCTCATCAAATTTTTTTGGTTATCCTAGTTCAAAGAATGAAGGCTAATTACCTCTCTACTATTTTTGGGGATTAGTCAAGAACCAGGCAAAGAGAAGGTTGCCTTTTTAAGAAAAAGAGCAGATCGCTTAATCTGACCAGAAGGCGGTAAACTTGAATTAACTCAGGGCTTTTCTAAAAGCATTTCTACAGAGGCAACTTGACTTTTCTTTATTTAAATCATACATTTACATGAATGCGGATTGGGATTGATATCCGGCCGTTTCTCAAAGAAGAAACAGGCGTGGGAGTCTACTTGAAAAACCTCCTCTTTCACTTGTCCCGGATTGACTTTCAGAATGAATATTTCCTTTTTTCAGCTTCCTGGAAAGACAGATTTTCTTCAGAAAAAGAACCTCCGTTCAAGCACAAGAAATTTCGTCATTTTCGACTGCCGGTAACTTTGATCAATTATTGCTGGTATCGCTGGGGTTGGCCACCGATAGATTATTTTTTTGGTGGCCGCTTGGATGTCGTTCATTCTCCAACCCCAATAATTATTCCGACGAGGGGCAAGAAAATCATTACCATCTATGATCTTTTTTTTCTGCGAGAGCCAGACCAAGCCGATGAGACCGCTCGTAAATTTTTTCTCCACCGGCTGAAAAATTCTGTTCAGCAGGCTGAGGCGATTATTACCATTTCTCAGGCTTCAGCCCATGATATCATATCCTCTTTTCCCCAGGTTGAAGGAAAGGTGCGGGTTATTTATCTGGGAGTTGATCCAGAGGCCTGGACTTTGAGTGAGGGAGAGAGAGAAAAATTAATTAATTTTAAAAAAGCAGAAGACCTCCCGCAGGAATATTTTCTTTTTGTGGGAGCGTTTGAACCTCGGAAGAACCTGCTCCGCCTGATCGAGGCTTTCCACATCCTTCATCAGCAGGGACGACGGGAGAGTCTTGTTCTCGTAGGTCGAGAAGGAAGAGATTCCTGGAAAATAAAGAATAAACTAAGAGAGCTGGGTCTTGAGCAATTTATCAAGATAAAAGAATATTCTTCAGCCCAAAAATTAAGGTATTATTATCACGGGGCAAAAGCTTTACTTTTTCCTTCGTTGGCGGAAGGTTTTGGGCTTCCTCTGCTTGAGGCAATGGCCTGTCAGCTGCCAGTTATTGCTTCTCGAGCTCCAGCTATCCCGGAGGTGGCCGGGGATGCTGCTCTTTATTTTGAACCTACCTCAGCAGAAGATATGGCCGCCAAAATAATTCAATTTCTGGATCAATCTACCTTGAGAGATAGTTTGATTCAAGCCGGAGGCCAGCGGATGACCACCTTTTCCTGGGATAAAACAGCAGCTCTAACGCTTCACCTTTATCAAGAATTGGGGAGATAAAGGCCATGCCGGAGAATGTTGTCTTTGTTTCTCATTCTTCGGAATTAAATGGAGCCGAGTTAATGTTGCTCGAACTTATCGAATGTCTTGATGAGGAAAAGTTTAGCAAAATTCTGGTGGCCCCCCGGGATGGACCTCTTCTCCAGAGAGCCAAAAGAGCGGGTATTGAAACCCACATTATCCACCAAAAATGGTGGCTTACTCCAGCCAAAAGGAAATGGCAACAGCCATTAAATTGGCTCTGGAATTTAAAGGGATTAGGTAGATTGGTTGGCTTAATCAGAAACTATTCANCCCGGGTGGTGGTCAGCAATTCGAGTGTAGCTTTCGCCGGAGCCCTGGCAGCCAGAATAGCCGGTCGGCCCCACATCTGGATTATTCATGAGCTTCTTCATCATCCTCAGGCAGTGGTAAAATTTATTTTTGGCAATAGGCTTCTGGTCAGAATTATTGGCCGGCTGTCGGCCAAAGTGATTGTTAATTCAAAAAAAACCGGCGAGGCCTTTTTCCCTGATTTTCCAGTAGAAATTATTACCAACGGGATTAATTGGTCGAGATTGGCCCGGGAAACCCATCAGTTAATCTTGTTTAAAAACTTAAAGATCGTCGATCGCAATCTTGAGAAGGTGAAGGAGAAAGAGGAATTAACCCGGCTTCTTCAGCGACGGAAAGAGATTCAATCTCAAATTAGGGTTAAATGGAATTTAAATCACCAAGATCAGTTCCTCGGGGTGGTGGGAAAGCTAAAAAGGGAAAAAGGTCAAGACCTGGCGATTTATGCGTTGGCTAGGTTAAAGGAAATCTTTCCTCGACTCAAGTTATTATTCATCGGGGAACCAGCAGATAAGGTTTACTATTCTTACCTTAGACATCTGTTGAAAAAGTTGGGGCTCGAAAAAAGAGTGGTTTTTCTAGGTTATGTGAAGGAGCTTTATTCATTGCTTCTTGGGCTGGATATTCTCCTCGTTCCGTCTCGTCAGGAGTCATTTGGCCGGGTGATTATCGAAGCTATGGCGGTAGGAGTGCCCGTAGTGGCTTTTCGCCAGGGAGGAATAGAGGAAATAATCAAGGATGGGCATAATGGTTATCTAGCCCGTGATTTTTCGGCTGAGTCTTTAGGAGAGAAAGTCAGTCTTCTCCTAAGTGAGCCTTTCCTCGCAGGAAAATTTATGATAGAAGGCTATCGTACAGTGCGGACTAAATACGATCTTCATAACCAGGTTAAAAAGTTTGAGGGAATTTTGGAACAATGGATAGGTTAAATGAGAGGCACTGTTAGAATGAGTACCAGAAGGAGGGAAGTTGGGGTAATCTATGTTAATTATGAAGATGAANAACATTTGGTGGAGTCTCTCCTTTCTCTAAAAGAAACCGCAGTTACTTTAATCGGACAGGTGATAGTGGTGGATAATGCTTCCTCTACCTTTGATAGCCAGAGGATTAATCGTCTTTTTCCGGCAATAAAGTTTATCAAAAATAGAGAGAATGTTGGCTTTGCCCGGGCTAACAATCAGGCTTTAATTGAGCTGGAGACCGAATATATTTTATTTGTTAATCCAGATACACGATTTACTCCGGGAGCCCTGGAGCGATTAGTCAAGATTTTACAAGAGGCCCCCTGGGTAGGGGCAGTGGGACCCCTCCTTTCACCGAAAGAAGGGAAATGGCAGGTATCCTTTGGGCATCGGGTTAATCTATGGGGAGAATTTATTCAGAAATTCTGGAGAAATATTGTTTACTATCGCCGCCTGGGGCGAATGAGACAACCCCGGGAAGTGGGATGGATTAGCGCGGCTTGCCTGTTGGCCCGCCGGGAAGCGTTGGCGGCGGTAGAGGGGTTTGATGAACGTTTTTTTATTTATTTTGAGGACATTGATCTTTGTTATCGATTGCGGCAACACGGTTGGCGGGTGATGTTTTGTCCGGCGGCTAAAGTCTATCATTGGGGAGGAACGAGTACTTCCCGCCAGGGAGTCTGGAGTCGATATCATTACCGGCGAAGCCAGCTTTATTTTTATTGGAAGCATAATTCCCCTTTAGCTGTGGTTTTACTGCGTCTTTATTTAGGTCTCCTGATCGGCTGGTTAAAGGGGAGGGCCTTTCTTGGACGAGAGGAAAATCAGGAGGTTATTTCCGCTTTTTCTCAATTGCTCAAGGAAAGATTTGATCATGAAAAGTAAAAAAAGAATAAAGGTGGCGGAAGTAATCGATCATTCTTTTTTGGGCGGAGGACAACGCCATATTCTCTCGCTTGCTTCCCGGATAAACAAGGATGTTTTTGATCTGCTGGTTTGTTCTTCCCCTGGAGGGCCATTAGTGGCCCAATTAAAAGAAGCTGGCGTGGCTCATCATGGTGTTTTTATCCGGAAAAAGAATCCTCGGCGAAGCTATCGGGAACTTAAAACTTTTTTCTCCCAGGAGGAATTTGATATTGTCCATACTCATGGGGGAGTGGCTGGTTTGGCTGGACGCTGGGCAGCTTATCAAGCCGGTGTCCCGGTGATCATTCATACTCTTCATGGAATTCATTATCTTCATTATCGGAATCCGGTCCTAAAATGGCTAATGGTATGGCAAGAAAGGTTAATGAGTCGTTGGACAGACAATATCATTTGTGTTTCTTTCGCCGATGCCCGGCTGGTCAGCAGGTATCGACTTGCTGAACGGTCAAAGATTGTGGTGATTCGTAACGGTCTGGAATGGCCATCAAGAGTGCTCCTGTCGCCCGAGATGAAAAGGGAAAAGAAGATTAAAGTGGCTCAATTGCTCGGGGTGGATCCTGATTTTTATTTTGTGGGCACGGTGGCTCGATTACATCGTCAGAAGGGACTAATTTATTTTTTTCGGTCTTTTCCTGAGGTAAAAAGAAAAATTAACCAAGTGGTTTTTCTGGTAATTGGAGGAGGCCCTCTGGAGAGGAAATTCAGTCGGTATCTTCGGCAAAAGAGATGGGAGAAGCGGATATTCCTTCTGGGTGAGAGAAGAGATGTGGCCGACTTTTATCCGGTCTTTGATCTTTTTGTGCTGCCTTCTCTCTGGGAAGGACTTCCCTTGGCTCTTTTAGAAGCGGCTCAATGGGAATTGCCTGTGGTCGCCACCGATATTGATGGTTGTCGTGAGGTGATTACTTCAGGAAAAACCGGTCTCCTCGTAGCCCCAGGAAAAGTAAAAGCTCTGGCCGAGGCCATTATTTGGGTGAGAGAACATCCAGCAGAAGCGCAGCTGTGGGGACAGGCTTTAGCCCATGAAGTTTCTCAGCGTTTTACTCTCCGAGAAATGGTCACCCAATTGGAGGAATTGTATTTAAGCTTAGTCAGAAAAAACTAAAAGAACTCTTTCAAGAGAGTTGAGAGATCAAGTTTTTATTTTGGATAAACAACTCCTTAGCAAGCCCTTGATTGACAATTGTTTACTCCCTTTTTATAATCAACCTCAATGAAACCCCAACGTATAGCGCTTGTTCATGATTGGCTTACCGGGCGGCGAGGGGGCGAGAAAGTCCTAGAAGTCCTGGCCGAGATATTTCCCGAGGCCCCTATCTTTACTCTCTTCCATTTCCCATCTTCTCAGGTGTCTTCCCTGGAAAAGCGAACAATTTATACCAGTTTTCTCCAGCGTTGGCCCGCTTTGAAAAAGCATTACCGCTGGTATCTTCCCTTCTTCCCTTTGGCAATTGAATTATTTAATGTTCAGGAATTTGACCTGGTTATTTCCAGTAGTCATTGTGTGGCCAAAGGAGTTATTCCTCGACCGGATGCTCTCCATATTAGTTATATTCATTCTCCGATTCGCTATGCCTGGAATCAGTATTTTGCCTACTTTGCTCCGCAACGGTTGGGGTTTTTTGCCCGACGAATTATCCCGTTAATAATTCATTATCTTCGTCTCTGGGATGTTAATTCAGCGAGCCGGGTGGATTATTTTATTGCCAATTCACAGGCAGTGGCGGAGAGAATTTTCAAATATTATCGACGGACGGCCGAAGTGATTCATCCTCCTGTTGATGTGGATTTTTTTCGACCAAGGGGAATGGGGGTGGCCAAGGGAAATTATTACCTTATAGTTTCTGCTTTGGTGCCCTATAAACGTCTTGATCTGGCCATTGAGGCCGCCAATCGGAATAAATTTCCTCTCAAAATAGTTGGCTGTGGACCGGAAGAGAAAAGGTGGCGGCGCGTGGCCGGGGATAATATTGAATTTCTGGGAGCTGTCAGTGACGAGGAGTTATTACAGCTTTATCTGGGAGCCCGAGCCCTGATTGTTCCCGGGGAGGAAGATTTTGGGATTAATATTCTTGAAGCTCAAGCTTGCGGAGTCCCCGTGATTGCTTTTGGTCGGGGTGGAGCGGTGGAAACAGTTCAGCCCGGGGTGACGGGAATTCTTTTTTCTAAGTTAACGGTTGAGTCCTTATTAGCGGCTCTTGACAATTTTAAAGATATCACTTTTAATAAATCCACCCTTCGAAAGAATGCCGAGCAATACTCCCGGAAGGTATTTAAAGAAAGAATAGAGAATTATATTCTGGAGAAATGGGAACAATATCAGGATAAAAAACAAAGAATATGATTCAGCGACAGAGAAAGAGAATAGTCAGTCTTCTGCTCATCGCAGATATTGTAGGTATTTTTATTGCCTTTTTTTATTCCTATGGATTTCGCTTTTATGGTTATGTCATTCCGGTCAATCCTGAAAAAGGCATTCCGCCCATCAAATCTTATTTAGCTGTTTTCCCTCTTTTTTTGCTAATCCATCTGGCTATTTTTTTTCTTCAAGGGTTTTATCGGCGGAGGTTGAAGAAGACAGGCATCGAAGATTTTCTGATGATCGGTGCCAATACCTTCTTGACGATTATTATCGTTTTGGCCATTCTCAATTATTTATATGCTTATAGCCAGGGACAAGCGCCTCTTTTCCGGATGACCTTTAAAATTTCTCATGGTTTTATCGCCGTTTATTTTGTTGTGGCCACGCTCCTTGTCGCTTTTTTAAGAAATCAGGTTTATTTCTACTTCCGTCGACGTTTTGCCCGGGGATTGGATCTTCAGAATGTGTTAATCATCGGAGCCGGAGAAATGGGGCAAAAAATAGCCCAGAAATTTATTCATTATCAAGACCTGGGATTTAGAGTGATTGGTTTTCTGGATGATGAGAGGAAAAAAGGAGAAAAGATTGACATAGATGGAGGACTGGAAGTTCTGGGCTCTTTAAATGATCTGGAAAACATCCTGGAGAAAGAAAATATCAGTGATGTTTATATTACTCTGGGGCTGGATAATTATCCGCAAATCCTGGAAATATTCAGTGCCGTTCATAAATATGTGGTTAATGTTCGCTTGATTCCGGATCTCTTTCAACTACTTACTCTTAAAGCCCGCATTGATGATTTAGACGGGTATCCGGTCATCAGTCTTGATGAACCTCCGATGCAGGGAGTGATGCTGGTCTTAAAACGGGTTTTTGATGTAGTTGTCACCGCCGGCTTGCTGCTTGCCCTTTCTCCTTTGATGGGACTGATTGCCCTTGGAATTAAATTGACTTCCCGAGGTCCTGTGTTTTATCACCAGGAGAGAATGGGACTTGACGGCAAATGTTTCATTATGCATAAATTCAGGACAATGGTGGTAGAGGCAGAAGAGAATACCGGTCCGGTGATGTGTCAACCTAATGATCCGCGGATTACGAAATTCGGTCGGTTTCTACGGAAATATAGTCTTGACGAATTGCCCCAATTATGGAATGTCCTGGTGGGGGAAATGAGTTTAGTGGGGCCTCGACCAGAGAGNCCGGTNTTTGTGAAAAATTTTAGTAAAAAGATCCCCAAATACATGCTTCGTCATAAAGTTAAATCAGGGATAACCGGGTGGGCTCAGGTTCATGGTCTCCGTCAGGACACCCCGATAGATAAAAGAATGGAATATGATTTTTACTATATCCAGAATTGGTCTTTTTCTTTAGATCTGAAAATCCTCTGGATGACTTTAAAACGAGGTTTTATCGATAAAAGCCTGACTTAAGTACTCTATCATTAAGTTCATCGCAATTTTAGGATACACCCTCCGCCTTAGCTCCTTATCTCCCCTGAAGCCAGCGAAGAGCATAGCCGATCCCCGAGGCGAAGGTAAGACCAAAGGTGATCAGATAGAGCCATAGAAGGAAGGGAGGGGTTGTTTGGAGAATATTACAAAAAAGAACAACCGCTATCAACAATACCTGACAGACAGTGGTTAATTTTCCCAGAAGGGAAGGACGAAATTGCTTAATCCCCCTAAATCGATTTAAAATAAGGGCAGTCAGAGCAATCAGGAAATCGCGAGCTACAACAATTATGACTAACCAGAGGGGGAGGAGATTNGTCATCTTCAGAGAAGGAAGGCCCAAAAGAATATAAGCACTGGCCATAAGGAGCTTATCGGCTGCTGGATCAAGCATACTTCCTAACTTGGAGCGTTGGTGAAAGATTCGAGCTGCGGTCCCATCAAGGATATCCGTTAAACCAGCCAAGATAAAAANATAAAAAGCCTTAGGGGCATCCATTTGCAGAAGATAATAAATGAAGAAGGGGATAAGAATAATTCTAACTGTGGTCAGAAAATTAGCTAAGTTAAAATATTCGGCTTTCAACTCCTCTGTTTTTTTGGTAGTAATTTAGGCCTCCTCCTTTGTTTTCTTGGCGATATTTATTAATGGGTTCACCGAATAAGACTAATAATTATATCCAGCGTTTTTATGGCTTCTATTCCGGAAATAGGTCGTTCGGTTTCAAACTTTTTGTCTGGGTTAAGAGCCATCAAATCATAGGAAATAACGAACAGAATTGGCTGGTAGTAATAATTGTCGGGACTGACGTCGGTTATTTGGATTCTTTCGGGGGGAATTTGTTGGATGAAACGGTGTCCTTTTTTCTCCAGATATTTCACTAGACGATAAATAATTTCAGCAAATTCGGCCCGCGTGACTACCTTCTTGGGTTGAAAGGTGTGGTTGGGATAAACATCAAGTAGCCCGAGGGAAGCAGTAGTCAGGATGAATTTTGCGGCCCAGGAAGTGGCAATATCGATGAGGATCGGCGGTTGACCTGGTGATTTTTCCAGATAATCCTTAAATTTAACTCCCAGAAGGGCGGCTATATCTTCTTTGGTTAAAGCTTCCCGAGAGGGTATCCTTTCGAATTGGCTGGGCAATTCAAAGATACCCAACCGGTTTTTTAACCTCTCTATGGTGTCTTTAATTTTTTTATCCTCTGGTCTAAGTTGCTGCAACTTTTGATAGATTTCCAGGCTTTTTTTATAATTTTGCCTTAGAAAAAGGAGCTCCCCATATTTCTTCAAGATTTCATGATTCTCCGGTTCTTTTTGGTAAACTGTTTGGAGGTGAATAAGGGCTTGATCATAATTTTTTTCTTTTAAATATATATCCGCCAGCATAAGATTAGCCTCAAGGGAATCAGGCGAATAATAAAGGCTCTCCAGCAGGGCTTTTTTGGCTTTTTCGNTATTGTTCTGAGAGAGAGCGGCTCGAGCCAGAGCCAGGTTTTCATTGGTTTTTTTGGAACGGAGAGCTTTATATTCGGTCAGCGCCCAGGAGTGATTTGGGCGTCTTTTCAAGATTTCCCGCAGTTCAGATAAAGCAGCTTCTTCATCGCCTTCTTCGAGGTGGATTTGAGCCAGGCCAAGATAGGCCAGGTACAGTTGGGGTTGATATTTTAAGGCAGTTTGAAAGTATTCTTTAGCTGTATTTTTGTCGCCGCTGAGATAGGCAGTATAACCCAAGCCGATATAGTAGAAAGGACTTTCTGGGGAAAGTTGGCTAAAGAGTTTTCTGGCCTTCTCTGGGTAGCCTTGCTGGATATAATTCCAGGCGTCTTCGATTAAGAGTCGATCTTCCAGAGAAAGATTGGTGACCACGTCAGGAGCAAGAGGCTCAAAGTAGAAAGAAGGAGGCTGAGGATGATAAGTGGTACAAGAGGCGAAGATAAGCAAGCCAAAAAGAGATAGGGACAGGATTTTTTTGATCAATTTGTTTCTCCTTGAATTAGATAAGGCAGAAAGGGGAGTATGTGGGAATTCCGAGCAAAAACTCGGAGGATAATCGCCTCGCCCAGGTTCTTTTTCTGAAGGACAAAAGACCATTTGGAAAAAGAGTCCGCCAAATGTTTTTCCTCAATAGGAATACGGAGATGAAAAATCTGATAGTCATGAAAGAGAATTTGCCGCAGGCGGGATTTTAAATCGTCAAGACCTTCCCCTGTGTGGGCAGAGACATAGACAGAATTTTGATTAATCTTACCCCTCAATCGTCTCATCTTTTGTCCATCAGGTAAAAGGTCTATCTTATTAAAAACTTTTATGATAGGGATGTCAACCACTCCAATTTCTTCAAGAATTTTTTCCACAGAGGCGGTGTGTTGTTGACAATGAGGAGAAGAGATATCGATGACATGGAGAAGGCAGGCGGCTTCCTTGACTTCTTCCAAGGTTGCTTTAAAAGCCGAGATTAGCTCAAAGGGAAGATTCCGGATAAAGCCCACTGTGTCACTTAGAAAAAAGGAAACCCCATCAGCGTAAGTTACCCGCCGGAGGGTGGGGTCTAAGGTAGCAAAAAGTTTAGGTGAGGCCAGGCGATTGGCTCGAGTTAAGGCATTAAAGAGAGTTGTTTTGCCGGCATTGGTGTAACCGACCAGCGAGACAGTGGGCATGGGATATTTTTGACGGCTTTTCCTTTGTTCTTGACGGCGGCGTTGGATTCGGTTGATATCTCTTTTTATTCGAGTGATCTTATCTTTTATCCGGCGTCGATCTTCTTCGAGCTTTTTTTCTCCAGGACCTCGAGTGCCAATACCGCCTCCCAGTCGCGATAAACTTTGTCCTTTCCCTGATAATCGGGGCAATAAATAGTTCAATTGGGCCAGTTCAACCTGGAGCTTGCCTTCTTTGCTTAAAGCTCGCTGGGCAAAAATATCGAGGATTATTTGAGTCCGGTCAAGCACTTTAACTTCCAGAGCTTCTTCTAGATGCCGCTGCTGGATCGGTGAGAGGTTGTGGTCAAAGATGACACAGGTCGCCTTGGTTTCTTCAATTAACTCCCGAAGTTCATTGACTTTCCCTTCACCGATGTAATATTTGGGATTTATCTCGGAACGGATCTGGAAGACTTCTTTGATAACCTCAGCTCCGGCTGCTTGCACTAGACCCTTTAGCTCCTCCATATAGATATCGGCTATCGCTTTATCCTGAGTGGAGGTGGATAAATGAACCAGGATGGCTTTTTCAGTTTTCATGGGTGATCCATTTGCTTTTGATGAATTCAATTATTTGGGAGGATTGATAAGGAGAAAACCAATGTATTCCTTTCATTCGCCGGAACCAGGTCAGTTGTCGTTTGGCGTAATGACGAGTGTCTCTCTGGGTCAACTTGATGGCCTCTTCCCTAGAGAGCTGGTGCTGAATAACCTGAAGAGCATATTTATAACCCAGGGCCCGGAAGGGAGGCGCTTCTTCCGGAATTCCCTGTTGCAGAAGCCTGGTCACTTCTTCGATCAGACCAGCAGCAAACATTCTTTCCACTCGCCTATTTATTCTTTCATATAGTTCCTTTCTCTTTAATTTTAGCCCAATTTTAAGAGTAGAGAAATCCCGGACAAAAGATTTAGTTTTCTGGAAATGTCGAGAAATAGGAATCCCGGTAGCTTCATAGACCTCTAGAGCTCGGATGACTCTAATTTTATCACGGGGGCTGATTTTTTGAGCATAAACAGGATCCACTTGGGCCAACTTTTCCCAGAGAAAAGCCAGGCCTTGAGTTTGAGCTTCCTCTTCTAGTTTCTGACGGATTTGGGGATTCCGCCCGACTCCAGGAAATAGTCCCTCCAGGAGGGACTGGAGATAGAGACCGGTGCCGCCAGTAATGATGGGGAGATGATTCCGACTCCAGATTTCTTGCATTATTTCGAGAGAAAAACAAACAAAGTCAGCGGCGGTGAACTGCTCAGTCGGGGGGATGACGTCCAGCAGATGGTGAGGAATGCCCTCTCTTTTTTCNGGAGGGATTTTATCTGTGCCAATATCGAACCCTTGATATACCTGCATAGAATCACAATTAATAATTTCTCCCTGGAAGACATGGGCTAACTTGATGGCCAAGGCGCTTTTCCCGACAGCTGTTGGTCCCAGAATGACCAGGAGTTTTTCCTTGGGATTAAAATTAGTCTTCATCCTAAAGCCCGGCGAAGAAGGAGATAAATTACTCCGAGAGAAATGAAAATAAGCAGAGCCAGGAGTTGCTTTTTAGAGATTTTCATCTTGTTAGTGACTGCAGAGCTTCCACCAGACGAATTTCATGGTCGTCGCCTAAGGTCCTTTTAACAGCTAGTAACTGAGTTAAAAAAAGTTCGTTCAGGCCATCAATGACTTGGGCCTGTAATTCCGGAGAAGCGTAGGCTATTCCTGATTTAAAGACCCGCCCGAAAATGATCTGACCACTTTCATCAATCTCCACATCAGAGAAAATAGTCGGCAGGAATGATTTGCATTCTGATATTGATTTCTGGATGATACTTGTGGCTACCGGCCCTATTTCTTTGGAAAGATACTTTAAAATAAAGGAAGATTTTTCAATAAATAGATCAATTGTTTGAGCTAATTTTTGGGGAGAAGCCGGTTGGAGTCGGTTGATAGTTTTAGATAGAGACAGGTTAACTATTTTAAAACAGCTGAAAAGGAAAAGAAGACGATAGGTTTCTTTCTCCCCCAGTTGGCTAAGATTTATCAACTGTTCCAGGGTCATTGGGGTCTTTAGTAAATTAAGAAGATATTTGGCCGGTTCAGAAAGCCAGGGGAGGGGCTGAGGGTTTTTCTGGATTTTAACCAGAACTTTTTTGTCGGGATAATATTTTTTGAATTGCCCAATATTTTTTATCTTGGATATTCCTTGGTTAACCACTTCTGGAGTTGACAGTCGTATCAGGACGTTTCCCCGCGGGGTTGGTGAACCAGGAATGAATTGGTAATTTCCTTCAGTCAGGTCAAATAAAGGCTGAATATTTAGATAAAAAAACTCGCGGATATTTGTCCAAATAGTTTGGGCAGAAAAAGGAGAATTTTCAATAAGAATTTTAATAAATGAGGGAGAGGATAGTTCATTTTGATTGAAACCAGGCAGAATTTTTTCTTCAGTTGGCTCAATTTGAGATCGGATAAATTCAAGAAATTTTTCCCTATTGATCCAACTTGCGGTGACGACGAAATCTCCTTCCTGAAAAGGTATTTCTAGTAGATTTGTTTCAGGATGAATTTGGAGANAACCTGTCAGCCGGGCCCGCCAGATTTCCAGNCATAAGGCCGGAAAGGGAGTTTGCTGAAAATGACCTTTAATGGTCATGGCAGTACTTTTCTCCATTTAAAGACAATGTTATTTCTCAACTATTTGATTTTCCTGATAATCAAAGTAACGGGATTGCTCTCTTTGATCTCTAAACAAGATAAATTTATAACTGAGACAGGTCTTCCTGTCAATTAAAGTTATCAGAAGTATTCCAACTCCTGCTAGTCACTATTTTGGGCGGGCCCAGTTTTCATCAATTAGTGGAGGGTGGCCTTCCAGAAGAATTTTCACCGAAAGTAGCGTAATCCTCCTCTCATTACTGAGGGTGGAATGGCGATAAGGATAAATTATAGTTTGAATTAACTGACAAATTGGCGACCGATGAGACCGAAGAGAATNTAAATGATACTTTTTATAAACCAGAATCCATAGGAAATAAAGAGAGCCTTTTTGAACTCGATTTTAAAAGCGGAGGAGAGTCCATAACCNAGCACGCCGAACATCCAGAGTTGAAAAAAATCGAATTGACTGAGAATGATGAAACTGGTTGAGGTAACTTCTAGTTGGGGGAAAAAGGCAGCTAGGCTGGTGGTCGTTTGCATAACCGATTTTTTTGACAAGATTAGAAAAAGGCGGACTCCATTTCCCAGGATTTTATCAATGAAATTAGCGTGGAGATAATGACTCCAGACCTGTTTAAAATTGCCTTCAGTGGAGACAAATCGGCCAATTATGAGAAGGATCAGAGAAGAGAGAAGTAGTCCTATGAGGAGGGTGATGGGACTGAGAATTAAGCTCCTCAGAATAACGCTGGAAGAGGGAGGGTTTTCGAGGTTAGCTATTGTCTGATTAAATCTCTCTTCTCCCATTCTCTCTTTAAGTTTAAGATTATCCTTCATAAATCGAGCCTGATCTTGGAGGGCATAAGGCGTGGATAGGTAACTAAAAATCATATAAGCCACCAGAATAAGAATCAGAGCATCAATCCAGATCGCTCGTTGGTTGATTTTCTCAAAGGTTGGTCGAGGATTGGCAAAAATTCCCTGGAAGCGTTGGATGAGGTTCATAATTGCTCCTTTCGAATCTCGTCTTCAATTTTTCCATCCCGGAGGAAGATAATCCGCTGCGCCTGGTTGGCAATCTCCCGGTCATGCGTTACCAGCAGAATAGTATTGCCCTGTTGGTGAATTTTGTGAAAAAGCTTCATTATTTCCTGACCCGTTTTTGAATCGAGGTTTCCGGTTGGTTCATCAGCCAGGAGTAATGAAGGTTCATTAACTAAGGCCCGGGCTATGGCTATGCGCTGTCTTTCGCCTCCGGAAAGTTCAGACGGACGATGATGGGCCCGGTGCTCCATTTCGACCATTTCCAGAGCCCTTCTTACTTTTTCCTCGCGTTCTTTCTTCGAAGCTCCTTTATAGATCAAGGGAAGTTCAACGTTATGAAAAGCTGTTGCCCGGGGTAAGAGATTAAAGACCTGGAAAACAAAACCGATTTCCTGATTGCGAATATAGGCTAGCTCGTTTTCACTCATTTCGCTGACCAAGCGGTTATTAAGGTAATATTCACCGCGGGTGGGCGTATCCAGACAGCCGATAATATTCATCAAGGTTGATTTACCTGAGCCGGAAGGGCCCATGATAGCCACAAATTCGTTTTTGGCAATAGTGAAGCTAATCCCACATAAGGCCGGAACTTCGTGACGGCCCAATTTGTAGATTTTCCAAATGTTGTGGGTAATAATTAACTGTTGATTGGTATCAGCTGTTTTAACCATCTCCGCTTAATTAAGATCCTGATTTTTCCTCGGCTTTGATTAAATCTCCGTCATTTAACTGGCGGAGAGCACTGAAGGGCCCAACAACGATGGGGTCCCCTTCTTTTAAGCCTTCTTTGATTTCGATCTTCATTTCTCCCATAATGCCTTTTTTAACCGGGGTAAATTTAACGCGATTGTCCTGTCCGACAATAAAAACTCCTTCCTGCTTGGTGGGTTCCGCGTTTTCTTCAGAGGCTGGTTCTTCTTTAATGACAATGGCTGAAATGGGCACAGCCAGAACTCCCTTTTTCTCGGCGGTAATAATATCCGCCGTAGCGGAAAGGCCGGGTTTTAATTCCGGAGGTGGGTCATCCAGGGTAATAACCACTTTAAAATCTTTTGATTCTTCGGAGGAAGTTAGTTTCTGGAGGGCCGAGCTACCGATTTCGGTGACGTGACCCCTCAGGGTTTTTTCGGGGAGAGCATCAACTCTTATTTCCGCTGGTTGGCCAAGTTTTATGCCAATAACGTCAGTTTCATCCACCAGAACCTCAGCTTCCATTACNGATAAATCGGCAATGGTCATCAGCACTGTTCCTGGATTGTTCATTGTCCCAACCAGGGCTATCTCTCCCTCCTCGACCCTGAGACTAGTAATGATGCCGTCAATTGGAGAGTTGTAGATGGTTTTGTTTAAGTTATCCAGAGCACTTCGGAGAGCTGCTTCTGCCTGTTTAATCTGAAAAAGGAGAGCTTCATACTGGGCTTTAGAGACTTCATATTGAGCCTGGGCAGCTTCGAGCTGCTCCTGACTGATAAGTTGTTCCTCATAGAGTTTCTTCTGGCGATTGTAATATTTTTCATCTTTTTTCAGCACAGCTTCGGCGCGGATTAAGTCAGCTTTATAAGATTGAAGCAGAGCTTTATTCCTATCGACTTCGGCCTGATATTGGGTGGAGTCAAGCATCAGGAGAAAATCACCGGCTTTGACGCGTTGTCCCTCTTCCACTCCAATTTTAACAATTCTGCCGGGAATATGGGCACTGATATTAATGTTTTTCCGTGGTTTTATTTCACCCGAGGCAGATACAATAGAAACAAGATCCGCTTTTTTTACTTTCTCCACCGTGACTTTGATAGCCTTCTCCCGTTGAGAGCGGAGGTTAAAGAAGATAATGAGGATGATGACTAACCCGATAAGGGAAAAGAAGATGATTCTCTTTTTCCGTGGTTTACTTTTTTTGGCTTCCATTTAAGCACCTTTTCGCTGGATAATCATATTATACTACGAGGGAAAAGGCAAAAAAGTTTAGAACTCTAGGCTATTAGTTTTCTCTGAAAAAAAGATTATCTTTTGGGAGGATTAGGAGGCAGTCAGTTGCCAAAGTAAGGGTAAGTTGTTAAGATGAAAAACCATGAATGAGGAAAAATATTTAGAGGTAGCCATTAGTGTAGCTCGAGAAGTCGGTGATTTTCTGCGTCAGCACCTTACCGACAAAAAGAAGGAAGTAAATTACAAAGGTGAGATAGATTTAGTCACCGTCCGCGATCTCGAAGCTCAGGAGAGGATAATCTCTCGGCTCAAAGAGAACTTTCCGCACCATGACATCCTGGCTGAGGAGGAGATAAATCAGGNCCAAGAAAGGAAGAGTGAATTTCGCTGGATTATTGATCCTCTGGATGGAACTACCAACTATGCCCATAGCTACCCGGTCTTTTGTGTTTCTCTGGCTCTGGAAGTAAAAGGTGAAGTCATCCTGGGGGTGGTTTATGACCCCAATCTTCAGGAATGTTTTACAGCTGTAAAAGGTCAGGGAGCTAGATGTAACGGCCAGCCCCTTCGGGTTTCCACTGTGGCAGAACTAGATAAGAGCCTCCTGGCCACTGGTTTTCCGTATGATGTTCGGGTGAGTGATATCAATAACATCGATCATTTTGTCAATTTTCTCCGGCAGGCCCAGGCGATTCGCCGATGTGGTTCAGCAGCGATTGATCTGTGCTATGTCGCCTGTGGTCGGTTCGACGGCTTCTGGGAGCTGAAACTCAATCCCTGGGATATTGCGGCAGGAGCTTTACTTGTCAGGGAAGCAGGGGGTCGAGTGTCTGATTTTGGAGGGGAGCGATTAAATATCTACGGTCGGGAAATTGTGGCCTCCAATGGCCGCATTCATGAGGAAATGATCCGCGTCCTCAAAAAGGGGAAAAGGCCATGAGGAACCTATGGAATTTTTTATGGCCAAGACCGGTCACCCTCTCTCTGGTTATAGGGCTGGTCATAGGAGTGGTGGGAGGAAAAATTTTCTTGGGCCAGGAAGGTGGTCAGAGTCAGGGAAAATTTTTAAGACCAGGTGAATGGACGGAAATAGTTGTTCCCGCCAATAAAAATTGGACTGACACTGGACTGGAAGTTATGGCGGGTCAAAGATTGATTTTCCGGGCAGAGGGAGGTATTTCTCTCCAGCGAGGAAATCCGATTGCTTATTGCGGTCCGGATGGTTATCCGATGAAAACCGTCCAACAGCCCCTCAAGGGTGAAAACATAGGGGCTTTGATTGGTAAAGTGGTTAAATTGATCTCCATAGAAAAGGATGAGGAGACTGGCGAAGAAAAAAGGAATGAAATGGAGGAAATTTTCTATATAGGACGAGGTCGGCAGATTTATATGCCNCTTGACGGCCATTTATATTTAGGCATAAATGAAGTGGTGGTGGGTGATAACGTAGGTTCTTTTCGAGTTGAAATAAAAGCTGGCCGGTAAGACACCCAGGAACTTTGCTTTGAAAATAGCAGAAGATGCCTTAGTCTTTTAGGGACAGAAAAGAAACGAAAAAGGCTTTCCAATGTCAGAAGCAAATTAGCCTTATTAGGGCTGAAGGAGATAAGCTGAATTCTCAGACATATTTTAAATCTCTCTGTTGACGATTTTGACCAGGCCAATATTTTCATGCCTTACTGGCGAGGTCAGTCAAGTAATGAAAGACCCCCAAAACTAATCAATCATATTTATAAAAGTGAGGGAATTTAAGTTTTTGGCCCTCGGGGACCTTTTCCTTGGGCCAGGAATTTTTCCAGAAATTGGATGTCATAGCGGCCGGAGAGGAAATCAGATGAGGAGAGGATTTTCAGGTGGAGAGGAAGATTGGTCTGAATACCGACAATTGTCGTCATTTCAAGAGCGGTATGCATTTTGGCGATGGCTTCTTGGCGGGTCGGAGCGTGGGTGATTATTTTAGCCAGGAGAGAATCGTAATAAGGTGGAATTATCCAACCAGAGTAAGCCGCTGTGTCTACTCTCACTCCCGGACCTCCGGGCAGGACAAGGAACTCGATTCTTCCCGGTGAGGGGATAAACTTTTCCGGGTCTTCAGCATTAATGCGGCACTCCAGACTATGACCGCGGGGTCGCAGAGAATGATCCAGGGAGAGTTTTTCGCCGCTGGCCAGACGGATCTGTTCTTTGACAAGATCAACATTGTAAAGCATCTCGGTAACCGGATGTTCTACTTGGATTCGGGTGTTGGCTTCCATGAAATAGAAATTTTTCTGATTATCCACCAGAAATTCGAATGTTCCCAGGCTTTTATACCCGATAGTTTTGGCCGCTTCCTCAGCGGCCCGGGCCATTTTTTTTCTGGTTTTTTCATCGAGAAAGGGAGAAGGACTTTCTTCAATTAGTTTTTGGTGCTTACGCTGAATGGAGCATTCTCTTTCTCCTAAAGCCAGAACGTTCCCATAATTGTCGGCAATTATCTGGATTTCGATGTGGTGGGCGGAGATAAGGTATTTTTCAAGATAGAGGGCTGGATTGCCGAAGGAGGCCTGAGCTTCTGATTGAGCAATGGAGAATTGTTCTTCTAATTGGCGAGGTGAGGTGACTATTCTCATCCCTTTTCCTCCCCCGCCAGAAGCTGCTTTTAGTATAATGGGATAACCTATTTTTTGAGCTATTTTTTTGGCTTCCTGGAAGTCTTCAATGACATTCTCGCTGCCGGGAATAACCGGCAACTTGGCTTCCTTCATGCGGCGGCGAGCCTGGTTTTTATCGCCCATCATCTGAATGATTGAGGCAGGCGGACCGATGAAGACCAGTCCTTCGGCTTCGCATATTTCAGCAAAACGGGGATTTTCGGCCAGAAAGCCATAACCTGGATGGATAGCTTCGGCTTTGGTAATTTCGGCTGCACTGATAATATTTGGAATGTTAAGATAGCTTTCTGAGGCAGGAGCTGGACCAATACAGATTCTTTCATCAGCCAGAAGAGTATGTAAGCTTTGTTTGTCTGGCTCGGAATAAACAGCCACTGTCCTGATGCCCAGTTCCTTAGCTGCCCGAATAATCCGTAAGGCTATTTCTCCCCGATTAGCGACTAGAATTTTGGAAAACATGGCTCACGACTTTATTGGTTTGAGAGCAAAGAGTTTTTGACCAAATTCTACTGGTTTGCCATTTTCCACTAGAATTTCTTCAATGGTGCCATCAATATCAGATTCAATTTCATTCATCAGTTTCATGGCTTCGATGATACACAGAGTCTGATTTTTCTTGACGGTATCACCAATTTCGACAAATGGAGGAGCTGATGGGTTGGGCGCTCGATAGAAAGTTCCGACCATGGGAGAGGTTATGTAGTGGAGATTGTTTTTCTCCCCGACTTTAGGCTGAGTGGCTGGAGTTTCAGGAGTTGCTTGGACGGGAAGCGATATCTCAGAAGTGGTGGGGGGTGACAAGCCGGGTTTTTCCCGGGCAATCTTTATCCGAAAACCTTCTACTTCCAGCTCGAATTCAGCCAAGTTTTTTTCTTCGAGGAGATTAATTAACTTGATGATTTCTTTATAATCTATTTTGGATTTCATTGTTTTCTCTCCTTACCCATTGACTAGGTAACAATCTCTGTCCTCTATTTGTGTCATAAGAATTGCGGCCTAAAATTTCTTTTTACCTTAATTATTCTAGCCATTAATGTCAAGGTGTGCTGGGATCAAATAGGGATTTTTCCTGACCGGAGAGGACTGGTTTGAGCCAGAATATTCTGAGGGAAGAGAGCCAGAAGTTTCTCGCCAGGTGTTTCAGAGAGAGACAGGAATCATTGACTGGCAGGGATAATTAGCTTAGGATGAGTATCGACTAAACCTGGGAGTGAGAGCCATGCTAGACCAACTTTCGGCCCGCCTTCAAAAAGCCATCAAGTTTCTCCGGGGCGAGGGCAAAATTACCGAAAAGAACTTAAATGAGGCCCTCCGGATGATTCGCTTGGCCTTTCTTGAGGCAGATGTCAGTTACAAAGTAGTCAAAGAATTTGAAGCCCAGGTTAAGGCCAAGGCTTTAAATGAGCGGGTTCTGGAGAGTTTAACTCCTGCCCAGCAAGTTATTAAAATTGTTCGGGATGAGCTAACCCAGATTTTAGGCCAGAGCCGGCAAAAACTAAAGACAGCTTCTGCCCCACCAACAATTTACTTGTTAGTCGGCCTTCAGGGAGTGGGGAAGACAACCACCACGGCTAAATTAGCCCTTTTGTTTAAAAAAGAAGGGAAATCACCATTACTGGTTTCTTTCGATTTAAAGAGACCGGCAGCCCAGGAACAGCTGGCCATTCTGGGAGCTCAACTGTCAATAGAAGTATTTAGTTTAACCCCGGAGGACTTCAATGATCCGGCAGCAGCTACTCGGAAGATATTGGATTATGCCCGCCAGCATCACTTTGACCCTCTGCTGGTGGATACTGCCGGCAGACTTCATATTGATCAGGAGTTAATGGATGAATTGAGAATGGTTAAGTCTCTTTTTAACCCCACTGAAGTTATTTATGTGGGCGATGCCCTGACCGGGCAGGATGCAGTGAGAAGCGCTCAGGAGTTTGAGAAACAAATTGGCCTTGATTCAATTATTCTGACCAAATTAGATGGCGATGCCCGGGGAGGGGCCGCCTTATCCATTGCCTTTATTACCGGGAAGCCAATTAAGTATATTGGTGTCGGCGAAAAATCAGATCAATTGGAGCCCTTTCATCCGGAGCGGATGGCCTCCCGGATATTAGGGATGGGCGATGTTTTGTCTTTAATTGAGAAAGCCGAAGAAGTGGCTGACCGGCAACAGGCCGAGGAATTGGCCAAAAAATTGAGACGTCAGGAATTTACCCTGGAGGATTTTCGGCAGCAACTTATTCAGCTGCGGAAAATGGGCTCCTTTTCGCAGATCTTGAGCCTTCTACCGACAGGAGGAATGTTTAAACATCTCCAGAAGATTAATTTAGATGATAAAAGACTAATCCATTTTGAAGCTATTATTAATTCGATGACTCCTCAGGAAAGGGAGACCCCCAAAATCATTAATGGCAGTCGTCGCCGGCGGATAGCCTTAGGCAGCGGTCGCCCGGTGGCGGAAGTGAATCAGCTCCTCAAACAATATTTTGAGATGAGAAAGTTGATGAAGAAGTCTCACTTCAAGAAGATGCTGTCCAAGCTTCCCCTCGGCTGAAGGTATTCTCCAAAGGCTCCTTTAGAGATTATTTCATGACTTGGTTTTATTTCTTTGTCTGGATTTTAGCTGCCTGCCCAAATGAGGGCAAAATTAGATGAAGATGATCCGGCCATAAATAGAATCACAACACTGACCATTTTCCCTTGACAAAGGAAAAAAAAGAAAAATTTATATAAAAAAGGGGAGTTGAATGAGGGGCGACTATATGTTGAAGACTTATATGATTACCGGGGCTGTGGTGGTTGTCTTTGCGGTAGCCAATTTTCTGCCAGGCGTGGGAGGATCCTCCAAGGATATTTATATAACTATAATGTTGAAACATTATTATAGCCGGGAGACAGGTTGTCTTTATGTGCTTAATATGAACGAGCTTGAAACAGGCGATGTGGAATTTGAAATTCTTAAATACCCGATCCGCTAATGAAGAATTATTTTATTATTCTTCTGGCCGGGGGGTAGTGTTTCTGGGCAGTGTTGTTTATAAATTATAAATATAAAACGTCATCTCTTTTTAAACATTTTCTAGTTGAACTACTGGGAAAAAAAGGAAAAGATGCTCTTGAGATAGGCCAGAAAGTTGTTAAAATGAGTTGACTTAGAGCAATTTTTAAGTTATCATCAATTTTCCCTGAATTTCTAAAGAGGTGAGTAAGGAAAAATGATGTCTATTCGTCTGATGCGGATGGGAGCGAAACGACGTCCTTTTTATAGGATTGTAGTTATGGATGCTCGACGTCCGAGAGAAAGTAAATATAAAGAAACTCTTGGCTATTATAATCCGCTCAAAGAACCGGCGGAGATAAAACTTGACTTAGATCGCCTTAGTTATTGGCTCGACAGAGGTGCTCAAGCCTCCGAGACAGTCCAATCTCTCATAAAAAAAGTTACCAAGCGAAGTAATCATTCCAATAACAACAAAACTTAAAGGAGGTTACAGTGAAAGAACTAGTTGAAATGATCGCCAAATCCTTAGTTGACAATCCGGACAAAGTTCAAGTTTCCCAACTCGAAGGTGAACAAACCACCATCCTTGAATTAAAAGTAGCACCCGAAGATTTGGGAAAGGTCATTGGTAAGCAGGGACGCACGGCGAGAGCCATCCGCGTCATTCTTGGAGCAGCCGGAATGAAGCTGAAGAGGAGATTCAACTTAGAAATCATCGAGAAGACTTAATTTGATTAAAGTTGGCCAGATTTTAAAGACCCATGGAAAGAGAGGTGCTCTAAAAATAGACCTCCATTTCAAGCCTCCTTCTCAACATTTTTTTTTCATGGATTTATGTTGAGATTGAGGGGGAATTAAAGAAGTTTCGGGTCGAGCATCTCCTGCCAAGGGGAGAGTGCTCTGTTCTAAAATTAGAGGGAATTAATACTATTAGTGAGGCAGTGCCTTTAAAAGGGAGAAGTATCTTTCTTCCCGAAGAAGAACTTCAATTCCTGACAAATGATGAATATTTTGTTTTCCAGTTAATTGGGTGTCAGGTTATTACCGAGCAGGGCGATGAAGTTGGACAGGTTAAAGACATCTGGTTTATTCCTGGGAACGAATTGCTTATTGTGGCCGGGAAGCAGCAGAAAAAGGAAATATTAATTCCTTTTCATCAGAGTATTTGTCTAGAGGTAGATCTTGTCCGAAAGATAATCATTATTAATCCTCCTGAAGGGCTACTGGAGATGGATGAGATTTGAGATAATCACCATTTTCCCTGAGATGTTTCAGGGACCCTTTTCCAGTGGGGTTCTGGGAAAAGCCATCGCCAAGGGGTTGATTAAAGTGGTCGTCCATAACCTGAGAGACTTTACCGAGGATAAACATCAACAGGTTGACGATCGGCCTTTTGGAGGCGGCGAAGGCATGGTATTGAAACCCGAACCCATTTTTAGAGCTGTAGAAAAAGTCCGTTTAACGCAGGAAGCAGAGGTGGTTTTATTAACTCCCCAGGGCGAAAGATTTACTTGGCAGATGGCTGAAGAATTAAAATGCTCTCCCCAGGTGATTTTAATTTGTGGGCGGTATGAAGGAGTTGACGAGAGAGTGGCTGAACATTTAGCTACGCGGGAGCTGTCGATTGGAGATTTCATCCTCACGGGAGGTGAATTAGCCGCCATGGTGGTGGTTGAGGCAGTCGCTCGGCTGGTACCTGGAGTTGTGGGTAAAGAGGAGGCCGCGAGGAAGGATACTTTTTTCCGGAAGATATTTGATTATCCTCAATATACCAGGCCCAGGGATTTTAGAGGATATAAGGTTCCAGAGGTGCTTCTTTCTGGGAATCATGATAAAATTAACCAGTGGAGAAGAAGNAGAGCTCTTGAAAAAACATGGCGGAGAAGACCTGATTTAATTAATCTTCAGGAGCTTTCATCAGAAGAACAAAAATTTTTAGATGAAATCAAAAACGAAAGGAAAGAGAAATGAATATGCTCAATTTAGTAGAAGAGAATGAAATCAGAAAAGATTTACCNGACTTCAAAGTTGGTGACACTATTGAAGTTCATCTAATTATTAAAGAAGGGGAGAAGGAAAGAGTTCAAGTTTTTAAGGGAGATGTTATTGCCAAGAGAGGTTCTGGACCGCGGGCGACATTTACTGTCAGGAAGGTTTCTTTCGGAGTTGGTGTAGAGAGGATTTTTCCTCTTCATTCAAAAATGATTCGTAAAATTGAGGTAGTTCGCCGGGGAAAAGTTCGTCGAGCCAAACTCTATTATCTTCGTAAACTAAAAGGAAAGAAGGCCCGGTTGAAAGAATTGAGATAGAGAAAAAGGTGGTTTATTCCCTGACATGATTAATTGGTGAAGTTAGCTTAATCTTTTACTTTTATTTAAAATATATAAGAAGAACCTGTCCCACCACGGCGAATGGGGATGCCTGATTTTAGCCAGGAAAAACAACTTATTGGGGAGGGGTTTACCCGCATAGCTGGAGTGGATGAAGTGGGGCGGGGAGCTTTATGTGGCCCGATAGTGGCAGCGGCAGTTATTTTTTCGGTTAATCAGATAAAAAATGAAAAAAGGAACTGGATGACGGAGCTGGATGATTCCAAGCGATTAACTCCCCGTCAGAGAGAGAAACTTTTATTCTGGATATTAAATCAGGTTGAGGCCCTGGGTATAGGCTTCTGTTCGCCAATTGAGATCGATAAGTGGAATATAGCTCGCGCTTCTAGGATGGCTATGGCTCGGGCGATATCGAATCTTTCTCTAAAGCCGGATTTTATCCTGGTTGACGGCTTTATTATCGATGGTGTAGAGTATCCACAGAGGAGAATAATTGGTGGTGATCGAAAAAGCAAGTCAATCGCTGCGGCTTCAATTGTGGCTAAAGTAATGCGGGACTGGATTATGAATAAATTGGCAAATATCTGGAATGTTTATGAATGGCCAAAGAATAAAGGCTACGGAACAAGATATCATTATCAGGCTTTGGCTGAATTTGGTCCCTGCCTTATCCACCGTCTGACTTTTAATTTGCGAGGAAAATAGAATGCCCTTTTCGGCTGATGAGAGAGATAAGATTGAAGCCTTAGCGGAGAAGCTGGTAAAAAAAGGCAAATTTGCTGAGGCAATAGCAGAATACCAAAAGCTTATTACTGGAGATGAGCAGGACATTCCTATCAGAACCCTCCTCGGAGATCTGTATCTCAATCTGGACATGAAGGATAAAGCGGTGGCTGAGTTCAGACAAATCGCTGAATTTTACCAGAAAAAGGGGATTTATTCCAAATCGATTGCTCTTTATAAAAGAATTCATCGTTTGAACCCTGATGATCTTGACTCTTTAGAAAAACTAGCCGAATTATACCGCAACCAGGGCTTTATTTCTGAGTCAAAAATTGAATATGAGAATTTACTGAAGATCCTTCTGGAGAAAAAAAACCGCCCCCGGGCCATAAAGGTCTTGAATTCTCTTTTAGAGATTGACCCGGGTGAGATTGATTATCATTTAAAACTGGCAGATCTCTATTTAGAAGAAAAAAGACCAAAATTGGCAGTCGATGAATTAAATGATACCGCTGAAATTCTTCTTCGCAAACAACAGATTGAAGAAGCCCGGAAGATTCTCGAGAAAGCCAAAAATATTGACCCGGAACATCCGCGAACCTTAACTAATCTTTTGGATGTTTACCGACTGGAAGGGAAGAAAAAGGAAGGGTTAGGCCTAATCCCGTTAATCTTGAGTCGAGATGCCAATAATCTTAAAGCCCTTCATATTCTGGGAGAAACCCGCCTGGAGGATGGTAAGCTTGAGGAGGCGGAGGATATCTTTCTCAAGATTATTAAAATTCGCCCGAAGGATGTTGATGCTCGAGTTAAACTGGGTAAAGTTTATATTAACCAGGGAAAGCTAGATTTAGCTTTCAAACTCTATGAGCCTATCGTTGAGAGTTTACTTCAGAAGAGAAAAGAAGAGAAAGCAATCGGCTTACTGGGATTAATTCTCTCGGTAAAGAAGCCTCATTTACCCACTCTGGAAAAATTGGGTTCGATTTATCGTTCTTTAGGGATGGGTGCTTTATTTGAGAAAACAGCATCATTACTGCTGGAGGAATATGAGGAAAGACGAGAATACGAAAAGATGCTGGCTCTTTTGAAAGAATTAGCTCGACTATTTCCTGATAAAAAAGAATATGAAGAATTACTCCGACGAAAGAGGATCGAAGCAGGTTTAAGCGAAGAGAGGGAAGAACGGTGGAGTGGTGCCTTTGAAAAAGAAAGGACCCGAGAATTTATTGAAGCTCAAATGGTTAAAGCTGATATGTATGCCGAGCAGGGATTATATAAAAATGCGCGACGAATTCTCGAACATCTCCGCTTCCGTTTTCCTGAAGAACCACTGATTGAAAAGAAATTAGAAGCCCTGAAAAAAGCCACGGCTGATTTAGATGATAAAGAATTAGCCCGCCGGGTGGAACGAGTGACGGAACGGGAAACGGTTCTGTTTGGTCGATCTGCCTCTTCAACTCGGGGGTTGGCTCAAACTGTTTACGAAGAACAGATGGAAGAGAAATTGACNGCGGCCGAGCTTTTTGCCGAGACGGACATTATTCCAGTTATTGAAGAGGAAGTGGGAGAGAAAGTCTATTTTGATCTTTCTTCTCAAATAAAAGAAGAATTTGATGCTATTCGAGCTATTCTTGATTATCAGATCAAGGGGGATACGGCTATTGTGGAGAAGGCCTTAACTGATATTGTCGCCGAGTTCAAGCAGGTTCTGGAAGAGCGAATCCCCAAAGAAGATTATGAAACTCATTACAATTTAGGCTTGGCTTTTATGGAGCAAGAGCTGTTCGATGAAGCGATTGAAGAATTTCTTTTGTCAGTGAAGAGTGAATCCTTGGAGTTGGATTCTTATGTGGCTTTAGCTATATGTTATAAAGCAATAAAGAAGTCAGAAGAAGCAATGAGATATCTCAACAAGGCCTTTACCAAAGTTAAGGAGGGTTCTTTTCAGTATTATTCTCTCAAGTATGAAGAAGCTGAGTTGCTCCAGATGAAGGGAGAATCTAAGAAGGCCTTGAAGATTTTCCAGGAAATCAAGAAGTGGAATCCCGATTATCGTGATGTTCAGGACAAGATTAAAAAATTGAAAAAATCAGGATAACCTTTTTAAAAATAAATCCCAGCTGATTTTCTGAGAATAAGCTTTTCTAAAGGACGTTTTTTATACAGAAAAATCACTGTAGCCAGGACAATAATGCTTACTTTAGCTCCCCAGAAAGTTTCTACTTTGAAGCGGTTAATGAGAGTAATCCTTCAAGAAATCCCTGGAGAACAGGCAGGTCTTATTATCGATGGGGAGGGCCATAAAGTGTTTTTTTGTGAACCATTGAAGTGTCCTCAGCCAGAACTGATTTCTTTTCTCGAAAAAAGCTTTTTTGAGGTTATGAGAAATAACAAACCCCAAGTTATGATCAAGGATTTGAGCAAAGAGAAGAGAGGTTCCACCCATCATCAGGTGCAATTGCTTTTGGTTCCCTTTAGTGGTTTTTCCCAAAAGGGGGGAGTTATTTTTACCTGGCGGTATTGGTCAGTCTACTCAGCTTATGAAATTGAATTTTTGCTAAAATTTTCAACGGTTTTCAGCTGGCTGATTGAAGGACAGCTAGAAAGAAAGAGATGTTCGGAGCACACTGAGTTTTTTGGATTAATTGGTCAGAGTCGCCAGTTTCGAAGATTGGTTGAATTTATTAAAAAAATAAGCAGCTCCGATGCTCCTGTAATGATTTGTGGAGAGAGTGGCACGGGAAAAGAACTTGTTGCCCGGGCAATTCATTTGAGCAGTCGGCGAGCCCAGAAAAAGTTTGTTCCTTTGAATTGTGCAGCCATTCCGGAGTTTTTACTGGAAAGTGAGCTTTTTGGTTTTACCCGCGGCGCGTTTACCGGAGCTGCCCAGAATAAACCAGGTTTAATAGAATTGGCCGATGAAGGGACATTTTTCCTGGATGAAATAACTGATCTGAGCCCTTCTCTCCAGGCAAAAATTCTTCGTCTCATTCAGGAGGGAGAATTGCGCCGTTTAGGAGAAACGAAGGTTAGGCGAATTAATACGCGCTTTATAAGTGCCACCAATCGAGATATAGAAGTTGAAGTAGAGAAGGGAAATTTTCGGAGAGATCTTCTTTATCGGCTGAAAGTAATAACCATTGAGGTTCCTCCGTTGAGAGAACGCCGGGAAGATATTCCCTTGCTTCTTGATTATTTTTTGAATAAATATAGAGAAGATCAGAATCAGAGGTNCCCTTTTTTTTCGCCCCGGGCAGTGGAAATTCTGGTTGGGTATGAATGGCCGGGAAATATTCGGGAGCTGGAGAATGAAGTCCGTCGTTGTCTGGCCTTATTTCCAGAAAGGGAGCTTTTTACTGAAGATTGCCTTTCCCCCAAATTCTTCCCAGAGAGAGAAATAAAAAATCGGGGAGGTGCTCCCTTTGACTATTTTCAAGCAAAAGCGGAGTTTGAGCGACGTTTTTTACAGCAAGCATTGACGCGGTTTAATTTTAACAAATCAAAAACAGCGGCGGAAATTGGACTCAGTCGACAGGGTTTATTTAAACTTTTGAAGAAACACAAAATTACTCTCCCCCAGGGGGCTCAGAGTCTGGGCAAGAATTAATAAGGAAATAGGACTATTATAGCCAGTTTTTGCGAATTGACTATAATTAGATAAGGCTTGAAGAATTTCTCTATATTCTAAAAAAAGTTAAAGGAACATTGTCGGTAGAGAAATAATTTGTTAAATTAAATTCATGAGTTCAAAGTCAGATCAGAAAAAATTAATTTCTCTTGTCTGTCCTACATGCCATTCTATTCTATGGATTGATCCTAAGTTAGAGGCAGTCATCAAGGTAGAAAAGGGGAAACGCCCCAAAAGTTCTCTAGATGATCTGCTAATGAAAGAAAAAGAAAAAAAGGAAAAAGCCGACCTGAGATTTGAGGCCACCGCTAAAATGGCCCGGGAAAGACGAAGGAAAATAGAGAAGGAATTTGAACAATTTCTTCAAAATCTGGATAAAGAGGAAGATTAGCTGCCTATCTGAGTTTCGTCCTCCCTGATTCGAGGGGCCATCGTAAATCCGGTGAAACCGAAAATAGCCAGAATAATGACTGCGGCATAATTCATAAAAGCCCAGGGTAAGTAGCTGAAGGTGGGCACTCCAATCGTCCCGGTTATATAGACTCCAGCCATACTCCAGGGAATAAGAGGAACAATAATAGCCCCGCTTTCTTCTATAATCCGGGAGAGGTTCTTAGCGGCTAATTTTTTTTGCCGGTAGATAGGGGCTAATAATTCCCCCGGAATAATCATAGAAAGATAGGAACTTCCTGTTACCAAGGCGGTGACAATAGAGGAAGCAATAGTGGTTAAGACAATGCTCCAGACTTTATTGGCAAATTTCATAACGCGGTCGAGAATCACTGACAGCAAACCAGTTTTTTGCATAATACCTCCAAAACTGAAGGCTGTGAAGGCTACCAGTTGGGTTTCCATCATGCTCATCATACCACCCCTCGAGATAAGCTCATCAACTGCCTTTACTCCGGTATTGGCCTGGTAGCCGGTGTTCATGGCGGTGGCCACTTCTGGAATAGAAGCTTTTTGGAAGATAATGGCGAGTGCCCCGGCTAAAAGAGATGAGATTAACATGCCAGGGATGGTTGGTTTTTTAGTGGCGGCAAAATAAAAAACGACAACCATGGGGAGGAGGAGAAAAATGTTGAAGTTGAAGTGAGATTTGAGTGTTTTCAGAATAAGAGTCATGGTTTCTGATTCAACCTTCTCGGTGCTATATCCCAGCCCGATGAAGAAATAGATGACCAGCCCAAGAAGCCAGGCGGGGGTGGCTGACCATAACATGTGTTTAATGTGATCGAAGAGATTCGAGCCGGCTGCTACCGGGGCGAGGTTAGTGACGTCAGAAAAGGGCGACATTTTATCGCCGAAATATGCACCGGCCACGATGGCTCCAGCAGCTGGGCCAAGGGGGATGCCCAGACCCATAGCAATGCCAATAAAAGCCACACCCAAGGTCCCGATTGTCCCCCATGAAGTTCCGGTGGCTAAAGAGGTGATGGAGCAAACAAAGCAGGCCGTGACCAGAAAATATTTGGGTGAAATAAGCTTTAAGCCATAATAGATGACCATAGGAATAGTGCCAGAGGCAATCCAGGAACCAATGAGGATACCCACGCAAAGCATGATTAAAATAGCTGGCATGGCTTTATGGATGCTGTCAACAATTCCTCGTTCCATATCTTGCCAGCTAAAACGGAGAATAAAGCCCAGACAACCAGTAATGAAAGCAGCCGCTACCAGAAGGACCTGCGGGCGGATATGGTAAATTCCATAGCCAATTCCTAAGAGAAGACCCATAGCTATGAGGGGAATTAAAGCCACTCCCAAACTCGGGGTCTTTTTAGCTGCGGATGGTTGCTTTGATTTAGACATTTAAGCCCCCTTTTCCTTGATCTTAAGCTTGTCGAGGTCGTGAGATGGTACTCTTTATAAGACAAATTCCATCATCCAGAGCTATCTTGCCTTGGCTTATAACCTGCTGGAGGTGGAGATGGGAATCAAAAATAAGGAGATCAGCTGCGCTTCCAGTGGCAATCTGACCTTTCTGAGAGAAGCGATAAAATTGAGCTGCGTTAGTTGAGAAAAGTCTAATTGCTTCTTCTAGAGTGAGAAGTTCTTTTTTAACTAGGTATTTAAAATTATCAAGCAATGTTTGCTGGGTAGCGATGGTCAAACCTTTCAGTTCACCTTTTTTATCGAAGACAGGTAAACTACCATTACTATCCGAGCTGATCATTATTCTTTCAAGGGGAATATTGTTTTCTCGAGCGGCCCGAATTACTTGAGAGACAGAGAGGTGGCTACCTTCTTCCAGTTGTTGGGTGGCTGTAATATCGATGAAGCCTCCTTCTTTGATAAATTGGAATGCTTCTTCAAGAAGAGCTTTATTCCGGTTAACATGAGTGGGAATAATTTGAGTCGAGGGTATTTCTGTTTCTCTGATAAGGCGAAATAGCAACTCCAGTTTGGCCGGGCCATCTCCGATATGACAGTGCAGAATTCCAGCTTTCCCGGCTAATAGACCGCCGACTCGACAATCAGCGACTAAACGGGCTAATTCTTCAAATGTAGGTTGGGAAGAACGGTGATCGGAAATAGCCACTTCACCAGCACCGATAACCTTATCAATCAAGATTAAATCTCGACGGATATTTCCGGTAAAAGTAATTAGAGGAAGTTCATAGGAACCGGAGAAGATGAAGGTTGAAATTCCCTCGATTTCCAGGGCCCGGGCTTTAGCCAGGAGAGATTCAAGATGACGAGTGGTCCCATCTGTTCCTAGACAGCCAATTAAGGTGGTAACACCACTTTCAATAATATCCTCTATCCGAATTTCTGGAGCGCGGGTCGCCGGACCTCCCTCGCCTCCTCCTCCGAGAATGTGCACGTGAGGGTCGATGAATCCGGGAATAACAATATTTCCAGAGGCATTCAATTCTTGTGGCTTGATTCCGGAAAAAGAAAATTCTCCGGAATTACCCACGCAAACTATTTGGGAGCCCGCTATAAGAATATCTTTGATGCCTAGAGGCTGAGGAGCATAGACATTGGCTTCTTTGATTAATAAAAACATATGTCTCTCCTTTTCGGACAATTTAGTCGACAATATTTTGATTTCATTTCTGGTAAAGTTATCATGGGGTAGAGCAAATTTCAAGACAATTCAGGGCAGGATGGAAGCTTAAAATTAAGGCTTGATTAAGGTAAAATGGAAGCTCATGGGTTAGAATGAGTTTTGCCATNGTCAATTTTGAAGAAGAATTTAAAAGATTAAGACCCGTTATTAACCGGTTAACCAATATAGCTCTCGTGGGCAAAAAAATTGAGGTAAAAGGCAGAGATAAATTCATTAAAGAGGGGCCCAATATAATTGTGGGCAACCATGTGGGCACATTTAAGGACATTGCCGTCCTTTTTAAGATTGTACCCCGGCCTATTTTTTTTACAGCGAATAAGATGATTTTTGAGGTTAATGAATTTAATCAATTAATCAAGAAGCATCTTGTCCGGCATTTAAAGAGCTTTGGATTATTTGTTGATCTTTATTTGCGGCCACTTAAATCTTATTTTGTTCGCTATATTGCCACCAATATATCCCAGGTAGGAACAATACCGGTGGACCTTTATCAGAAGAAGCGTCTGGCTATTCGTAAATGCGAGCAGTATTTACGGCAAGGCCGGGCTATTGTGGCCTTGCAGGGGAGAGGCCGCCTCTTAAAAGAAGCTGACAATCCTTATATTCCTCCCTTTCGCTATGGAGTCCCGGTGATGACTTATAATCTTTATACTCAGGATAGGATCAACGTTCCGGTAACGCCAGTGGCCATCTTTGGAGCTCAAATTCCCTTTGGCTTTCCTGGAACAATAAAAGTAAACGTCGGTGAACCTCTTTTCATTACTGAATGTCTTAATTATGAATTCTCCCAGGCTATTGAGTGCTTTCGGGAATTGTTGGAAAAGAGAGTCAAAGAACTCTTTCTAGAAATAATCTAAAAAGAGGTCTTCCCCTACCCCTGAGCTAGCTTTTTTCGGATTAATTCATTATGACCGATTTGACACCGGTCAGGGATGAAAACTCAGCCAGAACGGTGATCAGAGGAGGATTGAGAGAGGCTTTTCATGGGGGGTAAGAAGGGGTAGTGTTAGTTGTGGATTAACTGAGGAAGCCCGCCACCATTTAGATCCATGATCTTTCTGTTGTAATTTGTTATGAATTTGCGGCCGCCAGTTGGAGAGGAGAAAATAATGATTGACTCAGAATGGTAACCTAGTCTTGAAAAGTTAGGACCACAATTTGGCTGGAATAGGGGCTGTCTCTTTCCGGGAGAGGAAAGAGACAGCCCCTNTTGACCCAAGTGTTATAAAATTGCTTGGAGCAAAAAAGGGAGAATCACTACTTTGAATTGGGAAAAAGATAATGAGCTTGGTATTATCGCCTTAATCAAAGTGTATTAGTTGGGTTGAAGATAATTAACTTTGTTTTTGAAAACGAGACAGAATATCATCATTGATCTGATTGAAAAGATTATAATTTATTTTAACTTTTTTCCTTTCCCTGAGTTTGGCCAAGAAAGAAATAAGAATTTTATTCTGTTTTTCCTGAAGTAATTTAGCCCGTTCTTCTTTTTCCACTTTAGCCAATTCTTCCCGGGAGACCTCTTTGCGAGAAATTGGTTTTACTAAAACCCATCCTTTCTCAGTAAATATGGGCTGACTAATTTCTTTAAGGGGGAGAGTAAAGGCTGCTTTATCAACCTTTTCATTTTCTCCGATAATTCCGAGGTATTCTTCTCGTTTGTGTTCATTAACTTTGTTATATTGGGCCCCATATTGCTTGGCTAAAGCTTCAAGGGAATTTTGAGTAGCCTTTTGGCGGAGTTGAAGAATTTTAAGTCGGGCTTTTTCCTTTCTTTTTTCTTCTAGATAATCGCGTTGAACTTCTGCCCGCGCTTCTTCAAAGGTAGCCGGGCGGGCTTCTTCTATTTTTTTTAGTTGAATTATTCCTTCCCCTTTAAAGCTAAAAAGAGGATCAGAGATAGCTCCTATTTTTTCCAGCTCAAACAATTTTTGACTAAGAACACCAGAAGGATCGACTTCAGGTAAAGGTTGTCCGGCTTTAAGAAAACCTGTTTCCTGGGAAGTAAAACCAAGTTTTTGGGCCGCTGATTTTAAATCTTTTTCTCGGCGGGCAGCCCGGAGAAGTTTGGTTAACCTTTTGTGGGCTAATTCGCGAGCCTTCTGTTCGGATAGAGTTGAGCGTATTTGGGCCCGTACTTCCTCCAATGACTTAAGCCGCTCTTCTTGTTTTTCCGTTACTTTAAGAAGAACAAATGCTTTATCGATTTCGATTATATCTGATAATTCCCCTTGGTGAAGTTCTTTAATGACCGATTTTTCCTTTTCAGCCAGCTTTTCCCACTCATAAAGCCCCCAATCTCCTCCGGCAGAGGCTTTATCGTCTTTTGAGTACTGGCGGGCTAGGGNAGCAAAATCCTGACCGCTTTTCAATTGTTCCAGGATTTCCTGGGCCTGGGAGAGTACTTGATCTCGATTCTTTTCATTATAGGGAAGATAAAGACGACTAACTCTAATTTGAGCAGGTTCACGGAACTGGTCTTGGTTTTCTTTATAAAATTTATTTATTTCTTCTTCGTCGACTTTAACCTCTTTTTTTAATTCCTCAGAAGCAAGGAAGACATAAATTCCAGATCGTCTTTCGGGGAGTTGATATTTATCCTGGTGTTGTTCATAGTATTTTTTGAGTTCCTCAACCGAGGGGACTTCTTTTATTTCTATTTTCTCTGGGTCCAGAACTACATATTCCATTTCCACTGACTCATTTCGTTTTTTATAATTTTCCCAGACCTCTTCAGGAGTGACAGCCACTCCGGCGGTTAACCAACGGATTGTTTTTTCGATGATCACTTCCCGACGGATACTATCTTCGAAAGTAGCAATAGGAATGCGGTTCCAGTCAAGAATTCTTTTATATTCGGTAAACCCGACGAATTGTCCATCTTTTTGAAAAGCTGGGTGATTAATTATTTTNTTTTTGACTTCTTCTGGAGAGGCCTGAATGCCCAACTCTTCGGCCAGTTGGAGAATAAGGGTTTGTTGAATTATTTGTTCCAGCACTTGTTGAGGAATGTTTAATTGTTTGATCAGGGTCGCATCCAGCTCTTTGAATTCTCTTTGCAGCGCCTCAATTTGTTGGCGGAGATTTCGGAAATAGACATCCGCTTGAATTTTTTGTTTACCAATGGTCAGGAGGGTGTTTGACCCCCGGGCTTCGCCTAGTCTTCCAGCTCCTCCCCAGACAGCAAAGATAGCGATGATAAAGGCAGCAATAACCAACCACAAAGTGGGGGCTAAAGATTTTAAGTTCTTCCTCATAGCTTTTAGCATCGTCTCACCTCAATACAATCAGATTATTCCTGTAATAAATTTCGAGAAATAATAAGGCGTTGGATTTCAGATGTGCCTTCGTAAATGGTTAAAACCCGGGCATCCCGATAGAGTTGTTCTACCAGAAATTCTCGGGAATATCCATAGGCGCCGTGAATTTGGACAGCGAGGTAGGTGACTTTATTAGCTATTTCTGTAGCCAAAAGTTTGGCCTGAGCTGACTCTTTAGAAAAAGAGAGGCCTCGGTCGTAGTAGTTGGCTGCTTTATAAGTCAGCCACCTGGCTGCTTCGATTTGGGTAGCCATATCAGCCAGCATAAATTGAATTGCTTGAAAATCAGCCAGTCTTTTTTGAAAAGCCTCTCTCTGGTGGGCGTAGCGAAGAGCTTCTTCCAGAGCTCGTTGGCTTAAGCCCACCGCCTGAGCCGCGATGCCAATCCGCGAAATATCCAGACAATGAAAAGCGATCCGGGCTCCTTGCCCTTCTTCTCCCAGCCGATTCCTAGCGGGAACCCGACAGTTTTCCAGGCTGATTTCAGCCGTAGGGGAAGCATGAAGCCCCATTTTTTCCTCTATTTTGGTAACTTTAAATCCAGGTGTGTCGCTGTCGACAATGAAGGCTGAAAGTCTTTTTTTTCCTTCGGTTGAAGCTTCTTTTTGTTTAGCCAAAACAATTATAGCTCCGGCATTTTGGCCATTGGTTACCCAGGCTTTCGTTCCATTGAGAATATATTCATCACCTTTTCTTTCAGCCGTAGTCAGGAGATTAGTCGCGTCAGAGCCAGCATTTGGTTCGGTTAAGCTGAATGCTCCCAGAAGTTCTCCAGAAGCGGCGCGGGTTAAATATTTCTTTTTTTGCTCTTCGGTGCCAAATTGATTAAGAGCATAGCAGAACAAGGAAGTGTGGACGCTGAAAATCACACCAAGAGAAGGCATGACCCGGCTTATTTCTTCAATCACAATGATGTTCGAAAGAAGATCTGTTTTTATCCCGCCATATTTTTCAGGGACAGACATACCCATAAAGCCCAATCCAGCCAATTTATTGATTAAAGGGGCGGGGAATTCATGGTTATCCTCGAATTGTTTGGCCTGAGGGCTTATTTCACCCTGGCAAAATTCTCTTATTGTTTCCTGGAGAAGTTTGTGTTCTTCNGAAAAATCAAAATTCATTATTACCTCACTGTGGTCCTGAAACCTTAATTCTCGGACTAAGGATTAAGGTTGGAGTCCTGGAAATATGGCTTTAAACGATTATAACTTTGACTTAGGTCTTCGATTAAGACTTTCGTCTGACCAATTAAAGGCATAAAGTTAGCGTCACCTATCCAACGAGGAACAACATGGAGATGGTAATGGTCAACCACCCCTGCCCCGGCACTTTGACCAAAGTTCATACCGGTATTGAATCCGTGGGGATGATAAACTTCTTTAAGGATTTTGAGGCTTAACTTTAAAAGATCATTTAATTCATCAGTTGATTCTTTGGAGGCTTCTTCAAAACGAGAGAGGTGAAGGTAGGGAGCAATCATTAAGTGTCCCGGGTTATAAGGGAATTTATTAAGAATGATAAAATTGAACTTTCCTCGGAAGAGAATAAAAGCTTGGGCATCGTCCTTGAGATTAAGAGCTTCGCAAAAAATACAGCCTGTCTTATGAGCCAGCTTCCTCACGTATTCCTCTCTCCATGGAGCAACTAGGTATTTCATTAACGGTTGATCATATTTTTCAATATTTTACTAGGTTTAAAATAAAGGATTTTCTTTGCCGGGATTTGGACTGGTTCTCCTGTCCGGGGGTTGCGACCGGAACGAGGTCCCCGCGTGCGAAAACGAAAACTTCCAAATCCCCGGAGTTCTATTTCTTCTCCACGAAGAAGCGCTTCTTTGAGAGTTTCGAAGAAAATACTAACTCCCTGTTCCGCTTCTTGTTTGGAGATATTCATTTCTTTGGCAATTTTATTAACTAAATCAGCCTTAATCATTTTAGCCCTCCTTCTTGGTGGTTTTCTTTTTATTGGCGTTAGGCGGGGTTATGTTTTTAAGTTGTTCCCGGATGAGATCTCCGAAAGTTAGACGATCAGATTGACTCTCCATGTATTTTTGATACTCCATTTTTTGGATTTCTTGTTGAGCTTGCCGGAAACTCAGGGAAATCTTCTTTTCTTGAGGATTTAATTTGATGATTTTGGCCATTTTTTCTTCGCCAACCTGGAACACCTCCTCCGGGTTGTCTATTCGTCTATCGTCTAGTTCAGAAAGGAAAACAACTCCTTCAATTCCAGGGGTGATTTCGACAAAAACACCGAAATTAACCATTCGGACAATTTTGACTTTGACTAAATCACCGATTTTATGCCGTTTAAAGAAATCTTCCCAGATGTCTCCTTCTAATTGTTTAATGCCTAGAGAAAGTTTATGCTTTTCCNCATCAATATTGAGAATAATGGCTTCAATTTCTTCGCCCACCTTTAGTTTCTCGGAAGGATGTTTGATTTTTTGCCAGCTAATATCCGAGATGTGAATTAAACCTTCAACCCCCTTCTCCACTTCCATAAAAGCTCCAAAATCCGTTATGCTGGTTATTTTTCCCTTTATTCTGGAACCCGGACCGTATTTTTGCTGGAGAACTTCCAGGGGGTGGGGTGTGGTTTGTTTTAGACCAAGGGAAATCCTTTTCTCCCCAGGATTAATGTCTAAAATTGAGACAGTAACTTCTTGTCCTACGGAAAGGATTTTTTTGGGGTGAATTGTTTTTCTAGACCAAGTTAAGTCAGATACATGAACCAGACCTTCTATTCCTTCTTCTAATTCAATGAATGCTCCAAAGTCGGTCAAACTAACTACCCGGCCTTTGACCTTTTGGCCAATTTGATATTTTTCTTCAACTTTACTCCATGGGTCTGGAGTGAGTTGTTTAAGTCCCAGAGAAATTTTTTCTTCTCGTTCATCATAATCAAGAACCATGACCTCTACTTCCTGACCGACTGCAAACATTTCATTGGGATGGCGAATTCTTCCCCAGGTCATATCGGAGATATGCAAGAGCCCTTCCACTCCGCCCAAATCAATAAAGGCTCCAAAGGATGTTAGACTTTTGACCACTCCTTTAATTTTTTTCCCCTTCTCCAGTTGACTAAAAACACGAGCCTTCCTTCGTTCTTTCTCGTCGAGAAGATAGAGTTTCCGAGAAAGAACCGCACTGGCTGTTTTCCGGTCAAAACGAAGGATTTTGAATTTAAAAATCTGCCCGATCAGTTTTTCAGGATATTTGACTTTGCGGATATCGGCGTGAGAGTCGGGCAGGAAGGTGGATACTCCTACATCAACGCGATAACCGTTTTTTACTTTCTCGACAATTTTTCCTTCAATCCAGGAATTATGATGGAAGGCCTTTTCTAATTGATTTAGAGCTTTTTCGGCGTCAGCTTTTCGTTTGGAGAGATGGATATAACCTTCGCTGGTCGAGGTTCTAATAATCATGGCCTCTATTTCTTCGCCTGGATTAATCGGAGCTGTTTCCAAGCCATTCTTAAATTCTTCAATAGGAATTACCCCTTCGGATTTGAAGCCAATATCGACAATCACATGATTTTCTGTGACCTTGACTATTCGACCTTTGACGATTTTGCCCCGGGTTAATTCCTTGGAAGTAAACTGGTATTTATCCAAGAGTTGTTCATACTCTTCCATAGAGTAGTCTTCATCTTGGCTCGGGTTTTTAGTTACCTCTGACATGGGATCACCTTTTCTTCCTTAGATTGTTGGGTATTATTTATATTTTTAATAACGGCGACGGCTTCATGAAGAGATTCGGGTGGAGTTGAGGCGCCGCCAGATAGTCCAATTCTCTGGGCATCCTTAATCATTTGGGGGGTAATCTCCTGGGGATATTCCACAAAGTAAGTCCGGGGTAGAATTTTTTTAGCTATGCGGAAAAGCTTATTGGTATTAGAGCTGTTCCGACCACCGATGATAATCAGGACGTCTACTTTTCTGGCCAAGGCAGAAGTTGATTTTTGTCGGGCTAGAGTGGAACTACAGATAGTATTATATACTTCAAGGTGGCCTGTTTTTTCGACCAGAGCTGAGACTACTTTTTGAAAAATTTCCAGGTCTTGGGTAGATTGGGCTAGAATGGCTCTTTTTCTTGCTCGAGGAAGGCGATGAGCTTCAACTTCGTTCTCGACTACTCGACCTTTTTGGGCACAATAGCCCAATAACCCTTGAGTCTCTGGATGCTTGGCATTGCCGCAGATAATAACNTCCTCATTGTTATGAGTCAATTCTTTTACCAAATCCTGAATTTTTTTTACATGGGGGCAGGTGGCGTCCTTGATAACTATATTTGGTTTATTTAATTTTTTAAGAATTTCCGGAGAAGCTCCATGGCTACGGATAACCACGACACCCTCGGGTATATCGTCTGGATTTTCGACGGAGCGAACCCCTTTTTTCTCTAGCTGATGAATGATTTGGGGATTATGAATTAATTCTCCTAGAGTATAAATAGAGCCGGTATACTTGGCACTTATTGCTTCCACCATCCGGAGAGCTCGCCGGACGCCATAGCAAAATCCTGAGTTCTGAGCTATTATTATTTCCATGAGTACAATTAAGATTAAGTGATGAGATAGTCTATCGCGTTCCTCATTTTTTGTCAATCCTAAATATTGGTAAAATCTGGACTTAACCAGTTTTTTTCAAGACCGGGTGAGTGATTTTTTATTTAANTTCTGGCAGGGCTCGTAAAAAAGGCTTAAATCCATCCTGAAGAAGAATTTGAGGAGAGGGAAAGTGAGAAAATTCAATTGATTGTGAGGGGGACAATTCTCCCAGATAGGCAAGCAAAGTTTTAACCGCGGCCAGATGACGAGCCACCCGGTGAGTAAGAGGAATACCGTGCTCATCAAAGGGAACAAAGAGGCGGCCGAGTTTTGCGGCTCGAACATAATTGGGATCTTTTCCCTCGATAATTAATTCCACTGTAGGTTTGCCTTTAAGCCGGCCATGAGATGCATTGGCTGTTTCCAGTAAAACTGCTAGGGCTGATGTATTGTCACCCCATTCGCGGTGGCTCAAACCTCTTAAATTAGAAGGAGAAGCTTCTAGTCGAAAATCAAATCCTTCCATTTGAAGGTCCATGAGGGCCATGGCCGCCAGTTCAGCGGCTCTTTCATGAAAGACGATTGCATTTATAACTGGATACTCAGGGGCAGCTTCATGGAGGTCGATGGCGAGATGAATGTTTTCCTTTTTAATTAATTGAATTATGGCCCAGGCAACTCGTTCAGTTAAAGGGCCGTGAGGATGGCCGGGATAAGTGCGATTTAAATTACGACTTTCTGTTCCGGCCAATTTTTGTCCCGCCGGGTTGGTGTAAGTTGTGGGATCGGGCCATTGATGCACCGGGTTGGTTAAGCGGGAACCATATCTAAACCAACGGACTCCCTGGCGGGCAGGTAAAGAAAAACGTTGAGGATTGGCTTCAAAAGGATCATTATGGGTGAAACCACTTAGGTTGGCCTGAGGTATGAGGAAAATCCGGCCTTTATTTACTTTTAAGTTTTCGATAAGAACAACCGCGGCTAAGAAACCGGCTGGTTCGTTGGGATGGGTTCCTCCCAGAATAAGAACATTGCCTCCCTTTTCCTGACCTTCAAAGAGATAAACACGGGTATCCCCAGGGGAGTTGGCCAGGTTAGGCAGGTAATTACTAAGGAGAAATTGGTGGGTTAAGCCTGAACTGGGGAGGATGAGGTCTTCCTGATGAAGTGAGAGAAAACTTCGGGCAGTGAGGAAGCAGATAATTACCACTAGGATTAATAATCCCAGAGACCGCCAGAAATTAAAATNATTTACCCTTTTTTTAGTGGTTAATCTCATTTTATTAATAATAAGCGGAGAAGAAAGAGGATCAGAACCATAACTGCCGAGAGCTGAAAAGAGAAGCGTTTTTCCCGGAATAAGTAAAGAATGAGGTTGAGGCTCAACCAGAGGAGAATAAGTTGATAAATTATTCTCATTTTTCTACTATTTTTTAAAGTTAAAATATTTTATCAAAAAATGGCCCTGCCAGTAAAAACCCTAAGGCAAATATTAATTCAAAGAGAGCCGGAATTAAGCAGTGGCGGAGGACCCGGAAATATTTTTTTTCGCCGACTACTTGAGCAGCGAACATCCCGGCCAGAGCAGTTGGTGGCATTAAATCTCCCAACCCGGCTATGGCTGAGAGGGCAGAGGAGGTGATGATTGCATTGGTATTGATCAAAGCTAAAATAAAGGGCACACCTAAAATAGAAGCAGAGCCAAAAGCAGAAACTGCCCCAAACAGGGGCATACTGATAGCCATTCCCAAATAAAGAAGAGCTGGAGGAAGAGAAAGGAAAGTCAGGACCGTCCAACCCCGTCCTCCGGTTAAAGTCATAATTTGAATAAACATGCCTACACCCACCAGGATGCTTAAAATAGGCAGAGCTTCGCGCAAGGCATCTTGAGTCAAGAGAAAAAAATTCATTTTTTTCCAGTGGAGAATCCAGCTGACCAGACTTCCGATTAAAAAAATGAGGGGGAGTCCAAGCTGGGAAAGGAGAGGCAAAGAAATACTTTGAGCCAGCAGGAGTATGACCACGATGATTAAAGGAACATAAAGCCTGAAGCTGGAATCAGTTACGGGAAGAGAGGAAATTATTTCCTTTAGTTCTTCGCGCCCGAGGGATTTTACTCCTTTAGAACCAATCCATAGGGTGAAAATTATGGCCAGGGGAATGACTATCGCCAAAAGCGGCAGTGTTAAACCTACATAGGGCATATCCACTCCTGCCCCCATAATCATTACCAATATATTAACCGGTGGAGCAATCATTCCTAGGATTCCTGCCATGGCAATAAAAGCTGCAGTTTTAAGATGATCCAGTCCCATCTTCATCAAGACGGGGGCGGCCAGGGCTCCGGTAGTCAGGACGGCGGTGGTGGAAGAACCTGTAATCATCCCGGGAAACATGGCTAGGAGCATCATACTGAAGAGGAGCAGTAAACGGTGGCGGTAAAAAGTTCGCAGCAGAAGGGCAGCAAAGCCATCGAGCATGCCCGACTTTTGAAGAGACTTCATAAAAATCATGGCTGTGGCAATGATTAAAATGGTGTCAAGATAACCAAAGCCACCTTCCACGAGATGACGGAGAGCCAGGCCGTGGCCGCTGATTAAAGCTCCCAGGAGGGAAGAAAGAGCCAGGGAGAGGCCGATCTGAATTTTGAAGCCCATGGCCAGGATAAAAAAGGTTATAATCATCAACAGAAGGGGAAGGTAATCAGGCATGCTCTTTTTCTCCTTTACCCAGGAAGAAAAATTCCATCAGCCACCTCATTGGCCGTTTTTTTCCGGATCTCATTCTCTTCCTGATAATGATTTTCTGATTATNCTTATTGAATGAGCGGAGGCTGGAGATTACTTAAGTTGGAATATCTCCTTAAAATAAGTCACTCCCTCGCTGGCTCGTTCTAGGAGAATAAGAGGAATATTATTTTTCTGGCAGATGGTGGTGAATAAATCGTCTTGATTGCCGGAACGAACAGCGAGAGCTAAGTTTGCCTGAGGAAGGAAAAGATTGATGATTTTATCCGAAAGTTCCCCCCGCCTTGATTCGCCCCCCAGATGGAGGCAAATAATGGGTATCTTTTTTTCCTGACAGGCCTGCAGGAGTGATTTTACTCGGTCAATTTCCTGATTCATATCCAATCCAGCCGCGCCCAATCCTTTTAAACTGGCCCCAAGGACCAGAATAAGAGTCTTAGTTCCCTTCAGGTCGGCAGGAGTAGCCATTTTAATAAGAGTGGCTTCCAGCCCGGCTCTTTTGGCAATTACCGCTGCCAGTTGAACTTCAGCACTTTGGCCGGCTGAGGTAATGATGGCGGGAGAAGAGAAATGGGGGAGAGCCTCTTGGGAATGAAGCCATGGAGACAACGCCCAGAAGAGAGAAGAGCAGAAAAAAATATTAATCAGAAGACTTAGTAGTCCGTTGGTTGAATTTTTAACATTTTGGTGTTTCATGGTTATTAACCTCTCTTTAATAAATTTTTGTTTCTTAAAGGTTGCTGTTAGTAACCTCCACCTGTACCATCCCGACGGGAGTCAGCTCCTCCCCGAAGTCCTTGACCCCGGGGAAGGATAAGAATTCCCTGCGCGCCACCGAAATATTTATCATAGGTTTCACGAAGAGAAATTTGGTGGCCCCACTGGCGAAGTTGATCCAGCACTGGAGCAGGGATTCGTTTTTCCACGTAGAGGGGTCTGGCCTGACCATTGACTGAATAAGAAAAAAACCGGGGGGCTTCAATGGCTTCGTCAAGACCGAGACCGAACTCAATTATATTTAAAATTATTTGAGTCAGACTGGAAAATATTCGGGTTCCTCCTGGAGAACCTAGGACAAGAAATGGTTCTCCTTGATGGAAGAGGATCAGCGGTCCCATCGAACTCAGTGGATGACGGCGGGAGCCCGGAGCATTGGGAGACTTGGGATCCCGGGAAAAATCATCCATATGATTATTGAGCAGAAATCCTGTTCCTTCAGGGACAATGCCTGAACCAAAAAAGTGATTAATCGATTGGGTGAGAGAGACAATATTTCCCTGCTCATCGACAACACACAAGTGGGTGGTATTTTCGACTTCATCCGAGTTAAGGTCACGATAAAAGAGCTCATTAGAGAGATAGGTGGTGGCCACCTTTTCCGGTTTGATTTTCTCAATAATGCTCCTGGCGTATTTTTTAGAGATGAGCTTCGCTACAGGAACCTTAACGAATTCGGGGTCTCCTAAATATCTGGCCCGGTCGGCAAAGAGGAAGCGAAGAGCTTCAGTGAAATAATGGATATAATGGGGAGAGAGATATCCCCATTCTTTTAGTGGAAGATTTTCAAAGATGGAGAGAAGCTGAATAATATGCAATCCTCCTGAGCCTGGGGGTGGGATGGTCCAAATTTCAAAATCTTTATAGGTGGAACGCAGTGGTTTTGTTTCCAAGGGTTGATAGGATGATAAATCCTCCATGGTCATTATTCCCCCTTTTTCCTGGACTGCCTGGACAATCTTTTGGGCTATTTCCCCTTTATAGAACACCTCTGGTCCGCGGACGGAAATGAGACGAAGTGTTTTGGCTAAGGATGGATTGCGAAATATATCGCCAGGTTCAAAAGGAAAGCCGTCGTGAAGATAACATGAATCTTCGCCATCCATCTCTAGGAGTTTTTCGTATTCATCTTTGTTAATCGAAGAGAAAGTGTCGCTAACTGGAAATCCTTCTTCCGCTATTTTAATGGCTTCCTTGAATACTTCTCCCAGAGAAAGGGTTCCGTATTTTTGAAGAGCATAATTCCAGCCAGCTAGAGCTCCTGGAACAGCTACAGCCAGACCATGAGTTCGGCGCCATTTTGGCTGAAGTTGGCCATTCAGATGAAACATAGTCGGCTGGGAGGCGGCCGGCGCTCTTTCTCGAAAATTAATTACAGTGACTTTTTTTTCTTTAGCCAGATAAACAACCATAAATCCTCCGCCTCCTATACCTGAGGCAAATGGTTCAGCAGCATTCAAGGCCGCGGCTGTGGCTATAGCCGCGTCAATTGCGTTCCCTCCCCGGCGGAGAATCTGCACGCCGGCCTTAACGGCCAACGGGTGAGCGGCTACCACCATGGCCTTGGTGGCCCGGAAATCATGGGGTTTGTGTTTGTCAGTCGGAGATTGATTTTCTGCAAACAACCGAAATGGGCCAAGCCAGATGAGCAAACCGATTGATAAAATTATTGTGATGGTTTTAAGCCGGTTCATTTTTTCTCTCCTCTTTTTCTTCCAAAAGAGAAGCCAGTTCTTCTTCCCGGGGTAAATCTTCAAGACTGTTCAACCCGAAGTAGGTCAGGAATTTCTTGGTGGTGCGGTAAAGAAAGGGTTTGCCTGGAGCTTTTTTTCGGCCGGAGATTTTTATTAATTTTTTTTCCAGGAGGGTTTTGACAGCATGGGAAGAATCCACTCCTCGAATAGAAGAAATCTGAGCCAAAGTTACAGGTTGATGATAGGCAATTACAGAAAGGGTCTCCAGAGCTGCGGTGGAGAGGCGGCTCTTTCGCTCGTGCTCAAAGAGTTTACGTATGTATGAATCGTAATCGGGTTTGGTTGTAAAAAGAAATCCCCCCGCCGCCTGGATAATTTGAATACCACGCTGGTTTGATGAATAGGTCTGGAGGAGCTCTTCAACTGCCTTTTCTATTTCTTCTGGTGGAAAATCTGCCAGAAGACCCTTAATCTTTTCCAGAGAAAGGGGTTCAAGAGAAACAAAAATCAGCGACTCGATGATTTCTTTAAGCCGGGTATTCATCATTTCTTCCTTGAAGAATCCAGACTTTTATTGGCTGGAAGAGATTGTCCTGAATGGCCATGACTACTTTTCTTTTGATTAATTCGAGAAGAGCAAAGAAGCTGACCAAGGCTTCTTCAAGAGAACGTTGGCGATAGAAGTAATCATGGAAATCAAGAAATCCATGTTTCTTGAGAGTAAGTAAAATTTCCTGAATTTTTTCTTCAAGCGAATGTTTTTTCCCTTCTGGGAAAGAAGCCGCGCTCTCTTCTTTCATTTTTAAGAGAGAGAAGAATTTTTCAGCCAGATCAAAGATGCTGATTTCCTCGAGATCCATCTCATCTTCCGGTGTTGGAGAAAGAGAAATGGGATAAGTTCTTCTTGACCAAAGCTTGATTTGCCGTTCTTCTCGGGCGCGAAGTAGCTGGCTTATTTTTTTTATTCGCTCATAATCCAGAAGCTGGTGGACGAGAGGTTGACGGGGGTCTTCCTCTAATTCATGATTTTTCTCCCGAGGAAGAAGCATTTGAGATTTAATATAAATAAGGATAGCGGCCATCAAGAGAAACTCAGCTTCTCGTTCGAGATTGATGTGTTGTTTTTTTTCTAAATACTCTAGATATTCTCGGGTGATTATAGCTATTGGGATATCATGAATATTTATTTTTTTTTTACGAATCAAGAAAAGAAGAAGNTCCAGGGGNCCTTCAAAAAAGTCCAGCCGGACTTCGTAAGTTGCTCCGTCTTGATCAGTTCTTAGAGCCACACGATTCTCCTCCTAGANGCCAATCGCCTGATGAACTTCAGCCATTGTTCTTTGAGCAACAGCTCGGGCTTTCTTGTTGCCCTCCTCCAAGATATCCCAGACGAGCTGGGGATGCTGCTCATACTGTTTTCTTTTTTCCCAGTAGGGAGTTAATTGCTCGATAAGAGCTTCAATAACCACTTTTTTACAGTCAAGACAGCCAATTGAGGCTGTTTGACAGCCTCGGGCCAGTTCATCTCGTTTATCTTGGGGTACAAAGGCTTTATGGAGAGTGAAAACAGGACAATCAGCCGGTACGCCGGGATCAGACCGTCTTTTTCGTCTTGTATCGGTAACCATAGTGGAAATTTTTTGGCGGATTATTTCCGGCGGGTCTTTCAAATAGATTGCATTTCCGAATGATTTAGACATTTTACGACCATCAGTTCCGGCGAGTTTAGGAACTTCGGTGAGTAACATCCGGGGTTCGGGAAAGACCGGCTGAAAAATTCGGTTGAAGCGGCGGGNAATTTCACGGGCTAACTCTAAGTGATAGGCCTGGTCCTCACCCACGGGAACAAGATTAGCCTTATAAATAAGGATATCAGCCGTTTGAAGGACTGGATATCCCAGAAATCCGTAGGTATTCAAGTCCTTGTCGGGGATATTGCGTTGCATTTCCTTAAAAGTAGGCACTCTTTGTAACCAGGGAAGAGGAATAATCATGGAAAGAAGAAGGTGGAGTTCGGCATGCTCTTTTATTTCTGATTGGATGAAAAGCACACTTTTTTGAGGATCGAGACCAATGCTTAACCAATCCACCGCAACTTCGAAGGTATTATTCCGAATGGCCTGGGAATTCATATATTCGGAGCTGAGAGCATGCCAGGTGACGATAGTGTAAAAACATTCGTATTTTTCCTGGAGTTTAAGCCAATTAGGCAAGGCGCCGGCTAGATGGCCGAGATGAAGAGGTCCGGTGGGGCGCATCCCACTGAGAACAATNTTTTTTTTGGTTTGAGCCATCTTGTGTTTTAGAAAAAAACCAACGTGTAAATGATTATTTCAATTGGACGGATAATGATATTAAGAATACCCAGGTAAATCAAGCCCAGAACAATTAAAAATCCAAAAGGACGAATTCGTTCATATTTGGCGGCTGTTTCAGCTGGGAGGAGGCCGAGAATCACTCCCCCTCCATCCAAAGGTGGGACTGGAATAAGATTGAAAACAGCTAGATAAGTGTTGATGAGGATGGCGTAAAAGAGAATAAGAGCCAGACCCTGAAGAGGATAGAAGCCGGGTGGGAGAGTNCCTCGTCCCAGGAGTAGGTTGCGCAGGAATGAGGAGATCTCAGGATTGATTATTTTTAAAAAAACAAGGACCACCAAGGAGAGGAAAGCTACACTCAGATTGGCCACCGGGCCTGCGGCAGAAATCCACAGATTATCTTTCCTCGGATTTCGGAGATTGAGAGGGTTCACCGGCACGGGTTTAGCCCAGCCGAAGGCAGGAAAGCCGGCCAGAACAAGAAGCAAGGGGAGGAGAACCGTCCCCACAGGGTCTATGTGCGGCAAGGGATTTAAAGTTACTCGGCCGAGAAGCTGAGCTGTAGGATCACCGAAACGAGCGGCCGTCCAACCATGGGCGGCTTCGTGCACAGTAATAGCAAAAAGAAGAACAAAGAGGCTGATGATTATCAATACAAAACTCATTTTTAGTTTACATTTATACCATATTTCCAGGGAAAAATAAACTTGAAGGGCTTGGTTGTTNCCTCTCTTCAAATNTTTTTTAGCATCTGGCTGGCTATAATCTCCTATTGAAAATTGGGATTAGTTATGAGGCTATAAAAAAAAGAAGAGGGGATAGGAATTGGGATTATCCCCTCTTCTAAACAGAGTGTTTAAATTTGCTTAGCTATTGAGAATCTTTTCGACTTCTTCTTTGTCCAGCTCGGTAATATAGGTAATGCCACTGATGTCAGCAGCTTCTTTGGTTAAAGCAGCAATATCATCCCGGGAAATGTACTCGAGAGCGAATTTGCGGCTGCCAGCCATTAATTGCTTCAATCCCTGACTGAGTCGCTTGAAGTAGGAGTAGAGTCCAAGAGCACCAGTGGGGACATCTTTAAATCTGTCTTTAACCAGATTTTTTACTTCCGGAGCGGTGACGAATATCTCTTCAGCGGTGTTACCGAAGCGTTCAACATAGACCGGAATTTGGCTTTCCTGAATTCTCTTGCCGATGGTTTTACCGACCATGACCGCAGCCATTGGTCCTCTGGCCATGCTGACGGCTTTGAAATAAGGAGCCCCCAGAGCTAAGGCTTTGAAGATCTGATCTTCAAAAGTGATTCCCCCAGCTACGGCCACATCAGGAATATATTCTCCCTTTTCATCAAGTTTTTTGAGAAAGCTGTAAAGAAGTGACCACAATTCNACACTGGGAATTCCCCATTCATTCATCATGCGCCACGGGCTCATTCCTGTTCCACCGCCGGCTCCGTCAACTGTCAAAAGGTCTATTTTGGCTTTGGAAGCATATTTGACAGCCCGAGCTAAATCAGCTGGTCGGTAAGCTCCTGTCTTGAGGAAAACATACTTAGCGCCAATTTTACGCAATTCCTCCACCCGTTTGATGAAGCTTTCCTCATCAACCATGCCTAAGCGGGAGTGACGTTCAAATTCTTTGAAGCTCCCCTTTTTAAAGGCTTCAATTACTTCGGGATCAAAAGGATCGGGTAAAACGATGTAGCCTCTTTTTCTTAATTCCTGAGCCTTTTCCAGAGTTTTAAGCTTGACTTCACCGCCAATGTCCTTGGCTCCCTGGCCCCATTTTAATTCAACAACTTCCACGCCCAGTTTTTCGATGGCATATTCCTGAACACCCAGCCTGGTGTCTTCGACATTCGCCTGGACAGCCACTGCTCCGTAACCATCTTGCTGCCAATCCTGGAAGAGTTTCACCCGCATTTCCATATCAGGTGACCGCACTATTCGTCCGTCCTTTATTTCTGAGTCAACATCCATCCCGCAGACATTTTCTCCAACAGTTAAGATGCTTCCAGCGAGGGCCGCCCCGATAGCCAAGCCTTCCCAGTTTTGTTTGGCCACATTGGTGGAACCCATAGCCCCGATAATAAAGGGAACTTTAAGTTTTATTCCCTTATCATGGCCGAGACGTTGTTCAATATTGACCGCCGGGAAAGTGGCTTTGTCAGAATCGGCCTCAATTCCATAAGCCCCCACAGCTGTGCCCATAATCGAAAAATGAGAGAGGTCGACCGGATAATCTTTTTCAGCAGCTGCTGTGATTATCCCGAAAGGTTGAGGATAGAGTACTTCCTGGGCTCGATAGGCGGATTTGCCGATTTCGCACATCCCGATACAGCCGTCAACACAGGTGACACACATTCCGCTAAAGGGACTGATTGAGCCCTCGGTTCGGTTTTTGGTTAAAGTGGCCGCGCTTCGATTGAGTTTGGTATAAGCCATTATGATAACCTCCTTATTTCCTCATTTTATTTAAGCGGTGAGAATCATTTCCTTAAATTTCATTTTAAGTTTTGGAGACGGATTCTTCACGCGCTGTTGATTCTTTTTTTTCTTGGACGCAGGTCCCACAGCGACCGGCGTCGTACATCCAGCACTGTAATTCGTCGTAATAATCCAAACAGGAAGGATCAAGTGTTAAGCAGGCATTACAGATAGCTGTATCTGGCTGTGGTCCCTGACAGCGGAGTTGGCAGGCTGGGCAGATATAAATGCAGCCTCCACAAAGACGACATTCTTCAGAGCGGATGTCAAAAGGGGTGGAGATTTTTCTTTTATAACCTCGATATTGGAAGCCTATGGCTCGTCCATCCATCTGTTCCCGACACATCCGCACACAAAGACCGCAGAGGATACATTCCTCATTGCGGATTTTAAACCGGACTTGTTTCACCCCGAATTTTGAAGCTAAATCCTGGATGGTTTTTGAATTGGGAGCAACCGCTAGCATGAGTTCAATCATCATCCGACGAGCTTCAATAACTCTTTTGGTGTCAGTGTGGACGACCAAACCTTCTTGGACTGGATAAGTACAGGAGCTGACAATTTTTGTCTTTGGTGGTTCTCCGATTTCCACTAAACAAAGACGACACCCTCCGTAGACACTAAGTCCTTCGTTGTAACAAAGAGTAGGAATTTCCAGCCCATAAAATTTGGCTGTCTGGAGGATTGTCCAGCCTTCCTCAGCTTGGACTTCCAGATTGTTTATTTTTAGTTTAATCATGATCACCTCTCATTCTATGATAATGGCGTCAAAGTTACAGACTTCAAAACACGCCCCGCATTTAATGCATTTCTCGGGATCAATTACATGGGGTTTTTTCAATTCCCCGGTGATTGCCTCCGAGGGGCAGACGCGGAGACAGGCTAAGCAACCAGTACATTTTTCTTCTATTATTCGATAGCGAATTAAAGCTTTGCACACCCCTGCCGGACATTTCTTTTCTTTAATGTGGGCTTCGTATTCATGGCGAAAGTATCTGATGGTGGAAAGAACAGGATTAGCCGCTGTTTGTCCTAGCCCACAAAGNCTGGCATCTTTAACGGCTTTGGCCAGCGATTCAAGAAGTTCAATATCACCTTCTTTTCCTTTCCCTTCCGTTATATCGGTGACAATTTCCCACATGCGTTGGGTTCCTTCTCGACAGGAAAGACATTTTCCACAGGACTCGTCACGGAGGAAATTGAGAAAGTATTTAGCCACGTCGACCATGCATGTGTTTTCATCCATGACGATCATCCCACCTGAGCCCATTATCGACCCTGCTTCAGTCAGGCTTTCGTAGTCGATCGGCAAGTCGAGCTTTTCCGCCGGAATACAACCTCCTGAGGGGCCGCCCGTTTGAACGGCTTTAAATTTTTTGCCTCCAGGAATACCTCCGCCGATGTCGAAGATTATCTCCCGTAAAGTTATACCCATGGGAACTTCAACTAGACCCGTATTATTGATTTTCCCGACCAGTGAAAATATTTTGGTTCCCTTACTGCCGTTTGAGCCGATGGAATTGAACCACTCTGGTCCATTCTGAATAATTAGAGGTACGTTGGCCCANGTCTCTACGTTATTTATATTGGTGGGGCGATTCCAGAGGCCTTTTTGAGCGGGGAAGGGAGGACGTTGCCGAGGTTCGCCGACTCGCCCCTCAATAGAAGCAATAAGGGCTGTTTCTTCTCCACAGACAAAAGCTCCGGCCCCTTTAGAGATATAAACTTCAAAATTGAAACCACTCCCTAAAATGTTCTCCCCGAGTAAACCGTAGGCACGAGCTTGCTCAATAGCCAAGGTGATGTGGTGAAGGGCGAGTGGATATTCATCCCTTATGTAAATATAACCTTCTTGGGCTCCAATAGCATAGGCGCCGATGATCATGCCTTCTAAAACTCGGTGGGGGTTTCCTTCCATCAGACTGCGGTCCATGTAAGCTCCGGGGTCCCCTTCATCGGCGTTACAAATCACATATTTTATTTCTCCTTTAGCCTGGCGAGTAAATTGCCATTTGCTTCCGGTGGGAAAGCCAGCTCCTCCCCGGCCACGGAGTCCTGATTTTTTAACCGATTCAATTACTTTTTCAGGGGACATGGCGGAAAGTACTTTTCCTAAGGCACTATAGCCACCCAAAGCAAAATAATCTGTTATATCAGTGGGGTCGAGAAGAGCATTATCTCCTAGAACAATTCGTTTCTGTTTGGTGTAAAAAGGGATTTCTTTCTCCTTGGGGTAGCTTTTCTCATTCTGAGGGTCGATATAGAGAAGACGGTCAATGATTTCGCCTTGTTCTATAGTCTTGGCTAAAATTTCTGGAGCATCTTTGGGTTGGACTTTTTGATAGAAAATATTCTCCGGGTGAATGATGATATTAGGTTCAGCTTCACAAAATCCATGGCATCCAGTGATTTTGAGAACAACTTTCTCTTCTAGATTTTTACTTTGGATAGCTTTTTTTAGGGCTTCAATTACTTCCATTGAACCGCGGGCTCTTCCGCAGGTGCCGGCTGAAACTTTAAGAATAATTCGATTATCTTTTTCCCGTTTCAGACTTTCCTGGTGGATAATTTCTTTTAACTTCTCATAATTGCTTATTCTTTTATTTTCCATCATTGTCCTTCTCTTTCTTTTTGTATTTCTTGAGGATTGAATCAATTTTGCGAATGGTGGTTTGGGCGTGGTAGTTTCCATCAACAACCACCACCGGTCCGATGGCACAACAGCCTAAACAGGCCACAGATTCAAGGCTGAATTCTCCATCGGGAGTTGTATCTCCGCAGGGAATATTTAATTTTCTCTCGAATTCTTCAAGGATTTTGGGAGCCCCTCTCACGTGGCAAGCAGTTCCCATGCAAACGACAACTTGATGTTTTCCCTTTGGTTTTAAACTAAAAGAGCGGTAAAAAGTAGCGACGCCGATGATGTCAATGAGGGGGATATTCAATGTCTGAGAGGTGATTTCTAAGGCTTCTTTCGGTAGATAATGGTATTCAGCTTGAATGTCCTGAAGAATAGAAATTAAGGCGTGTTGTTGGTTATTATACTTAGCAATCAAGCTTTTGATTCTTTCAGTATCGACATTCACTGATATTCCTCCATAAATTTTTTTTCTTAAAGGGAAATGGAATAAAGATAAAATCTATAATTGAGAAGAAATGTCTTTTTTCTTAAAGATTTTAATTTAGATTTAAAGTTCAAAAAAGAATAGAAGATACAATCTTTTTTAATATTAATTTTATGAGGCCTCCTCTAAGCTTTTGCCCTCTGGGCGGAATATAAAAATATTATTCCTTACTTTATGATGACTTTGTTTTATAACAAAGCCATGCTTGGCTTGTCAAGTAAAAGCGTAGTCTAATTTTTACTGTTTAAATGCCCAAAAAAAA
>MTOP01000104.1 GCA_002010725.1 Candidatus Aminicenantes bacterium JdFR-80
CTGGAATTAACCGCCGATAAATTGGCAAAATATGTTTTTCTTCAGGTTCCTGGGATTGAGGGCGGCTTTTCCGATAATTTTTTTGACCTTCTCCCCGGCGANAAGCGTCGGGTTTACTTTTTGCCCGCCCAATCNCTTTCTCTGGCCGATTTNAAAGCTTCGCTCCAAGTGANGTCTCTCCGGGATACTTATTAGAAATTTTCTTTTNCAAGGAGAGCCATAGNCCCCGCTCTGACCCTTGGTGTGGGAAATTTCTCCCAGTTCTCCCAGCGGTGGAGTAAATTGAGTCAAAAGAACTCATGCGGCTTAAATTTAAAATAGATTATNTTTCCATCGGCGGAGACTTTCCTTAGCTTTTAAGTTGACGTAGTTCCAATACTACATGATAATGCTGATGCCCACTCCCCGGCTACCGGTCCCAAAGCGGGGATTGACCACCCGGCTTTTCGTCGAGCCGAAGGTATAGCTGATACCCACAGATAAATAATAATTGTAGGTGGTTTCCAGTTCCTTGCGCCGCAGCAGAATTTCCTCTAGCGAGGCTCCTCCCCGGGGTAGAGAGAGCTGGTCTCGAATACGGGAATAGGAACCGGAAATATTAAAGCTGAGGCCTTTGAAAATCCGAATGGATAATTCGCTGGAGAATTGAAGGCGGTTCTTTTTGAAATCGTGAAAATAATGGGACCCTTCCAGGGAGGTGCTGACAGTGCCCCATTTTCTCTTTAATTCCAGGGTAGCTGTCAGTGATTCCTGCCAGAGGCTTTCCCTGGTTTTGCCGTAAATCGTTTCTTCCCGATAAGCGACATTGGTGAATCCCAGACGATAAAGGAGTCGGAGTTGCCGGCGGGTGGATTCAGAATAGGGGAATATATTGAACTCCACAGCCGGGGCAGGGGTGAAGCTGAGCTGAATATTGGAAAAGGATGAGGAGAGCAAAGAAACATANGCCCCCACTGAAACATGTTCACTTATGCTTTTGACGACTAACCCCCGAAAACTCTGACTTTCAGAGGTGCTGGTGATTTTCTGACCGGCAAATTTAAAGAGATTATCCTGGTAGATGGCTCCCAGAGAAGCGCTGATTTTCAGCTCTTCGGTGACCCGGTTGGCTGAGAAGGCTCCGAAAAAGAGACCACTTCGGTAGGATTTTTCGCCGTTGAAGAAGGAATTAACACTTAAACTAAAGACCCAGAAATTCCACTTGTCTTCCACGGCTGTGGGTTTGACTTCTTGTTCCAGACGGATAGCTACATAGCGGGCCAGGGGTGTTTTCCCTAAATAACGCATCAGGCCCATTTTGATCGAATGGGTTAATTGTTTTTGCCTTTCCTTATNGGGAGTTGACGATTTAATTTCAATCCGCAGGGTGTCGTTGTCTCCCTGAAATTTCTGCTGGCCGATAAACTCAATGGTGTATTCCGTTATTTCNTCTGTTTTCTGCCGGGCTCTGACTTGTACCACCACTTCCGCTCCTTCCGCAGCGGGTGTTAAGGAGAGGAAAGGCATCTCTCTTTGAAGAACCTCGGCCGGACACTCAGGACANTCAAGATAGACATTAAGTTTATTGTTGAGCTGAGTTGCTTTTAAGTGGTGCCCAAAAAGAAGGAGAAGGAGGCTCCAGCCTAAGAAAACAACAGCGATTCTCTTTTTCCCCCTGCGAACAACTTTTCTCTCTCCAGCGGCTGAGTTGCTTTTACTTTGACGGGTTGAGGTCATCATTTTCGCCTCCTCCTTTAATGGATAATGATGGAGAGTCCGCCGTGACCGGAAGAGCCAAAACGGGGGTTAACCACATTAGTGAAAATTGAGCCAAAGGTATAACTCAGTCCGATGGAGAACCAGTAAGTATAATTGGTTTCGATCTGTTTTCGGCGCAACAGAATTTCTTCAAAAGAGGCTCCTCCCTTAGGTAGAGACAACTGGTCATGAATGCGCGAGCCTCCTCCAAAGACAAAAAAGTTGAGGCCTTTAACCAGGCGGAGATTAACCACGGAAAATATAGTCAAACGATTTTTCCTGAAGTCGTGGAAATAATGGGAGCCGGCCAAAGTGGTGCTGATGCTGCCCCATTTCTCTCTGAGGTCAAGGGTGACTGCCAGCGATTCATTCCAGAGATTTTCCTGGAGTTTATCGTAAATGGTTTCTTCACGATAATTAACTGTGTTAAACCCAACGCGGTAGAGAAAACGCAACTGGCGGCGGGAGGATTGCGAATAGGGAAAGACGTTATATTCAATGGCCGGGGCAGGACTTAGTTCAAATTGAATATTTTCATAAGTGGAAGAAGCAGCCCGGAGGTAACCCCCGATTGACCAGTGCTCATTGATCGCTTTGACCACGAGTCCATTGAAGTAATAAGACTCTAGGGAACTGGTTATTTCGCGAGAACCGTAGCTGAAACGCTGGAAAATATGATGAAGAGACAGGGAGAGCCGGATTTTTAATTCCTCTGTGACCCGGTTGGCAGAAAAAGAAGTTCTCAAAGAACGATGGGCGTAGCTTTTTTCCCCCCTAAAATTTCCGCTCAGGCTCAGGTTGAAAAGCCAGTAATTCCATTTGTCTTTTTCTTCCTGAGGAGGGGGAGGAGTCTTAAAGTCAATTTTAATGCGACGAGCAATAGGGGTTTTGACGACATAACTCATCAAACCTACTTTGAGGGCCTGAACCAGGGCGGCTCTTATTTCATCATCTGTAGCGTTTTGTTCGGTGAAAAATTTATGGGTGTCGTTAATTCCTTGAAATTCGTTTTGTCCCATGAAGAAAAGGGTGTACTCCTGACCTCCTCCGCCTGTGCTCCGGGTGGTGATAAGAATGTGGATCTGGGCTTCTTTCCGGTCCCGGACATAATTGACAAAGGTAATTTCCGTGCGAATATAATCCAGGTCACACCAAAAGCAGTCCAGGTACACTTTGGGAGCTGTTTTTTTCAGAGCTTCGATACTTTCGGTTTCAGGCGTCTGGGCGGGAGAGAGGACTGGAAAGTAAGCCACCAGAGTGGTAATGATAAGGAAAAAGCCAAGCCTGGAGATGTTTCNTTTCGCCATACATGCCTCCTCTTTTTTTAGAGATGCCAGTAGAGATGGTAATGGGTGGAAGAAAGCCAAATGAAGTGAGGGGTCAGATTAATATTATCTCGTTGTTCGACCACTCTGACTCCTTTAATAATGACCAAAGGTGATGAGGAGTAATCTCTAGTTAATAATACGTTAANTAAGACAATTTTGTTGCCAAAGTAGAAAAATATCCGGATGAACTGGGGAGAATTTGTTTGGGCGAACTCTCTTTTTTCTACTAGAGAGAGTTATTATTTTCAGATTGAATTGTGATATAATCGGTAAAAATTGAGAGAAGGGATTGGTTTTATTTGGCCGGAAGATCGACTATGGCCCCTCTTTCATCCGGGTGCTTTTTTGATTTTTCTGGAGATAATATCAATCTGGAGCTGGCAAAATGGCTTCTATTGAAATAAACATACAGCCGGAAGATTTACAGCTCAGAATTGTTGAGCAGATAAAATCTTTTTATCGACAGGCCCTCCTTCAGCGGTTACAGAGCCGGGATTTTCATCTCTGGTTTCCAGAACTCCGACCGGAGCTTAAAGACCGGCTGGGCTGGCTGGATTTGCCGGAGCGATCCCGGGTGATTCTGCCCCGGTTGAAAGAATTTGCTGCTGAAATTATGGAGGATGGAGTAGAAGAAATCATCCTCCTGGGAATGGGTGGTTCTTCTCTGGCTGCTGAAGTTCTGGCTGATTCATGGAACAGCCGCCGGAATTCTCTCTCCCTGCGGGTGGTTGATTCCACTCACCCCTCTTTCATCAAGGATATCAGCCAGGCTTGTGCCCGGCGGAAAACTCTCTTTATCGTGGCCAGTAAGTCAGGGACAACTCTGGAAACNCTCTCTCTTTTTCGTTATTTCTGGGAGCTCAAAAGCCAGGAGGAGAATTTTCCTGGTTCTCATTTTGTGGCCATAACTGACGAAGGGACACCTCTGGAAAAACTGGCCCTGGAGAGGGGTTTTCGGGCGGTTTTTCAAGGGCCGGCGGATGTGGGGGGGCGGTTTTCAGCGCTGTCTGTTTTTGGACTACTCCCNGCAGCTCTGGTGGGAATTGAAATAGAGGAATTGCTCAACTTGGCCCGCCGGGAAAGGGACAGAATTTTCAGTGGCAGTGACCAGGTGCTTGATTTGGAGCCAGGAAACGCTCTGATTTATCCCGCTCTTTTATCTTTGCTGGCTGAAGCCCGGGATAAATTGACTTTCTTCACTTCCACGGAGTTAAGGAATTTTCCCGATTGGCTGGAACAGCTAATAGCTGAAAGTCTGGGCAAAGATGGTCAGGGTTTGATTCCGGTAGCCCGGGAACCAATTTTTCCCCCTTCGTATTACCAACCGGATCGATTATTTATATATTTGGGATTAAAACACAGCCGGCAAAATGCTGAGAGGGAAACATTAACTTCATTGGTTGAAGCTGGCCATCCTCTCCTGGAGATATATTTTCCTGGAGTTGAATATCTGGGAGCTGAAATGTTCCGCTGGGAGGTGTGCGTGGCTCTNCTGGGTTCAATGATGAAGGTTCATCCTTTTAATCAACCGGATGTGGTTCTGGCAAAAGTTTTGACCAGGGAAATGCTGGAGAAAGAATCTCCGTCCTTCCCGGAATTGGAGTCAATCCCCGTCACCGATGAACAGAAAGTGATGTCCAGCTGGGCTAAGTGGCTTGAATCAATCAAACCGGGAGATTATATTTGCCTTCAGGCTTTTTTGCCTCCTACGGATGATATAATTGCTCGACTGCAGCAGATAAGAAGAATGATCATCAGTCAGACAAANACAGCTACCTGTCTGGGCTTCGGTCCTCGCTTTCTCCATTCCACCGGCCAGTTACATAAAGGNGGGCCTAATAAAGGTATGTTTTTACAGTTGTTTGATGAGCCAGCAGAGGATTTGCCCATTCCGGAAACTCCGTATAGTTTTTATCAAATAATTCGAGCTCAGGCAGATGGAGATTTCTTAGCCTTGAAGCAGCGGGGACGCCGGGTACTTCGCATCAATCTCGGGCCCGAAGCCGCCCGCGGTTTAGCCGTCTTNGAAAGGTTGATTAGTTGATGGCTGTTGTCCATCTCTTTATCCTTTTTCTAGTTGGCACAATAGCCGGTTTTATTAATGTTAATGCCGGTGGGGGATCGAGTTTAACTTTGCCCATGCTGATTTTTTTAGGCNTGGAGGGTTCTTTAGCTAATGGAACGAATCGAGTGGCCATCTTCATTCAAAATATATTTGCCGTCTCTTCTTTTCGCCGTCAGGGGGTGCATGAATTTAAAAAGAGTTTTACTCTGGGGCTTTTGACTCTACCCGGGGCGATTATCGGGGCTCTAGTGGCTAGCCGAATTAGTGATTTTCTCTTCCAGAGAATTCTGGCCATTGTTTTAATTTTTATTGTTATTTCCATCCTCTTTTCGCGGTCTTACCAGAATCATTCTCAGGGAATAAGCCGGCCAGCCAGTCCCTTTCTTTATCCAGCTCTTGTCGCCGTCGGCTTTTACGGCGGTTTTTTACAAATTGGAGTTGGTTTCTTATTTNTGGCCACCCTGTATCATCTTCTCCGGGTTGATTTAATTCGAGTCAACATGCATAAAGTTTTTATTATTCTTCTTTATACGTTGCCCGCCTTAATCGTTTTTTCTCTTACCGGAAATGTTAACTGGGGCTATGGTTTGATTCTGGCCGCGGGTAATGCTCTGGGTGCATGGTGGGGAGCGCGGGCAGCAGTTAAGGGAGGAGAACGGATTATTAAAATAATCCTGGCCGTGGCCATTCTGATTATGTCGTTTAAGTTGTTGAGGGGTTTTTGATATCTCTGGAGGAGAAATATTTCTCCTAAAAATAACAAGGAGAAAGGCTCTCCGAAGGGGAGGCCTTGGTTAGCCAGGAGCTCCTTGCCGCCCAGCTCTGGACCCGGACAACACTAGTTGCTTTGAGCAGCAGGGAGTGAGTCGTCATTTAGCCCCGGGATGGCGGCTATAATCACCCTGTTTTCGGTGTAATTTTTGGTGAGAAAAGTCTCAGGCGCTGCTTCATTTGACTTTATTTCATCCAATTGGATAAAATAAAGGACTAAAAAAGGNGGGAGGATTAGAGGATGATATCCCACAGAAAAAATTTATTCCTTTTTTTTCAGTATATTATCAACTACTCCTTCTTATAAAGCACAGAACTTTCTTCCTGGACCTGAGAAGGGTTTTTTCCAGGCGGGGAGAGATTCCGAAGAAAAGGAAAATTTCTTCTTTTTAGCCTGGAGGAGAGTAAAAAGGCGGAGATGAACCATGTCTCAAAAGAGAACCCGATCCATTGAGACCGACAACCAAGATTCATTCACTGTTTTATTGATTGATGACCATCNACGAGATCGGCAATTGATTATTCGGGAGTTGAAAAAGGAGTTTCCCCAGATAGACATCCTCGAGATAAAGAATAAAAAGGAATTTGAGAGGGTGCTTAAAAAGAGTAATTTTAATCTGGTAATTACCGATTACAAACTCCATTGGACAACAGGAGTGGAAATTTTAAAAAAGATTAAAAAGAAGTGTCCTTATTGTGCCGTGATAATGTTCACGGCCACGGGCAATGAGGAAATAGCCGTGGAGGCCATGAAACAGGGACTGGATGATTATGTCCTTAAATCCTCCCGGCAATTTCTTCGCCTCCCGGTAGCTATTANGGGAGCGCTGAAAAAGATGCAGCAGAAGAAGTTGATTGATGAGATAGAGAAAAAGTTGAGAGANAGTGAAAGAAAATACCGGGCTTTAACTGAGAATATAAACGATATTATTTACTCCCTTAACCGGGAGGGAGTGCTCACCTATATCAGCCCTCAGGTCAAGAAGTTTGGTTTTTCACCAGAAGATTTTCTGGGTAAGCATCTCAACGAATTGCTCGAGAATGTGGTTGAAGAAGANCGGAAGAGAATGGTCGAAGATTTTCTCCGGGCCATCGAGGAAGATAAAGAAAGAATTACTGAGTACCGTTTCATCTCTCGGGATAAAAAAATTTACTGGCTGGAAGACTATGCCCGCGTTCAGCACGATGAAANGGGACGGGTGACCGGCATTATAGGAGTTTTGCGGGATATAACCAAAGCCAAAAAAATTCAGGAAGAATTACAAAAATCTTTAAGAGAAAAGGAAATCTTGCTTCGGGAGATTCATCATCGGGTCAAAAACAATATGCAGATTATGGNCAGTCTTTTACGCCTGCAGGCCCGGCAAGCGAAAGATGAAGAAACAAAAGAATTATTTCGGGAGAGCCAGGCGCGCATTCGCACCATGGCTCTTGTTCATGAGCGTCTCTACCAGTCGAAAGATTTTTCCCGCATAGATTTTTCCGATTATATTAACCATATGGCTGTTCATTTAATGTCGCTTTATCATGAAAGAACCAGGAATATCGATTTGGATATAAAGAGTCAGGGAGTGTATTTAGATATAAATCGAGCGATTCCCTGTGCCTTGCTGTTGAATGAAATAATCACCAATGCTTTGAAACACGCTTTTCCTCAAAATCGGCCAGGAAAGTTGACTATCATCATGGAAGAGCGGTCTCAGGGAAAGTATTATCTCTGGGTTGAGGATAATGGCGTTGGTTTACCTCCGGAGACTAATATTGAGAACGCAGCTACACTGGGGCTGCAACTCATCAGTGACCTGACCGTGCAACTGGGAGGAAAACTTAAAGTTTATCGAAATCAGGGTACCGCCTTTGAGGTCGTTTTTTAGAAGCAACTTGGTTTTCAACCGTGCTTCTGCTCCTGAAAAATAGACACATCCCTTCCTTAAATCAGGGCGCTTTTTTCAAAGCCGTGATGGCTCTCAGCTGGCAAAAAATTGGATGATAGGGGTACCTTATCATGTTTTTCAATTAATGAAAAATGGGGATGCCTCACCTGTTTAGTGGACTTTAATTTTACTCTTCCATTGCGGTTTTGTAATAGCTGGCTTCAACCGGGGTAAAATTGCCCTTTCTGAGGTTTTCCGCTATAATTCGGGGCTTTTATTAGCAGGAAAAGAACAGTCTTGAGATAAATGAGGTCGAAATGAATGAAGATATATGGTTAGCTGAAAATCAACTCTTGATTGATAAAATAAATCAACTCAAGAAAAGAATAACCATTCTGGAGAAAGAAAAAAAGCGTTACCTAGAAGTAAAAAAAGCTCTCCAGGAGAAAGAAGAGATGTATCGGGCTATAGTCGAAGGGAGTCACGATGCCATATATATTTACCGGGGGAATAGTTTTCTTTTCTTCAATGAGAATGTCAGCCGGCTAACCAGGTATTCTTCGGAAGAATTGTCCCGGCTGAATATCTGGGAGCTTATTCATCCAGAAGATCGTCCTCNGGTGTCTGAGTATGCCCGAAGAAGATTTCAAGGAGAAAAAGCGCCCGCTGTTTATGAGGCCCGGGTAATCAATAAAGAAGGTGAGGTTCATTATTGTGAATTTTCCGTGGTGATGATCAATGTTCAGGGGGAAAAGGCGGTTTTGGGAGCAGTCAGAGATATTACCCCCAGGAAAAAAATAGAACTGGCCCTCCGAGAATCCGAGGATAAATTCCGGAAATTAGCCGAAGATGCCCAGGTAGGAGTTTATCTCCATCAGGATGGAGTTTTTCGTTACATTAATCCCTGTTTTGCTCAAATGTTTGGTTATGAGATTNGTGAAATTGTTGACCAGATTGGTCCCCGAGACCTATGTCATCCCGAAGATTGGCCNCTGGTAGCCGATAAAATAAATGCTCGTTATAAGGATGAAGAAACCACAGCCCATTATAATTTCCGGGGAATAANAAAAGATGGCACTGTCAGGACTATGGAAGTTTATGGCAGCCGCACAACCTTTCAGCAGCGGCCAGCTATCATTGGGATGATTATGGATGTGACTTCAGAGAAGGAGAGAGAGAAAAAACTCCAGGCTTCTTTGAAAGAGAAGGAGGTTCTGCTCCAGGAGATTCATCATCGGGTTAAAAATAATATGCAAATTATTTCCAGCTTACTTCGTCTCCAGGCTAGACAGGCCAATAATCCCCAGTTTGAACAATTGATCCAGGTGTGTCAGAATCGCATTCGGAGTATGGCCTTAATTCACGAAAAATTTTATGAAACAAGTGATTTTAGCAAAATCGATTTTAATGATTATGCCCGTCGCTTATTAAGTTATCTTCTGGCTATCTACATTAAGGATGAAAATCAAATAAGTTTGGAAATTGATATCCAGGATGTTTTCCTCGATATTAATAAAGCAATTCCCTGTGGATTGTTGATTAATGAGATAGTCTCTAATAGCTTAAAGCATGCTTTTCCCGGGGGGAGAAAGGGAAAAATTACCTTAAAGATGAAAAAAGGCAAGTCTCAGGAAGTGGAGCTGGTTATTGCTGATAATGGAGTGGGGTTTCCCGGAGAAATTGATTTTCAGAAGACAGCAACTTTAGGGCTGCAACTGGTAAAAGACCTGGTGCGTCAACTCAATGGTCGCTTTGATTTGATTCAGAAACAAGGAATTGAATACCGGGTTTATTTTAATGGGTGAGGGGAAAAATCAACGAAGAATTTAGTTTGATCAGCGGGGATGAAAGAGAGAGGAAAAAACTCAGCAGGTAGTTCTCCCTCGGAATAATCTTACCACGGTCAACCAAGATTAATTTGATTTTCCTCAGGATAAGGGAGATGTCTCTTACCCCGGTGCTTACTCTTGAGGGTGAAAAATAGGTCAGAAAAATCACCGCAAAGGGTGATTGATTAACCAGAAATAAGAGAATAACTTATAAAGACAATGACCGGGCAGAATAATTTAAAGCGTCCTAATGAATTAGGAACCGGAGGTGGGAGATGGGAAAATTTGGCAAAAAAGCAGCGATTTTTCTAATAATATTAACCGGGATCAGCCTTCTTTATCTTCAGGGAACAGAATTTTATGAAAAGAAATTGATTGTTGTGGCCGCTGAAGCCAGGGTTCATCTCGATCCCGATGCCGGTAGTCCGGTGCTTGATGTTCTCAAAAGAGGCTCGATTATTTATCTGGCCAGCGATCGACCTTTCCGGAAGATGTGGAAGTATATTTATTATACTCCTAGCTATTCGCCCATGACCAAAGCGGGGTATATCTTGGCCGATACGGTCAGAGCCTTGTTTAAAAAGACTAAAGTTTATACCCTTCACGGAGAGCAGTCTCAACAGGTCTGTGTGGGTAACCAGAGAGGACATTTTCGCCAAATTTATTGGGGGATGACTCCGGAAGAAGTAGTTGCTGTTGAAGGAGAGCCATTATTTCAGGTACAAAAAGAGGGTGTCCGGAGATTGGACTTTGCTTCGACCTATGGAGGAGTCAATGGACTCCTGAGTTATTATTTCATTGACAATCAACTGGCAGCAGCGCAATTCGCGGTTCGCACTCTGCCTTCGAAAAGAAGTTCCTGGCTGAAGATATATCAAACCCTGAAAGAGGTTTTAACTCAGGAGTTTGGTCAGGCCCAGGGAGAGGTGGGGTTGACTGATTTAATGAGTGATGACTCCCGGTCAGAAGAAGAAATTGAGGTTTTGCCTCCGGATTTAAAAATAGAAAGCAAATGGAAGAGTGATCAGACTAAGGTTTTACTTCGTCTAGCTCGGGAGGGACAGGATGTTTCTCTGGAGATTAGGGCCCAGGGAACACCTGATTTTGGTTTAGCCCGAAAAAGTTTTTCCTCCTTTTTTTATGATCTGGGGAAGTTTTGAAGCTTTTAGCCAGAAATTGAGTTAATCCTCTTTTTTTCTTTCCTATTATCTTACCTTTCATCAATTATGTCTCTTTATTTCCCGTTTACCCGGAGTAGAATACTCTTTCGGTTTAGCCTTTATCGCCTTCCGCTCAAGTTGGACTCGACCAGGATTAAATTGACTTAGAGATGACATTTGCTCCTAAATATTTTAAATTGAGAACAATAATTTAATGAGGAAAAAAAGATGAGGCANCCCGCTAATCTAAGGAAATGGGTCTGGTTATGTTTAGTCGCCGGTGTGATTTTTTGGGGAGGCCGGTCTTTACACCAGGTTGACCCTCAGCAGGTAGGCCTGTCAGCTGTTCAACTGAATCAACTGGAGACAGTTATAAAGGCGGCTATTCAGGCGAAGGATATTCCCGGGGCGGTTATTTGTGTTGGAAGGAAAGGGAAGATTGTCTACTGGCGAGCTTACGGCTGGAGCCAGCTCCTGCCGGTTAAGAAGAAGATGTCCAGAGGGATGATTTTTGATCTGGCTTCTTTAACTAAACCCATAGCCACTGCCACCTCGATAATGATTCTGGTGGAGAGAGGACAAATAAGATTAAGAGACAAGGTTAAACAATTCGTTCCCTCATTTCGGGCCTATCAGGGAAAAGAAGGGGAAGAGAAAGATGCTCTTATCTGGCACCTTTTGACCCACACTTCAGGATTGCCACCTTATGCCCAGGTTGAGGAGATACAGAAATCATTCGGCCGTCCCTGTCAGCTAGAGCAGATGGTGAACTATATCGCTCATCTGGAGAAACTTTCACCGCCAGGAAAGACATTTCGTTATAGTTGTCTGGGATTTATCACGCTGGCCTATATTGTCGAGAAAGTCTCCGGAGAGAAATTTGATGTTTTTGCCCGCCGGCATATTTTCCAACCTCTGGGGATGACCAAAACATTCTTCAATCCTCCTGAAGAAATGAAATCCAGCTGTGTACCTACGGAAAAATTGCCAGACGGAATTCTCCAGGGTATTGTTCATGATCCCTTAGCCCGTTTACTAGGCGGTGTCTCCGGCAATGCCGGTTTATTTTCTTCAGCTGAAGATCTGGCCTTATTTGCTCAAATGATGCTTAATCAAGGCCAGCTGGAGGGAGTGAGGATTTTGAGCCCTTTGAGTATCCGGCGGATGACCGAGGTTTTTCCGCTGGCTTCCTTTGCCGGCCGGGGTCTGGGCTGGGATTTGAGTTCTGCCTACGCCTCTCCTCGAGGAGATTTGTTTGGTCCCCGTTCCTACGGTCACACCGGGTATACAGGCACCTCTCTCTGGATTGATCCAGAAACGCAAACTTTTATCATTCTTTTAACCAACCGGGTTCATCCTGAAGATAAGGGCTCCGTAACTTCTCTGCGGACCCGAGTGGCCAATATTGTGGCGGCAGCAGTTCTGGAATAAAGGCCGGAGATTTTGACTTCTCTTTGTCCCTCTGGTATAAAGTTTTCACCATGAATCAAAGGCGGCCGAACTTCTTTTCTCGACTTATCGGTCTTCTTTTATTGTGTCTTAGCTCCCTGCCGCTGGTAGGTCATTTTGACCATTCAACCAGGGTAGTCGTTCTTACTTTTAATATTCGCTATCTTAATCTTCGGGATGGTCAAAATGCTTGGCCGTTTCGGCAAGATAAGGTGGTAACCACTTTGAAATTTCACCAGGTGGATATCGCTGGACTGCAAGAGGTGCTCTGGCCCCAGTTGAATGACTTAAGTAGAGCACTCCCAGAGTATAGCTGGCTGGGCGTTGGGCGGGAGGACGGCCAGAAGAAGGGAGAATTTAATCCCATATTTTACCGCCGGGATCGTTTTGAAGTGGTTGATTGGGGAACATTTTGGTTGGCGGAGAAGAGCGATTTCCCTGGTGAAGTGGGCTGGGATGCGGCTTGCCCCCGAATTGTTACCTGGGCCAGGTTAAGGACATTAGCCCAGGGAAGAGAATTCTATTTCCTCAATACCCATTTTGACCATGTGGGCGAGAAAGCCCGCCAGGAAAGTGCCCGGTTATTGAAAAAATGGCTTCTTCAGCGAATTTCCGGGAAGAAATGGCCGGTGGTGCTGCTGGGCGATTTCAATTCCTCCCCTGAGGAAAAGACATATNACATCCTGACTACTTCCCAGGGAGATAAGCTTTCTTTGCTTGATGCCTATCATGTAACCCGGCTGCCNATCTATGGGTCAACTTTCACGTTTAATGGATTTCAGGATAAGATTTTTCCGGGGCAGAGAATAGACCACATCTTTGTCCTGAATACTGGTCCAGTCCTGCGATTTGGCATCCTTTCGGTTCGCTGGGATGGGCGATATACTTCAGATCATTTTCCAGTTCTGGCTGAAATTGATTTATTTCCTTCACCTGACACCCAGAATGACAGAGGCCAGAAAAAATAAATGTGACTTATGGTTGCCTGGAGAAATATTTTAATTTAGGAGAAAGGAGGCATGGTTAGTTTCGCCTGGCTTGATTGGTTCTGGCTGATTGTTTTCATTGCTTTGATGGTTGTTTGCGGAGTCTTGTTTTACAGATTGGGCAAACGTTCCTTGGCTGATTTCTTTCTGGCTGGTCGAGGACTACCCTGGTGGTTGCCGGCGGCTTCAGTTTATGCTACCCATTCGGCTACGGATACTCCGATGTGGGTCAGTGGGGTTATCTATAAATATGGACTGCGTGGTATCTGGTATACTTTCTTTTCTGCCTGGTGTGCCATTTCGGCTTTTGCATCCACCCGTATTTTTCGCCGCTCCCTGGCCTATACTCAGGCTGAGTGGCAGACTTTGCGTTTCTCTGGATTGGGAGCCGAACTGCTGCGGGGCTGGATTGCCGGCTGGCAGGTTTTTATGAACATGTTTGTCCTGGGGTGGGTCGGTATGGCCATGGGCAAGCTCTGTCATTATTTATTCAACTGGCCGGAATGGGTTGGGCTGATTCTTTTTTCTTCTCTGTGTGCTATTTATGTTCTGGCGGCTGGCTATTGGGGAGTGGTGATGGCGGATTTTCAGCAGGGAGTGGTTGCTTTTTCCGTAATTATAATTGTTTCTATATGGGGTATAGTGGCGGCTGGTGGCCCCCAACAAATAATAGCTAAAATCAATAGCCTGGGTGAGAGCTGGCGTCTTAACCCCCTGGCTTTCTCTGGCTGGACGAGTGGCGATTTTCCTTTAGTCTGGTTTCTCACTATGCTGGTGATTGCTGTGATTGGCGGTTTTGGTATNGGCACTTCGATTGATTGGTATCCCGAGGCACAGCGAATCCAGTCGGCCCGCACCGTCCGGGATGCCAGTTATAGTATCTGGGCGGGCTCNGCTTTAATTGTCGTTCGGAATTCTCTCTGGGCCGTGGCTGTTTTGGCTTTTTTTTCCCTTTATCCACGTATTCAAAGCACGGCCCAGTATGAAATGGCCTGGTATAGATTGGGGTTTGAGTTTCTGCCAGTGGGGCTGGTGGGGTTTTTCTTTGCGGCCGTGGTGGCTATTCATATTTCGACTATCTCTACTCACCTCAACCTGGGAGCCTCTTACGCCACGCGCGATCTATATCAGCATTATTTCCGACCCCGGGCCTCAGATAAAGAACTTGTCTGGGTAGGTCGGCTGACGACCCTTATTCTTCTGCTGGGTTCTTTCCTTTACGGATTGATGATGAAAGAAATCACTCAGTGGTTGATTTTTGCCCTCTGGATCATGACGGCCGGCATCTGGCTACCGTCCATTCTTCAGGTTGTTTGGTGGCGGTTTAATGCCTGGGGATATCTGGCTTCCTGGATGGCCAATCTGGGGTTGAGCTGGCTGGTGGTCTGGGTATTACCTGAGTTTCGGATAATCCCCGTTTTGCCTGATTATCTTCAGTTCTGGATAATGATGGTCCTCGGGGCCCTGATTTATCTGCCTATTACTTTCATGACCAGGCCAGAGGATATGAATCGATTGGTTAAATATTATGTCATGAGCCGCCCCCTAGGCTGGTGGAAACCGGTCCGGGAAGAGGCTATCAGAAGGGGATTGTTGAAGGACAATGAAGGAAAATTAGCCGGAGGTCAGCTATGAAATGGATTAAAATAAAATGGAGTCCGGAGGAAGCTGACCGGTGGTCCAAAGAAGATTATCTTACCTTTATCCTGTCACCTCTTATCTATTTTTTGCTGGCTCTGGGAACCATCTGGAGTTTACTTTTTCGCTGGTACGGGTGGGTCACCCTGGCCATAAGTGGTCTTCTTCTCTGGATAATGATTAAGATTATTGACCCTAAATTGAAAGCCATCTCTCGGGACTATGAGAAGAAACAGAAACAGTTCCTGGAAGAATTGGAAAAAATTGAAAGATGGGAGAACTAAAATGAATCAGGGTTTGGCTGTAGTTCTAGGCATGTCTATTGCCTATTTTTTCTCTCTTTTAGGGATGCTCCTGGCGTATTTTTCCTATCGGAAGAAACAAAAAGGGAAGAAAGAAAAATGAATATATGGGGAATTGTGATTCCAGCCGTAATCCTGGCTCTTTCTCTGGTTTTGACCATTCTCCTTTATCGTCACTTTGCCCGTCGCCAGGACTGAGAGAAAGATCAGGCAGGGATTATTCTTTTTTCTGAAATTCGATATCTCCTGAAGTGCCATCGTCTGTCTGCCAGTAGCCAACGAGGCGTCCTTCTTCATAGGTTAAATTCATCGAGACGGTGATGGTTTCATAGCCGGTGGTAGCTATAAAAGTAAAAATTAGAGTGTTGTCTTCAAAAGTGACGTCCTCAATTTCTACTTCCGGAATCAACCCCATGGTGTCGGTAATTGTTCCTGTATAGCCCGCCTTACTTTTCTGAAGGACCAGAATAACCTCATCGGTCTGACCGGCATCAGGGACAATTGTTTCACCCACCCAGGTACCGCTGAGATCCGGGGATGGAGATGAGTGCTGGCTATACCCTGGGAGACAACCAAGAATGGCTGCCAGAAGAATAATTAATTGTAATTTAAAAAAGTCTCTCTTCATGACCACTCCTTATACCTTAATAATTTTTATTTGCTTTTATTATATAATACGCAGAAGAAAGGTTAAGAGTTTCTGGGGAACGATAAAAGTTCTTTCCTTAAGTTTCTTAAGAACCTTCCCTTTTCAGCTGAATGTAAAACTTGTTTAAAGAAACAGAAGGAATGAATTTTGTGTATCCCCGGGACACTAGTTTTTTCTTTTAATTGGGTAATTGGGAGAAGTGATAGCCCCAGGAGGCCATTCGCGCGGAAAATTTGTTTTGCTTGAATTTTAACCTCTGGCCAGGCTTTTTCATTCCTTAAGCTGGGTTGGACCAAATTTTATCTAATTGAGTTGACTTTTTTAGTTATAAGTATTACGATACAGAAAATCGTAACACTTAAGGAGAGGCACCATGAGATTAGATGAAGAAGGATTAAAGATTAAGCGAGGAAAAATTTCTGCTGTTTTTCTAGTCGCCTGGCTAAATATCATTCTTCTTTTTCTGCCTGGGCCAGGAATTCGTGGGTGTTTAGCCCTGACCAGAGGGATTAACGAAACCGATCGTTCCTTTGAGGTTAACGGGCGGGAGAGCAGGTCGGGAAGGAAAAGCCTTCATTGTCTTGCAGTTGAAGCTCGCCTTTCTCCTGAAGGATGCTTGGCCCAGGAAGAGCAGGTAGTTATTCAGGAAAAGAGAGATTCATTTTACCCTGCGACCGGGGATGATGAGCAGCCAGAAAAGAAGAAAAAACAAAAGAAAGACCAACAGGAAGAAAAGAGAACTCCGCCCGCTCACCCTTCTCTCTTTCATCCCCATGAGGAGATTGTGGTTACTGCCACCATGACCCGGAAAGCGGTTAAAGATTGTTCTGCTTCGGTCACGGTTATCACTTCCCAGGAAATAGAAGCCATCCCGGCCAGTAATGCCTTAAATCTTCTTAATCTCTTTCCCGGGGTTTTTGTCCGGCGAACCGGAGATTTCGGCCGGGCTGATGTGGATATTCGCGGCTTGGGTAACCGCGGCCGGAGAATTGCTGTTTTAGTAAATGGCCGCCCGGAAAAAATGGGCCTTTTTGGTTGTGTTGTTTCACATGCTTTTCCTCTGGATAATGTCGAACGTATTGAATTGGTTCGGGGGCCAGCCTCCGTCCTTTATGGCTCAGAGGCGTTGGGGGGTGTGGTTAATATTATCACTCGTCAGCCCTCGCCTGGGTGGGAAACGGAATTGACTGGCTCTTACGGTAGCTTCAACACCCGGCAGCTGAATTTTCGTCATGGAGCCGGGTTTGAGAAATGGGGCTATTATTTTACCTTTGATCAAAGATTAAGCGATGGCCATCGTCCCAATTCTCAATACAAGGGGAGAACTTTCACCGGCAATATTTATTTTAATTTATCCGAAAAGACAAAAATCACCTTTCATAGCAAATACTTCGCCGCGAAAAAATATGAACCCGGACCTCTGAATTTTCCACTGGATAATTTTTGGAATGACTATCAGCGGGGTGCTTTTGATTTGACTCTTCGGAGAGAAGATGATCACAGCGATTATCTGGTAATGGTTTATCGTAATCTGGGACATCATCGCTTCTCGGATGGCTGGCATTCTCGTGATTATGTGGATGGAGCTCTCCTTCGAATGACCCATCGCTGGAAAAATCATGAGTTTACGGCTGGAACTGAGTTCAGACGATTGGCCGGAAAAAGCTATAACTGGCCCCGAGGAGAGTGGCATAAATCCGAAGCGGCTTTGTTTCTCCAGGATGAATATGTCGTCCGCCAGAGATTGATCCTTTCGGCTGGCTTGCGTCTTCATCGAGATTCATTGGCCGGGGTTGAGATCTGTCCACGGTGGGGCGTTGTCTGGCAAGCCAAGGAGAAGTTTATTCTTCGAGGGACGGTCAGCCAAGGTTTTCGGGCTCCTCAATTGAATGAGTTATTTATGTTCCCTCCGGCCAATCCAGATTTGAAGCCGGAAAAGGTTTGGAATTATGAATTGGGTGGGGAAGTGGATTTGGGGAATAACACCTGGGTTTCCCTCTCTATCTTCCGCCTGAAAGGCTCCAATCTGATTGAGGTCGGCCCGAATCCATCTCCTCCCCCAGCTTTTCTTTTCCAAAATAAGGGCGAATTTGTTTTTTCCGGAGCTGAACTAAGTTGGCAGCGGCAATTCAATCGCTTTCTTTTTGCCCGGGTGGATTACTCTTTTTTGGACCCGGGGCGATTAACTCGAGGAAGNCCCCGCCATAAGCTGGATTTCCTGATGGGATATCTCCGGGGAAGAATTAAGGCCTTTGTTAATGGACAGTACGTGGCAGGCTACTACGCCGGAGATAATCGAAGTCAATCGCTTCCTTCTTATTTTTGCCTGAATACTCGCTTTTTCTGGGAAATCAGTCAACATTTGGCCGTGGTGGTTGATGGGCAGAATATTCTAGATNCCGATTACCAGATTTTTGTGGATCTNCCTGGAATAGGCACCGGTCCCTATCCCATGCCCGGACGAAATTTTCAATTTGGCCTCCGGATAAGACAATGAAAGAGCAGCCATGGACGATCATTCTGGGAGGACTTTTTCTTTCGTTGGCTCTTGTTTTACCATTGCTCTTTCATGCCCTCGGGCTAGGGAGTGCCTTTTTACCGATGTTTTATCCCCTCGTTCTCGGTGGTTTCCTTTTACCTTGGTCTGTAGCCGGGGGGATAGGTGTCCTGGCTCCTTTCCTATCAGGAGTTTTAACTGGTATGCCTCCTTTTTATCCACCGATCGCTCCCCTGATGATGGTTGAAGGATTGATCCTGGGAAGTGGACCATGGCTTTTCTATCAAAGATGGCACTGGCCTCGCTGGTTTTCTTTGCTGGTGACCCTTTTGGTGGATCGATTGCTTCTCCTGGGTTTGGTCTGGGTCATCGCGGAGTGGTTATCCCTGCCCCGTCTATTTATCTCGGTGAGTTCAGTGGTTCGCGGGCTGCCGGGAATAGTTATTATGATGATTATTATTCCTCCTCTAGTTAAGGAGATGGAAAAACAAATAAGCCTTCGCTTTGCAACCCACTCCGGTCGGCCGAGAAAAGATGAAGCTCTTTGAAGTGAATTAGCAGTGAAGGGAAAGGGAGCCAGGAGGAAAAGGAGAAGGACAAACAGGAATGTCCTTCAATCCTTGAAGTAGGAGATTGAACCATGAATAAACGACAATTTTTTGAAAATCTGGCCGAAGAATGGGATAGAAAACATGCCTGTCCTCAAGAAGAGGAGCGTCTGGAGAAAATAATTCAGCATTTTCCTTTAAAGCGGGGAATAGCTGTCCTGGATATCGGCTGCGGCACCGGTCGATTGATTCCCTATCTTCGTCAGCAGTTAGGCCCCAATGGTTGGCTGGTGGAAGCAGATTTTTCAGCCAAAATGCTAAGAATTGGCCGCTCCAAATATTCTGCGTCGATGGTTTTCTTCCTGCAGACCGATGCTCAGGCTGTGGGTCTGAGAAGCGGTCTTTTTGATCTTATTATTTGTTTTGCCCTCTTTCCCCACCTTGATAATAAGTTACAGGCTCTTTTTGAATTTCGTCGCCTTCTTCGGCCCGGCGGGAATTTAATTATAGCTCATCCTTTAGGACGGAGAGAGTTGGACCGGCTTCATTCCCAGAAATCTGAAGTTATAAAAAAGGATTTTCTTCCGGCCGGCCCGGAAATGAAAAAATTGCTCTTCCAGTCAGGATTTAGAGAAATTATCATCGTTGATGCCCGGGAGATGTATCTGGTTAAAGCCGTAGCCAGTTCCTCTGAGACCCAGGAAGGCCTCTGGTTGCTAGGAGGGGAGGAAAGGAGGCTCTCCTGAGGTTTGGATGGAGGTTTTTTTGTTGACCAGAAGAGATTGCTCAAGCTCAGGGTTGGCTGAACAGGATCCACGGCNGGCCAGGCTTAAAGAAAAAATTGATCCTCGAGTGTCTCTTGGAGTAGCTTTTTCTTTTTTAACTATTATCACTTTAGCCCCCTTTCAGCCGCGACTCAAATGGGTGATTCTTAGTTGCCTGATTGGGAGCGTTTTTTGTCTGGCCCGACTTTCGCTGTGGCAGATTATTACCCGATTTTTATTGTTCTTCCCTTTATTATTATTTTTAATTTTGGCTATTTTTCTTTTTCCCCACCAAAACGGCACTGGATTAAGCCAAAAGATTGCGTTGGAATTATTAGTCCGCTCAATTTTGAGTTGGTTGGTCATAATTACTTCTTCCGGTTTCCTGGATTTTCAGAGAATAATTCAGGCGCTGGAAGCCTGGCGATTTCCTTCTTTTTTAGTAGCCATGGTGGCTTTGAGTTCTCGCTATTTACCTTTAATGAGAGCTGAACTCAACCGACAACATCGTGCTCTCTTAGCCCGATCAAGCAAACGTCTTCCCTGGTCGCGGCGGTTAATCCTGATAAAAGCTTTACTGATCCATAATTTTTCGCTCATGATGGAAAGGGCTCAAAAAATTCATCAAAGCTTAATCAGCCGCAATTTTTCTGGCCAGTGGGTTTTGGCTCTACGACATCGATTGGCCTGGTATGAATGGATGATTATGGTCTTCATGCTGGTTCTGGTGGGGAGTTTTTTATGGTGGTCGTAAGGCCTGGTGGATTAGCTCTTGAAGTTAAAAATCTTGGCTTTTCTTACCCTCATGGCCCTCCGGTGCTGGTTGATATTTCCTTCTCTGTGGCTCAGGGAGAAACCGTAGTGGTTCTGGGGCCAAACGGTGCGGGGAAGTCAACCCTGTGTTTGTGTCTGCTGGGAATCTTCCCCGCCAGGGGGGAGGTCATAGTCTTTGGCCAGCAGCTTTCCCGGAAGACAGCTCGCCAGATTCGCTCTCGATTGGGCCTTGTTTTTCAGGACCCTAACGATCAGTTGTTTCTCCCCCAAGTGAAAGATGAATTGGCCTTTGGCCCCTTGAATCAGGGCTGGCCACGCGAGGAGATTGATTTAAAAATAAAAGAAATACTCACTCGGCTCAATTTGCAGGGATATGAAGATAAATTGATCTCCCGACTCAGTGTGGGCGAGAAGAAAAAAGTAGCTCTGGCAGCAGTGCTTATTCTTGAACCAGAAATAATTATTCTAGATGAACCAACAGCCGGGCTTGATTATCAAAGTCGGAAAAATTTTATCCATCACTTGAACTCACTTCCTCTAACGAAGATTATCGCCACCCATGATCTGGAGTTAGCCTGGGAGCTGGGAGAGAAGATAATTATTCTGAATGAGGGACGCCTGGTTGCTTCTGGTTCCCGGGAGAAAATTCTCCTTAATAAAAGTCTCCTCCAGGCGCATGGTATGAATGTTCCTCTTTTAGCCCGACTAAAGGATTGATTGAAAGAACTCCAAGGCACGTAAGATGTTCGGGATTGACTTCCGGGATAATGAGAGGCATGTTTTTGTCCAGTCGAAAAGAACTGGCGTCGGAAAAGATGATTTTCCTGTTTCGCACAGAGCGTTTTTGGTAGGATGAGCTACTTCCACCGGTAAAACACTAAAAAACAGGAATATCGGCCATAGTTGATTTCTCGACCATGTTGGCTTCAACTTTATTTAAGAAAAGGTTAACCGACGGCTCAGGAAAGGTAGATTTCGCGGGGCAGGGAACGAAGATTAAAGGTGGAAGCCATACTCTGTCCGTAAGCCCCTGCCTGAAGAATGGCCAGGATGTCACCTGCTCGGGGAAGAGGCAATTTAACCTGCCAGGCAAAGACATCTCCAGTTTCACACAGATGGCCGGCAATGGTTAGAGGGACAAGCTCCGGGGAGTGGACACAGGAGGCATTAACCACCTCGTGCCGGGCTTCCGGGTAAATGGCTGGCCGAGGAAGAGAGTTAAAGGTGCCCGCATTGACACAGGCAAAAAGATGACCAAAGCTGGACTTGATATATTCAACCCTGACCAGTAGAATGCCGGCTTCGGCCACTAGAAATTTTCCCGGCTCAAAGATGACAAGCTTGTCTTTTAATTTAGCCTTAGTCAACTTGTTTTTAATGGTCAGGGCGTAGTCCTGAAGAGGAAAAGGGAGCTGATTTTCTTGGTAGCGGGGAGCAAAGCCGCCACCGAAATCAAGAAATTTTAATACTCCCCACTCTTTTTCTATTCGCTGGGCTATCTCTACCATGCGTTCGACTGCCTGGCAAACCACTGGAAAGTCAGTGCCTGTCCATCCAGAGCCCAAATGCTGGTGAAGTCCGATTGGCTGGAAGCCCAGAGAGATAGCCTGGGCCCACGCTTCTTCCAGACGATTTGGTTCTATACCGAACTTAATTGGGATTCCTTCCGGGGAAGAAACGCCAGCGGTAATCACCCGGGAATTAAATCCCTGGCCTATACCTGGATTCCAGCGAAAGCCAAGCTTCAGGGGAAACTGGGGAGACAGATGCCGGTGGATTTCTTTTAAAGGGGCCAGGAGTTCCACCGCATCCAGGATAAGACAAAGCCCGGGCACCGAGAGGGCAAACCTCAGGTCTTCCGTAGACAGGCTGGTACCGGTAAAGAAGATTCTTTCTGGGGGAAAGCCTGCCTCCAGAGCTTTTTTTATTTCCCCCGGAGAAACAGCATCAATTCCTACCCCACAGGTGCGGAGAGTCTTTAAAAGCGGTGTGTTGGAATTGGCCTTTAAAGCATAATGGACCTGGAAACTCAGAGGAGAGAGGTGAGAAATAGCCTTAACCAGCTCTTGGTATTTTCTTTTTATTTGCTGGAGGCTGTAAACGAAAAGAGGTGTTCCCTCCTGGTGGGCAATTTCTTCGGCCGGAATTCCTTCTAGATAAAGTTTATTGTTTTTGACCTGTAAAAAGTCATTTTCCCACCAGTATCTCATTAATAATTATTCTAATTATCCTTATCCAGGGTGAAAAGTTTTTTTTGCAGAATTTTTTCGGAATCCTCCCTCGACGGGTTGGTGAGGGTAAGCTCTGTTAATTGGGGGTAGTGATTGACCAATGAGGGGGGAAGGGGGAATTTTTCGCCGGTTAAAATATGCTTTATCTGCAGGGCATTGACCACTGCTTGACCTCGATAATGATTGTTCGTAATCACAATGACTTTACCGGCTTTTTCTTTTAAAATTTTTATTTTCTCCACCCATTCCGCCAGCTCTGACGGCGAATAAAGATAGTTGTAACGCTCGTCCCGGCTGGCTTCCTGTCGGAACCAGTCTCGGGTATTGCGGCCATGCAAGCGGACGTAGGCCATTTCTTGAGTGGTGGCGTAAGCTGTCGGGGGAAGAGAGTTGGGCAGAAGGGGCTGGTCAATATTACAAAAGGCAACGCCATAGTCGTGGAGCATCTGAAAGAAACTTCTTTTGTGCCAGCTGACGTGGCGGACTTCGACTGCCAGAGGATAATCAGAAAAATGCTTGATCAGGGAAACTAGATAATCGAAGTTTATTCGGGTATAGGTAAATGACCAGGGGAATTGAATGAGGAGGGCGGCTAGTCTCTCGTGGGCGCGGAGGGGTTCCAGGCCCAGTTTGAATTGGTCAATATCCGCTTGAGTAAAATTGCCTCGTTCATGGGAGAATACCTGGTGGAGCTTCACGCTCAGTTGAAAACGAGGAAAAGAGGCTATTCTCTTTACCCAGGAAAGACTTACTTTTACCGAAGGAGGTCGGTAAAAAGTGCTGTTTATTTCAATAATGTCAAAAAATTGTGGCAGATAATTAAGGGGATGGAAAGAAGAAGGTTTGGGCTGAGGATAGACGATCCCTTCCCAATCCTTATAGCTCCACCCTGCCGGGCCAAAGTATAAGGCAGTCATTTTTTTATTTTACTTCACTGGAAGAAAGAAGCCAAACGATTCAGGGTTAACCTGAGCTTCTTCTTCGGTGATAACCCTGAAGAAAATAAAGACGACTCGTTACTTCTTGTCTGGATTATGCTTCTTCCAAAAAAAATTTCTTCTTCCCAGGAGGACAATAGTCACTGGAACCGTATCCTTCAGAAAGGGAGGTAATACAGGTAAAGTTGACCTTATTGAAGAATTAATTAAAATAGAAAGGATTGAATTTTAGAAGTGAGGCAGGCATTATCGACAAGTTAAGACAGATTTTCCCGGCCGGTTTCATCCTGAGCCTTATTTTCACCTTCCTCCAGCTCTGTTGCCACCCGACAGAAAGTCCCCAATATAAAATCGGTTTATTCCAGATTAATGAGGCGCCTACTTTAAACGCTGCCCGGGAAGGGCTTCTCCAGGCTTTGAAAGACAAGGGGCTTTTTCCCGGCAAAAATGTCGAAGTAATTATTCGTAACGGCGGCGGTGAAATTTCCTCTGTTCAGAAAATTGCAGAAGGATTTGTTGAGGAAAGAGTTGATTTGATTGTGGCTTTATCCACCCCTTGTCTTCAGGCAGCTATCCATGTGACCAATGAAATACCGATTGTCTTTGCTTCGGTGGCCAATCCTATCCTGGTTGGGGCCGGGAAGAGCGAAACCGACCATTTAAGAAATGTAACCGGAGTTTCTTCGCGGGGGCCGATTTACCAGAATCTGGCGTTTATTCGTGAGGTTCTGCCGCAAGCCAAAAGATTGGGAACCTTGTGGACGCCCGCCGAATTGAACTCCGAATATTATTTAAGTCTGGTGAGAAAAGGAGCCGAGAAATTTGGGTTTGAAATCGTGGCTCTCCCCGTGGAAAGTATTCATGAAGTCTTTTTTGTTGCCCAGACACTGGTTAATCAGAGAATAGATGTTCTCTTTCCTATTTCCGATAATACTCTCAATGCTTCTTTTCCAGCAGTGGCACAAGTAGCCCATGAAAATAGAATTCCTCTTTTTGGAGCCAATCTTTTAACGGTTGACCAGGGGGCCTGTGCCGCTATGGGCTGGGACTTTTATGAAATGGGCTACGAAGCCGGCCAGCTGGTGATGAGAATCTTCAATGGTGAGAATCCTCAAAACATCCCCTTTAAATATATGGAACATGTGCTTCTGTATTTAAATTTAGACAATGCCCAGCGGCAGGGGGTTGAATTTAGCAATGATATTATTGCCCGGGCTGACCGGGTCATCGGAGAGAATAATACTTCAGGGGAAAGATGAAGAAAATAATTGGATTAATTATCCTGGGAATTTTATTTTTTCTGGCCGGTGTGGTCGGCTTAATCTGGCTGGAGTTTTATCTTTCCCGACCTGGATTAAATGATGACTATGTCTTGCCTGGCTTACAGGCGCCGGTGGAGATTTATATTGATTCCTATGGAGTATCTCATATTTATGCCCAGAATGAAGAAGATCTTTTCCTGGCCTGTGGTTTTATTCATGCCCGTGACCGGATGTGGCAGATGGACTTTAATCGTCGTCTTGGCTTTGGGCGCCTGGCTGAGGTCTTGGGTCAGAGAGCCCTCGAGATAGATATAATCATGCGCACCTTGGGCCTCAAGGAGGCCGTGGACAGGGACCGACAGCTTTTATCTTCCCGAGAGAGAAAGTTACTGGAAAAATATAGTTCCGGAGTCAATGCCTGGTTATTAAGAAGTTCAATCTGGAGGGAACCGGAGTTTTTTCTTCTCCGCTATCGCCCTCAACCGTGGAAAATCGAAGATTCTTTAATCATTAAGACCCTGATGGCTTTAAGTCTCTGTAAAGACGCGGTCAGTGAAGCTGTAAGGAGTAAAATTCTGGTCGATAAGGGACCGGAATTGGCCAGCCGACTGCTGGAAGTGGGAATTGAATCTTTTCCTGAAGAGGTGATTGCTGCCGATCTCTCNGCTTACTTTCGCGATTTTAATCTCGGGGCCAGCAATAACTGGGTNATCTCCGGGCGGAGGACTATCTCNGGGCGTCCTCTTTTAGCCAATGACCCTCATCTGCGCATTTCTCTTCCTTCTGTCTGGTATGAGATTCATCTGGCCTGTCCTGAATGGGAAGCTATTGGAGTTAGCTTTCCCGGTGTGCCCCTGGTAATTATTGGTCATAATCAGCATATCGCCTGGGGTTTAACCAATTCGGGAGTTGATGTCCAGGATTTATCCGGAGAAGTGCTGGATGAGAGCGGTCAATTTTACCGCCGACGAGGGGAGTGGCGTTCGCTTAGACGTCGAAAAGAGCTTTTCTGGATAAGAGGTCAGGAAGATCCAAAAGAGATTATCATTAAGTGGACTGAAGAGGGGCCTCTGGTCACGCCAGTGCTGTTTACCTCGTCCCAACCACTTTCTCTGCGCTGGATTATTTATGAGGGCGATCGGACATTTGAGGCTTTATATCGGGTGAACCGGGCCCGCAACTGGTCGGAATTTCGCGCCGCTCTAAAACTGTTTGGCGCCCCCTCACAAAATTTTGTTTACGCTGATCGGGAGGGGAATATTGGCTATTATCTCAGTGGCCGGATTCCGCAGCGAGCGCCTGAAGCTGGTTTATTTATCCTGCCCCGGGAGGATAGGCGGACAGAGTGGTTAGGAGTGATTCCTGAAGAAGAAAAACCCATCATCTTTAATCCTTCTTCCGGCCTNATTGTCACGGCTAATAATCGCCTGGCCGCCCGGGATTACCCTTATTATCTGGGTCAGGATTGGGACATAAACTTTCGTGCTCAGAGAATAGAGGAATTATTACGGGCCAGAGAGAAACATGATGTCTATTCACTGGCTTTGATTCAACAGGATGTGCAGAATCTTCTGGCCAGGTCACTGGTTGAATTTATCCAGAAGTGTTCTTTTGACCAGCTTGAGGCGAGAAAGGCCCAGGAGCTTCTCAGTCACTGGTCAGGCCAGATTGATGGCGGTCCCGAGGCAGCCCTCTTTGAAGTGTTTCTTTCACGACTCTGGAAAAATTTGTACGCTGATTTTTTAGGGGAAGATTTNCCCCTTTATTATCATTTTTTCCGCCGGAAAGAGATTCTTTTTAATCAATTGGCCCGAAATAATCCCGAGAAGTTGGCTCTTATATTATCAACTTCCGGTGAGATATTGATGGTAGAAGTAATCGAGCGGAGTCTGGCCCAGGCTTATCATTTTCTGCGGGNAAAATTTGGTGAGTCCGGAAACTGGAAGTGGTCCGTCCTGCACTCTCTCAAGTTGAATCATCCTCTGGGACAATCCAGGATACTCGCCTTTTTTAATTCTCGGAGGATAGATATGGACGGGGATATGTTCACGGTCAAGGCCACTTTTGGTCATGAGCTGAGCACTCAATGGGCCCCTTCTTACCGGCAAGTAATTGACCTGGCCGATTGGGATAATTCAGTGGCTGTTTTTTCTTCAGGTAATAGCGGTCATTTTCTCAGTAAATTTTATGATAATCAGACTATTCTCTGGGCCGCAGGGAAATATCATCCTCTGTTGTTTTCNGCAGGGCAAGTCAAAAAGAATATCCGGGGAAAAATTTTCTTGCACCCTCAGGAAGAAAAGTAAAGGCTTAAGGAGAAAGTCAAATATGAGTAAGCTAAGGATTCATCTTGATAAATATCTCTCGCCAGGTGCCATTCTTTTGGATCTTCGAGCCACAACTAAGCAGAGCGTCTTGGAGGAAATGGTTGACAAATTATCTAATAATAAGATAATTGTCAACGCTAAATTAATTCTCCAGGAATTGCTCCAACGAGAAGAATTAGGAAGCACAGCGCTGGCGGAAGGGATTGCTCTGCCTCATGCCCTTATTCCTGATTTGTCTCAACCCATTATCGCCTTAGGCATTCATCCTCAAGGAATAAATTTTGGTCATCCTGAGGGTCATTTGACCTATGTTTTTTTATTAATTTTGGGGAACAAGGATGACCCTGGTCAACAACTGCGTTTTTTAGCCCACGCCTGCCGTTTAATAAAAGAAACAAATTTTGTTAAACGAGTGAGAAGAGCGCTAACGTCTCAGGAGGCCTTAAAAGTGGTCCAGGAAACAGAGAGGGAACTGGAATGAAACTTTTGATCCTCATTCTTAATAAAGTCGAGAAATTAGAAGAGATTCTTGAAGGTTTTATTGAAATAGGCATTTCCGGTGCGACAATTATTGATAGTATTGGCATGGGGCATGTTCTCTCTGAGGAGGTTCCGATATTCGCTGGTTTGAGGTTTATGTTTGCCGGAGCAAGACCTCATAATAAAACTATTCTCTCGGTCATTAAAGATGAAAAAGAAGCAGAGGCTCTNGCCTTAATAAAAAAGATTCTCGGTGATTTGAACGAACCGGGAACTGGGATCGTTTTTACCATCAGTCTGGATCGGGTGGAAGGGCTTAAACCAGAAATTTAAGCTATGAAAGCCCTGTTTGCCTTTGGTCTGTTAATTCTTATTGCCTTTTTAGGTTCCCGCTTTTTAACCCGCCGGAAGAAACTTTCGCCCTTGGTATTTGTCTTTCACACGGGATTGATTTATCTGCTTCTGGGAATAGTCCTAGGAGAAAAGAGCTTAAAGATTCTCAGCCCAGATGTTTTAAAGCGTCTTTCCCCTCTGCTTATTCTCGGCTTGGGTTGGGTTGGCTTTGTTTTTGGCTTTCAGTTTGAGAAAAAATATATCCAGCGATTTCAGCGAAGATTTATCTCTTTCTCCTTTCTCTATTTCTTGATTTTTTTGCTGTCCATCAGTGGATTGGCCTATGTGCTCTTCACCCAGCTGATTGGCTTATCTTCCACAGAAGCCTTGAGTTTTTCTTTTGCCTTGGCTCTTCTTTTTTCCTTAACCTCCCCCACTGTATTGGATGTTATTCTCTTTCAGGTGGAGCGGAAGGAATTGCCTTCTTACCTGGCCCGCTTTATTGTTTCGGTCACCAGTTTCTGGGGAATTTTAGGATTAGCCTTTCTGGTCTTTTTCTCTCCCNACGGGGAGAGCTTCGCGGTGAGTTTCTGGCAACGAGGAAGTCTATTGGCTCTGAGCACCGGTTTGCCTCTCTTGCTGGCTTCTCTTTTCCATCGTTTGACGAAAAGAAAGCTCAGCGAGGAAGAGCTATTACTCTTTCTCCTGGGACTTGTGTTTTTGTGCGCCGGGGTGGCCGAATCGTTGGGTATCCCTCCTCTTTACCCGACAATGATTCTGGGAATCGCCTATTCGAACCTCACCCGTAAACAGGAGAGGCTTTATCCTCTTCTTCTCAATACGGAGAAACCCATGTTTGTCGTCCTTTTTATTCTGGTGGGAGCTCTTTGGCAGCCTGAACTTAGCNGGCCGTTGGGCCTGGTTATTTTTCTCCTCATTCTAGTGAAATTTCTGGTGCTTATCGGGCTGGTTTCTCGTCTAACTTCTTTTCTCCGCTTCCCCTTTCCTTTTTCTCCCTGGTATGGACTCTGTTTTCTTTCTTCAGGGGTGATGGGAGTGACTTTTACTGTCTGTGTCTGTCTCTGGTGGGGACTATCAGTTAGCCAGGTTTTTATGAGCGTGGGATTGATCAGTGTGATCTGTCTGGATTTTATTAGCCCCTGGGTCGTCAGGTCGGCTGTTGTCCAGAATAAGAAATATTTCGGATATTTGGGGAAATAGGCGGAATGATTGAACTGATAATTTTACTGGCGGGCATGATTCTCTGGCGGATGGAGATAATTCAGGCTTATATTGGAACTCAACCCAGCCTGGCTCTTTCCTTTGGCTTTATCCTGCTATTTGCTTTTCTTTTCGGCCAGAGAATATCCCGGTATAAACTTCCTCAAATAACTGGTTTTATTCTGGCCGGTATTTTAGGGGGGCCTTATCTCCTGGGTTTTCTCTCTCATGCTGATGTCCAGACTCTCCAGATCTTTGATGGATTAGCCCTGAGTTTGATTGCGCTTATTGCCGGAGGGGAGATGCGCATCAGCCGCTTAAGGGAACAACTAAAAGCCATCTTTAATCTTGTCCTCTGGCAGACGGTTTTTATCATCGGAGGTTTCATCCTGATTGGTTTTCTCCTGCCTCTCAGAGTTTTTCAGGAACAAATCGGATATTTTGCTCCTCTGCCTTTCTTTTTAATGTTGGGCACCTTGGCCACAGCAACTTCTCCTTCCACCACCATTGCTGTAATTACCGAAACCAGAGCTAAGGGAAGGCTGACGGATCTCATTCTAGGCACAGCGGTGGTGAAGGATTTTGTCGTCATCCTTCTCTTTGCTTTTTCGCTTTCTCTGGTTAAGTCATGGGTGGCTGGGGCCGGGGGAGGGCCAGGGCTGGACTGGAAAGTAATTTTCCGAATCCTGGAAGAAGTGGGCGGATCATTGCTCCTGGGAGTGGTTATCGGGGGCGGTTTAGTCCTTTATTTAAAATATATCCAGCGGGAAGTGACGGTGTTCATTCTAAGTATTGCCTTTTTTTCCTATGAAATTTCTCATTCTCTGGGTTTCCATCCTCTGTTGATTTGTTTATTAGCTGGATTTATTGTGGAGAATTATTCTCCTTATGGGACAAATCTCATTAAAGCTATAGAGAAGGTGGCTTTGCCCATCTTTGTGATCTTCTTTGCTATTTCCGGGGCCTCTCTGGATATGGGGGCTTTGAGGAAGAGCTGGCTGCTGGCGCTGGCCATAGTTTTAGTCCGGGGCGGATTGAAGTTTCTGGGAACATTCAGCGGAGCTAAGCTGAGCCAGGCTGACCGTGGGGTTAGCCGCTGGGGTTGGGCGGGGTTTATCTCTCAGGCAGGAGTAACGCTGGGGATGGCGGTGATCATCGAGAAGGAAATTCCGCTCTGGGGAGCGCATTTAAAGGCTTTAATCCTGGCCGTCATCGCCCTCAATCAGATCATAGGCCCTATTCTGCTCCAGAAACTCCTGGTGAAAAGTGGCGAAGCCGGCCAGAAGCAACTTTAAAAGGCCTTCATCAGGACTGCTTAGCCACTAATAAAGAAGGGAAATTAAAGTCGGACCAATTAGTCATGTTTGCCCGACTACCAGTAACTGGTGAAAAGTATGAGAGAGCCAAAATGGTGACTCGTTCTCTGCGGCCATAGCCACAGCAAGTGTTGGCTTCCAGAGCTGATGTCACTTTCCAGGGGAGGAAAGAGACATCAGCTCTTTTCTCTAAGCTGCTTGCCTGTCTCAGCCGCAACAGGTCACTATTTTGGCCTATAAAAGAGTCGATGAGGAGGCTTCTTTCAGGAAAACTATTCTCTTTGCTTTAATCTAGTCTTTCTTGCCCAAAATAAATAGCCGCTGCCCCTCTCCCAGTTGGACAGCGGCGGTGATTTGTTGGTGGGTGAAGTTAATCGCTTGACTGACAGCTTCAAAGAGAGGTTTCTTCTGGGCTAAGAGAGCCAGGATGGCTGATGAAAGGAGACAACCTGTTCCATGGACGGAAAAAGAGATTTTCCGGTGGGAAAAACAATAGACCTTCCCCTTATCAACCAGGATGTCGGTCGGTGTACCTGGAAGATGGCCTCCCTTAATTAAACAGGCTCCTCGGGTGAGATTGCTTATCCTCTGGGCTGCTTTTTTCAGGTCTTTAACGGTTGTGATGGCCATCCCAGAAAGAAACTCGGCTTCCTGGAGATTAGGGGTGATCAATGAAGACAGTGGAAGAATCTTCTTGACATAATCCGGTAGATAATGCTGAGGAAAAAACTCTTTACCTGAACTTGAGCGGAAGACGGGATCAATTACCCGAGGGAGGTGAGAGTTTTCCCGGAGAATCTGAGCGATAGGCTCCAGATGATCGACTGAACTGATAAGGCCGATTTTAATTCCCTGAAAGGTGAAATCTTCTTTTAATGTTTGGTATTGCTGCCAGAGAATATCGGGAGGAAGAGGTTGAAAGGACTTCACCCCCTGGGTATTCTGGACAGTCAGGCTGGTGATGACGGCCAGACCATAAAAGTTGAAATAATCAAACACTTTTAAATCCAGTAGGATACCGGCTCCTCCGGAGGGATCAAAGCCAGCCACGGAGAGAAGTATCAGGCGGCGGCTTGTGGTTGATGATTTCATTTCCATGTGTTTTCTACCAGAGTCGATTCTCCAAGTCAAATTCTCAACATATCGTTACTCTCGGATTAAAATAGGACCGCCTGCGTTTCTGGATGTAATGACCCGGTCAGGGAAATATTGGCTTCTTTTTTATTTTGTGTTAACATGAATCCACCGAGAGATGGTTAGAGCTCATGTTTATGTTTCCGGTTTAGTCCAGGGGGTGTTTTTTCGGGACCATACCCGAAGATGGGCGGACTCTTTGGGAGTCAAAGGCTGGGTGCGGAATCTTCCTGATGGTCGGGTGGAAGCAGTCCTGGAAGGCGAAAAAAATAACGTCGAAGCTCTTCTCCAAAGAATAGAAGAAGGACCTCCTTATGCCCGGGTAGAAAAAATCGAAGTTGAATGGGAAGACTATCAGGGTGAGTTTGCAGATTTTCGTATCCGCTGGTAACAACCCCCAGCTAGAAATTGAGACGGAAAATCTTTGTTTTGGATAAAGAGAGAGGTTAAAATGCCTTACATCAAAAAGGAGAATCATATCAAGGTGGAAGTTTTTGAAGGGGTGACGCGGATAACTCTTGCCTGCGGGAAAGATGTCCTTCTGGCCCGGTTTGAATACAAAAAGGGCTCTCGAGTCCCTCCTCATGCTCACGCTTATGAACAAGTAACGCATGTTTTAAAAGGCAAGCAAAGGATCATCATTAATCTGGAAGACAAGCGAGAAGATTTTGTTGTTGAAGAAGGTGACTCATATATTGTTCCGGCCAATCATGAACATGAACAGATAACTCTGGAAGAAGCCGTAACTATTGATTCCTGGAGTTTGGCGATTTAAATCGAGATTTAAGTTTTCTCTTTTTTGGCCTCGGTTAAAAATCTTTGCCGGCACTTTTCTGAACAAAAGTAATGTGTCTTTCCCTGATAGGTAAGGGATAAGGCTTCGTCCTGAGGGAGGTAGGTCTGACAGATTTCGTCTTTGACCATAATCTGGGAGGATAACGAAGGATTTGTTTTTTTGGGCCGGGACTGGATTCTTTTTAATGCCTGGAAGAAACGAATGACCTGATAGATGATATAAAAAACCAAGATGTAGAAAATAAGGCGAAATAAGCCAGACATCATGAAGATAATTTAGAGCAATCCGGGAGGCTTGTCAAATAAGGTTAAGCAAGCCGGAGGCTTATTAAAAAGGTGGCGGGGGCCCCATTTTCTGGAGAGTTGAAGGGTTTTTTCAGACTTGATTTATCTCTTGGGAGAGGATAAGATGAACACAAATATGATAGATTGTTCAAAAATTTATAATTTATAAGTGAGAGGGTGTAATATGGATTTTTTGTTTTCTTCTGAACAAAAACTTCTCAAAGAATCGATTAGGAATTTTGCCGAAAAAGAAATTTTGCCTTATGTCAGGGAGTGGGATGAACAGGGGACCTGGCCGGCGGAATTGACCTGCAAATTGGGCGAAATGGGTCTTCTGGGTATAATTATTCCCCCTGAATATGCGGGAGCCGGTTATTCTAATGTTGATTATGTGATTATTCTGGAAGAATTATCCAAGGTGGACCCCTCGGTGGGGCTGGTTGTGGCCGCTCATAATTCGTTATGTTCCAATCATATCAATCTATTTGGGAATGAGGCCCAGAAAAAGAAATACCTCACCCGTCTGGCAGCCGGAGAAACCCTGGGAGCGTGGGGGTTGACTGAAGCCGCGGCGGGTTCGGATGCCGCCGCTATTAAAACCAGGGCGGTCAAAAAAGGCGATAAGTATCTCCTTAATGGCTCAAAATTATTTATCACCAATGGGTCTGTAGCGGAAATTCTAGTAGTTATGGCAGTCACCGATCCGAAGAGAGGACGGGATGGGATTTCGGCTTTTATCATTGAAAAAGATATGCCGGGATTTCGCCCCGGGAAGAAGGAAGATAAATTGGGGATAAGAGCCGCTGATACCGCTGAATTGATATTTGAAGATGTTGAAGTTCCGGCTGAGAATTTAATTGGCGAGGAAGGTCAGGGTTATCGTCAAGCAATGGCTATTCTTGATGGAGGCCGGGTGAGCATTGCCGCTTTTTCCTTGGGGATTGCGGCTGGTGCGCTGGAGATGGCTCTTAAATATGCCAAAGAAAGGGAACAATTCGATCAACCAATTGCCAATTTCCAGGCCATACAGTGGATGCTGGCTGACGGTTTCACCGAACTGGAAGCAGCCCGTTTGCTGACCTATCGAGCAGCCTTTCTGGAAGACCAGGGCAAAAAAATTCCTAAGGAATCAGCCATGGCCAAACTCTATGCCAGTGAGCTAGCGGTTCGAGCCTCATCGATGGCTGTCCAGATCCATGGTGGTTATGGCTTTACCAAAGATTATCTGGTGGAAAAGTTTTATCGTGATTCTAAGCTGGCGACGATTGGTGAGGGAACATCTGAAATTCAAAGGTGGATTATTGCTCACCGGGTTCTGAAAGAATTTTAAAACTATTCCTTACTTTCCAGAAAAGACAATAATTCGGGGATAATAAGTCGGGATGGAAATTGGAGAAATAGTCAAAGGCATTCTAGCCGGTCAACCGCGAGCGATCGCCAGAGGAATATCTCTATTTGAAAACAATTCCCTGGATGCCAAAAAATTGATGAAGCAGATTTTTCCTTATTCCGGGTCGGCGGTGGTTATTGGAATAACCGGCTCGCCAGGAGCCGGCAAGAGCACCCTGCTTGATCAGTTAATTGTCTGCTTCCGGCAAACCGGCAAGAAGATCGGTCTGATCGCCGTAGACCCCTCCAGCCCCTTTACCGGGGGAGCTATTCTGGGCGATCGCATCCGGATGATGCGCCACAGTCTGGATGATGAAGTTTTTATCCGCAGTATGGCTACCAGGGGTAATCTAGGAGGACTGGCCAAAGCCACCGGAGAAGCGGTGACTGTTCTGGAAGCCGCGGGTAAAGAAGTGATTTTCGTCGAGACGGTGGGTGTAGGTCAGGATGAAGTCGAGATTGTTAAGCTGGCTGATGTCGTCGTGGTGGTTTTAACTCCAGGGGCAGGTGATGATATCCAGATCTTCAAGGCGGGCTTAATGGAAATTGCCGATATTTTTGTGCTCAATAAAGCTGATTCTCCCGAAACAGCCCGAACGGAACGCCAGCTCCGGGCCATGCTGGAATTAGGAGGGCAGGGAAATAATCTTCCCCCGGTGGTGAAGACTATTGCCCCTGAAGGCGTCGGTGTTGGAGACTTGACCGAGGAGTTGTTAACACTAATCCGCTTTCGGAAAGATACAGCCAGAGAGAGAAAAAGAAAGCAGCTTTTAGAAGCCATGGTCAGAGATATTGTTAATCAGGAAGTTTTCAATCTTATCAAGAAAAAAATGCCTTCAGAGAAGCTTGAGAAACTGTCCCAAGAATTATTAGACCGCAAAATAGACCCTTATTCTCTGGCCGAAATCTTACTAAAGACAGCCTTGGAGGAATAAATGTCTCTGGTCAAAAGACTTGCTCATATCGGACTGGCTGTCCGGAATTTGGATGCAACTTTAGAAATATGGCGGGACAAGCTTGGTTTTACCCTGGAGGAAATTGAGGAACTAAAGTCGGAAGGCTTAAGAATTGCCCATCTACGGACACCTGATGGAGTGGCCATCGAGTTAATCACAGCCAGTTCACCTGAATCGGCCGTGAATAAGTTCATCGCCAAAAAGGGGGAAGGGCTTCATCATCTCTGTTTTGAGGTTGATGATATTCAACGGGTAGAAAATGAATTAGCCAGTCAGGGGATATCTTTTCTTCCAGGATATCCCCGGCCTGGTTCACGCCAGACAATTATTGCTTTTGTTCATCCCCGGTCATTGGGTGGAGTTCTGATTGAGTTTGCTCAGAAGAGAAAGAAAAGAGAGTAGGTTTTCCTAACTGTGGTAAAGAGCCAAAACCCACCGAGCGAAAGCCTGGGCGTCGTCAATATCATTTTTATCTGGATGGTCATAAGCGCTGGGAGCCATNACTGCCCACCCCTGGTGCTCAGGAAGTTTCTGGAATAATTCCATAGCCTGGGGAGAAACTTTGCCCCGACAAGTAAAAGTTCCCAGGATATGAGTCTCTGGGAGAAGGGAGAGAGCATGTTCCAGGGCCTCCCGGGAAAGGCGACTGCCGGTGTGNGAACCATGAGTGGAAAAAAGCGCAACTTTTTTCCCGGGAGGGAGGGACTTGAGAAAATTTTCCACAGGGTAAGGAACACTGTGAGTGTGAACCGGAAAGCCGATGAAGAGGAGATCATAGGAATCGGTATCTTTCACCTTTTCCAATGACTGAATTTCCTTGGGAGGAGGCAGGGCCTCATAGATAGCCTGGGCAATAGTTCGGGTATTGCCGGTGAGAGAGAAGTAAGTAACTAGAATTTTGGCCATGAAAGTGTCCTTCGCTTTTATTAAAAATTGAATCTTATACCGATTTTTAAGCTAAAACCTCCATAATTAAAAACTGCCTGGCGGACGTCTCGAATTGCTTCCCCTTCCGGTCGCTTCTTGGCTCCTTCCAGCAGTTGATAATATTGCCCCAGATTCCATTGGTTGCTTTCATAAAAATAAAGGCTGGCTTTGGTTGTTGTGTCTTCGCCGGTGTAATCAACATAAGTAAAGGAACCCTTAAAGCCATCGGTTGAGTTCCAAATCTGTTCCACTGAGGCAAAGACACTGAGATAGCGAAGAGGTGAGTATTCCAGACCAAGTTCGGCATAATAACCGAGGGACTCGGAACGATAGGAGCTATCTTTATTGAACCAGTAGAGAAACTCTTTGCCCAGAACGTCAAATTTGGCTTCATATTCTTCATATTTTTTATAAGAGATGAAAATGATATGTCTCCCCACAGAAATATAGGCCGCCAGAGGCTTGTAAAGAGGAATGGCCTGGCGATAGCTGAAGCCGATTTTCAAAGGCAGGAAAGATACCCGGTTGCGGATGAAATGAGATTCTGTTTGCGAGACATCGGCCCGGACAAACTGAATCTGTCCTTCGGCTTGGGAAGAGAAATGACTGCCGGAAATGGACAAGGAGAATCCGGGAAAGATGGCTATCCGCATCCCCAATTCAAATGAAGGTGAATATTGAAGAGAGGGAAATTCGCCGCTCAGAGTTCCATTTTTGGTAGCGGCCCAATCTTTCCAGAGCTGGTTATAGGAGGAGAGCCATTGATCTAAGTCGTTCGAGGGGAAAGAAGGAATCCAGTAATTAAGTTGGAAACTGATTTTTTCGGCCTGAAGGGGAGCCAGAGTNAGTATGGAGAAAAAGACCCAACCAGAGACCAGGTAAAAGATAACTTTTTGCTTCATCAATTTAACAATTCTCCCATAAAATTGATAAAAATGCTACCTCTATTTTTTAGTCGAAGCAGAGGAGGATTTTGGGAGAATTATTTTTACCTCCGTTCCTCTGGATTCCTTGCTTTGTATGTCTATCCGGCCGCCATGTTCTTCAATGATTTTCCGGGCGATGGGCAGGCCTAATCCGGTTCCTCCTTCCTTGGTGGAGAAATAGAGGTCAAAGACATGTTTTAGGGTCTCTGGAGGGATTCCCCGCCCGGAATCCCAAATGGTAATCATTATAGAGTCCTTATTACTGGTGACTCTTATCCAGATTGTGCCTTTTTCCGGAATTGCTTCAATGGCATTGGTTAATAAATTACGGAGAACGGTCCTGATTTTTATCGGATCAGCTTCAAGATAAAAATTTTCGCCGGTGAATTCGGTCTGGAAAGATATTCTGCCTTCCAGAATGGATTGATAAGGTTCAATTAAATTAGAAATGAATTCCTTCATATCCAGTGATTCTTTTTGAAGAGAGGCTTCTCTGGCTAATTCCAGGAATTCCTGAGCAGTGCGGCGGAGATTTTCCACTTCTGAGGTAATATAAGCAATGGATTGCTGGAGAACCTGTTCAAAATCTTCTCTTTTATCTTGATAAACCCTCAATATGTGTTCGGCTGAAAGTTGGATGGGGGTTAAGGGATTTTTGATTTCATGAGCTACTTTGCGGGCCATTTCTGCCCAAGCAGCTTTCCGACTCATTTCAGCCAGTTCCTGTTGATGCTGTTTAAGGCTTTTAACCATAAAATTGAAGCGGTCAATCAAAGTTTTCATCTCATCCTTTTTGGGATAGAAAATTGAGACTTCAAGATTGCCCATACTGACTTCTTTCGTCGCCTGAAGAAGAAGCTGAATGGGACGGATAATGCTCTGTCCCAGGCCTCGGGCTAAAAGAGCGACTATGATGATAAAAAAGAAAGAGATTAAGAGAAAAAATTCAAATAAGATGCGAGATGTCTGGTTGAGTTCTTCTGTTTCTAAAGGGAAAGGCAGGGAGATGAGATAGTATTGCTCCCCAAAAGAATAGGCCGTGGTTAAAACATGGAATGAATAATGACCAATTTTTTGTTTTTGAGTAACCAGGGGATGATTGAGATGACGTATTTGGAAATACACTTCACCATCAAGTAGTTCAGGAAGAAGACCGTAGTCAAAGAAATCCCGTCGACTGGAGGCTATCAAACGGCCTTCGTAGTAAAGATTAACATCTGAGGATATAGCGGAACTGATCCAGGAGACGAGCGTATCAGGGAGAAAGGTTTTTTCGGTATCGGTTGACTCAGGCTGGAGGAAGAAATAATCTTCCATGATTTTTTGAGCAAATCGAGCCTGATTTTCCGTATTCTCGGTTATTTTTTGAGAAAACACTTGGTGGAAGAAACTTCTTGAGGTGAGGGTAAAGAGAACCATGGGGATAAGAGCGATGATCAGGAAAGAGAGGTAGACCCGAGTGGAAAAGGAGGGACTAAAAGAGGGGGAAGCTGGTCTTCTAATCAGAAGAAAGAGACCCAGGAAGAAGAAAGCCAAGAAGGTATAAAGAATGTAGGTTTTGAGGAAAGATGTCCCCAGGGAAAATAAATTTTCTTGCGGCAGATAGAAGGCATAAATAAATTCTTGATAAGGCAGAAAATAAACGAGATAGTTTTTCTGATCGATTGAGAAAGATTCCCAGTGAGGAGGATTCTTACTGAATTTATCGATCAGGGCCAAGGAAAGTTGGTGATTTAGGCGGTTAGGATTAAAGACGATGTTTCCTTTTTGATCATAGATGACAAAGATAAAATTTACCTCAATCAAAGAAGGAAGAGGATTGCTCCGGAGGAGTTCAAAATAAGGATTGGCTGAGTAAAGAAAGGGCAGATTTCGGGGATCAAGAGAAAGGAAGAGTTGGACTCGTCCCTGAGGACGCTCACCGGCGAAAAAGTCACGATAAGCAATAAGAAAAGGCCGCCTTTCATTGAAAAAATTAAGGCTTGTCTTCAGTATTTGCCACTCCCGATGAGGAAGCAGTTCTTCTTCTAGGGCGAATGATTCAGGAACATTAAGGCTAAAGCGGGAGAGAGGAAATCCCTCGTTATCGAGTATCTCCAGACGGGAGTACCAGTTGAATCGAGAAAGAGGTGTTTTTTCCCAGAGGTTTTGGGCTAGCCGGGAATCAGGCGATGAGTTGAAAAGAGAGCGAATCCTGTCTTCTTCTTCATCAATAATTGTTGTGGCTTCCTGAATGAGGACGTTTCCCCAGGAAGATTGATGAATGATTAGATGGGAAAGGGACGTTTCGATTATTTTCTGACTGCGAAGATTAGTCGAGGTGTAGAGATAGGAAAATGTTACCAGGATAAGCAGGGAAAGGGAAAGAAGGCCAAAGGTTTTGAGTTTGAACTTGCTCTGGCGGGTGGCCAGATAGAGACCGAGGAAAGTGAGAAGAATAAATTCTGTGATACCGGGGCTGAGGCCATTCCGCAGGATAGAGTAAAAGCCATACCCGGTTAGAAGAGAGAAAAAGAAAATGAGTTTTAGGTGCCGGAACTGGCTCTCCTTGACCAAGGTATAATGAAGGATGATGACCATTAATATTAAGCCGCTTAGACTGACAAGAAAGATACTTGAATGAAAAATCAGGAAAGTAGAGTCAAGGCGAAAAACCAGGAGATTAAGATTGACATGGGTCACNAATTCTTTCAGAAAAAGACTAAAAACATAACTCCAGCCAGGAACCAGGCAGAGAAGCCCAAATTGGAGTCCAAGGGGAAAGCGATAAGTTGATCTGGTATTTGGGGGACCAGAATTAGTTTTTAGATAAAGAATCAGGAAAAGAACAAGAATAGAAAACCCGACCAGTGAGGTGAGGAGGATATCCAGGGGAGATTGAGTCAGCCCGGCCGGGAAGAGAAAACCTCCTTTTTGAGGAGAGAAGAGCTGGAGTTTTTGGAATAAATAAGTTCTAGCCACGAGGAGAGCAATTCCCCTGAAAGCGATGATTGATAAAATGGCTGCCCCGAAGGCCAGGAATTTTGATTTACGGGCACTCACCACAGCCATTTGGCTGGAGAAGGCGACTGCGAGAAAAACTAGTCCCAACAGGGAAAAAAGCAGAGAAAAGGCGAAGAGGTGACCCTTTGTCCGGGAGAATTTGGTAGCCGGGAGAGGGGAGTTGAGGGTGACAGTAGCCAGGATTTTGTGTTTTTCATTCCGCAGAGGGAAAAAAAGCGACTGGATATTTCCCTGTAAACGTGGTTGGCCCAGGTATTCATCCTTATACCGAGAGAAGAAATTTTCGAATCCGCTAACATCTTCTCTGAAATCCCAGTAATCGATTCTAGTTTCGATAATGGAGGAAGGAGAAAAGAACTGGTAATCATCAAGGTAAGAAGATTTGAATTGAGGGTGGAAGGCCAGCAAGCGGTAGTAAACGATGGTTCGAGTTGAATCGAGGGAGAAAGGGTGGACAAGATAAACAGAAGATTTTTCTTTGACACAAACACTGATATCTTCTTCAAGTTGCGGAAGAAAGGCTTCCAGATTGATTACCCTTCCCCGCCAGAGAAATAATTTACCAGAGAGATAAAGAGCCACTCCCTCATGGTTTTTCTGATCGAGCCCAGTCTGAAAAAAATTGAACATCTCTTCTGGTGAAGAGATATTTTCTAATTGCCGGGTTTGATCTATCTGTTTCTGAAATCTCTCTAGAATCTGAGCCAACTCACTTTTTATTTCCCGGGATTGGTGGCGAAGTTGGTTGACCAGGGAGGCCGGGGTAGGTTGAGTCAGAGGCAGAAGGAAAGTGAGAAGGAGGAGAAGAAGGGCTACCCCCAGAGTAATTCCCCCCAATTTCAGCCAGAGTGAATAAGATCGATCCTTTAATCCCTTCATTCTAGCGGCGAAACCCCTTTATCTCTATTATTTCCCAGGCGGTCTGCTCAGGGGGAATGTCTTTTATTGTCGGCCTGGCGGAGGTGGTTTTTAAAAAGAAATAAACATCCAGAACATATCTTTTATTGGTTTGTTTGTCCTGGAAAGCCCAACGAGTCTTGAGGATGGCGGCACCAGGTGTTTCCAGGGTATAGAGATGAATTGAGTAGAACTCCTGAGTTTTGAAACGGGAGAAGATGTGGCTAAAAATAAGATAAGTCTGCTCGGGTGAAAAAGTATCCGAAAAGCTGAGGGGAGGCGGGAAAGAAAGGCTGAGATATTGCTCTTCAGGCAGGATGTTTTTCAATAGGGAAACTTGATTGAGAAGAAAAGCTCTTTCAATGGTGGCAATGGAAACAGCCGGGAAAGTGTTAATGGAAGTTCCCACTAAAAAGAAGGCAACGAGCAAAAATTTTTTCATTCATAGAGATATTATCATACCCCTAAAAATTCCTGCAAGAAGTTGTCAGCCTTCTTCTTGCCGACAGTGGGCAATTGAAAACTACTTTTATGGAGATAAGTAGTTCTTCCTTCGCAATGATTTTGGGTTAATTTTTATGGGGATGAAGCTTATTTTTCATCGAGGCTGGATATTTCCTGGGTAACAATTTCTTTTAGCTCTTCTCTAATCTTGTCGATCTTTTTCAACTTATTTTCTATTTTGTCAAATAAAGACCGCTGGCTTTTTATCCCTTCCTGGATAAGAAAAGCTGCACTTTCGGAACGACTCCGAAATAGTCCTGCATCAACCAACATGTTTAGTTTCTCGTTGCATTCATCATTAACCCGGATTGTCAGGACAGTATTCCGGGAAGCCAGAGCTTTGTCGATGACTCGGCGGATAGAATCAGCTGTTTTGGCCGCCAATTTTTCAACCTGATTTCCGATGTCTTCCAGAGGAGATGAGGATTCGGTTCCGGGATTGGCAGAATTCTGTGTTTTTTGTTCTGATTGATGGCTCATTTTCAAACTCCTTGTAATTTGTAATCATGAAACTCGGTTACAATATAATTATTTGTCCCAGTTTTGTCAAGCTTTCCTTTAGCCACCTAAATAAAAGAAAATATAAGGAGAAATAGTTCTTTAGCGTAATTAATCCTGGTTAGTAGAAAATAAAAAGAAGATTAAAGTAGGTTCATCGCGCTTTTAGATCCCTGCAATCCCTTGGTTCACCCAGTTTTAGTCTTTGTTTTTTTCTCTAAGATTAGAATCCAGGATTATATAATTTTAATATTTAATATGACTCGCCTCGGTACTCAGAATTGAGATAAACCAAAAAGTAGATTAAGAGAGTCGTGCAGAATATTTAATCAAGCTTCTTCTTTCTTTTCTTCTTTCTTTTCTTCTTCTTGGGCGACTTCTTCTTCCAGCTTTTTAGTCCTGATAGCATCTTTGATACTGCTGATGCCGGCAATTAAGGCGATAAGCCCGCCGAAAAAGAGAAGAGGAGGAATAGCCCCAAAGACTAATTCGTAGAATTCCCGCCACCAGACGAAGATGACGAGATAAACTCCTGCCGCCATAGCAATTAAACCCCCGATGATAGCCAAGTATTTGCCCATTTAAACCTCCCTCTTTATTTGTTGCGTTTACCTAAACGATGAATTGCGGATGGATTATATCAAATTCGTTTCAGGAGAACAATACTCTATAGAGAAAAGAGGGGTGGTACTCTATTCCGAAAAGGCAAAATCCCCAAGTTGTTCAGAAATCTTCCTGAGGCAGTATCCAGGAGAGGAAAAGGCGGGAAAGAAAGAGAACTCGTCTGCTAGATAGTTTGGAGGTCATTAAGGGTGTAAAAATGCTTACATCAAAAACAAATTCTGGAATTTTAACTACCTGATATAATAAAATTGATAAAAGCTTAATTGCCTGGAGGACAAGTATGAAGCGAAAAAAAGGTGGATATTATTTATCTTTTTTAGATCGTTGTCATGACCGGGATGCTCATTTCCAGCGAAAAAGAGGAATCTTCCCTCTTTCTAGCGACGGAGGATTTATTATTACCCCTGTGATTGAAAAAATCTAAATCGAGTCTTTCCGGGCAATCCCAAGGGAAGTTTATCCGGACGAATAGCTTATGTTTTAACTAAGGATTTAGATTTAGCTGAGTTTCTGGGATTTAGTCATGAGGTTGAAAGGCTTCATTTTTGATCTGGATGGGACGATTGTCGAAACGGATTATGATTGGTCCCGGATTAAGAATGAAATTGGGACGGGTGGCCAGCCCATTCTGAACTACATAAATCAACTTTCTCCGGTCGAAAGGCAACAAAAATATCAGCTGCTGGAGCAATACGAAAAAAAAGCCACTGACCAGGCACGCTTGAAAAAGGGAATAAAGTCATTTCTAGAGTTTCTTCGCCAGAAAAAAGTAAAAATTGCTCTGGTGACCAATAATTCCTGGGCCAATACTGAAATTATATTGAGAAAATTTAACCTGAGCTTTGACCGAGTTTTGACCCGGGAAAGTGGTTTATGGAAGCCATCCGGTCTGCCTATTAAATCAATTATTGATTATTTTCAGCTGAAAAGTCAGGAATGTGCCGTTGTCGGGGATTCTTTATTTGACGTTCAAGCTGCTAGAGAAGCGGGGGTGAACCATATTTTTATCCTCACTGAAGAAGCTGGCCGCTTTTCGGGATATCCGGTGAAAGTCTTTCCCTCGATTCCAGCTTTGCAGGATTTTGTGCGGAGAGAGTATTTTCAGCCATCCTGACTCGACTCTGGTCTGTGGAGAGAACCGGAGAGAGTCAGTGAATTTAAGAAGAGCTTTTCTGGAGTTGGGCACACCTGATCCCCCGGGGATTGAAACATTGATTGCAGGAGATACAGGCAGATTTATGGGCCATTCCCAGGCGGAATTTTTTCACNAGATCTGGCTCCCTTATAAACGGTCGGGAGAGAGAAACCAGATCAACCTGGCCTGAAGAGACTAGTTTAGCCAGGCGGCGCAGCGTTCTGAGTCCGCCCAAGCCGAAAACAGGGGAGGAAATAACCTTTTTGACTTCTGCGGCATAAGGTACAAAATAGCCTTCCTCCTCTTCGGCCCGCTCTCCTTTCCAGACAGAACCCTGGCCGGCTTCAGCCAGGCCGCCGCTTATTTCAAAGCCAACTACACCCTCGGCCTCCAGAATTTTCACTGCTTTCAGGCAGTCTGATAACTGAAGCCCATGAAGGATAAAATCAGTCGCATTAATTTTAACAATAATAGGGAATTCATCCCCAAGAAGTTTTTTGATTCCCCGTACTATTTCCTGAATAATCCTTAGTCGATTTTCCAGAGACCCTCCCCATTTGTCCTGACGGCGGTTGGTGTAGGGAGAAAGGAAACTGCTGAGTAAATAACCGTGAGCTAGATGAAGCTGAATTCCGTCAAAGCCCGCTTCTCTGGCGCGGCGGGCTCCCTGAACAAAGTCCTCAATCGTCTGCTTAATTTCTTCTTCTGTCATCGCCCGGGGCATAACTTTGAAAGTTGGTTCATAGACCGGAGAAGGAGCTACAGGTTGGCCACCACAGATTTTTTCCTTGGTTTGCCGGCCAGCATGGGCTAATTGGAGAAAAATTCGGGTGGGATATTGGTGAACAATAGAGGCCAGTTTATTTAATCCCGGAATGAGGTCGTCTTTCCAGGCTCCTATCTGGCGAGGGCTAGCCTGCCCGCGGGGATGGACATAGGCATGCCCGGTGATGATTAGACCAACTTCTCCGGCCGCGAGTTGTTGATAAAGCTGGAGCTGCCGGGGAGTAATTTCTCCTCCGTCTCCGGCCAGAAAATCATGAGTGGCGGAGCGGACAAACCGGTTGGGAAGTTGGACCGAGCCAAGATTGATCGAGGAAAAAAGGATGTCTTTCATAAGCTCTAAATATTAACAAAAATAACCAGATGAATCCAGAGGACAGTCAAATTGACTTGTCAGGGTTATTCTGTTATAAAATTAATACTCGGGCCTATAGCTCAGCGGTAGAGCCACCGGCTCATAACCGGCAGGTCCCAGGTTCGAATCCTGGTAGGCCCATTTTAAGAATGAGGAAAGAATGTGGGTATCGAGTTCGAGAATCTAATCCGGCTTCAGCAGATCGATGATGAATTAAGAGAACTGTCTTCTTTTCTCGAAAATTTGCCTGCCCAGGAAAAGGATATAGATAAAAAAATTAAAACTGCCACTCGGCAGGTGGATAAAGCCCGGGAAAAACTTTCGCTTAATCAGAAAAGGCGGCGTGAACTGGAAGGTGAAACCCAGGATTTAAGAGAAAAAATAAAAAAATATAAGCATCAACTCAATGAGGTTAAAACCAACCTCGAGTACCGTTCTTTACTTAAAGAGATTGAAGAGACCCAGCAACGGATTGATAGGCTTGAAGAAGATATTATTGCCAAGTTGTTAGAGGCAGATGAAATCGAAGAGGAGATAAAACAGGTCTCAGCTGAGGTTAACCAGGTCAAGGAAAAAGCCGAAAAAGAGAAACAAGAGTTACGACAGCAAAAACAGATTGCTGAAGAGAAGAGAAACCAGCTCCTGGAGGAAAAAAATCAGCTAACTCCTCAGATTCCGCCAGAACAGCTGGCCCTTTATCATAAAATTGCCGCCAAACGCCAGGGAATTGCTCTTTCTCCGGTTCATGATGAGTTCTGTTCTCTCTGTCACATGAGAATTCGCCCCCAGGTGATAAACGAACTTAAGGCTGGCCAAACAATCATTCTCTGCGAAAATTGCGGTCGTATACTTTATTGGGAAGAAGCTACTGAGGAAGAGGCTGATTCCGCCAAACAGGCGGTTAAATCTTAGACGGATTTCTCAGTCTTTAATCTTCCCGGTAAAGGGCATCTATCAAATCTTTATATTTTTCTTCGATAATCCTTCTTCTTACTTTTAGAGTGGGAGTAATTTCTCCTTTTTCCAGCTCGAACTCTCTTTCCAGAAGCACTATTTTCTTGATCTTTTCATAAGAGGCGAGAGAGGGAGTTGCTCGGTCGATTTCAGCCAGGACGAAACGTTTGATTTCTTCGTTATTGACCAAATCTTTTCTTGATTGAAAAGGAATGTTATTGAACCGGGCGTATTCTTCTAATTTCTCAAATTCAGGGACCACCAGAGCTGAGACAAATTTTCGTTTGTCGCCGATGACGACAACGTTGGAGATGTAAGGATTGGTTTTGATCATGTTTTCAATGGGCTGAGGAGCCACATTTTTTCCTCCCGCTGTAACAATGAGATCTTTTTTGCGGTCGGTGATCACGAGATAGCCTTCTTCATCTAGAAAGCCAATGTCCCCGGTATGGAACCACCCATCGGCAAAAGCCTCTTGAGTTTCCGCTTCCATTTTGTAATAGCCCTTCATCACATTGGGGCCTCGAACAAGGATCTCCCCGTCTTCGGCAATTTTGACTTCCACGCCGGGAAGAGGTTTTCCAACGGTGCCGAATTTAATGGCGTCAAAAGTGTTTACGGAGACTACAGGAGAAGTTTCAGTTAAACCATACCCCTCAAGGATAACCAAGCCGATGGCATAAAAAAATTCAGCAATGTCAGGGGAGAGGGGAGCGCCGCCTGAAACAAAGAAACGGACTCGTCCGCCGGTTCGTTCGAGTATTTTGGAAAAAACGAGTTTGTGAGCCAGGTTGTGTCTCATCCGCAAACCGCGCGGGAGGGGTTTTTTAGCCAGCCGATATTGAGCGGCTTTGCGGCCAATCTTTAACGCCCAGAAGAAAATTTTTCTTTTCAGGGGTGAGCTTTCGAGGACATTATCCATCACCCTGGCGTAAATTTTTTCAAAAACCCGGGGTACACTAACCATGATGTGAGGCCGAATTTCCAGCAGGTTTTCAGCCACAGTTTCCACGCTTTCAGCAAAGGCGATAGAAGCACCTTTGTAAAGATAACAAAAGACCACCATTCTTTCGAGCACATGGGAAAGAGGCAGAAAGGAGAGGACAGTATCTTTTTCTGAAATCTGAAAGAGGGGGGCACAGGTGGTCACATTGCTGACAAAATTGCGATGGGTTAGCATCACCCCCTTAGGTACACCTGTCGTCCCTGAGGTATAAATAATAGAGGCAATGTCTTCAGGTGTGATGGAGAGGGCTATTTCCTTGAATAGGTTAGGGTTTTTTTNATCTGTTTTTTTTCCAAGTTCAAGCACATCGTTAAAAGTCAGGATGTCAGAGCCACGAAGGTCGAAAAAGACAATATATTTGGTAATTTTTTTCAGCTTGTCCTTAATCGCCACTATTTTTCCCCAGAGCTCAGGTGAGGAACAGACGAGGAGTTTGGCGTCGGAGTTGTCTACGATATAAAGAATTTGTTCTGGGGTTAGGGAAGTGTAAATGGGGACAGTAATCCCTCCTTGACTCATAGTTGCCAGGTCAACCATGACCCATTTGGGGCCATTTTCCGCCAGCAGGATTAATTTATCCTCCCGGCTGAGGCCAAGCTCCTTTAAACCCAAAGAAAAATAGCGGATAGTCTCAAAGACTTGTTGGGTGGAGATAGGATGATATTTTCCTTCGGCTTTATAAAGCAATAGGTCTTCCTTGGGAAAGGAGTGAACAGTATTTAAGAGAAGCTGGGGAAGTGTCTCAACCATATAACCCTCCGTCATAAGGTTTGCCTAATTGTATTGATAATTAGGAGCGAAAGTCAAGAATCTTCTGCCAGAAGTAGGTATCTTTGGTTCATTTGGGCGCTGGCCTTCAGGTTTGGAAGGAGACGAGTTGATATTTTCTCTGTTTCTTCAGAGGACTTTTTCTGCTTTTGGAAAGTTGTTAAAGAAATAAACTACCACCAGAGTGGTTGGGGGATTCGGACTGCCGATAGGAAGAGATTAATCTTCTCTGACTTTAGCCAGGGAAACAACTTTGTCCCCGTCTTCCAGCTGAATAATTCGCACTCCCATGGTGGCCCGGCTTAAAGCACGGAGATTGGCTGTCTTGATGCGGATAACTTTTCCCTGTTCTGTGACCAGAATGAGATCTTCATTGTCCACACCCACAACCCCCACTGCCGGTCCATTTTTCTTGGAAATCTTGAGATTGATCACGCCTTTTCCTCCCCGGCGGTGACAGGGATAATTTTCAATGGGGGTTTTCTTACCGTATCCCTTTTCGGCAATGGTAAAGATATGTTTTTCTTCTGGGCCGACAATAACCATACCAATTATCTGATCTTTTTTGCCCAGGGTGATGGCCTTAACGCCGGCTGCGGTTCGACCCATAGGGCGAACTTCTTTCTCGTGGAAACGAATGGCTTTCCCCTGACGGGTGGCAATGAGAATGTCCTTTTGGCCATCGGTGAGTTGGGCCTCTAGCACTTCACTTCCCCGGGGGAGAGTAATAGCGATAATCCCTCCGCGGCGGATATTACGGAAATCATAAAGGCAGGTCTTTTTGATTAAGCCCGCCGAAGTGAGCATGACGACGTATTTATCCTGCGAGAATTCTTTGACCCCGATAACTGAACTTACCTTTTCATCCTGTTCCAGGGGAACCAGGTTTACAATTGATTTTCCTCGACCAGAGACACCGACATCGGGAATATCCAGCGCCTTTAACCAGTATAATTTCCCCTTATTGGTGATAATTAATAGATAACTGTGGGTTGAACAGATAAAAACGTTTTCGACGACATCTTCCGGCTTCATACTGATACCCCGGCGTCCTTTACCCCCCCGCAGCTGGAATTGGTAATAGCTCAGGGAAGTTCTTTTCATATAACCCGAGGCGGTATAGGTGACGACAACTTCTTCTTCCTTGATCAGATCTTCGGGTTTTAAGTCGGTTATTTCTTCGGTAATGATTTCAGTTCTTCTGTCGTCGGTGTATTCTTCTTTTATCTTCTTCAGTTCCTCAACGATGATCTCGAGGATCATTTTTTCACTGCCCAGAATTTTTTTGAGATGGGCGATTAGTTTCTTCAGTTCAGCGTATTCATCTTTGATTTTATTTCTTTCCAGGCGGGTTAACCGTTGGAGTTGCATTTCCAGGATGGCTTGAGCCTGGGTATGAGTTAAGTGAAAGCGGGTAATCAACCCATTTCGGGCTTGCTCAACGGTTCGCGAGGAGCGGATTAAAGCAATGATGGCATCAAGATGGTCCAGGGCAATGATTAACCCTTCCAGGATATGGGCTCTCAACTCGGCTTTTTTCAAATCGTGCCGGGTGCGGCGGCGGATGACATCCTGTCGGTGGGAAATAAAGTAACGGAGCATATCAATGAGGCTCATTACTTTGGGCTGACGGTCGACAATGGCCAAGAGAATAATGCCGAAAGATATTTGGAGGGCAGTGTATTTATACAAATTATTTAGAATTATTTCCGGTAATTCACCTTTCTTGACTTCGATGACCACCCGCATTCCTTCCCGGTCAGATTCGTCGCGAATGTCGGCGATGCCTTCAACCCGTTTCTGGTTGACCAGGTCAGCTATGTTTTCCAGGAGGCGGGCTTTATTCACCTGATAGGGAATTTCGGTAATGACTACTCTGTCGCGGTCATTTCCCCTTCCTCTCTCAATGGTTGCCCGGGCGCGGAGAATAATTGTTCCTTTACCGGTGCGATACGCCTGCCTCAGGCCATCCAGGCCAAAAATATAGCCTCCAGTGGGAAAATCAGGCCCGGGAATAAATTTCATTATCTCTTCCAGGGAAGCTTCCGGATGTTTAATAAGATGGATAGTGGCGTCGATGACTTCCCCTAGGTTGTGGGGCGGAATGTTGGTGGCCATACCGACGGCAATTCCTGAGGCGCCGTTAATTAAAAGATTGGGAATTTTGGCGGGTAGGACCTCGGGCATAGAGAGACTTTCATCGTAGTTGGGAACAAAGTTAACTGTATCTTTTTCGATATCGGCCAGGAGTTCATGGGCGATTTTGCTCATCCGGACTTCAGTGTAACGCATGGCCGCGGGCGGATCGCCATCGACTGAGCCGAAATTTCCTTGGCCATCAACCAGGGGATAACGCATAGTGAAATCCTGGGCCATCCTCACTAAGGCATCATAGACAGCTGCTTCACCATGGGGATGATATTTACCGATAACGTCGCCGACGATGCGGGCCGATTTCTTATAGGGTTTATTCCAGGCATTACCGGCTTCGTACATAGCGTAGAGCGTGCGGCGGTGTACCGGTTTTAAACCATCTTTAATATCGGGAATTGCCCGGCCGATGATGACGCTCATGGCGTAATCGAGATAGGAACGCTTCATTTCTTCTTCTAAGCTGACTTCAATTGTTCGGGTTGTCGAGTCCATTCTTTTCTCCTTTATTAGTCAAGAGCGTTTTTATTAAGAAGAAAATCAGATGTCCAGATTTTGAGCCTCCAGAGCGTTTTGTTCAATAAATGCCCGGCGCGATTCGACTTCTCCGCCCATTAAAATGGTGAAAACCTTATCTGCTTCCACCGCATCCTGAATGGAGACCCGGCGGAGATAACGGGTTTCCGGATTCATGGTTGTTTCCCATAGTTGCTGGGGGGTCATTTCTCCCAGACCTTTATAGCGCTGGATGGTGATGCCTTTTTTAGCCCGCTCAAAGAGAAACTCCAGGAGTTTAGCTTCATTTTCAATGCAGGTGGTCTTGCCGTTGCTGATGACCTGGAAAGGTGGCTGCATCCCCTGGAGATCATGGTGGAGCTTTAAGAGGTTCTTATATTCCACCGAGGTTAATAAATCCTGATTAATCCTAGTGATAACTTTTATCCCATTGACCTGAAAAGTAATCGATAATTCATAGAGATCATACTCTTCGTCTTTACTCAAGACCGAGATTATACCTTTCTCATTGAGAAGTTCCTGGAGATGTTGAACTTTTCTCTTGTTTTTGAGGCTGTCCGCTCCCTGAAAATCATTCTCAAGAAGAAGGTTGATAAGAAAATAAGGATAGTTTTTTTGCTCAAGGAAGCGGATATAATTCTTTTTGGCCAGAATCCGGCGGATATATTTCCGTAAGGCTTCTCCCTTGATAGGGTCTTTTTTCCGGTGGNAGCGAAGCTGGAATTCTTCTGAGATGCGGCGGAGCATATACTCTTCGAATTCTTTTTCATCCCGGAGATATTGGAACGATTTCCCCCGGGAGACTTTATAAAGAGGTGGTTGGGCAATAAAGATAAAGCCCTTCTCAATTAATTGCGGCATCTGACGGTAGAAGAAGGTCAACAGGAGAGTCCGAATATGGGAACCGTCAACATCAGCGTCAGTCATAATAATAATCTTATGGTACCGAAGTTTCTCCAGATTAAAATCAGCCTGGGCCACTCCAGCCCCAAGGGCGGAAATAATCAAGCCGATTTCCTGACTTTTCAGGATTTTGTCAAATCTGGCTTTTTCCACATTGAGAATTTTTCCTTTGAGAGGCAGGATGGCCTGAAAGCGACGGTCTCTTCCCTGTTTGGCTGAGCCGCCGGCCGAATCGCCTTCGACCAGGAATATTTCACTTCGGGCTGGATCTCTTTCCTGACAATCTGCTAGTTTGCCCGGGAGAGAAGTTGACTCCAGGATACCTTTCCGCCGGGCGAGTTCCCGTGCTTTTCTGGCTGCTTCTCGGGCCCGGGCGGCATCGAGAATTTTCGAGACAATTTTTCTGGCTATAGTCGGATTTTCTTCAAAATAAGTGGAGAGTTGTTCGTTGACAATTGATTCCACCAGGCCCTTGACGTCGGAATTGCCCAGCTTGGTTTTCGTCTGGCCTTCAAATTGGGGATTTTTTATCTTTAAGCTGAGGACGGCACACAGACCTTCCCGACAATCATCGCCGGTGACATTCTGCTTGAGGTCTTTAACCAGATTGTTGGTGTTAGCATAGTTATTGATGGACCGGGTCAAGGCGGCTTTAAAACCGCTTAAGTGGGTTCCACCCTCGATAGTATTGATATTATTGACGAAAGTGAAGATAGTTTCGGAGTATCCGGTGTTATACTGGAGGGCCAATTCAATAATAGTATCGTCCCGCTGGCACTCAAAATATATGGGTTTAGGGTTAATAACATTCTTATTCTGATTGAGGTACTGAACGAATTCTTTAATTCCCCCCTTGTAATGAAATTCGTTTCGTTTGCCGGTTCTTTCATCTTCCAGGGTAATCCTGAGCCCTTTATTAAGAAACGACAGCTCGCGTAATCGCTGGCTGAGAATCTCGAAGTTAAATTCCACTTCTTCAAAGATTTCAGGGTCAGGACGAAAGGTGATTTTAGTGCCGGTTTTCTTGGTTTTGCCGACTTTTTTAAATGGGGCGACCGGTTTACCCCGTTCATAGCTCTGGGTGAAAATGCCGCCGTCGCGTTTTATCTCCAGGTCGAGTCGCTCAGAAAGAGCATTAACCACCGAAACACCTACTCCATGAAGTCCTCCGGAAATCTGGTAGGTTTTATTATCGAATTTTCCCCCGGCATGAAGAGTAGTCATGACGATTTCAGCCGCAGGTTTTTTCTCTTTTTTGTGGATATCCACCGGAATCCCCCGGCCGTTATCAATAACGGTGACACTGTTATCGACGTGGATAATGACATCAATTTGGTCGCAAAATCCAGCTAAAGCCTCATCGATACTGTTATCCACCACTTCATAAACTAGATGATGAAGACCTTCGGGACCGGTACTGCCGATATACATTGCAGGCCGCTTCCGGACGGCTTCCAGACCTTTAAGAACTTTGATACTTTCAGCTGTATAAGTTGGGTCATTTTTTGGGGATTTATTTTGGCGCTTTTTGCTCATTTTTACTCTCAAAAAAGGGGATTTTTGCCGGAATGGCGAAGGTTGAAGGTTGACCTTTAAAAAGCATGCTTTATTATACCCCAGAAAAAACAAAAAGTAAAGCTTTTTTTCTTTATTTTTCAATAAAATACGGTTTTCATTGTCCAATTAATTTTTAAGGTTAATAGGAGAAAAAAGATAAACTGAAGGGGAAATAAGGCTTTGAAAAATGATATAATATTTGAATATAATAAAATTAATATAAACAATACAGGTGAATTTTGTTGTCTATTGATAAATTCGGTCATTTATAAGTTTAAAATAATATATCATTGTTAAATTTTGTCACCTGTAATTTTTTCTGGCAAAGTGAGTCATTTTTACTTGTCTTCTTTATTCCCGGCAGGCAGCTGGATAAACAACTGGAGTTGATGCTGCCAAGGAAAACTTCCCGGGGAAGGGAGCCCCTGCTTGGGTTGTTCTTTTGAAATGGCGGTAAAGTTGGTTTATAATTCTCATCGCCAGAGTGGAAAGGAGAGAAGAACTATGCCGGCTAATCTGCCACCTCAGTACTTTGAAACTGAAAAGAAGTTAAAAACCGCCAAAACCCCCCAAGAAAAAATAACCATTCTAGAAGAACTCCTGGCTATTGTCCCCAAGCATAAAGGCACCGAAAAATTACAGGCCCTGCTGAAGAGTAAAATTGCCAAACTCAAGTCTCAGGCTCAGAAAAAACCGGTTGTGGCCAAACGAGGGCCGATTTTCATGGTGGAAAAGGCAGGCGCCGGTCAGGTGGTGCTGGTTGGAGGGCCGAATGTAGGTAAATCTAGTTTATTGGCCGCACTGACCAATGCCCGTCCGGAGGTAGCTGATTATCCCTTTACCACCCGAGTTCCCCAACCGGGAATGATGCCCTACCAAAATATACAGATCCAGTTGGTGGATATTCCTCCCATAACGGAGGAATTTTTTGAATTCTGGCAGGCGGAGTTGATTAAAAATGCGGATGGAGTACTTCTTTTACTGGATCCCACCAGCCCGGATCCGGTCGGAGATTATCTGATTATCCTGGCTAAATTAGAAGAGAGAAAGATAGAGTTANTGGGGGAAGAGGCTGAAATCCCGCCGGAGAAGTTTCTTTTCCAGAAAAAGACATTGGTGGCCATAAATAAAATGGATTTAGTGACCAAAGAAGATAATATAAGCTCTTTGCAAGAGGCTTTAATCCCCACCTTTGAACCTTTAATTCTCTCCGTGGCCAAAGGAGAAGGACTGGAGAAACTGAAGGAGAGGATATTTAGCTTTTTAAAAATATTAAGGGTTTACAGTAAAATTCCCGGCAAGAAGCCCGATTTTGAAGAACCCTTTATTTTCCGCCAGGGAAGTACAGTTATGGATATGGCCCGGGCAATTCATAAGGATTTCGCCCAAAGATTACGTTATGCTCGCTTGTGGAAGAGAGATGATTTACACCTCCAGGGAGTCCGGGTGAACCGGGAATATATTCTGCAAGATGAAGACATCATTGAACTCCATATGTGAATTTGACCAGCCGCCTTTTACCGCCTTCTCTCTTTTCCTTTCAGTTGGAAACAAAGGGATATGGAGATTAATAACCATCGATTGCTCAAATTGGCGATAATTCCTTGAAAGAAACGCCTCAACAGGTGAGGCGTGGGGGTGAATGGGCAGGAAGAGGAGTTAATAAAAGATATAAGTAAAGGAATAGTTTTCTAAATTATTGACAGCAGAAAGAGGCTTTGTGGCTACAAAGGGTTTAAATTCAGCAAAACCATATTTGCCAAAATCCACCGAAATTGAATAGCAGTCCTCTTTTTGGATAATATCCTGGACGATTTTCTGAGCAATAGCCTTAAGCTGAGATTGGGTGAGGCCTTCGGGAACGTCAACCTGCAGGTAAATATTATGAATGCCTTCATAATCAATATTACTGCGCTGGGTGATATTGAAAGGGATGGATGAGGCTAAAGAGATTAGTGAAAAGAGATTCTGGTGTAATTTTTTATCGCTCTCTTTTTTCTTTGGTGATAAAGGAGAAAGAGTAAGAAAGATGAAAAAAGAGAAAGANAGGATGAATATCCAGAATAGAGGTTTGGAAACAGATAGAGCTGAACTGGGTGCGCCCCCCTCTTGCCTCTTGGACGTGGACACCACCTTTTCGTTCCTCTTCTTTTATTTAATCAATCCCCCTGGAAAATCAATACTAAAGACACATTTGTCGCATTTTGTCGCATTTTGTCGCATTTTGTCGCATAAAAGATGAGAGCTACTTTTTGAGTTTACCTTATTTTTCTTGTAAATATGAAATACTTTGAACTTCAATAGATTTCATCCCACTTTCGGAAACCTGAGGTTGAAGAAACCGGGCACATCTTATTTATGAACCCGTTTTTTCCCGATAGGAAAAGAAGTTCTTTTTCTCCATTATGCGGATGGCCCTCCTGGAAAGAAGAAGGCTGAGGTTGAGGCTTTAAAAATTGACTTTTTCTGTCTATAATAACAACGGCCAATCGGGGCGTAGCGCAGCCTGGTCAGCGCACAGCGTTCGGGACGCTGGGGTCATGGGTTCGAATCCCATCGCCCCGATTTTTATTTTTTCCTTCCTTTTAAAGTCGATATTCAGTGTAAATAGTTATAGCCCGTGGTTACCTGTGATCAATAAAGACCCAGCCAGGATCGGCTAGAATGGTGACGGGTTCCCTGAGTTAATAGGCAACTAAGGCCGAAAGGTCAGGAGCAGGGAACAAATCACCTCCATGGCCAGTAAAAGAGGCGATAGCCAGACTATTTTTTGGGAAAAAAGAAGAATCTTTGTCTTTTGGCAGCTATCAGTTTCATTCCGCTGAAAGGTTCACCAATTCATATTGCCGGTAACCCAGACCAATCGTTTCTCCATGCTCCAGCTGGATTTCCCAGTTTATTTTGGTTAATTTCCGGATGATATCTTCTCCGGCCTGCTGATTCACCAGGTCGACTGCCGCCTGATCAATGGCCACGGGGTCGTGGCTGCTCAATATCCCAATATCTTCGACAATATAGTTTTTTTCTTTGGATATGCAGTCACAATCTTTGGTTATTTTTACCAGATAATTCAGGTAGATCGCCTGGAGATGAAGACCTTTATGAATGGCCCAGGCATATTCGGCCATTTTCCGTTGGACCAGTTCAGCACTTTCGCTCCAGCGGAGTTTTATAGCCCCAACCGGGCAAACAGCCAAACATTCTCCGCAGCCAAGGCAATGCTCATCCATGATCCGCACGTGGTTTTCTTCAGCAATAATCGCCCCGGTCGGGCAGAAGGTCAGACAAAGGAGACAATTCCGGCAGGCTTTGGCTTTTACCCAAGGGTGAACGTTGGAATGTTGTTCCAGTTTACCCACCCGGGAGGCACATCCCATGCCTAAATTTTTGATTGTTCCACCGAATCCCGTGAGGATATGACCGGTGAAATGACTGAAGCAGAGAAGATAGTCGATAGTGGCCAGCAGGCTGGCAATTTTGGCTTTCTGAATATGAGGGAGATGGAGGTCAACTTCGTATTTATCGCGGCCTACCAGGCCATCGGCAATGATTACCGGGATTTTAGTTTCTTCCAGGGTGAAGCCGTGTTGCGCGGCTAAAAGGAGATGTTCGGCTGAATTGGAGCGGGGTCCGGTGTAAAGAGTATTGGTGTCCGTCCAAAAAAGCCGGTTGGTTCGGGTGAGGAGAAGGTTAATCAGAGTTTTAATCCAGGTAGGAGGGATAAAGCCGTGATTGCCCTGCTCCCCGAAATGAATTTTAAGAGCCACATAGGAGGAAGAATCAAGAGAAGTTATATCCAGGAGAGGTTCGGTCACCCGCAATGTTTTTTGGGCCAGAACTTCGTCACTCTCTTGGTAATGGGCGGGAAGGAAATAAACTTTGCTTTTCATCCTGCGCTCGGGAAGAAAATTCAGTGAATTTTTTCCGAAAAAATTTGTTCAGCCCGTTTGATAGCTCGGCCTTTTTCTAATTTATGACCCAGAGCTTCCAGGGTTTTTTCCACTGCCTGAAGGGCAAAAATCACTTGAGAAGGAGAGAGATTACCCATGTGGCCCATCCGAAAAACTTTGCCCATCAATTCACCCAGACCGCCAGCGACAATAACTCCATTTTGAGCCAGGAGCTGGCGGAAGTCTTTATCTTTAATTCCCGGAGGGTAAAGGACCACGGACAGGGTATCGGCCAGGAAGGTTTCCTGGGTGAAGAGAGATAATCCCATGTCAGCTAGAGCTGCCCGGATAGCCCGGGCGGTTTGAGCGTGGCGGCGGAATCGCTGGTTCAGCCCTTCTTCCATAACCAGCCGTAGACCTTCATTAAAGGCTCTGATTTCATTCACACAGGGTGTAGAAAAATATTTAGAAGGGTCTTTCATGACAGGTAGCCAGCGCAGAATGTCTGAGTAATAGGCTGGAATTTTAGTCATATTTTTCCGTTTGATCATGGCCCGGGGGGAAAAAACAAGGATAGCCAACCCCGGGGGAACACCAAAACATTTTTGAGCTGCTGTCAGCAGAACGTCGATGCCCCAGTCATCCATCCGTTCTTCTATTCCTCCTGTGGCGCAGACGCCATCAACTATGAATAGAACGCCGTATTCTTTACAAATTTCAGCATAACTACGAATAGGGGCACAAGCTCCGGTGGCCGTGTCGACATGGGTAGAGACGACCACCGCATAATTGTTCTCAGCCAGTTTGTTTTCCACTTCATCAGGGGTGACCGCCCGACCTGGCTCACTCTGAATTATGTCCCCCTGGAGGTTAAAACTGGCCAGGATGTCTCTCATCCTCTGGCCGAAATAACCCTGAGAGAGGACCAGTACATGATCCTCTGGAGCGACAGTATTTAGAAGGGCAATTTCCATGGCTAGAGTACCGGCGCCGGCAATAATAAAGGGCTGCCCTTCAGAAGTGAAAACTGCTTTTTTCAGATTGTTCAAGGCCTCTTTGAACTCGGCCACAAATTCCGGACTGACATGGGAGACGGTGGGTAAAGACAGGGAATGGATAATCCGGGGATGGACGGGGGTCGGCCCGGGAATTAAGAGTAATTTTTCTCTTTGCATCAACTTCTCTCCACTTTGATTTAAGGGTATATTGTCGATAATCCTTTTTTATAAATCAAGGTTTTTTTCTACCTCCAGGTAACCATGGAATAGAATATTATTCCTATAAAAATAGAAGGAGATAAATTATAAATAATAAAGATTAGTGTCAACTGAAATAAGCTAGTCTCAATAGTTATCCAGAAAGGAGCGCAGTTTTTTGCTTCGACTGGGGTGCTTGAGTTTCCGCAGAGCTTTTGCTTCTATCTGGCGGATTCTTTCTCGGGTTACTTTAAACTGTTGGCCGACTTCTTCCAGGGTGTGCTCATTACCGTCCCCCAGACCGAACCTCATTTTCAGGACTTTGGCTTCTCTTTCGGTTAAGGTCTTTAGAGCTTCTTCAATTTGTTCCCGGAGATTGCTGTGGATGACTGCATCAGGAGGAGAAGGGATGCCCTTGTCCTCAATAAAATCTCCTAGATGGCTATCCTCTTCTTCCCCGATTGGCGTTTCCAGAGAAATGGGTTCCTGAGCAATCTTGATTATCTTTCTGACCTTACTGACAGGCATATCCATTTTTTTGGCAATTTCTTCGCAAGTGGGCTCGCGGCCAATTTCCTGAACCAGAGCCCGCGAGACACGGACGAGTTTATTAATGGTTTCAATCATATGGACTGGAATGCGGATGGTTCGGGCCTGGTCAGCGATAGCTCGAGTAATAGCTTGACGAATCCACCAGGTGGCGTAAGTCGAAAATTTATAACCCCGGCGATATTCAAACTTTTCCACTGCCTTCATTAAACCCATATTCCCTTCCTGGATAAGGTCGAGGAATTGAAGGCCGCGATTACTGTATTTTTTGGCAATGGAGACCACCAGACGCAGGTTGGCGGCGACCAACTCTTTTTTAGCCTGGTCACTTATTTTTTTACCGGTGGTGATTGAACGGATAATTCGTCGGAGTCCATGAGAATCAAGGCCGATTTCTTCCTGAAATGATTTTAGGAGTTTATTAATTTCTTTTATTTTGGTCTCAATGGCTTTTTTTTCTTTGGAACTTTTGGTGGTGGTGAGGGAGGCTTTTAATTCATCCCGGGTTTCTTCGAGTTCATTAATCGCCCGGAGTTTTTCTCGGAGATTCTCGATAATTCTTTCCTGCTGGGTGGGTTTGATATTCATATTGCGGATGATCCGCGACATCTTAACGATTAATCGACCCCGGGTGATAGTATATTTTTTCTTCTGGGGAATTTTTTCCAGTTGACGACCCAGTTCTTTTATTTCGGCAATTTTGGCCAGGATATTGTTCTTATTCTCCTCCAGTTTTCCTTCAGACAAATCTTCTTCGGTGAATTCAAACATTTCCTGGAGGATGGCTGGATCTTCTTTTATTTTATCCTCGAGTGCCAGAATTTCATTGAGAATTACTTTGGTTTTGGATAAAGCTTTGATAACCTGCTTTTCGCCCCGCTCGATTTCTTTGGCAATGGCTATTTCTCCTTCCCGGGTCAGAAGGGAAATATTGCCCATTTCGCGAAGATAAAGTTTAACGGGGTCAGTGGTTCTTTCCAGGCCTTCGAGAGAAACTTCATCGGCTTTTCGCCGTTTGGGAATAACGGCTCGATGTTTATCCAGAATTTTTATGCCATAATCATCCATTGAGCTGAGGAAGTCATCAAAGTCTTCCTCCGAGTCAAATTCATCTTGGAGAGAGTCGAGTTCATCAATTAAGAGATAGCCACGACGTCTTCCTTTAGAGATAAGTTCAGCAATATCATCAATTTCGTTCTCATGAATTTTTTCGTCATCAGTCACTTTGTCACCTCTTTCCAAGATTTTATTTTATTATAGCATTGATTCCTGATTCAGCAGCTCTGATTGAAGCTTTTTTTTCTCCTGCAGCTCAACCAGTAAAGGAATAATGGCTTCTGTTTGGCCAGCTTTTTCCAGTTGTAAAATCTGAGTCTTAAGCTTTTTTATCTCTTTGGCCAGGGAAAATTTCCGCAGTGAAAGGAGACAATTAACAGCTTCAGCTGAGCTGCCCGGCGGGCAGGGCTCCAGCAGAATGGCCGAAAGAGCTGAGAAGATTTCAGTGGGTAGAGAAGATTTAATTTCGTGGTACTCGGGAGGTTTGTTCTCAGCTAATTTTTCCAGAATAAATTTAACCACTGGTTCGCTCTTCAAACCGCTGAAATAATCCAGGTTGATTTGCTCCAGAATTTCTTCCGCTACTTCGGGATTGGTGAATATTATCTGCAGAAAGCGTTTTTCAGCCGTTAGGAAGATTTGTTTCCTGGCTTGGGGGGTGGCGGTTGCTTCTCTTTTGAAAAGGGAGCGGAACAATGTTTCCTCGAGGTTCAAGAATTCACTGGCTTTTTTGATGTATTCGCTGCGAATAAGAGGGTCAGGAATGCGGGCTATTTCAGCTGCAATTTCCCGGGCCAGAGCAGCCTTTTCCTCGGGCAGATCAAGGTTACGACCACGGGCCATATATCTCACCAGAAATTTGAAGCCAAATTCTTTTTGTTGATAAATTTTTTTAAATTGTTCGCGGCCATAGCGGTGGATGTAGGTATCGGGGTCAGCCTCTTCAGGCAGCAGAATAACGCCCACCCGTAATCCCTGGGCCAGACCCAGTGAGACAGCCCGCAGAGCTGCTTTCTGGCCAGCTGCATCACCGTCATAGCAGACGGTCAATTGAGGAGCAAAACGATGAGCCAGACTGGTTTGAGCCGGAGTCAGGCTTGTTCCTAGAGATGCGACCACATTTTTAAAACCAGCCTGATAGAGAGCTAAAAAGTCGGTATAGCCTTCAACGAGAATAATCTCACGGGCTTCTCGGATGGCTTCTTTGTTGAAGTTTAAACCATAGAGCCATTGTCCCTTGGTATAGATAGGGGTATCCGGAGAATTAAGATATTTAGGAGATTCATCGAAAATAGTCCGACCACCAAAACCGAGAACCTGGCCGGTTAAATTGAATATAGGGAATATTATGCGACCGCGAAAGCGATCGTAATACCTGTTCTCTGGGGTCTTTTTAAGAACCAGGCCGGCTTTTTCCAGAAGATTTTCCGGGACTTTTTTCTGGCGAAAAAAAGAGATTAACCTGTCCCAGGAATGGAGAGCATAGCCGAGTTTGAAATAATCAATTGTTTCTCTGGTCAGGCCTCTTTTCTTCAGGTAGGCCAGCGCTTTCTGGCCTTCAGGGGTTGAGTAGAGATTTTTGCGGAAATACCCCAGGGCCAACTCATTAATTCGGTAGAGTTTTTCTTCCAGTTTCTGCCGTTGGGGAGATGATGATTTTCTGGGGGGAAGAGGAATGTTGTATCTCTGGGCCAAGAAACGCACGGCCTCTGGGAAGCTGAGTTGTTCTTTCTCCATAACTAGGGTAAATACGTCTCCACCTCGGCCGCAACCAAAGCAGTGATATAACTGTTTCTCTTCATCGACATTAAAAGAAGGATCCTTCTCTGAGTGAAAAGGGCAGAGACCAACGTATTTACTACCTCTTTTTTTTAAGGTGGTGTAGAGAGAAGCAACTTCAACTATACTGACGGTCTGTTTGATTTTATCGACGATTTCCATGAAATTTCAGGAATTATTGACAGTATTAACTCATAAAATATAGGGAGAGGAGAGCTGCTTGTCAAGCTGGGTTCAGGGTTTTTGGTTCAATCGAGATGATTTATCAGACTGGCTAAATACCCGGCGCCGAAGCCATTATCGATGTTCACCACCGCCACTCCACCTGGACAGGAATTCAGCATAGCCAGCAGGGCAGCCAGCCCCTTGAAGCTGGCTCCATAGCCGATACTGGTGGGACAGGCAATAACCGGAGCTTTAACCAGGCCGGCAATGACACTGGGGAGGGCGCCTTCCATCCCGGCCACAGTAATAACCACGCGGGCTGCCTGGATTTTGGTATATTCCCCAAGAAGACGATGGAGACCAGCGACACCAACGTCATATATTTTGATCACCTCATTACCCAGTAATTCACAGGTCACCGCCGCTTCCTCGGCTACGGGAATGTCGGAGGTCCCCGCCGTGACGAGAGCGATNAGCCCTTTGCCAGGAAGAGGAGCAGTTACCCGAAGATAAGCTGCTTTAGCCAGAGAATTATATTGCAGACCGTCAATTTCTTTGGCTATTTCACTAAAAATAGATGGTTCGATGCGAGTAATAAGGAGATTGGTCTGTTTGGCCACGATTTCCCGGGCTATCTTTTTTATCTGACCAACTGTTTTTCCCGGACCATAGATAACCTCAGGTAGTCCTTTTCTCAGTTCACGATGATGGTCAATTTTGGCGAAAGAAAGGTCTTGGTAGGGGTAATCCTGGAGGAGTTGAAGGGCTTCTTCGAGATTGATTTCGCCCTGCTGAAATTTGATCAGGATATCTTTAATCATTGATTTCATGGCCACCCCAATATAGCAAATGGAAATATATTTGACAATCAGCGGTAGGTTTAGCTTATACTTACAAACAGGCCGGAAAAAATGTTTACTTTAAGTAGAGAGGTCGTTTTTAGCGGCCGCGGGGTCCATACGGGGCGCGAGACCCGAGTTCGACTTCTTCCTTCGACCTCTGGTCAGATTTACCTAAGACCAGATGACTCACCGGGAGCACCGGTACTATTGAGCGAATGTGAGATTATAGCCTGGGGAGGGACGGTCTTGAAGGCCGCTGGGTTTAGCCTCCGGACGGTAGAGCATCTGTTAGCCAGTTTAATGGGCTTACAAATTTTTAGCCTGGAAATTGTCTGGGAAGGAGAAGAAGTTCCTATTCTGGATGGCAGTGCCCGGCCTTTTGTCGAGCAGTTGAGGAGAGCTAGGAAGTCTCTCGTCCGCGAGAACAAAGTCCTGAGAATAACAACTCCCCTGGAAATTAAAGAAAATAACGCCTGGGTAAAGGCTGAGCCGGCTGATAACTGGGAAATAAATTATGAAATTGATTTTAATCATCCGCTTATTGGCCGGCAAAAGTTAATGCTGGAAATTAATGAGGAGACGTTTATTAAAGAAATTGCCCCAGCCCGGACTTTTGGCTTTCTCTGGGATGTGGAGAGTCTAAGAAAGAAGGGAATGGCCTACGGCTCATCCCTGGAGAATACGGTAGTTCTTGATGAAAAAGAAATCGTTAATCCACCTCTTCGGTTTCCCGATGAATTTGTCCGTCATAAGATTCTGGATTTTATAGGTGACTTAGCCCTTCTCGGGGGCCGCTTAAAGGGGCGTTTTTCGGCTTATCGGGCCGGTCATCAGCTTCATCAGCAGCTCGTCCGATTTGTTAGAGAAAATAAAAACTACTGGATTTTTGAAGAAAATTTTGCTTAAAATTTAGTCTTAAATTGGGCTTAAAAGGGGGTTGCTATAAAAAATTTAAAATATAACGCTGCTCAACTCATTCTCCCAGAGTGGATAAACGGTGGACAGAGGGAAAAACATCAATTTGTCAGTCGGCCGGCAGGGAAAAGGCGCTCCGTCCCCTTGTCAAATAGTCAAAAGTCGGGTAGAATGTCACAATCTGAATTCTTGAAAAAAGGGAGATAAAAGTGGCCCAGAAAAATCTATCGAAAAAGGACAAATACGAAGAATCTTTGGTCGCTTTCCAAAAAGCAGTGCAAACTTACCGCAAGGGAGATTTTGCCCGGGCAGCTGAATTATTCCAAAAATTTGTCCATAAATATGACGAAGAAAAGGAATTTGTTGACCGGGCTCAGATCTATCTTAAAATTTGTGAAAATCGTCTTCATCCTCACCAGATAAAACTTAAGGATTTTGAAGATTACTATTATTACAGCGTCTATCTCATTAATCGGGGGGATTACAAACAGGCTTTGGAGTACCTGAAAAAGGCCAATCAGAAAAAACCAGACGAGGCTAAGATTTATTACTTAATGGCGGATGTTTATTGTTTGTTGGGTAACACTGACGAGTGTTTGAAAAATTTGAAGAAAGCCATTCAGCTGGATGATTTTTTCCGTATTCTGGCTCAAAATGAACGCGATTTTGAACCACTCTGGGAGGATAAGAAATTTAAACTTATTATCCGGATGGCATGAAACAGAGACCAGTTGCTCTTATCCTGGCGGCCGGAAAGGGAACCAGGTTTAAGTCGAGACTCATTAAAATACTCCATCCTCTCCTGGGGCGGGCTATGATTTCTCATGTTCTGGCCATGGTCCGATCCCTAGGCATTAAAGATATAATTGTTGTTGTGGGTTACCAGAAAAACAGGGTTATGGAGGCCCTCAAAGAAGAAAATGTTCAGTTTGTTATTCAGGAAGAGCAATTGGGCACCGCTCACGCGGTGATGGCGGCCCGAGCCCAACTTGAGTCTTTGGCTCACCGGGACCTCCTCATCATCAATGGAGATTTACCTATTCTCCGGGCTGAATCACTGCAGCCGTTGATTGATTATCATCAACGAGAAGAAAATGCCTTGACCTTTGTGACGTCCATAATGGACAATCCTTATGGTTTCGGCCGTGTAGTTGAAGTGTCTTCGGGTAAGTATCGGGTTATTGAAGAACGAGAAGCCTCGCCAGAAGAAAAGAAAATCAAACAGGCCAATGTTGGTATTTACGTTTTCCGGATTAAGGACTTACTGGAGGCCTTACCCCAAGTTAAGAACGATAACTCAAAGGGGGAATATTATTTGACCGATTTGATCGAAATTCTTTCTTTTCGGGGAAAAAAAGTGCGGCCTTTTGCCCTGCCGGAGAGTGAAGAAATTGTCGGGGTCAATGATCGCTTTGAACTGGCTCAGGCGATTCGGCTCTTACAAGAGAGGAAAAACAGGTCCCTCTGTCTGAAGGGGGTCACTCTCCTTGACCCTGGGTCTATCTGGGTTGAGATGGAGGTGGAAATCGAACCGGATACAGTTATCTGGCCGGGGGTAATTCTTACAGGGCGAACCAAAATCGGGAGTGGTTGTCAGATTGAGTCTTTTAGTGTTATTCGGGATTCTATTTTAGGAGATAACGTCCATATCCTACCTTCTTCGGTTATCGAAGGCAGCTATCTGGAAAATGATACCCGGGTGGGACCTTTTTCCCATCTCCGGCCCGGCACTCGTCTTCACCGAGGGGCCCGGGTGGGCAATTTTGTAGAGATGAAGAAGACGGATTTTGGCCCGGAGTCGAAGGCCTTGCATCTTTCCTATTTGGGTGATAGCAAAGTCGGCCAGCGGGTGAACATCGGCGCCGGGACAATCACCTGTAATTATGATGGTTTGAAGAAGCATGAAACGGTGATTGAAGACGAGGTGTTTGTTGGTTCAGGGACCCAACTGGTGGCGCCGGTGAAGGTGGGCCAGGGTGCTTACATTGGGGCGGGCTCCACCATAACTAAAAATGTTTCGCCTGAGGCTCTGGCTGTGGCCCGGAGCCGGCAAATTGAGAAAAAAGGTTGGGCAAAACGCCGCAAAAAGAAAAAGGATTAATTAATGTGTGGTATTGTTGGTTACTCAGGGCATCAGAACCCGGTCTCTATTTTAATTGATGGCCTGAAAAGACTTGAATACCGGGGGTATGATTCAGCCGGATTGGCCGTTGTCAGCCATAAAGAAATTAAACGTCTCCGGGTCAAGGGTAAAATTTCTCTCCTCGAAGAAAAACTCAGGCAAACTAATTTAATTGGAACCTGTGGTATCGGTCATACCAGATGGGCTACCCATGGGTTACCTTCCGAGGAAAATGCTCATCCCCACCAGAGTTGTGGGGGCCAGATCGTCATTGTTCACAACGGCATTATAGAAAATTATCATAAGTTGAAACAAAAACTCTTGGCTGAAGGGCATCATTTTGAGTCGGAAACTGATTCCGAAGTGATTGCCCACCTTATTGAGAAACATTATTCCGGACAACTGGAGGAGGCGGTTCGGCGGGCGGTGCAGGAATTGGAAGGGGCCTTTGCTCTGGCTGTCATCTGCCGGGATGAACCGGATAAAATTGTGGTCGCCAAGTTGGGCCCTCCGGCCGTGATAGGCTACGGTGAGGGAGAAAATCTGGTGGCTTCAGATATTAATCCCCTGCTGAGCTATACAAAAAAGGTGACCTTTCTCGATGATCGGGAGATAGCGATTCTGACTCCTCAGCAAGTCAGGTTTATGAATTTTGTCGGCCAGCCGTTGGAGAAGAGAATTGAGATTTTATCCTGGTCCCCCCTCATGATTGAGAAGCGGGGATTTAAGCATTTCATGCTCAAGGAGATTTTTGAGCAACCCCAGGTCATTCGGGAAACAATGGAAGGCCGGGTAGCTCTGGACAAAGGGCAGGTTTTCCTGGATGAGACCGGCTTAAGTCCGGCGATATTTCAGGAAATCAAGCGAATTGTGATGGTGGCCTGCGGAACTTCTTTTCATGCCGGCCTGTTAGGTAAATATTATTTTGAAACTCTTGCCCGGGTGCCGGTGGAAGTTATTTACGCCTCGGAGTACCGCTACCATGATATTATTCCTGATAAAGCCACTCTGGCTATTTTTATTTCTCAATCCGGAGAAACGGCTGATACCTTGGCTTCCCTCAGGCAGATGAAAAAACTGGGGGTGTCGACCTTGGCTATTTGTAATGTGGTTAAAAGCTCAATCGCCCGGGAAGCCNCTGGAGTTTATTACACCCACGCTGGCCCGGAAATTGGCGTGGCCGCTACCAAGACTTTTTCGGCCCAATTAACCGCTCTTTTTCTCCTGGCTTTAGGGTTGGCTCAGCGGAAGCAAGAGACCAACGAAGAGGAACATTTTAGTCTCCTCCAGGCTTTCCGCAAGATTCCCTGGCAGGTGGAGGCCTTACTTGGTCAGAAAGAAGCTTTGGATTCTTTGAGTGCCCGATTTCTTCACGCCGAGCATTTTCTCTATCTCGGCCGCTGGGTTAATTACCCCATTGCCCTTGAGGGCGCTCTGAAATTGAAAGAGATTTCCTATATTCATGCTGAAGGTTACCCCGGAGGGGAGATGAAGCACGGACCGATCGCTTTGATTGACGAGAATATGCCGACTATGGCTATTTGTCCCCGCGACCGGGTCTATGAAAAAATGTTGAGCAATATTATGGAGGTTAAAGCCCGCCAGGGAGAAATTATTGCTCTGGCCACTCAGGGGGATGATGCGATTGCTCAACAGGTTGATCAAGTTATCTACTTACCCCCGACTCATCAACTCCTTTCTCCTTTCCTGACCTTAATCCCCCTACAGCTTTTTGCTTATTGTCTGGCTGCCCGCCGAGGAGCAGATGTCGATCAGCCTCGTAATCTGGCTAAAAGTGTGACCGTCGAATAAGAAACAGCTCCCAGGAAAAGACATTAATCCAACCAAAAATTTTACTTTTACCAGGATATCTTTAGACTGAGGCGGGCTTGGCGGGGAGCCTGGCGGGCCCAGACCTGGCCAAAAATAGGAATATCCTCTTTGACATAGGACACCGGTTTTTGGCTGTTGAAGACGTTAAAAATATCCAGTCTGCAAGTTAAAATTAAATTATCCAGGTGAAGAAGCTGCCCCAAAGGGAAGTTTTTTTCGAGCCCGAGGTCTAAATAGGTGTGGGGAGGTGTTTTCCGGGAACCCCGGCCTTCCGGAAAAGAATAGTAACCGCCGAAGAAGGGCACGTAACCTAATTTTTCCCAGTAGTAACCGGAAATGTATTCAAAGGCAGCTGAACAGGAAATTTCTCCTGGAGCCAGATATATTAAATTGATTTTTAGATTATGATCAATTGAATAGGGTAGTTTTCCATACCAGCCTTCATCACCAATTCCCCGTCCTCCCAAGCCTCCAAGGGCCCAATCGACGTATTCTTTATATTCCTTTAATTCCGGCAGGTTGGGCACATAAAGATGATTGCCGAAAAGCCCGATATAGGTGGTGCTGCCTTCTTCCTGGGACCAGGAACCGGTTTCCGTTTGTCCGGGATTAGTGCCTTTGGCCGAAGAGAGAGAGTAAGAGGCTTTGAGAAAGAAGCGCTGGCCAATTTTACCGTTTAATTCTACTTCCAATCCAGAGTAATCGCGGCGTTTTAATTCGAAGTTGTCGTAAAGAAATTTATAGCCAGTTTCGGGGTCGAAAACCGCCAGTACTTCGAGTAAATCTCGGGCTTTGGTCAGGACATACCTGGTGGAAAGGGCCCAGTTGTTTCCCAGGCGGCGGTCGAATTCAATCAGATAACGGGTGAGAAAATTTGGTTTGATGCCTTCGGCTATTTCAAAACGCTGTTTCTTCTGCTCATTTTCGAAAACCCAGTTGGCTGGTTGGTGAACTTCTTCATAGTCGGGATGGACCGGCCCTTGCCAGCGATAGGTCCGAAAGCTGAGCCCGGCCCCTGAATTGAAAAGCCCCATGGGCATGGTGGTAATTAAGTCCGAAAATCGACCCCAACCGATTTTAAGAATATTATTGCCGTCTCCCAGAAGGTCGAAGGTGAAGTAAAAACGGGGTGAAAGAAAGTCGCCGAAGCCCCAGCTCCATAGTTTTTCCTGCCGGTCGCTTAAACACAATTGTGTCTGGCTTCTTAAACCAAACATCAACCCGGCTCTTCCCCAGGAGATTTTATCCTTGAGATAAAACCCAAAACCACGGGCCGAATTGAGAAACCAGAAATCTCCATACTCATAGAAGAAAGTGGGTGTGCCCTTTTCTTCTCGCCAGGTATCAAAATAGTATTTAGTTCCGGCATCAAACCCATTACCCGGGAAGAGGTCTTCGTTTTGCCCGCTGAAGTTGACTCCGAATTCGGAAGAGAAGGCATAGTATTCCAGCCCGAAATTAAGCTCGTGATTACCCATAGCTTCGGTATCAATGTATTTGGTGAGTCGGAGATTGGCATCAAGTCGCCATTGATTATCAGTAATGTCTCCATAGGAGTTGTGGATATTCCGGGCCAGGTCTTCAATATAGTACTGAGCCGGTCCAAGATCGCCATCCAGGGGTTGAGTCAATGAGTGCCGGCGGACATAACCCAGGCCGCCTTCGATAAACATAGCTGGACCCAGGATGCCCTTATAATTTATCCGGATTAATCCATCAGCGAAATCCTTTCGTTCATAAAGTTCGGGAATCCCGGTGCCACCCTTTTGACTGATATCCGTATGATAAAGGGAAGTGAGGCTGAGATGGTGGTTGGTGGTGAGTGACCAGGTTATTTTACTGAAGAAATTATTCCGTTTGAAATTCTTCTGGCCGGCGGGAATGAGAAGATAATCAATGGTATTTCCTCTGGTCTCTTCGGAATCACTGTAGAGATTGTTGGAGAGAAAAAACCAGAGTTTGTCTTGGATAAGCGGACCCCCTAAATTCAGGTACCAGTTGTAGTGGGAAAAATAAGCCGGTTCACTCACAATAGCCAACTGAGATTGTCGTTCAGCCTGGAGATTTCTGTCAGTGAAGAGCAAAGAGATCTGTCCGTTAAAGTTATTACTGCCTGACTTAGTGACGATATTGATTACTCCCCCGTAGGCGGAGCCATATTCTGGTGAGAAAGGGTCAGAAATCACCTGAATTTCCTCGATGGCATCCATATTAAGACCAACACCTGAATTTTTGAGCCGGACGCCGGAGATGGAGAGACCGTCAACCACCCAATTGTTCCCTTCTTCTCCTTCTCCGCGGAAGCTGGGTTGCCCCTCAGTGGCGGTGCCCCGCCGGGTGTTCATCCTGACTCCGGTTACTCCCGGAGTAAGTTTGATGATGTCGACAACAGTGCGATTGACCGCCGGTAATTTTTCCAGTTCTTCCGAGGTGAGATGGAAGCTGGTGTCGGCACTCGTCCGGTCAATAAGAGGAGATGGAGCCTGGACGATGATTTCTTCTTTGACCGGAGCTATTTTCATGATGATTTTCAGCTCGGTTACTTTCCCCAGGAGAACAATGACGTTTTCCTGGACGACCGGGGTAAAACCGGCAAGAGAAAAAGTTAAGCGATATTTACCCACTGGCAGGAGGGGTAGAGAGAAAAGACCTCCGGAGCGAGAAAAAGAGGTCCTTTGTCCCTGGAGAGAAGGGCTCTCAGCCACTATTTTAACCCCGGGGAGAGGATTTCCTTCCTCGCTGAGAACAATTCCCTTGATTACTCCTGTTTCCGTCCCCAGGAGAGGGAGAGAGAGGAAAACCAGGCAAACGGAAAGAAGTAGACCTTTTACTGACTTGGTCATTTAATGATCAGGATTTTCTTTTTTTCGTCTTTCCACTTGATAGACAAAGAATAATCTTTGCCAGGCAGTAATATTGGAAAAAAGGGCAATAATAATTAAGGCCCCAATCATTAAGGGATCAAACTTTTTGAGAAGGACACCGAATAAAGAGGCCAGAGTGAGGATGACAAGCCGTTCGGCTCTTTGCATGAAGCCCACCCGGCATTCAATATCCAGACCTTCGGAACGGGCCCGGGTGTAACTGACCATGGTTGAGCCGAGAAAGGTGAAGAAGATGACCCAGAGAACCCAGTGATGGCGGAAATGGATAGCCAGACCAAGGTAAATGGCGAATTCTGAATATCTATCCAGAGTAGAGTCAAAGATAGCCCCGAAAAGAGTTTGCCGGTTGCTCTGAGTGGCCACCTTGCCGTCCAGAATATCGAGAAGCCCACAGAGGATAATGGCCAGGCTCCCCCAGAAAGGATGCTCAGTGGCGTACAAAATGCCTGCCCCTATCCCGGCCAGGAGAGCAAAAATCGTGATGATATTCGGGTTAACTCTTAATCTGGTGAAAAACCTGCCCAATGGAGTAATGAAGTTGAGTACGGAAGACCGTAATTTGGGAGGGAGGATGCGAGAGTTATCTTTTGTTTGATTTTCCATATCTGTTTTTTTTCTTTAAGGATACAGGCCATACCTAATTTAATTATCTCGCCAGATTAAGTCAAGAAAAAAGGCCGGTCAACCGAACATCCTGGATTTTGGTTGTTTTTTTCTTCGAATAAATTCTTCAGGGTCACGTGATCACCTCTTGGCCTGATGAAAATATCAAGATTGAGTCAGAAGGAGACCGTTTCTCAGGAGGGAGACTTCTTCTCTTTTTGGCGTTTAAGCCAGACAGCCATTTCCGTCGCTCCCCGGTTAGCCCAGGTGCAATAGGGGATAAGAAAAAGTTTTTGGGGTTTCATTTCTTTAGTTTTTTCGTCAATCGCTCGAGCTTCTCCGGTAATGACTACTACTCCGCCGAGGAGGTCGCGGCGGAATTGAGCTCGGAGAGGGCTGGAATCGGGCAGTACCAGGTTTAGAGCTCTTCCTCCATTATCCAGGCCTTCAGCGCAATAAACCAGCGGTCCATACTCGATGGCCACGTGTTCCCGGTCAGCACTCACCTTCTCGTGAGCTATCACCCGGCGGGGCCTGAGAGGCAGAATGAGCTCAATGGTGTCTCCAGGGTGCCATTTCCGGGCCAGCCGGAGATAGCCTTTGTCTATTTTAAGAGGCTGACTTTTTTGATTGAGTCGAAAAATAATCTGGCCAGGTTGAGAGTCGAAATAACGGTAAAGGTGGGAAGGGATGGGTTTTCCCTGAGCCCAGCCGGGAATTCTGATATTGACGGTAAAATGGGTGGGGTAAGCCGGTTTAATTTTGATGGTTATTTTCCCGCTCCAGGGATATTTTGTTGCCTGGGAAATCGTTACCGGTGTTTTGTTGAGCTTAATAGTTGTACTCGAGGCCACAAAAAGATTGATATAGACTTCATTGGCTGAATGAGCATAGATGTATTGGGGAAAAGTGGCCAGGAAACGGGCCGCATTGGCCGGACAGCAGGCCACTTGAAACCAGGAGCTCCGTTGGTAATTTCCCCGAGAAGCCAGCGGGTTGGGATAGAAGAATTTATCGCCGCTCAGGCTGACGCCGGAGAGGAGACCATTGTAGATGATCCTTTCCAGGACATCGATATATCGGGCCTTTCCTTCGAGTTGGAAGAGGCGTTGGTTCCAGAAGGTATTACCTACAGCGGCGCAGGTTTCCGCATAGGCTTTCTCATTAGGTAGCTCATAGGGACCACCGAAGGCCTCATATTCACCGGCTATACCGAGGCCTCCGGTCAGGTAGAGTTTTCGAGAGACGACATCTTCCCAGAGGCGGGCACTAACCCGGGTGTAAGCTGGCCAACCTCCCAGCACCCCTACATCCAGCAGACCGCAGTACATGTAGGTGGCCCGGACGGCATGACCGACTGCTTCCTTTTGCTCTAGGACTGGTTGATGGTTCTGGAGATATTCCTCGGAATTATAAATATGAAAAGGCGAGTTGTCTGGATAGATTCGGCCGCCATGGTAATGGCCCCGCTCATCGAGGAAAAAGCGAGCCAGCTGGAGATATTTTTTCTGGCCGGTTAAGCGATAAAGTTTGACCAGCCCGATTTCTATTTCCTGATGGCCGGGAAAACCGCGGTGTTTGCCAGGTCCAAAAGTTTTTACCAAAAGATCAGCGCTTTTCAGAGCAATTTTGGTCAGACTTTTTTCGCCGGTGGCCAGATAATGGGCGTAAGCTGCTTCGTAGAGGTGTCCCAGACTGTAAAGCTCATGACTGACCCGGAGATTCGACCAGCGCTCTGGACCGGAGCCGGGCGCAGGGTTGGCGGGATTGATCGTCCGGGTAGTAAAAAGATAACCGTCTGGCTCCTGAGCCAGACCAATAAGAGTAATTAACTCGTCAACCTGTTTTTTTAGGTCAGGCTCAGGATGGGTTTTCAGTGCATAACAGGCAGCTTCAATAGCTTTATATACATCAGAATCATTGTAACGCTTCCCGGTATGGCGACCCTTTTTAAGGCCGGCGGCGATCCGGAAGTTATCCACCCGACCGGTTTCTTCATTCATCCGGAAAAGATAAGGAATGGTCACCCGCTGATTGGTGGCCATTCGGGGTGCCCAGAAGTTATCTGTAACTTTGACTTCCCAGAAATTAACCGGCTTAAGGGGATAGTCGGTTTGAGTAGAGAATGGATTTTCTGGGAAGAAAGTTAGTCCCACAAAACTTATTGATAAAAGAAGAATTAATGATGTTTTTTTGACCATAATTACCTCGGGCTAGATAATCGCTGAGGAATAAATAAGGAGAAGAGGGTTTTTTGAGCTGGTCGTTGGCTGGCGAAGAAGTTGGAGGATGAGTAGGCGAAGCAGCTCTTTCTCCTTATTTATCCTTTATCCCGGGTAATCTATTGACCCGGAGGAATTAGTTTAGAGGATTCTGCTAGTCTTAGCAATATAACTCCAGGCAAGATTGTAAAAGGACCTTCAAGGAGAAGAGTCAGGAGAAGATTGGTCAGGAAAAAACTGGGTCATCTCCCCACCGAAAAAATATTGTTCAGGATTATATTCCTGTGTTATAATTCAAATTCCCAGGAGATGCTGGAATTTCTACTTGTGCCGGGGTGGCGGAATTGGTAGACGCAAAGGACTTAAAATCCTTTGGAAGCCGCGCTTCCGTGTGGGTTCGAGTCCCACCCTCGGCACTTCTTAGATAATTATCGATAACCGGCTCGGGATAAATCAGCTAGACTTTTAAAGGGATAGGGGGGATGCAGATAGCGGGCGAGGAAACGGTAGATTTTCAGCCTTATTTCCCGCGCCTGGCGAGTGTCCAGTCGGTCAAATGAGTGTCCACCCGGTACGTCTTGAAAAATCTCGTACTCGAATTTTTTCCCGGCGGCTTTGANAGATTTGATTAGATGTTCAACCTCAAGAACATTGACGTCTTCATCATTGGTGTTGGTATGAATCAGCAGCGGGGTCTGGAGTTTATGGGCATTCCAGGCGGGCGAGCGGCGGCGGTATTCATTGACATCCTCATAGGCGGTTTTGCCGATGTGATAAGGAGCTGAATAGAGGTCGCGATAGGCCTGGGTTTTATAGCCCATCCTGGCGATTAAATCACTCACCGGCACACCAGCAAAAGCGACTTTATAACTTTCGGGATGTTCAAAAATATTCATCAGGGTGATCAGACCTCCATGACTCCAGCCCAGGATACCGACTCGCTTTTTATCCACAAAATCGTAGTTTTCCAGGACGTAATTNCGGCTAGCCAAAACATCCTCCACTTCCCGTCCTCCGTAGTCGATCAACTCATACATCCAGCGACCGTAACCGGTGCTGCCTCGATAATCAGGGGCGACAACAATATAACCCTGGGCCATTAATTCCCGAACGATGTGAGTGTAATAAGTGGTGAAATTGCTGTGAACGCCACCATGAGGAAAGACCAGCAGAGGATATTTCTTGGAGCGATCGATTTTTTTGGGGATAAAAACATAAGTGTAAAATTTGATTGGATTGCCGGCGCCCTGGGCGGTGGGGTTGGGTTCTTTCCAGCGAGGTGGTCCAACAATCCTGACCTTGTCCACGTAAGCAATATCCCCCACCCGGTGGTACCAGAGAACATCGTCAATCACTTTTTGCAGTACATCGAGGCGATGATTGAGGTTTTCAAATTCGCGGAGCAATTTCTGTAATGTTTCATTATCAGTTGAAGAGTTTTCCTGGGCCGGCATTTTCAGGGGGAGATGAACCACTAGAGCCAGGCAAAGTATTAAAATGAGAGGAAGATTAATCTTGATGAGAGTCGATTTAGATCGCATGACTAGACCTCCTGCTGATGAAATTATTAAACGATATCTTTAATTTATGGCAATTGGCGACCAAATATCAACCAATTCGTCTAGGCCGAGGTAAATCCATAAAAAATGGAGTTTAAGGATTAAAGTCTGGCCAAAATGATGATAGGCTAGCCATTTTTCATCCTGCCCGCCGGGAAAAGGAGAAGGTAAAGCCCAATAATAATCAAGATGACGGGCCACCAGTTGAAATAGCCAAAGATATTAGTCGCTCCGATAACAATTAAAATAATCCCGGCTAGAATTTTCCCAAGAGGGGGGCGACTGGTGGAGGAAGAAGTCTGTTTGGAGAAACTTTCCACTAAAAGAATGATTCCCAGTCCCAGGAGGAAGTAAGCGGCTAGATCAGACCAACTGAGATAGTCAAGAGTGATCAGGAGAAATAAAACCCCCAGGAGGATTAGGATTAATCCTGAGGTAATTTGAGAAGATCGTCTCTCTTTTGACTGGTCATTCATTTTTTTT